>JAYTLR010000130.1:0-3099 GCA_043729195.1 Akkermansia sp.
ATGCGAGCACGCTGGTCGCCGAGTTGAATGCCGATCCAGCCGCCGCGCCCGTAGTGGCGGATTTGCTCTTCGAAATAGGCCAGCGCCCTTTGCGCATCGCCGCTCGCGAGCAGGACGAGGCCGCGGGTTTCCACGAAGGCGGCAAGCAGGTCATCGTCGATTTGGTCTTCGGGCACTTCGAGCAGTGCGGTCGCATGGGCGCAAAGCGATGACCTCAGCGTCGCATCTTCGGCGCGTTCGGCTTGGCAGAGAGTGATCATCGCCCGTCCCAGTCGCTCGGCGATGCTCATCTCCGCTATCGAGCGGCCATGCTGTGAATAGCGTGCCTGCGGCTGTCGGCCTTCCGTCTCTCGTCTAAACGTAATGGTCGGATCCGTTGTCGCTCGTTCCCACTGGTCATTAAATACCCGCAAGCGAGTTCTCGCGTCATGATCTCCCTCATCAGCCAGCTCTTGCAAAATGTGTTTGGCTTCGTCTCGCAATTCAAAGTCGCGGTTTCTGGCGCTACGGATAGACAAAGCGCGAGCCAGTCCCCCTCTCGCAACTCGGTCAGTTGCATCGAATTCCAATACCTTGCGAAACAAGCATTCAGCTTGATCCACCTCGTCCAGATCAATTAGCAAATCCGCCAACTCGGTTTGACAAACAACATCGCTTGGAAAGTGACCAACTGCTTCTCGGAGCACTCCTTCGCAGGCCTTCAAATCTCCGCTTTTGCGCAAAATGCGAGCAAGTTCGCTTCTGATAATCGGATCCCACGCAAAGTGATGCCGCGCTTCCCAAAGGGCATTGATGGCGTCGCCTTCGCGGTGCGCGGCGCAGAGCGCGATCGCGTAGGAGGTCCAGTTGTGCGGATTCCGCGGTGCCCACTCCAAGGCTTCGTCCATCAATGACACAGCCAATTCCGCCCGCCTGTTGTCGGCACGGACGATGGAGGTGGAGAGATTGTTGAAGGTCTTGTTGATGTATTCCGGGTCGCCGGTCGTTTCGACGTAGGCGCGATGTTGGTCGAGGAACGCTGAAAACTCGGGCGTGTCGCAGAGGTTCGGGTCTTGCCGGACACGTTGAGCCCAGTCCCGCGAAACTGGAACTGGGACTGGTCGCGCTCTTCGCACGGGAACATGAGTCTCCGCTGTCGGCGGTCGCCAGTTGGGTATTCCCCGCAGCAAAGCCGTGAGCCAGTCGCGAGCATTTGATTGCTCCTGATGGTGCGGCAGCAGAGGTGCAAGGTGTTCGACCCAGTAGCTCTCGTTCCGCCGGTAAGTGGCAAACAGGCTGCACATGGTTTGCTTCCATTTGTTCTGTCCGGTTCCCGATTTGTCCGCGAGTTCCACCAATGCCTGAAGCAGTCCCTCGGGGACGCCCGAAGATTCTCGACTGGCTTGCTCCGGCTTTTTGCGGAAGCCGAGGATGCCGATGCCGAGATACGGTCGCCCGGCCAGTTCCTCGCCGAGGATGAGACGCCGCCAAAGCGGTGAGAATCGCTGGTCGTCCTGCGCGCGGGCGAGCGCGAGGAGGTAAGCGCCTTCCGGGTCGCGGTCCGGTCCTTCGTAGAAGCCATGCAGCCAAAGGCGGAGGCGTTTGTGCTGGCGACGAAGAATCTCGCCCGTCTGCGGAAGTTCCATTGCCGCGATGCCGCGGAAGTATTCCTCAAGGACGGAAACCCAGCGGTGCAGTGAAGTATTCTCCGGCACGGGACCGAGGATGCGCTTTGCCAGCCAGACCGCCGCAGCGGTGTCGAGGGCGGCATCGCCAGGCTCGAAGAGAGCATCGAGGATTTCGCCGAACGAGAGCTGGCTGGCCCCGCCCAAGGGAACGACTCCGCGCACGAGCCGGTCGAAGGCTGTGTCGGGTTCACGCGCAAAATCCTCGCGCCAGCGTTGGAGAGCTTCGTTCATGGTTACGGCACGTCAGAACGATACCGCAAGTCCTGCTCCAGCAAATCGAAGTGTCGCTGCCGGGCAGTCGCGAGCTGGGCGTCTGTGACCTCGTCGGTGATTTCGCCAACCATGGCGAAGTCGTCCAAGGTGTAATCGAGGCGGAAGTGCAGGAGTTCCGATTTGAAGTCCAAGCCACCGTCCGCAGCGAGGCTGACGGTAACGCCGAATCCAAATGGGTTGCTGCCAGCGGCGGCTTTCGGGAATGGGAAGAAGGCTGCGCCGGGGCCGGAGGCTCCACCGGCTTCAAGCACAGTCGGAATGGCCGCCCATGCTGCGACTTTGGCTTTCCGCGCCGCACGCTCGACACGGGAGAGATTGTAGCGGCACAGAACGACCGGGAGCGGTTTGGCGGCTGAACCTGCGAAATGGGTAAGGCCGAGAACGTTTCGCAACTGCATTGCCCAGTCGGGAGCCGCGAGCAACTGCTCTACTTCATCGAACGGTGCTGCGAAGGCAGGGCGTGCGTCGCGCCGTTGGTTTAACTCATTCACCCATGAGTCTAATCGGCTGCTCTGGTATTCGCTGAAGGTGTCGGCTTGGCCGGGTTGCCGCGAACGAACAAGATTGCGGAGTTCCACAGCAAGGTCCGCCGGGGAATCGAAGTCGCCCGGAAAGCGCTGATGCAATGCCTTGAGTGACTCAAGCCGCACCACGTCTTGATGGGATTCGATGGCCAGGTGGTTGTCGCTGTTCTCGGCAGCGAACGTGGATATTTCAAGAGCGCGGCGCAGAGGCCGGGCGACTCTATCGCCGTAGTGATTTCCGAATGTGTCCCACCACGAGAGAACGTCCCATCCTGCCGGAGCAGGGCCGGGTTTCTCAGTCAGAAAGGTTTGTTCGCGCGGAACAGGAAGACGCTCTTCGAGAAGGAAGTTCACGGCGGGAGCAGATTCCGCCAACACCGCCGAACGGGCGGTGCCGCAGAGAAACCCGGCGAACGGCGTGTCACTTTGAAATGCCATGAATCTTTTATCAGTCTAGTTGAGTGAGGCCGTTTCCTGCAAGCATGATGCCGTGCCAGCGTTCACATATTTGCAGCGCCGGAGCGTATCCGGGAGATCACAGTCGCCCAGCAGGAGCGGGATGAACCGGCGGCCCGCATTGGCCGGGTCGCGGTGGACGGCGGTGCTCCGCTCCAGCGCCACCCAGCCCGAGGCCA
>JAYTLR010000131.1:0-30067 GCA_043729195.1 Akkermansia sp.
GCAGGAGGCAGGAGGCAGGAGGCAGGAGGCAGGAGGCAGGAGGCAGGAGGCAGGAGGCAGGAGACGCGGGATGCCGCTGGGTTTTGGCTATCCACCATCCACCATCCACCATCGACTCTCAACTGCTCTGCTAACGGACTTCCGGCGTGCCGGTGAGCGCGGCGATCTTGGATTCCATGGCCTTCGCCCAGAGAGCGTAGCCGGCGGCCTCGGGGTGGAGGAAGTCGGGCATGGTTTCCTTGGGTAGCGTGCCGTCGGCGGCGAGGAAGGTGTTGCTGACATCGAGCCACTGGATCTTGTCGCCGTCCGCGAAGGTCTTGATCCGCTGGTTGATGGCGTCGTTGAGTTGGCGGAGCTTGTGGTCGGGCTTTTCGGCGCGGGGGAAGATGGAGAGGAGGAGGATCTTCGCGTCGGGCTTGCGGTCTTGGAGCAGCTCGAGGATGAGCTGGATGCCGGCGGCGGTCTGTTCCGGCGGGTCCTGCCGTTGGCCGGTGTTGTTGGTGCCGATCATCACCACAAAGAGCTTGGGATCGACGTTCTCCAACTCGCCGTTCATCAGGCGCCAGAGGACGTGCTCGGTGCGGTCGCCGGAGTAGCCGAGGTTGAGCGCCTTGCGGTTGCCGTAGTATTGGTCCCAGACCGGCTTGCCGTGTCCTTCCCAGCCCTGGGTGATGGAATCGCCGATGAACACAAGTTCGTGGCCGCCTTTCTTGGCGAGCGGCTTCTTCTGCTGGTGACGTTGCTTCCACCAGTCCTCGGGATTGCGGTTGGCGGGGACGGTGCCGGGGTTCATCCGGTATTCGGCGCGCTTCTCGTCGTAGGTCTTCTTCATCTCGGCGAGGACCGGGGCATAGGCGGGGTCGTTGTGGACGGACTTCATTTCCTGCGGGTCCTTCTCGAGGTCGAAGAGATTCCACTCCTTGGTCTTCGCGAAGAACATCAGCTTGTAGCGATCCGTCCGGACACCGTCGTGGGCGGCGACGTTGTGGGTGTTCTCGCCACTATAGAAGTAGTAGATCGCCTTGCGCCAGTCGGCCGGAGTCTCGCCCTTGAGCACGGGAACGAGGCTCTTGCCCTGAACCGTGGCCGGGATCGGCACGCCGGCGATTTCGAGGAAGGTCGGGGCGTAGTCGATGTTCTGGATCAGGGTGGCGTTGCGGGTGCCGGGCTTCACGACGCCGGGCCAGCGGGCGATGAAGGGCATGGCGAGGCTTTCCTCGAACATCCATCGCTTGTCATACCAGCCGTGCTCGCCGAGGTAGAAGCCCTGGTCGGAGGAGTAGATGACCAGCGTGTTCTTCGCGAGGCCGCTCTTTTCGAGGTAGTCGAGCATGCGGCCGACGTTCTCGTCCACGGCGCGGATGGTGCGGAGATAGTCCTTGAGGTAGCGCTGGTATTTCCAACGGGTGACGTCGTCGGCGGACAGCGGGGAGGCCTTCATGGCGGAGATGAACGCCTCGTTTTCGGGGTCATAGGCGGCGTCCCATGCCTTCTTCTGTTCATCGGTCATGCGGGCGTATTCGCCGTTCGGAATGCCGCCGAGAAAGTGCTCGGGGAACTCCGTCTTGCCATTGAACTTCATGTCGTGGCCCCAGTGGAAGTCCTTGGCGATGGTCATCTGCTGCGCTTTCAGCGTGGCGCTGCGGCCGGCGTAGTCATCGAAGAGGGACTTCGGTTCGGGGAGGGTGACGTCTTTGAAAAGCCCCAAGTGGCGGGGAGCCGGGGCCCAGTTGCGGTGGGGCGCCTTGTGCTGGCACATCAGGACGAACGGTTTCGACTTGTCGCGGCCGGTCTCGAGCCAGGCGAGGGCCTTGTCGGTGATGAGGTCGGTGCAGTAGCCCTGTTCCTTTTGGGGACCCGCGGCGGTGATGAACTCGGGGTTGTAGTAGTTGCCTTGTCCGGGGAGGATTTCCCAGTGGTCGAAGCCGGTGGGTTGGCTGACGAGGTGCCACTTGCCGATGATCGAGGTCTGGTAGCCGGCTTTTTGCAGAAGCTTCGGGAAGGTGGTCTGGGTGCCGTCGAAACGGGAAAAATCGTTGTCGGGGAAGCCGTTCACATGGCTGTGCTTGCCGGTCATGATGCAGGCGCGGGAGGGGCCGCAGATCGAGTTCGCGCAGTAGGAGCGGGTGAAGATGGCGCCTTCCTTCGCGATGCGGTCGAGGTTCGGGGTCGGTGCGACGTCCTTGAGCGGGCCGCCGTAGGCCGAAATGGCGTTCAGCGCGTGGTCGTCGGAGAACAGGAAGAGGATATTGGGCCGATCCGCCGCAAGGAGCGGGACCGATAGCAGGGCGAGCAAGGCGGGGATACGCATGGGGTGGAGCATACGCCGGTGAGGCCGGGGACTTGCAAGAAGAAGGCGTCGGGAAGCCCCGGGGAAAGCCACCGGTTGACGGGATTGGCATTCGCGGCTTTTCTGGCGGCGTTATGAAAATCGTACCCCTTATCAGCTCCGGCACGGCCGGTCCGCTTGGCGTCCTTCATCTGCCGCGCCTCTGGCTCAAGGTCTCGCTCGAAGCCCGCGGCGCGTTGGCTGACGGCTATCCGGGCGCCGGCCAAGGCTATGACCAGATGGTCATCGACGCCCTCGGCTTGGATCGTGACGCGGTGATCGCCTACATCACGGCCGAGCGCCCGACCTACCCGCAGTTCGAAGCCTGGGTGAAGGCCCAGCCGGGTGCCAAGCTCGACGCGGACTCGATCGCCACGATCAACGCGGCGATCACCGGCTACCTCCACGCCGACGCGACCCGCCAGGGGATCCTCGCGGCCGACGGTCTGCCCGACGACGCATCCGCCGCGAAGGATGCGATCAACCTGAACAATCTCGACGACTGGCATGAGTTCCATGCCGCGGTGCTGAAGTGAGCGCCGGTCCCGAACATGGCTGAAGACCCGCAACCCGGTCCCGTGTCGTCCCAGGGACGGCCGGCGATCGGGGCGCGGCTGGCCATGGGGTTTCTGGCCGTGGTGGGGACGCTGTTCGTTCTCATCGCGGCCGTTTTGTTGGCGGGGGTGCTGGTCTTCGTCTTGGTGGTGTTGTTCGCCGAGGAGTCAGTGCTTGTCTTGATCATCCGCCTCTTCGGGATGCTCGCCGTTGCCGGCATATTCGTCGCGATGGCCGCGGGTGCGAAGTGGGTCGAAGGGGTAATTCGTGAGCGCTACGAGTATCCGGGCGGTGGCGGACCAGATCCGGCGGTATCCGCAGGCGAACAGGTGGTGATGATGCTCGATACTGTCGTGCTTCTTTCCGGCTTTTCGTTGGTCGTGTGGATTCCGGCGGAGATCAGCGGCATGAGAAATATTGGACTCGCATGGCCGGCTTTCTGGCTGCTCGGGGGCGGGCTTGCCTGGTGGGCGCGGCGCGAGATTTCGAAGCGCCTGACGAACCGGGCGCTCAGTCGGGATAGAGGTCCTTGTTCGACGCCTGGAACTCCGCCTTCAGGCGAACCTTGAGGGTCGATAGGTCGATCAGCTTGAATCCGGTGAAGGTCCATGCGCCGTCCTTGCCGTCGTGGCTGATCCCGGCGAGGAGATGGACGGCATCGTCGGTGATCTTGAGCGTCTCGTCCTTCGGCTCGAAGTAGAAGGTTCTCAGGGTGCTGTTCCAGGAGCCGTCCTCGACGAGCTTGGGATCGAGGTAGAAAATCTCTCCGCTCGGTTCGTGGACGATGCGGAGGTCGGGATAGCCACTGCGCTGGGCCTCGCCGCGGCGGTTGGGCGGGACGTCGCAGGAGAGGTCGGGCTCGGCGTTGAGGCTTTCGTGGAGGGCATCCTCGAAGAAGCGCGAGGCTTCGTTGATGCGGCGAAGGGATCGGACGGGGGAGTCGGGCGCGTTGAGCGTTTCGATGGCGCGGGCCAGGGCGGACTCGATGGCGGCTTGGACGCGGGTGTGACTCTCCTTGGCGGCGAGGGGGATGACCTTTTTGCCGGAGCAGGCTTCGGCGATGGTGGCGAAGGCGAAGGTGCGATGATCGAGGTTCTCTCCCAGAAGCTGTTGGACGAGCGTGGCGTCGGAGGTGGTAGCTTCCGGAGATGCTTTCCCGGCGGGAATGGTTTCACTTCTTCGGAGCCAGAAAGATCCCATCGACCAGGCAAAACCGATGGCGAGGCCCAGCAGCAGGATTCCGATGGCGAGGGTCCGCCTGCTCACGGAGCGATGCCGGTCACCGGGGTCTTCATGGCTTCGACTGTTGTCGTTTACCTTCAAGTCGTTCTTCCGCGGTTCGTTCTAACAAATCCATTTTCAGCGGAAGCACCAGAGATGCTCGTGGGTCCGCACCAGCAGGGAATCGCCGACGGCGACGGGTGTTGCTACAAGCGGTTCGGCCAGCTCGTTGACGGTGACGTCTGTTAGGCCGTTTGCGGTGATGCGGCCGCTGAAGATCGTGCCGTCGGAGCGGCCGCAGTAGAGCAGATCGCCGGCGATCATCGGGGAAGCGTAGTAGATCGCCGGTCCTTTCGGCAGGATGGTTTCCCAGAGGACCTTGCCGGTCTCCGCGTCGAGGCAGCTCACCGCGCCGCGGGCGGGGCCGGTGTCCTGGAGCAGGTAGAATTTCCCGTCCTGCGCGGCCGGGGTGGCGCAGTCGGAGCCGCGCTTTTCGAGGGTCCACAGGCGATGGGTTTTGGTGGTGTCGCCGCTGCCGCCCATCTTCACGCCGGCGACGTGGTTGCCGCGGCCGAAGGGGACGAGCGAGATGCCTTTCGTCGCGGCGGCGGAGGCGATGACGCGCCAGTTCGTTTGCTGGCGGGGATTGAAGTCGCCGTGGTCCCAGAGGAGTTTGCCGTTTTTCGCGTCGTGGCCGCTCAAGTGGTCGCCGCCCCAGGTGACGATGGTTTCAACGCCACCGATCTCCGCGACGAAGGGCGTCGTGTAAGCGTCGTTGGCTTCGGCCGGGGCCTTGTAGTCGCGCGGGGTTTTCCAGACTTCCTTGCCGGTGGCGGGGTCGAAGGCCAGGAGGAAAGAGGGGTTCTTGTTGTGCATCATCGCGACCACCAGATGCCCGCCGGCGAGGACCGGCGAGGTGCCGAGGTCCCACTTCAGGCCGTCCTTGGCGTAGTCCTGCTGGAGGTTCTTGCTCCAGATCACTTTGCCGCTGAGGTCGAGCGCGGCGAGGTTGCCGGACTTGTAGTAAACGAAGATCCGTTTGCCATCGGTGAGCGGCGAGGGATTGCATCCGCTGCCGGCGCTGGCGTGCTGGAAGGCGCTCACGGTGCCGACGGTGGCGCGCCACTTCTCCTTGCCCGCTTTGTCCACGGCGAGCACGCCGTCCTTCCCGTCGATCTCCGCAGTCACGACAATGAGGTCGCCGAGGACCATCGGCGTCGAGCCGCCGCGGCCGGGGAGTTTCACCTTCCAGGCGACGTTTTTCTCCGGTCCAAACGTCGCCGGGGTCTTGCCGGTCTCCGCCACGCCGTGACCGGACGGGCCGCGCCAGTTCGGCCAGCCGGTGTCCGCGACGAGCGGTGTCGCAAGGGTGAGGCTTGAAAGGAGGATTGCGAAGGTTTTCATGCTTCCTACTACCCGTCGCGCGGCTTGCCTTTGCAAGCCATTCCCGGCGGCAAGGACAAGTCCGGTCCCGGGGCTTACTTCTTCTCCTTGCCATCCACGGTGGCGCCGGAGACGAAGATCATGGCGTCTTGGGTTACGGCGTTCTTCCCGAGATACATGCCCCAGCGGAAGTTGGTCTTTCCGGCGGGCCGCGGATAAGAACCTTTGCCGACCTCCTTGCCGTCGAGATGGACCTCGTAGTCCTTGCCGTTGTCCCGCATCAGGATGTGGAAGGGCTTTCCCACCATGTCCTTGGCGATCACCTGGTCCCCGCCGCGCCGGTGGTTGAGCATGACGTCACCTTTCGAGTTCATGTTGAGCTGGACGGACCAGTCGTTGACGTCGTTCTTCGCCTGGAAGATCGCCGCGCCGTGCGGCTTGATGAGGGTGTAGGTCCCACTCCACTGGTGCCAATCGCCTTCCTTCCAGTTCAGCTCGCTGAAGGCCTCGGTCCGCGCCGCGTTGGCGCGGGCGTTGTGGACGTTCTCCTCGCCCTTGAACAAGCGGAAGACCTGGGTGTTCCCGTCTTCCTGATACCAGCGCGACCAGTTCTCGAAATCCTGCCGCGGAATCGCGCTGTTCCCCAGCGTGTGGAGTTTGATCTCCCGGGTGATCGGGCGCTTCGCATTGGGTGTGATTTCGACGCGCCGGTTGTCCACGCTGATCGTCGATCCGGTCACGCCGGTCTTCGAATTCCCCCCTTTCGGCAGCTTGCCGCTTTTCACGATCTGCTCGAACGAGGGATCGGTTCCCTTTTGCTTGAACAAGGGTTCGGAGGACGCCGCTTGAAGGCAGGACAAGCCGACGAGCAGGGAAAGGAAGAGGGGTTTGTTCATGAGGAGGTGAGGGGGATTCGGACGGTCGATCCCTACCGCGTTTCTGCGGGTCGGGCAACCACCCGTTGCGGATCGCCATGTACGGTGATCGGAGGCTCGGATGGATCGCGGCCCTCGCCGGGTTTATCCTAGAGGGGACGTTGAGAGTGGATGGTTGATAGTTAATCCAGGGGACTTTGCGTCGCGGATCCACCTCATTCTCCGGGCGTGCCAAGGATGCGGAACAAGCTTCTCATTCTGAACTATCAACAATCAACCATCGACTCTCAACTCGGTTTTTAGGTCTATTCGCCGCCCTTCAGCAGGAAGCGGTTGCTGATCGCTTTGAACGATAGCCGGCCGCCGAGGGCGGTGCTGATGCTTTCCGTTTGCGGGCGGATGACGATGCCTTCGCGATCGTTTTGGGTGCCGGTGTAAAAGCCTTCGGCGAGGGCGAGGAGCGATGCCTGGTCGTGGGAGAAGGCATCGCCGCGCTCTAACACTTCGACCATCGGGACGCCGACGGACGCGAGGAAGGCCGCGGCTTCGTCGTGCGAGAGAAAGCGGCGCTCTTCCTGGTCATAGACATTGAAGACGGCGAGCTGGACGCCGCGGAGGGCGAGGCGGTTTTTCTGGATCCCGGGGCCGACCAGTTCGGCTTGGATCACCTTCTGCGGATGCCGGGCGAGCACCTCTTCGAGCCGATACTTTTCCGCCGCGTGCCAGTAGGCATTGGTGCCGCGCTTGATGCTCCAGTTCCGGCCGCAGACGGTGAAGGCGCGGGTGTGGCGATGGATGCCGTAGGTCGCCGAGGTGCCGTCGTATTTCACGGTGATGACGTAAGGCCGGCCCGCGAGTTCGGCGAGGACTTCGGGCGCGCTTTGAACGCGGATCTCGTCGGTCTTCGGCACGCCGGGGAGGAAGGGGCCGTCGACCTCGTCGTTGAGCGGGATCTGCGGCTCCCATTTGGCTACGGAGAGCGTCTCGGTGAGATCGGTGCTGGTGGGGAGATCGGCGGGTAGCTCGGGAAAGCGGTCGAGCGGCATCAGCAGGCCTTGCGAGAGCACGCCGCGGAGGCGGATGGTGCGCAGCCGGAAATTCGCGGGCTGGGGTGGCACGGTGCCGTCCTTGGCGCGCCAGAGGAACTGGTAGCGCGGGTCGTCGGGCGGGATGGCATCGATCTCGAAGAACACGCCGGACTCGCCGGGCTGGAACTCGCCCTTCTTCACCACGCACTGCCAGCCCTGGATGTGCGCCAGCTCGATGGCATCGGCGTTGGCGATCGGCTCGATGGCGACGACCGTCTGGATGGAGGCGAGCTTGCGGGTCATGGGCGGGGCGGGGATGCGGCATGTCTTTTCCAGAACTCCCAACATCTTCTGCTTGAGTCTGGCGCGGGCCACCTGCGAATGTCAAACCACGCGGCGGAATCCAATCGCTCAACCATGGAATCGAGACCCCCGGGAAACATCGATCAGAAGGATCAGACGGTCGGCCACCAAATCAACGCGGTGAGGGATGTGAACATCCACCATCATGGTCCGGCCGCAGCCAGGGAAGGCAGATCGGGAATTGATGCCATCGAGAGCGAGTTCGGCCAATGCCTGCGGGATCTGGAGCGCTGCTACGTGACGCCGAATCTCCAGGACTTCAATCCGCCCGACGAGATGAACAGCCCCAGCCTGATCGTCTCCCGGCAGCCCGCCTTCCAAGTTGTAAGCGATTTCATCGGGCGACCGGGGCTTGCCGAGGGCGGGCAGCGCTGTCTCTTCATCCTTGGCGATGCCGGAATGGGCAAGACTTCGCTCCTGCTGATGCTTGCCTGCCGGAGGCAGTCCCAGCCCCCGGACGACGGCTTTGACTGCGTGCTTATGAAGCTCGGCCCCGATACCTTGGATCGCCTCGCCCGGGTGCGGAATCCGGGGCGCACGCTCCTGCTGCTGGATTCTTTGGATGAAGATCCCGCCGCCCACGATCATGGCGAGGGTGCCCAGGGACGCTTGCTCGAACTGCTTCCGAAACTTGCCGGATTTCACCGCGTGGTCCTTACCTGCCGCTCGCAGTATTTCCCCGAGAACTCACCGCACCTGACCACCTTGCCGGGCCACTTCGTCATCGGGAACCACGAGTGTCCGCTCAAATACATCTCGCTCTTCAACGACGGCCAAGTGGAGGATTACTTGGTCCGCCGTTACAAGCCCCGGCTTTTGGCCCGCATCATCCGGGCCTTTTCCGGAGAGGAGGATCCGAAGCTGGCGGAGGCCAGGAAGGCGGCCAAGTCGATGGAGTCACTCCGCTTGCGGCCGCTGTTGCTCTCTCGGATCGATGATTTCGTCGGGCGCGACGATCGGCCGGGAGTGGACTTCGGGAACAGCTATGCCGTTTACCATCGTCTCGTGGACCAGTGGCTGATGCGGGATGCGGAGAAGCCGCTCGGGATGACCTTGGAAGAGAGCTGGCGGGTGGCGGTCCTGCTGGCGCTGCAGCTTACGCGGAGTGGCCTGCGGAAAATCAGTAGCGAGGAGTTGGCTGGGCTTGAGGGGCTGCGGGAGATCCCGCGCTTCAAGCTCGAGGCTCGCTCGCTTTTGAACCGGAACAAGGACCGCGAGTTCCAGTTCGCCCATGCCACCATCCAGGAATTCCTGTTCGCTCACGCGATCCTGCACCATGAGCCGGATTTCGATGTGGCGGGCTTGGAGTTGACCCGCGTGGCGTTCCGCTTTCTTCAGGACGGGAAGAAATTGAAGGGCCAGGTAAGCCTGGATCTGCACGGAGCGAAGGCGGATTTTCCCGATGCGGCCATCGAGCTCATTGAAGCGGCCTTTGGCTTGCAAATGGTAGCTCTTCCACCGGGCGAATTCCTGATGGGGTCGCCGGCTAGCGAGATTGGTCGCGGTGACGATGAGACGCAGCACCGGGTTCGCATTACCCAACCCTTCTGGATCGGACGCTATCCGGTGACCCTAGCCGAGTATCAGGCGGTGATGGGGGAGAATCCCAGCCACTTCAAGGGTGACCGTCGGCCGGTGGCGTGCGTGGATTGG
The DNA here is from genome assembly GCA_043729195.1 of Akkermansia sp. GTDB lineage: Bacteria > Verrucomicrobiota > Verrucomicrobiia > Verrucomicrobiales > Akkermansiaceae > Haloferula. Next base: position 9,408 of record JAYTLR010000131.1, read on the forward strand.
CATCAGGCTATGGAGTTCTGCGCTCGGGTGACCGAACGGGCCCGTGCCGATGGCAGCTTGCCGGAGGGTTTAACCTTCCGGCTCCCGACCGAGGCGGAGTGGGAGTATGCATGCCGGGCTGGGACGGCCGGTGCTTTCAACGACGGCTCGTCTTGTACGAAGCCAGACGGCAAGGATCCGGCGCTGATGCGGCTCGGATGGTTCCGAGAGAACAGCAAGTCTGAGACCCACCCGGTTGGGGAAAAGGTCCCGAATGCTTGGGGCCTTTTCGATATGCACGGGAACGTCTTTCAGTGGTGTTTGGACGGGCTGAGGGCTTATGCGGATCAGCCAGTGAATGATCCCCTGGGCCCGACGGATGGCGCCGGGCGCGTGGTGCGCGGCGGCTGCTGTGGCGACCAGGCGCGGCTCTGCCGCGCCGCGTTCCGCAGCAGGCTCGACCCCTGCTGCCGCTGGGGCGGCCTGGGCTTGCGTTTGGCCGCAGGTCAGGAGCCGTGGCGCGGAGCGCCATCCCGGCAGGCGGGAGGCGCGGGAGCGCCGTGGCCGGAGGCCCCCGCCGGACCGGCGAGCGGAGCGAGCCGGCGTAGCGAAGACACTTCCGACGAATCATGAGCACGCCCTTCAAGCCCATCCCCAAAGCCGTCGAAACCCGGGTGCTGGTCGCCTGTCGCCGACGTTGCTGCCTATGCTGGCACTTGAACCGTGACGATGGCGAGAAGTCCGGCCAGATCGCGCATGTGGACCGGAACTCCGCGAACAATGCCGAAGAGAACCTCGCCTGGCTGTGCCTGCCGCATCACGAGCAGTACGACCGCACCAGCCGCCAGGCGAAGGGACTCACGGAGGCGGAACTCCGCCATGCCCTCGAAGAGCTTTGGCAGCACGTCCGCCAGCCCGCTTCGCCGCCGGCTGTTCCGCCGCAGGCAGCGGCGACTTCCGTCTTCAATCAGACCAAGCAGCGTGTGGGCCATCAGATCAACATTGCCGGGGATGCCGTGCTCACGGTCCATGCTCCAGCCTCGCCTCCCGCTGCGGCTGACCGCAAAGCGGCGCTTGCGACCAAGGCACCGGGGAAAAGAAAAGCCGAAACCGCCCCCCGCACCCCCGAAGATCATCCTCCGCTTTCCATGAACGGACTCACCTGGCTTCACCTCTCCGACTGGCACCAGCAGGGCCGGGATTTCAACCGAAGCGTGGTGCGCGATGCCTTGCTCGCCGACCTCCGTCAGCGCGCCAGCATCGATCCCATGCTGGCCGAGGTGGATTTCGTCGTCTTCAGCGGGGACGTTGCCTACTACGGTAAGGCGGAGGAATTCGAGAGTGCGCGCCGGGAGTTGTTCGAGCCGGTGCTGGAAATTCTCGGACTGACACCGGACAAGCTCTTCATCGTGCCAGGCAACCACGACCTGAGCCGCGAGCATGTGGACGAGATGCTGCCGGAAGCGCTGAAATCGCCGTTCACGAAGGAAGAAGACGTCCAGAAGTGGCTGACGGACGAGATGCGGCGAAACCGTGCGCTGGAGCCCTTCGAGGAGTTCACCCGCTTTGTCAGCGGCTACACCGGGCAGAAGCCGGCGGCCTATGCGAACACGTGGTCCGGTTTCATCGGGAACCAGACGGTCGGCATTGTTTGCCTGAACTCCTCCTGGATGTGCGGACGGAACAAAGATGCGAACGGCAGGGTCAATGACTACGGCTTCCTCACGCTGGGCGAGCCGCAATTGCACGAGGCTCTGGCGGCCATCGAAGGCGCGGACCTGCGGCTTGCGGTGCTGCACCATCCGTTTACCTGGTTGGCTCATTTCGACTGCAACCGCATCGAAGAACGGCTGAAGCGCGAGTGCCATTTCATCCTGCACGGGCACGAGCACGTCCCGAACTTCAATCTGGGCCACGGGCTTTCCGGGCAATGCGCGGTGATCCCCGCAGGAGCTGGTTGGGAGAGCCGCACCGCCACTGATCCGCGCTACACGAACGCTTACAATTTCGTCAGGGTCGACTTTGAATCCGGCCGTGGCGTCATCTTCCTCCGCCGCTGGAGCGACCGGCGGAACGCTTGGATCGAGGACGCGGATTCCCATGCCGGTGGCAAGTATCCGTTCAGCCTGCCGAAGGAACTCGGCGCGCCGCAGGCGGTGATCAAGAAGCCCGCCTTGCCGGTCGCGCAGACCGGAGCGCCGGCCGAGTCACCCGCCATCGTGGCGTATCGCGAGCGGTTGCTGGAGTCGGTCTCGAAACTCCCGCTCATCGGCCTCGGGCACGGCGTCAAGATCGAGCTGCCCATCGCACAAGCCTACATACCGCTCAACGTCGCGATCACCCGCAGCCTGCGGAAAGAGGCGGCCGGCCACTACGATGAAGAGCTTATCCGGCAAAGCGATCACTTCGATATCGATGTCCGCCTTTGCGATGTCTTCAAACGGGCGAGCCGTGACGGTGACCGGGGGGTGTTGCTGCTGGGAGATCCGGGAGCAGGCAAGACGACCGGTGCGCGGCAGTTCTGCTGGCGGGTGCTCACGGATGCGGATTTGCCCAAGTCGCTCGGTCTTCCCGCCGGGACCGTGCCGGTGTTCCTGCGCCTCCGGAATGTCACGCCGCAGCATTTGGGCCAAGGCTTGGCCGCGTTCATCACGGAGGGAGTGGCCGCGCCGACCCAGGCGGCGGGGCTTGCTCAACCCGGTCCCGACCTGCTGGCGCGGGAAGCGGTGCTGTGGATCTTCGACGGGCTGGATGAAGTGGTCAGCGAGATCGCACGTGTCAAGGTCTGCGGGTGGATCCGGCAGGCAATGGCGGACCGGCCGCGGGACCATTTTCTGGTGACAAGCCGGTATCAGGGCTACCAAGGCGACGTGGATCTGGGGCCCGCGTTTTGCGAGTTCCATGTCCGGCCGCTGGACACGGAGCAGGTGACGGAGTTCGTGGCCTGTTGGTATCGCACCGTTTATGGGCGTCTGCATGGTGACGACCCGGCGAAGCAGGCGGAAGCGGAGGAAGAGGTGAAGTCCCTGGTGACCATGCTGGAGGAACCCGCCTACCGCATCGGCCGCCTGCGCGAACTGCCGGCGAATCCGCTGATGCTGACGATCCTCTGTTTGGTCCACCATCAGGATCACAATCTGCCCCAGCGGAGGGCCGATCTATATGCCCGCTGCGTCCAGGTGCTGCTGGAGCATTGGAGGAAGGAAGCGCGGCTGGCCCAAGGCGTGGCGGCTTACGACGCGACGGCAGCGGAAAGCGTGCTGGCCCGCGTTGCGTGGAGCCTACATGGCGAGGATGAGCGGATCACGCTGACGGTGGAGGAACTCGGGAACGAGGCCGCGCACGCGCTGGCCGAGCTTTCACCGGGCGCGGGGCTGGGTCGGGACGGGGAGGCCTTCATCCGGCGGATGCGGGATGAGAACGGCGTGCTGGCGATGTGGAGCGCGGGCCAGTGCGGCTTCCTCCACCTGAGTTTCCAGGAATACCTGGCCGGTCTCCACGCGGCACGCGAGGGCAAGGTGGACGAACTGGTCAAGGAAGTGGGCCGGAGCTGGTGGCGGGAGGTGATCCTGGTGGCGGTGGCGCTCGGGTCGCGGGACTTCGCCCTCAAGTTCTTCGCCGCCTTGCTAAAAACGGATGCGGTGGACAAGGAAGCGTCCTTTGTGGATCAATGCTTGGACGAGTCCCGCTTTGCGGTGGTCGAGCCGTTCATCGAAGCCTTGCGCACGGCTGCGCCTCAGCGGCAGTTGGACATTCTCCGCCGGCTGCGGCAGACGCAGCACGAAGATCTCACGGCGCTCTGCAGGGAGCTGGCGCGCTCGACGGACACCGAGTTGGCGGCCCTGGCGCGCGAGATCCTGCAACGTGCCGGGGTGGCGGTGGGAAGCCCGGCCTTGGTCGTAAGGGGAACTCCGTTTGACGAATGGGTGGATCTCCGAACCGGCATCGCCTTCATCAGCATTCCGGCCGGGGAGTTCGAGATGGGCTCGAACGACGGCGATGACAACGAAAGGCCGGTTCATCGGGTCCGGATCACGCGGCCATTCCGACTCGGCAAGTATCCGGTCACCAATGCCGAATACCAGCGCTTCCTGGAGGCGAACCCAAAGGCCAAGCCACCGCAGCTTTGGAATGACAGCCGCTTCAACTTTCCCCAGCGACCGGTGGTGGGAGTGTCTTGGCACGATGCGCAGGCCTTTTGCGAGTGGGCGGGCGGCAGGCTCCCCACGGATGCGGAGTGGGAGTATGCCTGCCGGGCGGGAAGCCGGAGCCGATATTGTTTCGGTGACGACGTGGAGCAGCTCGAGGAGTATGCGTGGTATGGGAAAAACAGTGGCGGCAGCACGCGCCCGGTTGGACAGAAGCTGCCGAACATGTGGGGGCTGTACGACATGCATGGCAATGTCTGGGAGTGGTGCCGCGATGGTCCGCGCGACTACACGGGTAAGCCGCAGTCCGACCCGGTGGGGCCGCTAGAAGAAAGCGCCCTTCGCGCGGTGCGCGGCGGCTCCTGGAGCGGCCGGGCGCAGGACTGCCGCGCCGCGTTCCGCCTCGGGGGCGTCCCCGGCTCGTGGGGCGACCTGGGCTTGCGTTTGGCCGCAGATCAGGAGCCGGGGCGCGGAGCGCCCTAGTGCGAAGGCGGGAGGCGCGGGAGCGCCGTGGCCGGAGGCCCCCGCCGGGGTCGGGCGGCAGTGCCGTGGTGTTGTGATCTACCGATGCGCATCCGGTGCTGCGAGAGGTCCGGATAGGAAAGTGGCTGGCGCGTCCCGCGCCAGTCCGTTGTCCGGGCGTCTCGCCCGGGCACTTGGAGGCAGGAGGCGAGACGCCTCCGCGCACGGACTGGCGCGAGACGCGCCAGCTACGGGTCACAAGTCGTGACGCGGGACAGCATACCCTTTCTCCAAGGCCTCCGAGATTTCGTCAATTTCGTCCCTTTCGTTGTTCCCATCCCGGCATTCAAGAACCGAAGCGCGTACGCGATGCGGATGATCACGCGGTCATGGCTCGATGCGGATGGCCTTCTCCAGCAGCGCCTCCGCGATCTCGAAATCGACGGCGGTGCGGGCGTGGACGCGGCAGAGCGGCTGGCCCTGGTGGACGTGCTCGCCGCATTTCACAAGGTGGTCGAAGCCGACGGCGTGGTCGACGCCGTCGGTCGCCCGCGCGCGGCCGGCGCCGAGTTGGAGGGCTGCCTGGCCGACGAGGCCGGCGTCGACTTGCACGACGGTCCCGCTGCACGGCGCGGGGAAATCGCGGATCACCGGGGCGTGGTGGATTTGCCCGAGCTTCGGCAGGTCGGCGGGATCTCCGCCGTGGGCCGCGACGATCTCGTCGAACTTCCGGCGGGCACTGCCGTCGTCTAACAGGCGCTCCAGCTCCTTGCGTGGGACCGGGCTGATTTTCTCCGCGAGGTCGAGCACCAGCTTGTGGAGATCGGCCGGGCCGCGGCCTTCAAGGCACTCGAGGGACTCGATCACTTCGAGAGCGTTGCCGACGGCGCGGCCGAGCGGCTCGCTCATCGGGTTGAGCACGGCGTGGACCTCGACGCCCATCTCCTTGCCGACGGCGATCATCGAGTCGGCGAGCACGCGGGCATCGGCCTCCGTCTTCATGAAGGCGCCGCTGCCGAACTTCACGTCGAGCACGAGCTGGTCGAGCGACTCGGCCAGCTTCTTCGACATGATGGATGCGGTGATCAGGGGGATCGAAGGCACGGTGCCGGTGACATCGCGCAGGGCGTAGAGTTTCTTGTCGGCGGGGCAGAAGCGGTCGGTTTGGCCCATCATCACGACGCCGATTTTCTCTAACAAATCCTGCGCCTCGGGGATGGTGATGCCGACCTTGAAGCCGGGGATCGATTCGAGTTTGTCGAGGGTGCCGCCGGTGATTCCGAGGCCGCGGCCGGAGACCATGGGGACCCACACGCCTGTGCAAGCGACCAGCGGGGCGAGGATCAGCGAGACCTTGTCGCCGATGCCGCCGGTGGAGTGCTTGTCGACGACCGTCGGGTGGCCGGTGCGGTGGTGAAAGACGTCGCCGCTTTCGAGCATCGCCTTGGTCAGCGCGGCGGTTTCGACGGCGTCCATGCCTTGGAAAAAGACGGCCATCGCGAAGGCGGACATCTGGTAGTCCGGGACCTCGCCGGCGGTGTAGCCTTCGATCAGCTTGCGGATTTCCGCGGGATCGAGTGTTTCGCCTTCGCGTTTGCGGGCGATGAGGGTGGGGATGTGGAGGTTCATGGGGAGGGGCATTCCTGGAATCGGGAGGATATCACGGACTGACTGGAGAATTGAAGGCGGTTTCGGCGGGAAAGACAATGGAGGCTCGCGGCAAGTCATCTTCCCTGAAGCCGCGGTGCTGCGGGCGAGCCGCCCGCGCCCCTCTTGTTCTTGGTGTCCGTCGGCCTCACGGCGACAGCCTCGAGATGCTCCAGCCGTCGCCCTCGCGTTCGTAGTGGAAGCGGTCGTGGAGCCTGGCGGAGCTGCCTTGCCAGAATTCGATGCTTTCCGGGACGACGCGAAAGCCGCCCCAGAACGAGGGCAGGGGGATCTCGCCGTGGCTGAATTTCTCGCGGATTTCCGAGAGCTTCTGGAGGAGCAGCTTGCGGGAGGAAATCACCGAACTCTGGCTGGAGACCCAGGCGCCGAGCTGGGACTCGCGGGGGCGGGAGATGAAGTATTTCAGCGACTCCGCGGCGGAGATTTTCTCGGCGCGGCCTTTCACGATGACCTGGCGTTCCAGGACGATCCACGGGAAGAGCAGCGAGACGTGGGGATTCTCCGCGATGTGCCGGGCCTTGCGGCTTTCGTAGTTGGTGAAGAAGACGAAGCCGGAGGTGTCAAAGTATTTCAAGAGGACGGTCCGCAGCAGGGGGCGTCCGGCGGCGTCGGCGGTGGCGAGGCTCATCGCGTTCGGCTCGTGGAGCTTGAGCTCGATCGCCTGGTGGAACCACTTCTCGAACTCGACCATCGGGTCGGCGGCCAGGTCGTCGCGGTGCAGGCCGCGGTCGGAGTATTCCTTGCGAAAGTCGGATAAGTCCATGGGCGGGGAATAGTCCGGTAGCGAGGTCGCCGCAAGGGCCGGGGTTTCTAAAATGAGGCCTCGATGATGTGGAACTTCGAACCGAGGTGGCCAGGGTGGGTGAGGGTCTGGAAGGCGCGGAGGTCTTTCCGGGTGGCCTCGTCGGTGCGGCCTTCGAGTTCTAGCAGCCAAGGCCTGGCGACTTCGGTGAGGAAGCGGCCCTGGGGTTCGAAGCGGAGCACGGTCCCGCCGGCTTGGACGAGCGATGAGGACAGCGCGGTGAAATCGACGTGGGCGGTGATGTCGATTTCCCCCGGCGACTCCAGCGGGTCTTCCGCGGCGCGGTGGCGGGAGAAGGTGCGCAAGGTGCCGGTGGTACGAGATTCGTGGTAGTAGTCGTCGCGCTCGAACCCGTAATCGAGCCACAGCATCCGGCCGCCCATCATCCCGGCGGCGAGCGGGGCAAGGAAGGTGGACACGTTGTCGCGGACTTCGGTCCGGTAGCCGGCGGGGCGGAGCGGGATGTCGGCGACGAGTTCCGGCGGGGCTTCGCCGAGGTCGGTCCAAATGAAGCGGTCGTCGGGGGAAAGGGTCACGCCTTGGAGGTGCCACGCGCAGCCATCGGACTCGATGAGGTGGAAGGGCAGCGCATCGATCACCTCGTTGCCGAGCACGAAGGACGGCAGGGGATCGGCGGCGAGGGCATCCGGCGAGGCTAGGATCCGGGCGACGGGCAGGCGCTCGCGCTGGGTGGTGGCGAGCAGCGGGAGCGGCTCGATGATCGCGTATTCGAGGCCGGGCGAGGAGCCGAGGGCCGCGAGGATGTCAGCGGCGAGCGATCCGTCGTTTGCGCCGCATTCCACGATCCGCCAGCGGTCCGGTGAGCCGGCTTCCCGGTGCCACGCCGCGATGTGGCGGGCGAGGAGCCGACCGAAGAGCGAGCCGGTGCTGACGCTGGTGAAGAAGTCGCCACCGCGGCCGACCTGACCGGCGGGCCGGGCGTAGTAGCCGTCCGCCGGGTCGTAGAGGGCAGAGGCCATGAATTCGGGAAAGGGCAGGGGGCCGGAGCAGCGTATTCCTTCACTCAGCCGATCCGCCAAGCCCGGAGTTGCATCCTCCCCGTCCGGCAGGTATGCGGATGGGGCACCGGACGGGTTCCGGGACTTGTCACGAACGGATTCCTGCATGGCGACGAGCGAAAAAAACACGCGGAACAAGCTGAAGAAGCGGCGATTCTACAAGCGCAAACGCTTCTGGCTGGGGCTGATGCTGACGGGCCTCGCCTTTCTGTTTCTCGGCTACGTGGCCGCGGAGCGATATACCCGGCCCTACCGGGAGCGCGCCTATACTTACGATCTCGACCGGATCAATGATCTGGAAATCCCCAGCCTGATCCTCGACCGAAACGACAAGGAAATCGGCCGCGTGTTCGTGCAGAACCGGAGCGTGATCCCGATTTCCGAAGTGCCGCCGATATTCATCGATGCCTTGCGAGCGGGCGAGGACCAGCGCTTCAATACCCACGACGGGGTGGACTACATCGGCGTGGCGCGTGCTTCTTATCTGAACTGGAAGGCGGGCGAGACCACCCAGGGAGCCAGCACGATCACCCAGCAGCTCGCGCGGAATGCCTATGACCTGGAAGGCGACAGAAAGAAGCGCGGCGAGGACAGCATGGAGCGCAAGATGGTCGAGGCCTTCCTCGCGCAGCGGATCGAGAAGCGCTACGAGAAGTCGCAGATTCTCGAATTCTATCTGAACCGCATCTATTTCGGCAGCGGCTACTACGGGATCCGCTCGGCTTCGCTCGGGTATTTCGGCAAGGAGCCGAAGGACCTGGATGCCTTGGAGAGCGCGGCGATCATCGGCTGCATCAAGAATCCGACCAATCTTTCGCCGATCAACAATCCGAACGGGAACAAGAATTCGCGCAACCTGGTGCTGGGGCGCATGGTCGACCTGGATGCGCTGACGCGCGCCCACTCGGCGGCGCTCATGAGCACGCCGCTGAAGCTCAATCCCCAGCCGCTCCAGCGCGGGACGACGCATCTTTACGAGCGGGTGGCCGACGAGATCCGGCGGATGATGGGTGAGGACGCGCTGGCGGCCGGCGGCTTCAGAATTCGCACGTCGATCGATGCCGATGTGCAGCATGCGATGGAATACACCTTGCAGCGGAGCCTTGAGCGGGCCGAGCAACATCCGGGATACGCCAACCCGAAGCTGGCCGACTACCGCAAGTCATCCGGCAAGGCTCCCGAGTATCTCCAAGGGGCGGGATTGATGATCGATCATGGCAATGGCGAGGTGATTGCCCATGTCGGTGGCCGCGATTACGAGGATGCTCCCTACGATGTCATCGAGCTGGGCCGCCGCCCGCTCGGCACCGCGTTCCTGCCTTTTCTTTATGCCTCCGGCTTGGAGCAGGGGATCACCGCGGCGACGATGTTGGACGACGAGTGGATGGACAACCGCTCGGTGATGATCGGCGGGCGTGAAGGCGTCCTGGGCGAGTGGGGGATGGAAGTGCCACGGCCGCCGGTCGAGGGCAAGATCACGGTGCGCCGGGCGTTGGAGGCGTCGAAGATCGCCGCGTCGGTGCGTTTCGCCGGCCTGACCGGCCTCGACAAGGTGGCGGCGACGGCGGAGAAGTTCGGGCTGCCGATGAAGGACGCCGAGTTGCTTCCCCGGCTGGCGGTCGGCTGGGAGTCGGCTTCCTTGAAGGACGCGGTGCGCGCCATCTCCGGCTTCGCCCGCGGCGGGCAGACTTCGCCGCGGCTGCTGACCTTTGTCAACGAGGTCAAGGATGCCGAGGGAAACGTCCGCTACCAGCGTAACACCCGGCTGACCCCTACCCGGCTGACGGGCACCGACGAGGCGACGGCCTTCATGGTGCACAGCATGATGCGCGGCAGCATGGACCGCGGGAGCGCCGCCGGCCTGGCGGACCGGATGGTCGAGAAGCCGTTTATCGGGGCAGGAAAGACCGGGACCACGCACGATTTCTCCGACAACTGGTTCCTCGGTTACAACGGCCGGGTTTCCTGCGGGGTTTGGGTCGGATTCCTCCAGCCGGGCAAGTCGATTTACGAAGGTGCGTTCTCCAAGGATCTCGCGCTCCCGGCCTGGGAGGAGGCGATGAATGCCGCCGCGGCGAATTTCGGCGGCAAGGGCATCCCCCAGCCCGACAGTGTGGTGGAGGGCAGTGTCTGCCGGGTATCGGGACAACGGGCGACTCCCTATTGCTACGAAACCGTCGCGGATACCTCGACCGGTCGCGCGCGGACCCGTCCGGCGTCGCAGGTCGAGTTCTTCCGCAAGGGCACCGAGAATCTGCCGTTTTGCCATGTCCACTCCGGTGCCGCCGGGGCTGAAGCCGGATCCGCGGCGATCGGGCTGGGGCAGCTTTCGCCCATCGACACCACGCCGGTCCGTTCGAGGGATCCGGTGCTGTTGGGGGAAGATCCCTACTTTACCGAGCAACTGCTGACGGGCGGGGATCAGGTCGTGCCGGCCCGCAGCGGGACGAACGTCCTCGATAGCTTCGACCTCGGGGACAGTGAGGAGCCGCTGAAGCTCCCGTGGCCGGGCCGGCTGGAAATCTCGCCCGAGTGAACGGGAGCGGAAGCGCGGGGGATTCGCTCCGTTCTTGCACCGCGCGAGGGTGCCATCCACTTTCAGGGCGTGCCGGAAACCCTAACCCCTGCTAGGCGCTGGAACAGCTTCGTCTGTCCCGGCTGCCGCTTCGTGTTCCGGGTTCCGCGGGATCATGACGGCAAGGGCGTGGTCTGCCCGGCTTGCCGGATCATGCTGAGGTTGCCGGCGGCCGATGACGAGACGCCGCCGCTGTTGACCCCGGCCGCCGGAGAGGAATCCGAGGATCTGGAGGAAATCGAGGAGGGCTGGGACAAAGAGGACGCGCCCGATTCCGGCGGTGATTTGAAGTTCCTGCTCGGCCTCGCGGTGCCGGCGCTGGTCATGCTGGGACTTTTCGCCTGGTGGGTGGCACCCGACCCAGCGAAGGCCCCGCCGGTCGATCTCTTCCCGATCGGACCCGTGGCGCAAGACGCCGATGTGATTCCGGCACTCGCCCCCAAGAGACTGATTCTGGAGATCGAGTCCGTGGTGAAGTCTTTTCTCGAAGCCCCGACACCTGAAGAGGCGCTCCGGCACGTTCGGGATCCGGAAAAGACCGCGCCCAAGTTGGACGGGTGGCTCGCCGGCAAGACCTACATCGCGCCCGGCTTCCGCGAGGTGGCAGGCGACAGTGTGGCCGGCAATGACGCGACCGGCGAGTTTTTCACCGTCAAGGTCAGAACCGGGGATTTCGAGATGCGGGAGATCGTGGTGCTCGGCCGGGAGGGAAACTTCAAGGTGGACTGGGAAAGCTGGGTTGGATGGTCGGAAATGCCGTGGCAGGAATTCCTCGATAAGCGGCCGGTCGAGGGCAAGTGGTTCCGGGTCGAGTTGTCCCGGGTCCAGTATTACAACTTTGATTTCAAGGATGAAGCGGAGTGGGTTTCCTATCGGCTCGAGTCTCCCGATGGCTCCGCCTCGCTCTTCGGGTATGTTCCCTTCGCCAGTCCCTTGGACGAGAAAATCCGGCCGGCTGATGAGAACGGTAGCGTCAAACTGCTCCTCATACTAAAGTTTCCGCCCGACGCCGTTTCCGACAACCAGGTGATCATCGAGGGCATCTCCGGCCAGGACTGGGTGGAGATGCCGGGATCTGACAGCCCGTAGTTTTCCCGCCATGCCCTCCACCTTCGACAAGGCCCAGGAACTGAATCTCGACCCTGCGATCTACGGGACTTTCGCCGAGATCGGGGCGGGGCAGGAGACGGCGAACTGGTTCTTCCGCGCTTCCGGGTCGGCCGGCATGGTGGCCAAGACCATCTCGGCCTACGACATGACGATGAGCGATGCGATCTACGGCAAATGCGACCGCTACGTCTCGCGGATGCGGCTGCGCCAGATGCTCGACCACGAGTTCTCGATCCTGCTGGATCGACTCGGCCCGAAGCGGGGGGACAGGTCCACCTTCTTCTCCTTCTCCAACACCGTCCGCGCCCGCGGCTACCAGGACACGGGCGAGTGCCACGGCTGGCTGGGCCTGCGATTCCAACTCAAGCCGGGAGACGAGCCTTCCGATATCTTCATCCATGTCCGCCTGCTCGATTCCGCCAACCACGACCAGATGGAAGCACTCGGCGTGGCCGGGGTGAACCTGATCCACGCAGCCTTCCGTCATCGCGGCCACCTTTCCCGCTTCGTCGGATCCCTGACGGAGAACCTCCGCCCCGGCCGGGTGGAAATCGACATGCTGAAATTCCACGGCCACGGCTACGGATTCTTCGACAACCGGCTTTGCTCGTTGGCCCTGGTCGAAGCCGGGCTGACGGAAGCCGCGATGTTCCTACCCGACGGCGAAGTCGTCCAGGCGGCTGAAGCGCTCTACAAGAAACCGATTCTCCTGCTCCGCGGCAGTTTCGATCCGGTCAGCAAGCTCCACCTTCAGATGATGGATCAAGCGAGGTCGGTGTTCTCGGCCACGCTGGAGCCGGGTGAAGAGTCGAGCACGATCGAACTCTGCGAGATGACCATGGCCAACCTGTTGCGCGGCAGCGCGGTTGACCCCGTGGATTTCATCGACCGCTGCGACGCGCTGCAGGCTCTGGGAAAAACGGTCTTGGTGTCGCGCCATGCCGAGTTCCATCGCATCGCCGCTTTCCTCAGCCGCTCGACCGAGCGGCCGGTGGGCATCGTGCTGAGCATCGGACTGCTCAACGAGCTATTCAAAGCCAAGTGGTCCGAGAATCTCGCCGGAGGCCTGCTTGAATCCTTCGGGCGGTTGTTTAAGAACCAGGTAACGCTTTACGTCTATCCGTGGAAAAATCGCCACACCGGTGAAATGGTCGACACCTCCTCCTTTCAGCCGCCGGAAGACTGCCGCAGCCTTTACCGGCATTTCCTCGAAACCGGGCGGATCCGCGCGGTACCGGCGGGCGACGAGAGCCTGATGCGCTACACCGGTCGCGATATCCAGAAGATGATCGAATCCGGGGACACGTCCTGGCGTCGCTACGTGCCGGAACAGGCCCATCGTTCCGCCCTGCATTCCGGACATGATCCCGCGGCGATTGCGATCCCTTGATTTTCAGGGAAAAAAGTCAGTCAAATCCCTCTTGCAGGGCCGCTCCGGCTCTATCAGCCTTGCCCCCCCACATGGAAACGATCCCGTCAGAAACACTTTCCCGGATTCTCGAACTGCGCCAGGCCAACGGCCTGATGGCATCGGAAGCCGCGGTTTATGCCGACCTCGAAAAGTCGAAGTGCAAGTGGACCCTCACCGACACCCCGCGCTACCGGCGCGCCGGAGCATCTCCGCTCTGGGTGTCCGGAAAGTATCTGTCTTCCTATGGCACCTGCCCGGCTTCCGGTGAGGCTGACCAAGGGCGTGGCAAGGCCATCGCGCCGCGCGCGGCCAAGGCCTCCGCTCCACAGCCCGCTCCGGCGACCGGCAAGGTCGATGAGTCCGTCTTCTACAAGGTGCTTTACGGCAAGGGCTTCGCGGTGAAGATCACCCAGGACCTGCTGTCGGGCGAAATTCAGACCCAGATTCCCGAGCCGATTCGCAAGCTGGAGCTTCAGTTCGGGGCGATTCCCGGCAATGCCTCGGGCATCCACGTCACCCAGACCTCGCCGCAGATTCAGGTTGCCATGCCGCTCGACAAATTCCTCGAGCTGGCCGGCATCCGTGCCTGATGGGTCTTGTTCTCTCAAGAACTCCCGGCCGGGCCCGCCCCGCCGGGAGTTTTTTGTCGTGGGGCGCGGACTCTTGACCGCCGGCACTTCCCCACTTTACCGGGTCCGCCGGTTTTGCAAGCCGAGGACCAGCGAGGTGGCGGCTCCGGAGGCCAGCATGACGAGCAATAGCACGGCGATGTCGTAGTCGAGCGTCTCGATCCATTCCCCGCCGAGCGGCTTCTTCAATCCGAGGAAAATGTTCCGAGGTTCGTCCTCGTTGCGATAATCGACCCGGAAGGTTTCCGCCTCGCGGATGAGCAGGTCGATGCGGTTGTTAACGAAGAATTCCGAGATGGGGCGCGCTGCTGGATCCTTGCTCTGGACCTTGATCGACTCGATCTGCAGCCGGGTCCCGCCGCGGGCGAATGTGGTGATCCGTTCGGCAAGGTGACTGGCATCGCCGGCCGAAGTGGCTTCGGCCGCTCCGAGTTTCACCAAGGCTACCAGCATCAACTGGAGCCTTTCCTCGACCGCCGGTTCCAGTGGATTGGGCATTTCTTTGATCGCATCGACCCGGCGTTGGATGCGGATCCGTTCGATCTCGTAAGGATTGCGGGTCGCCTGGGTCACGACCATCGCTTCATAGGCGTGGCGCAGGGGCATGAAACGGGAAGGGAAGGGACTACCGCCGCGTTCCCGCTCGATCCCGCTGTTTTCAAAGAGTCCGCGGTTCATTTCCCGGAACGGCACCAGCGCTCCGGCCAGCAGCATCTGGGGCACCAGCAGCAGCGGCACCGCGGTCAGGGCGGCCCGTTCGGTTTTGACGAGCGACGAGACCAGCAGGGCCAGCCCGGTGCCGGTACAAGCGGTGAGGGTCATCCACAGCCACTGGCTGGGTATGGTACCGCGGATCTCGAGCAGAGAATGACCGATCGCGGTGTAGGCCAGGCACTGGGCCGCGGCCACCAGCCCCAGCGCGCAGAACTTTGCCGCGACATAAAGCCCGGGACTCGGCCGGGTGTTGCGTTCCCGCCTCAGGATCGGCCGGTCGCGCAGGATATCGGTGGCCGAGTTGGTCAGGCCGAGGAACATCGCCACGGTCGCCGAAAGAAAGAGATAGGCCGGCAGGTGAAGCGCGGTCGGATACTCGTAAGCCCCTTCCGGAGATGACCGGAGGGTCACCCCGATCAGCACGGCGAGCAGCGGCGCTTCGAGCAACGTCGAGTAGAGCGTTCCCCGGTTGCGGACTTTCGAAAGCAAGGACCGCTGGAACTGGGTGGCAAAAACGGAAAATGCGCGCTTCATGCCCGCCCCGATCCCCGCCGGACCGTGCGCCGAAGGGACCGGCGAGTTGCCGAGGCGCTCGATCCGCGAAGGCGGAGCGGCATCGCCGAGCGAGTCGACCAGAGCCTCGCTCTCGAAGCGATCCTGCCAGAAACTCGGTGGGAAGCGGCGGGCGGCCGAGGGATTCTGGCCGCCACCGATGTGCGCGAGCGGGGTCTCCAGCACATCGAACACGAAATCCGCGCCGAGCGGTATGTCCGCCGCGACCGATGGGTGGGAGATTCCCAACTCGGCGGCGACTTCGCGGAAGTAGTTGATCATACCCGCCGGGGTGCCGAAGAACGCGACCCTGCCGCCGGTGTCGAGCAGAAGGACCTTGTCGAAAAGACTCATCACCGAGGCACCCGGCCGGTGCAGTGAGGCGATGACGATCTTGTCCCGGGCCAGTGACCGGAGGGTTTCGGCAACGTGCTCGGAGTCCTTCGACGAAAGTCCCGAGATCGGCTCGTCGAACAGGAAAACCTCGGCCCCGCTGCCAAGATCCAGCCCGAGATTCAAGCGGCTCCGCTCCCCGCCACTGAGGGTTTTCTCGCCAGGCGAACCCACCCGGCGTCGGGCGATCGCCTGCAGCCCGAGCTCCGCGAGGATACCGTCGGCGCGGCGTCCTACTTCCTCCGACGGCACCGAGGGTCTCCTCATGGCGGTGGCGTGCCGGAGGTGCTCTCGCACCGTGAGTTGCGGGTTCAGCGCCTCTTCTTGCGGCATGTAGGCGATGAAGCGTACCAGTTCCAAACGGTTCTGGTAGAGCGAGGCATCGTTGAGCAGCACCCGACCGCGGCTGGGTTCGAGTTGGCCCGCCAGCACTGACAGCAGCGTGCTCTTGCCGCTGCCGCTGGGCCCGATGATGCACAGCATTTCGCCGCGCCCGGCCTCGAATCCGACGTTGTCCAAGGCCCTCGTCCCCGGAACGAACTCGTGGATCAGGTCTTGCAGCCGGATCGACTCGATCAGGTTCCTTTCTTCATCGATGATGCCTTCGCTGAAGCGGCAGCGCAGGGCTTGGGTCCGGGAAAGGCGGATGATCGAGCCCTCCCGCAATGGCACGGAGGATTTCACCGGGACACCGTCTGCGGTCACACTACCTTCGGCTTCGCGGACGAAGAGGTCGCCGGTTCTCCGTTCCAGGTCGAAGCGGACCCGCAGCACTACCCGGGGTGCCAATCCCGGAGCCAGCAAAAGGTCACCGCTTTCCAGGACCGAGGGGTCGTTAGAAACGCGGAAATCACGCTGGTCCGGCTCCAAGCGGAATCGACCGCCCGCTTCCGCCCGCCGTCGGCGCAGGACATCGATGCTGGTAGAAAAGCCGGCCGGATCCGTCAGCCGCTCGTGGTGCGGGCAGTGGATGGGCTTACCGGGAATGAGCCGGCCCCGACCGTCCACCGAAAGTTCGGTCGGACGCAGGGCCTCGATTTCCGCCTTCAGTCCGAAGCGGATCCGCACTTCGCTCTGACGGCTTCTCGCCCGCTCGCTCGCTAACCCTTCTTCGGTCTTCGCGAGAAAAATCGCGGGACTCTTGCCGGTGAGCTTGACGTTCAGGAAGAAGATGAGGTCTTCGCAAGTAAGATTCCAACCGGGGACCAGGATCTGCTGCCGCTCGCGCATTCTCAGGAAGGCACCGCTCTCCAACGATCTTCCGCGAACCCACAGCGGTTGCTCGCCGGTATTCCGCACGAGGACCAGATCCGACGCGCGGTAAACGCGGAAAGAGTGTCCTTCGGCCTGGTCCGGCAATCTCACATCGTCCTCGTCCCGCGGCCCGAAAGTCACCCGCTCGAAGCCGGGATGTTCCGCGGAATTGCCATCACCCATCTCAGCGAGAATTTGCCGCGCATGATCCGGACGGCCGAGGCGGCGCAAGAAGACCTCAAAAGACGCCCGGCTCCGCTCGGAACGTCCGACGGCATCCACCAAGGTGTAAAGTTGGAGTCCGACCGCCATTTTTTGCGGGTCGTCGAGCAATTCACGAAGATCGAGCGCCGTCCTTGCCAATGGCTTTTGCTCGCGCACCGCCCGCTGAACCCGTCTGGCCAGCCAACTGTGATCGGCCTCGGGAAAAGCATTCCGAAGTAGGTCCAGGATCAAGTCCGCCTCTTCCGAATCCATGCGCCCGTCCATCGTGGCAAAGCCGGCGAAAGCATCGACCATCAGGCCGAGAATCCTTGATCCAGAGGCCCCCGGTGCCCGTTTTCGCTCGACAAGTCTCCGGAACCAGCCGCCCGGCCCCGGGCCGCTTTCCGGGGTGTCTTCGGCTGCGGTTTCTCGATCCATTCGGCCCATCCATGACAAAGCAGGCCCTTACCGGCAAGAGCGTCGGAAAAAATTGGGTTCCCTTCGAGAAAACCAGCGCTATTCTCCGCCGCCCATTGCACGGCTGGTCCGCAGGCAGTACAAGCCCGGCCGCCGCTGGCAAATGCGGTCCCCATAACCTACCATGTCTGATTCGCCTCAAAACCGTCCGCCGCAGGGCACGGGCTCACGTGGACCCAATGAACCGCCGGGCTTCAATTGGCGCCTAGCCATCCTCCTGGGTGCAGCTTTCCTTATCCTCGGACTTGCATTTTTTAACACGGGTGTCGGTGCGGCCGCGCAGCCGATGACCTATGCCGAATTCAAGAAAAAGTGGGATCAGGGGCTCGTGATCACGGATCAAGCCAAGCACCCGCTGAAGGTGACCACTCGGGACGCCTACAACGCCCAGATCACCGGGTATGTCCGTTCCTCACCTGTCCGCGGTGCCGGGGAGGAACCGGGGCGCAGGTCCATCCGCGTCACCCTTCCGACCGCAGAGCTGTCTGAATTCCTGAGTGACTCCGTGGTTTATCGTCTGAGTAACGAGGCGGCTCCTGCATTCGGACCCGAAACCGTAGAGCTTCCGGAGTCAAAATTTCGGCGTGCTGCGGCACTCGGAGAAATCAAGCCAGCCGACGGCGATACGGCGATCACCGTGTATTCTCCCGACGGGAACCTCGGGGTGCTGGTTGGCAGTTGGCTGATTGAAGAGCCGCCTGCGACATCGGCGGATGGTGCCAAACCTGAGCAGCCCATTCCTTTCGAGGTAAGCGCGAATTTGATCATGCTGGGCGATGAAGTCGGTGCCTTGCTCAAGGCCAAGGACGCTCCCATCGTCAAGCCAGACAATGACATGGTCCGTAGCGTGATCTTCACTTTCCTGCCGGTGCTGCTAATCGTGCTTCTGCTGTTTTTCCTCTTCCGTCAGCAAATGAAGGCTGCAGGCCGCGGTGCCATGTCTTTCGGCAAATCCAAGGCCCGCCTGCTGACTCGGGACCATAACAAAGTCACATTCAAGGACGTCGCCGGGATTCAGGAAGCCAAAGAGGAACTCTGGGAAATCGTAGATTTCCTCCGTGATCCCCGCAAATTCCAGAAGCTTGGCGGTTCGATCCCGAAAGGGGTCTTGATGGTCGGCCCTCCTGGCACCGGGAAAACGCTGCTGGCCCGGGCAATCGCCGGAGAAGCGGACGTACCCTTCTTTTCTATTTCCGGATCAGATTTCGTCGAAATGTTCGTCGGCGTAGGGGCTTCCCGCGTTCGAGACATGTTCGAACAAGGGAAAAAGCATGCGCCCTGTCTCATCTTTATTGATGAGATCGACGCGGTCGGCCGTCACCGCGGCCACGGCATGGGTGGTGGCCATGACGAGCGCGAACAGACGCTCAACCAGCTCCTTGTCGAAATGGACGGCTTCGACACCCAGGAAGGTGTGATCATCATCGCGGCGACCAATCGTCCCGACGTTCTCGATCCGGCACTGCTTCGTCCAGGTCGCTTCGACCGTCAGGTCACGGTCTCCTTGCCAGACGTCAACGGCCGCGAGGAGATCCTCAGGGTCCACGTGAAGAAGATCAAGCTGGCCCCGGCTACGGAACTCGGCGTGATCGCCCGCGGAACCCCCGGCTTTTCCGGTGCCGAACTCGCCAACCTCATCAACGAGGCGGCTCTTCTGGCAGCTCGCCGCGGGCTGTCGGCCGTTACGCTGGCCGAAATGGAAGAAGCACGCGACAAGGTCCGCTGGGGCCGCGAGCGGCGCAGTTTAGCCATGTCGGACAAGGAGCGTATCGGCACGGCTTGGCACGAGGCGGGTCATGCCTACCTGAACATGGTGCTACCGCACACTCACCCGCTTCACAAGGTCACGATCATTCCTCGCGGACCTTACCTCGGAGCCACGATGTACCTGCCGGAAGGCGACAAGTATTCGATCCAGCGGAAGGAAGCGCTCGCCAACCTGGTAGTTACCATGGGGGGCCGAATTGCCGAATCCTTCGTGACCGACGACGTCTCCAACGGCGCGTCTGGCGACATCCGCCAAGCGACCTCCTTGGCGCGCCACATGGTTTGTGAATGGGGCATGAGCGAGAAGCTCGGCATGATCGAATATGGTGATGGCGACGGCCCTGTTTTCCTTGCGCGCGAAATGTCACGCAGCCGGAATTACTCAGAAGACACCGCCCGGGTCATCGACGTTGAGATCAAGCGCTTCATTGATGAAGCTTTCGATCAGGCATCGGACATGCTCACCGAAAGCAAGGCCACGGTGGAGCTGATCGCGAATGCGCTCCTTGAGTTTGAAACCTTGGACGGAGTGCATGTAAAGGACCTGATTGAGCACGGCGAAATGCGCAATCCTCCGAGCGCACCCAAGCCGCCGCCAGTGCCCGAGGAGTTCCGCAAGAAAGGTGCCCCGAAGGCTTCCGGCGAGGACAAGCCGGACGAAGGGGGGGCGCTTCCAGGTGAGGTGGTTGGTGCTCCTGCCTGATCCGAGGATTCGAATTAGAAAACTTCCTAGCGCGGTGTGGCCTGCCACATCGCGCTTTTTTGTTGGCCGGGGTCGAGGTGCCTCCCGTTGGCCAACGGGGAGCGATGGTGGCCGGGGGTGTTCACAACGCGTCCTGGGCAGGCATTGAGGAGCTGGCGAAGAGCCAGACCGACGGGCAGCACACCGCTCAATGCCGGAGCAGGGAATAGCGTGGACGGCCTTATGGCATGACGTTCCGGCTGGAAGTGACCATGGGGGGAACTCGAGGCAAGAGACATCATGAGAGCGTGACTTCAGCGGCGGTGAGGCGCGTCGCTGCGTTCCATGACACCGCTTCCGGTTCGATTTCGCACGATGGTATGATACCCGCCCTGAAAGGGGTGGTCGCAGCGGGTAAAAGCCGTGGGTAAGCGATCCGCGGAGGAATTGTAGGGCGCTCGGTGCGTGCCGAGTCCGCTTCTCCGTGCGGTCTCGCGCTGGTGTTCCTGCCGCGGGGTTCCGATCCACTAGATAAGTAGTAGTAAGGCATCCTTAAGCGGTTCGGAGGGGTGCCGTGGGAAGGGGTTTGTTTGGAATCAAAGGGTTACGACGGCCCGTGAAATCCCCTCAAAAAAACACCTCGAAAGGTGTTGACCCTCCGGTCGATCCGGGTAGGTTCCTCCCCGCCGCACGAAAGCAGCGGCGCGAGAGACGAAGGTCGATCGCGGTTCCCAAAGAACCGGATCGGCTTTTTAGTCCCCTCGAACGAAGATCTTTTACAAGCATGGCCCGGCCGGATGGCAGGCGGATCTGA
>JAYTLR010000132.1:0-7213 GCA_043729195.1 Akkermansia sp.
CTTGTGGATGATGTTCGATCCGTAGCCCATCGAGGCGAAAATCGAGCCATCGGGTGCGACCGTGACGCCGGTAACGCCTTCCCAGCCACCTGGAACTTCGCCGGTGGCGGCGTTGGGGATTTCGAGGAGCAGCTTGCCCTCGGCGTCGATCTTGCAAATGCGGAGCGGCGGCTGGTTGCTGTTGAGCTGGGCCCCGAAGATCACCGGCTTGCCGCTTTCCTGGCGGATCGCCATCGCGTGAAATCCCCGGCATTCCGGGGCGATGGTGCGGACGAATTTCCCATCCGGCTGGTAAACGATCACCGAGAGATCCGAATCGGTGGACACATAAATCAGCCCGCTTTCATCATCCACCACCACGCCGCCGTGGGTCGGGCCGATGATTTTCCCATCCGGCAGCTCGCCCCAATGCGGGACGGCTTCGAAGGACCAGGTGCCGTTGCCCGTTCGCACGGCGGTTTGCAGGCCGTCGCCGGGCTTGGTGCCGGGTTCGGGGTGGGCGTAGGCGAGCGGGGCGAGGAGGAGTGGGATGAGGAGGCGCATGGATTTGGTGAGGTGAGATGATGGTAGGTTTTGGGGAAAAATTTCACCCCGGCGGGAGGAGTAAGAGAGAGGTCACGGAGTCTGAAAACCAAAATCCATTTCCTCCGTGACCTCCTTCTCCTCTCCGTCCGGATGAATCACTTGCGCTTTTTGCGCTTCGACTTGGTGACGTTCGACTCGTGGTAGCGGCTGCGGGTGACGGCCGGGCCGACTTTGGCGGCGGGCTTGGTGTGCGGTTTGCCCTGTTTTTTGGCGACCGCCGGCGGCTTTGTGGAAACGTGCGTGCCTTCGCTGGTCGGTCTGCCGGCGACCGCGAAGTCCACGAAGCGCTTGTCAAAGTCGATGTTGATGACTCGCAGCGGGATGCGCATGCCGAGCTGGATTACCTTTCCGTCCATGGAAACCCAGGCCATCCGGTGCGCTTCAAAACGCCAGCGGCCGTCCGGTAAATCCTCGCGTTTCACCACGCCGCGGACGCCCATCGCCGGGATTTCCACCATGAGCCCCATCGGCCGGACGTCGGTGATGAGGCCGTCGAAAACCGGCGGCACGTCGGCGCTGGCGACGCGATCCAGGTATTCCAACAGCTTGATCTGCTTGGTTTCGCTTTCGGCGTCGGACGAGGTGCGCTCGGTGTCGGAAATGTGGCGGGAAATCTCGCGCAAGTCGGCCTGCGACGGCGTCCGGTCGTGCGGCTTCGGCGGGTTTTCCAACAGCGGCTGCAACGCCCGGTGGACGATGAGATCGGCGTAGCGGCGGATCGGGCTGGTGAAGTGGCAGTAGTCGCCTTTTGCCAAGCCGTAGTGGCCGAGCGCATCGGCCGAGTAGGCGGCGCGCTTGAGGCTCTTGAGCAGGCCGAGCTTGATCAGGTGCTCGTCGGGCCGGCCCTTGGCGGAGTCGAGCAGGGCCTGGATATGGGAGCGGTTGCTGAGGTCGCCGGGGGTGTAGCCGTGGGACTTCGCGGTCTCCGTGTAGTCGGCGAGCCGGCCGAAGTCCGGGTCCTCGTGAATGCGGTAGATCGTCGGTTTGTTGCGGATCTTGAGCTGGTGCGCGACGGTTTCGTTGGCGAGCAGCATGCACTCCTCGATGAGCTGGTGGCTGGCGGTGTGCTCGACCTGGTGGACTTCCACCGCGCGGCCTTGATCGTCGAGCTTGACGCGGATCTCCGGCATCTCGAGATCGAGCGCGCCGTCGGCGAAGCGCTTCTTGCGGAGGACGGAGGCCATCTTCCAGGCCTCGCGGACCATTTCCTCGAGGCCGTCGGGCGATCCCTCGGGGCCGGGCTTGCCGTCGAGGATCTCCTGGGCCTGCTCGTAGGAAAGCTTGGACTGGCTGTTGATGACCGCATCGCAGAAGTGCTTCTTGAGGACCTTGCCGTGGGTCGAGACCTCGATCACCGCGCACTTGGTCAGGCGGTTGACGTGAGGCTTGAGCGAGCAGATGCCGTTGGAAAGCTCGGGCGGGAGCATCGGCAGCACGCGGTCGACGAGGTAAGTCGAGTTGCCGCGCTCCGAGGCTTCCTTATCGAGGGAAGTACGAGGCTTCACGTAGTGCGAGACGTCGGCGATGTGGACGGCGACGGTCCAGCCGTTCTTGTTCTTTTCCACCCAGATCGCGTCGTCGTGGTCCTTGGCGTCGGCGGGGTCGATGGTGATGACCAGCCGGTCGCGCCAGTCCTCGCGGCGGGCGATTTCCTTGGCGTCGACTTCCTCCGGCACCGCGCGGGTTTCGGCGATCACGTCTTCCGGGAACGAGGTGCGCAGGCCTTGGCGGTGGATCACCGCGACGATGTCGACGCCGGCGTCGCCGGGCCAGCCGAGCACCTCGAGGACCCGGCCGCGCGGGTTCTGCTGCTTTTCCCACTGCTCAAGTTCGACCACGACGAGCTGGCCGGGGGCGGCGGTGGTCTCGCCGGTGAGGTCGATCTGACCGTCCATCGCGGGGTCCTCGGTCTCGACCCAGCCGAACTTGCCCTTCTTCTTGAAAACGCCGACGACGCGGCCGCTGCGGCGATCGAGGACTTTCTCGACCTTGCCGCGGGCATCGGGCTCCTCCTCGCGGACAGGTTTTCCGCCGGTCCGCCGGCCGGCGGCGGGGCGGGGGAGGTGGAAGGAAACCATCACGCGGTCGCCTTCCAGCGCCGTGCCGGTTTCACGCCGCGGGATATGAAGGCGGGAGTGGGTTTTGAGGTCGATGCCGGTGGCCTGGTTGTCGGGATCGACGAGGTCCGGGTAGAACCAGGCGTGGCCGCGGGGCAGGAAGCGGATGGTGCCGCGGAGCAGGTTGCCGCCGGCTTTTCCGGCTTTGGGAAGTTCATAGCGGCCCTTCTTTCCTTCAAGGATTTTGCCTTCGCGGGTCAGCGCGGCAAGTTCCGCGCGGAGCAGCGGGCGGTCGTCGGTAGTAAGGGCGAGATCGCGGGAAATCTCGGATTTGTTCAGCGGGCGATAGCCATTGCCTGCCATCAAGCGGAGCAGTGCGCCCCGCAGTTCTTGTCGATCCATATTTTCGAACCATGGATGGCAAAGCCCGGCCTGGCAATGCGCGAGCCAGAAAAGCGCTTGGCAGGACAAGGGAGGGCATTAGATTGTCCCGAGAATGCAAACGGGAAACGGGAGATTGCCACTGCGGCCTTTTTCCGCTTCTTTCTACGAAACCCCAGCGAACCATCCCGATATGAAAATCCGCTCAAACCGCCGCGCACACAGCGGCTTCACGCTCGTCGAGCTCCTCGTCGTCATTTCCATCATCGTGGTTCTCGCCGCGCTGAGCTTCGGAGCCGCCCAGGTGGCGATCAAAAAGGCGAATACGCTCAAAACGAAGACTTCTGCCATGGCCATCGCCTCTGCTTTGGAGCAGTATTATCAGGACTATAGCAAGCTGCCGACTCTGGGAGCCAGCTCCGACGAGATTCGAACTGAAGGTGAGTCGGGGATCGAGTTCTTGGAGATCCTGTTGGGCAAGGAAGACGACACCGGCACGATGCAAAATCCGAAAAGAGTTCCCTTTCTGACGGTGGAGACCGGGAAGACGAAGAAAAAGGGCGGTCTGATCTACAGCAACGGTGGTGCCGGGCAAATCGAGGGCCTTTATGATGCCTGGGGCAATGCCTTCTACGTGAAAATCGACCTCGAGTATGAAGACGAGATTCTCGACCCGCTGACCCAAGGCAACGTGGTCCGCGACAAGAAGGTCATCGTTTACAGCTACGGCAACGACCAGAAGATCGGCGGCGGAGACGATGTGAAGAGCTGGTAAGCTCCTGCCCTCGAATGATTCGAAGAAGACCCCGCCCGGCTCGCGCCGTGGCGGGGTCTTCGTTTTCAAAGGGTCGCCCCTTCGCGCGAATCAGCGGCCCCGCGGTGGACCACCCCGGCCCGGAGGACCCGGGCGGCGATCCCCACCGCCCGGAGGTGGAGGTCCCTGCGGTCCTCCTTGCTCATCCTCTTCCTCCGCGCGCTGTTCCCGCTTGCTACGGGGCGGATGAAGTTCCTTCCCCGTTAATTCGCCGTCGTCGTCTTTGTCGAGCTCCAGCAGCGCGTCCGGTGCAGCGTCGATCTCCTCTTTGGAAAGTTCGCCATCGCGATCTTCATCCAGCGCGGCCATCACCGGGGGGACCGGATTTTTGATCGGGCGTGCCTTCTTGCGGTCGTCCTTGCCTTGTTCGCCCTCGGGGGCACCTTGCGGCGGCTTGGGGCGGAGTTCCTCCTTGCTGACCGCGCCGTCGCCATCGATGTCGAGCGTGCGAATCGACTCGGACGATGCTTCGATTTCCGCGGCGGAGAGCTTTTTGTCCTCATCGCTGTCCAAGGCCTCCATGAGTGGAAGCGGAGGGTGCGGTGGCGGGCGCTGGGGCTGATCCTGAGCATTGCAGGCGAGGGCCGCCAGGAGTGCGGCGAGGGTTGCGGTGGTTGTTTTCATGATCTTTGTCGGTGGTTGGGGTTTGTGGCGGTGAACCGTCATCCGCCGACCATGAAACCGGGAGATTGTTAAGGGCGTGTGTGGATCGAGGGCAGATCGTGTAAAAGTTTACGGGGTGTCGGGAATGCCGGGGCGCAGGCGGGGCTTTCCTTCGAGGCCCGGGTTTTGTTAAGGACTGGTAAAAGCGATGGCGGTTCGGCTCCCGGTCACGCCATCTTTACTCGAAATGAATCCTAGGGAACTTCCCCCGCTCCGGCCCTTGCTGGTGGTTGATGACGACCGCAAGCTCTGCGGCTTGATCCGGGACTACCTGCTGCCCCATGGCTGGCAGGTCGAAATGCGCCACACCGGCCCCGAGGGCCTGGAAGCTGCGCGGAGTGGCAAGCACGAGGCCGTCTTGCTGGATGTCATGATGCCGGGAATGGATGGCTTCGACGTGTTACGGGAGCTGCGAAAATCGTCGACGGTGCCTGTCCTGATGCTGACCGCAATGGGTGAAGAGGCGGACCGGATCGTCGGGCTGGAGCTCGGTGCCGACGATTACTTGCCGAAAACCTTTTCGAGCCGCGAGCTGCTCGCCCGGCTGCGGGCGGTCACCCGTCGCGGCGCCCTGCCCGTGCCCGACGAAATTCCCAGGGATTTGGTCTGCGGCGACCTGTTGCTTAACGAGGCGACGCATGTCGCCACTTTGCGGGGCGAGGCGCTCGACCTCACCGCACTTGAATTTGCGATCCTGGCGTCGCTGCTCAAGGCGAAGGGACGAGTGAAGACCCGGGAGGCGTTATTGGAGGAAGTATCGGACCGGCGCTTCGATGTATTCGATCGATCCATCGACGTCCATGTGTCGCAAGTCCGCCGGAAGCTCGGCGATGACGCCAAACAACCGCGCTTTATCCGCACGATCCGCGGAGTTGGCTACAAGCTGGAGGACTCATCCGCGCCATGACCCGCCGCGTCCGTTTTCCTTTGATGGCCAAGCTATTGCTGTGGCTGCTGGTCCACCTCGCGGTGTTGGCAGGAGCATTCTATCTTTTTGTCGCCTGGCAACTCAGGCTCGGACTCGACTCATTGCTGAGCGGCACGGCGGGCGAGAGATTAAAGAACGTGGGCGATCTCGTGGTGTCCGACCTACGCCAGACTCCGCGCCAGGAATGGCCTGAAATTGTCGACCGGCATGCGGCATCCCTGGGTCTGGAAGTTACCCTGCAAGTGAACTCCGAAGTGTGGATCACACCGCTTTCGGCGGCTATCCCGGCGAATGTGGATCAGAGGATGAAGAGCCTACGGCGCCCGGATCCGCGGCCACCCCGCGGCCCTGAAGACTTTCCTCGGGAGCGAGGCAGACCGGGTGGAGGTCCCCCGGGAGGGCCGCCATTTTCGGAGGATCGGGAAGAGGAACGCCCCCCCGGGCTTTCGGGGGATCGCCAGGGAGCGCGTCCCGTCTTCTTGCTCCGCGGGGACGATGGCAGCGGGTATTGGGCGGGAGTGGATTTTCCGCTGCCCGAACCCCGGCGGGGGCAGCCTGTGCATGGCTTGCTGATCTTGAAATCCAAGGACCTGTCGGGCGGCGGCCTGTTCTTCGATTTGAAACCATGGGTTCTGGGCGGCTTGGCCGTTCTGGCGATCAGTCTGCTGTTATGGGCTCCGTTCTTCTTTGGAATCACTCGCTATGTGACCCGCTTGTCCCGCGCTACCGAGGCGATTGCAGACGGGAAATTCGATGTGGATGTAGGCTCCGGACGTGGCGACGAGTTGGGAAGTCTCGGAGCATCGATCGAGACGATGGCGTCGAGGCTTGGCCGCCTGGTATGTGGCCAGAAGCGATTCCTCGGCGATGTGGCACATGAGCTTTGTTCGCCATTGGCAAGGATCCAAACCGGTCTCGGCGTGCTCGAATACGGGCTTCCGCCGGGCCAGCAAGAGCGGCTTGCTTCCATCGAAGAAGACGTTGGAGAGCTGTCGCGACTGGTTTCGGAAGTTCTCGCGTTCACCAAAGCGAGCACCGCCCCGGGGTCGGTTCGCTTAGAGGCGGTCGATCTAGCTGGCATCCTTCAGGTCTCGATCAATCGGGAGTGCCCTGGGCAAGTGGCTGAAGTGCGTATTCCCGAGGGGCTTGCCGTTACCGCGGATCGGAATCTCCTCGCGCGAGCTTTTGCCAACGTTCTCCGTAACGCCCGGCGTCATGGGGGGGATGGATGCAGGATCAGTATTTTAGCTATTCCACGAGGGGAGATGGTCGAACTGCGGATTGCAGATGACGGACCGGGAGTGGATGCGGCGGATTTACCGAGGTTGTTCGAACCCTTCTACCGACCGGATGCGGCGCGGACCCGTGAAGCGGGTGGCTCGGGCCTCGGCTTGGCCATCGTGCGATCCGCGGTGGAGTCGTGCGGTGGCAGTGTGCGAGCTGAGACGGGGGCTCCGGGTGGTCTTGTGCTGGTGTTTTTGCTGCGTGGAGGGTTTCTACTAGGGGTGTAGTAGTAAAGCGTGCTTAATGGACTCCATGGTAGAGTCGCGGAAGCCGCCTCGTAAAATCAATGGGTTACGGGTAGCCTGTGAAATTATCCGAAAAAACCCCTCGAAAGGTGTTGACCCTCCGGTCGGTCTGAGTAGGTTTCTGCCCGCCGCACGAAAGTGGCGGCGCGAGAGACGGAGGTCGATCGCGGTTCCCAAAGAACCGGATCGGCTTTTTAGTCCCCTCGAACGAAGATCTTTTACAAGCATGGCCCGGCCGGATGGCAGGCGGATCTGA
>JAYTLR010000133.1:0-13510 GCA_043729195.1 Akkermansia sp.
GTGCCAGAGTTCCAGGGCGAGCCAGCAGCCGCCCCATTGGCGCGGCCGGGCCAGTTCGATGTGGGCGAGCCGGAGCTGGAGCGCGGGGTGTTCGAGCCGGGGATCGGGGGTGCGGTCCTCCGGGAAGAGGTGGATCTGGCGGGTATTGTCGCGTTCATCGACGGCCTCGATGGCGCGGGTCCATGCAGCGCGGTCGCTGTCGTTGATTTCGCCGAGATAGAGCAGGGTTTTCTGGACGGAGCGGCCGCCTGCCACGCGGCGGTTTTCCACGACACTCCAGTAGCGGTGCTCCTTGCCGTCCTTGAACCGTTTGTTCGCACGGAGAAACATGATGCGGCGCGAAGCATAGCGCCACGCGGCCCTGCCTGTCGATGGGGCGGGTCTCCACCACAGGCGTTTTCAGAAAGCGACCCTCGGAAAATCAAGGGTTCCTGCTCCTCAGAAGGGCAAATTTAGACGCTTTCCGAATCTAACAGCGGAAGTCGGGGTAACCAGGGGCCTGTTAGAGGCGGAAACGCCGCCATGGACGGCCCGCGGCGGGCGATCCATGACGGCGGTGAACGGGGATGGAGACGAACGGGCAGGAGTCGCTGGTGGCAAGTCCCTAAAGCTGCGAAGACCGGGGACCTCGCAGCCGCGGGACTGCGGGCGAGCCGCCCGCACCCCTCTTTTTCAAGAAGTGCGCCAGTGTCAGAACTTGAAGATCAGACCGAGGTTCGGTCCTTCCATCTGGGTGTCGTAGTTGAAGATGCCCTGGTGGTAGTCGACCGACATGATCCGATAGGCCAGCGCGAGGGTGGTGTGTTCCCTGAGCTTGTAGCCGATGCCGGCGATCACCTGCCAGTATTCGTCGGACGAGACTTCGAATCCGCCATAGTCGCCGCGGAGCCAGATGCTCCAACGATCGGAGAGCTGGTGGCGGACGCGCAGGCCGACGAAGGGATCGATCCAATCCTGGGAGCCGGAGGCGCTGCGGACGGTGACCGGGAGGGCGGGCGTGAAGAGTTCCAGGTCGACGTCCATGCTGTTGAGCGCACCCCCGGCGAGGAGGTCGATGGTGGTGCAATCGTTGCCGAAAATCTCGTAACCGAGCGTGAGGGAGGCGAGGATCTGCTCCTGCTTGAGGCCGACGTAGGAATTCGCGGTTGGCTGGGCGGAGCCGGACAGCTTGAGCCAAATGAAGTCGCCGGTGATCGACCAGCGGTCGTAGCGTGCCTCGAAGGCGGCCGTGGCGCCGCCGTCGAGTTCTTCGAGGATATCGCCGAACGAGAGATCGACCGATGTGGTGAGGCCGGCGACGCCGATATCGCCTTCGAGTCCCATCAGCGGGGCATAGATCGCGCCGGAGAATTCCCAGCCGGAAGATTCCGCGGCGGGGGTGATTTCGGGAGCGGGCGTGTAGGATTCGCCGGCGCGGCTGAGCGGAGCAGCGGCGAGCAGGGCGGTGGCCAGAATCGGGTATTTCATGATGTTGGTGGGGGCTTGAGTTTGCGATGGTGGCGGGTGATGCGATTCCGCTCAGTTCCCGGACTTTCCGAGGTGGAGGCGCAGGATGCGGCGGAGTTCTTCAAGGGTCTCCGGCAGCTCGCAGGAGCCGTGGGGACCGGGCACGACCTTTTCGGATTCCGCCTTGGTCAAATGGGAGCTCCAATACTTCACCACGCCATCGGAACTCAGCGGGCCGTCGCCCCGGCCGCGGTCGCCGAGGATGGTGTGGTAGGGGGCGGTCATCGGGCGCGAGTCGAGCACCTTGAGGGCGGGATTGGTGGGGGAAAGTCCGGTCACGCTGTTCGGCATGCCGCCGGGCGCGCCGGTGACCAAGGAGAGCGAATCGCCGACCGAATTCGACACCACGCTGGTGAGATCGACCGGCAGGGCGATCATGCGCCGGCCGAGTTCGCCGATGCTGCCGAGGGCCATCTCGCTGCCGCGGTGCGGGGTGCAGATGAAGATGAGGCGCGCGACTTTCGGGTTGGCTTCGAAGGTGGTGGCGCGGTCGACCAGATCGCCTTTCTTCACCTTCGAGAAAAACTTGGCGGCCTTGTCCTTCCCGATGACATCCCAGGCGGCCCGGTCGAGGGTGGTGGCCTGCATCCGCGACACCAAGCCGCCCATGCTGTGGCCGACCAGCACGTAATCCTTCGCGTCCGGATAGAGCTGGCGGACTTTTGCCAATTCCTCGCGGAAGCGCAGTGCCGAGTAAGCAGGCGGGTTGCCGGTGGGGTAGCCGAAGACCCAGCACTGGTAGCGACCGCGAAGCACGGGGTCCTTCTCGACCTCGTTGATCACGTTGCGCCACATCTGGGGTGTGGAAATCAGTCCGTGGACGAAGATCAGCGGGATGCGGTCGGGGTCGTACGGCTGGAGCATGTAGAGCCCGGTGGTGCCCATGTGGTGGCTGACGCGGAGCGCGCCCATCAGGCCGTTCCAGAACTCCGACTTCTGCGGGTAGTAGGCGAGCGGCGCGGAGAAATCGGCGTCGAGCGTCCGTTCGCCACCCTTGATGCGGGCCTTGGGTTCGTCCGAGGGATCGACCAGCGTGAGGGTGGCATCGCGGCCTTTGAAATCGAGCACGGCGGTGACCGGCGCGGTGACGCCGGCGATTCGGGGGGCGAAGGCTTCCGTCGGATCCATCTTTCGCACGCCGACCAGCGCGCCGCCGATGCCGTCCTGGCGGTTGCGGTGTTCGATGGTCTTCAGATTGACCTCTTCGGCCGGGGTGAAGGAAGTGAAGCGGCCGGGATCCCAGGTGCCATTGCGGTTTGCCGCGGCGTAGCGCAGCCGCCAGGTGGTGCCACCGGAACTCAGCGTGAGCGGACGGTTCCACAGCGCGCCGTTCTCCGACGAACGTAGTAGCATGACCAGGTCGGTGGCGGCCTGGTTGTAGAGGACGCGGGCGGCCTGGCCGGCGGTCGGGGAATCGAGCAGGTCGTAGGACTCCGCGGCGGAGGCGAGGTAGAGGGCTGCGCGCTGTTCGGCGGGCGTGGTTTTCGCCCCGGCCTCCTTCAGGTGGACCGCGGCGGCGCGGTGTTCCGCTTCTTCCGGCGGCAGCGGTTGGCTGACGCAGCCGCTGAGGACAAGCGCGGTGAACAGAGGGAAAGCGGGGAATTTCATGGGAGCGTTGTTAGAGAATGGGTCATGGGATGTCCATGCCGGGAACACCGGCGCGGATGCGTTTGGAGAAATCGGGGGCCTCGTTGGCCTCGAGGGCGGCGGCGTTGATGTGGACGCGCCGCTTCAGTTCGGCGAAGGGCAGGCCGCCGGTGAGGATGGCCTTGCGCTCGTAAAGCATCTCGTCGCCCTTGCCGTTCACCAGGATGCGCCAGTCCCATGGCAGCCGCTCGGCGGCCGGATGCTGGCTGCGGATCGAGGTGGTGCAGTTGGTGGTGATGGCATTGTACCAGCGCGGTTCGTCGTGGAGATGGTTGAGGGCGTTCACGTATTCGAGAAAGCGCTCGCGGGCTTTTTCGGGCTTGATGGTGAGCCGGTAGAGATAGATGTCCTCGCCCTTGCGGTAGTTGGTGCGCAAGCGGATGACATCGCGCTCGTCAGCGACGGTGTAGACCAGCTCGAACTGCCGGTAGAGCCCGCCGATCGCCGAGTAGCTCTGGCCCTTTTTCTTCCGCGTCTCGATCGAGAAGCAGACCGGCGGGGCATCGGCGAACTGAAAGCTGACGATGGGATGCGCCATGTAGGGCGAGCCCCAGTAGTCGATCGCCATGTCGATGCCGGTGAGCTGCGAAAGCCGGACCGTGCGGGTCTCCCAGCGCGGCGTGTAGTCGGTGTCGCTGCGGTAGTCGCAATTACGGACGTTGTGGAGCGTGACGACATCGCCGTCGATCTCGGCGCGGGCGAGTTGCGCGACATCGGGCTGCCAGTCGGCGGTTTTGGTCGGCTTGAGCGTCAGCCACCAGCCGAGGATGCAAAAGAACCAGGCGGCGAAGACGCCGAGCTTCACCCGCCAGGGCTTCATAAAGACCAGCGCCGCAACCAGGGCCAGCACGACGACCGCGGTGAGTGCCGCGCCGGGGCCGTCATACCACAAGGCTCCGAAAGTCCACGCGAAGGCGGCGAGCAGGAGAAGGGCGAGAAGGATGATGCCGGCGACGCGGAGGAACTTCATCGGTGGTTCGTGGCGTGGCGGACGGATTACCAAGGCATCAACGTGACCGGGCTGGGCCGCTGCACGACGTGGCTTGGCGGCGTGTTGATCAGCTCGGCGAACTCGGCGGCCCAGTCGGTGATGTTACCTTCCGCGCCGTGATACCACGTGTAGCTGCCGATGTTGACCGGGGCGACCTTGTCCTTCCGGCGGTCCTTGAAGGTGGCGATCATCTTGTTGGTCCCGCCGTCGTGCAGGCGGCCTTCGATGGCGATGCTGCCGGCTCCGGCGGCGGATAGGAGGCCCGCGCCGGGAATCACGAAGCCCGCGGCGGTGGCGCCGGCATTCCAGTAGGCGTTCGAGGGGACGAGCTCGACGAGCGCGAGTTCGACCACCAGCACGCCTTGACCCGGGCCGCTGGCGAGCGGGATGTTGTCGCCGGGGTAGTTGGCGATGCTTTGCTGGAACTGCTTGCGCATCCGGTTGGCGAGCGCCTGGGTGTCACTGGCGAGTTCGGCCTTGCGGGCACCGGTCTGTTGCTGCCACCAGCTTTGCGCCGCCATGTGCTTGGTGTTGATCGGGGCGACATAGACGGAGGAAAAATGATCCTTCACCGACTTGCCGCGGTAGGCCTTGTCAACCCACGCCTGCTGGACGAATTCGGCGCGGGTCCGGGTGGGGGCAGTGGAGGGATTGAATCCCGAGTCGGCCGCTTGCGAGGCATCCAAGAACTTGCAGGAGGTCGTGCCGAGCGCGAAGGCCGCGACGATGATGGCGATCAAGAAGATAGAGGATTTCATGGAGTGTTAGAGTTGCTGGAAAGCAGCGACGGAGATCATTTTTGGTTTGCCGCCCGTTGCCAATGCTTTCAGCGGTTCGGCTGGATGCGGGCCGGGCGCACAGCGAATTGTGAAACCGGCATTGTTGCATTCAGCGGCGACCCGAGCGTTGGCCGGACGCTCCGCCCCCGCCGCTGGAACGTCCGCGCGAATAGGAATCGCGGTTGAGCTGGGACGGGGTGGACTGCCGGTTCGAGTAGCCGCCCTTGGTCGTGGCGGAGGGCTTGGCCGGGCTCTTCGGCGGGGTCGGGCGCGTGGCGGGCTGGGCCGGACGGGTCTTCGGATCCGTCGGCTTGGTCGCGGGCGGGTTCGGCCGGGCCGCGGGTTCGGCGGGCCGGGTGGTGGGCGTGGCGCTAGGCTTCGTCGCTGATGACGGGTCGGTCCTGCCTTGGGCACCGGATTTGGAACCATAAGGCGTGGCGACGGGAACCTTCGGGGCATCCTGCCAGCCACCGTTTTCCCGGGTTTGCCAGCCGCCGCCGCTCGAATCCTTTTTGTAGAGGTTGCCGTCCTTGCCGACATAGACGTCGCCGCTGCCGGTCTTCCCGATCATGGCGTCCGAGCCATATTTCCGATCGACGGCAATCGCCCCGCCGCCCTTGGAAGTTTGGATACCGGCGACGGTGCCGTAGGCGTTCGAACGATGGCCGGCGCGCGCCCATTCGTCGTCGCGGACGACCGCGGAGCGGCCCCACGAGCCGTAGGGGGTGCTGACACCCACCCGGCCGGCGGCGGTGTTGGTCCACGGGTTGTAAGCGGCCTTGGCACCGGCGGCACCGTTCGGGCCGTAGGCATAGGCACCGCGCTTGTAAACGCCGGTGGCGGGATTGTAGGCCGCACCGTAACCCGCTCCGCCGTAGGGGCCGTAATGGTGTGCGACCTTGCGGTAGTAGCCGGTGCCGGGGTGATAGGCCGCGCCGCAGCCATAGCCGTACCAGCAGGGATTCGGATAATAATGGCCATGCCAGTAGTTATCCTCCGCCAGCTCGTGGCCGAGCCACATGCCGAGGCCGAAGACAACGAGGCCGTTCGCGACGTAGGAGCCGGAGTAGCCCGAAGTCGTGCCGACCTGGACGGTCTGCGGAGTGGATTCGTAAACGTGGACGTAGGTGACGTTGTGCTTCGGGCTTTGCGGCGGGATCGTGTAGATCGGTCCGGGAACCTTGTCGCAAACGATCCACGGCCCGGTGGCGGCGGGGGCTTCGAACCACACGCCTTGGTAGCAGCAGTAGTATTTGTTGCTGACGAGGAAGACGTCGTTGCTGGTGTTGATCGCAAACTCGACGCCTTCGGTGCCGGGGACCGGCTTGAACTGCGGTTCGCCTTCATAGGACACCTTGATGGTGGCGGTAGCCCGGTCCACGGTGGCGGTCTGCGGGATGGAGGCGAGGATGACGGCTTCGTCGGCTTGGGGGCTGCCCTTCACGGACGCCAGCACGTCGGCTTTGGGATGGTCCTCGGGGATGTTCTGGAAGTCGTCGGGCAACGCATCGCTCGCCGCGGTCCACGGTCCTTGCAGCGAAGGAGCGGCGAACCAACGGCCGGCGGTCAGGAAGTAGTAGGTCTTTCGCGGTGAATCGAGGAACAGGTCGCTGGTCGTGTTGGCCACATACATCAGCGAGGTTCCGGAGATCGGGGCGAGCTGCGGTGTGCCTTCGGTCACGATGATTTCCGCGGGCCTGTTCGACACGAAGACGGCGGGAGCGACGGCCGCGCCGGGGAGGATGAAAAGCCTGGCCTTCACCTCGGACCAGTTGCCGTCGTCGGGAAGCTGCTTGAACGAGTCCGGCACCGCGGTAGCGGCGGTCCACGGGCCTTTGAGGAGGTCCTTGGCGGTGAGCCATTGGTTGCCGGCGAGGAGGTAGTAGGCGCTGCCGTCGAAGAGGATGTCCCAGTTCGTGTTCACACCGAACATCAGCGAAGGGTCGTCGGCTTTGACCGGCTGCAATTTCGGCTCGCCGATGAAGGACACCAGGACTGCCGGCGACTCGCTGTAGAAGACAGGCGGCGGATCGAATCCGACCGCGGTGTCGCCGCCGGTGGCATCGGCCCGGTCGACGGCGGCGGTCACCGAATCGAGCGGGATTACCAAGGGGCCGTCCGGCTTGAGGACGGAGCGGACCAGCTCCTCGGCCTTTGCGGCCGCGGCGGCATCCAGTTCCGGGAAGCGGAAGCCGCTCACGGTGCGCGTGCCGAGGCTGACGCTGCGCAATTCGAAATCGGTTACCGTGTCAGCCTCGATCGCGGCCGCCCCAAACGAGGCATCGGCCGCACCTTCAAGCTTCACCGCGATGGCGGCGTTGGCCTTGAGGTGGCGGAACTCCGACCACTCGAGGATCTGCGGCATGTAGATGGCGACTTCGGCCCCGCCGACCTTGTAAGTGCGCGGCCAGGCGTCGGGGTCGAGGATGTCGTCCCCGGCGGCGGTCAAGGTGGGAGCGGAGAGACTGAGTGCCGTGGCTGCGGCGAGGGCGTGGATGGATCTCATGGGAATGATGGAGTGTGAGGAATAGGGATGCTTCAGCGGCCCGGTTGGATGCGGGTGATCTTCGAGCCCTGGAGGCCGAGGCCACCCATCAGGCCGCGCTGGTTGAAAAAGAAAGCGTAGGTGCCGCTGTCGATGGTGGTGGTGGACAGCGAGGCAGCCCTGCCTTCATCGACGATGACGAGGCTGGGGCTGCTGCCGACCTCCCAACCGCCGGCGCGGTTGATGTTGGCGAAGGCTTCGTTGTCCATCAGGAAGAGCGCGTAGCCGTACTGCTGCACGCCTGCCTGCAGGCCGTAGGACAGGCCACCGGTCTGGTAGTAGTCGCGGATGCTGCCGTCTGCGCGGACCAGGGCGCCATTGCCGCCCATGCCGCCGACGACGAAGCCGCCCTTGGTGATATTCGGGAAGACGAGGATGCCCTTCGCACGGTTGCCGAGCTGGCGGGCCTTGGGATTCTGGCGATAGAGATCGCGCAGGGCAGCGCGCGAATCCGACGAGATGGTGGAAGCGCTGGCGCTTGCGGTGGTCGGTCCGGTCGCGCACTGGGTCAGCGCGAGACAGGAGAAGGCGAGGCCGGCGGCGGCTTGCACGGAGCGGAAGAGGTGTTTCATGGATTCAGTTGCTTGTTGTTAGATCGGAGGCTTTGTCAGGCCGCGAGCGGCCCTTGGTCGGAAGTCTTTGAGGTCGCGGACTTGAGAGCGGCGGCGCACCAGCCCGCCAGCACCGCGTGCAGTCCGATGGCGGGCCAGAGGCCGGTGCCGGAGAGCGAAAGGCCAAGCGCCGCGTGGGCGAGGATGGCGGACGCGGCGACGTTGTAGAACAACATCGCCACCACCAGCGCGCGTCCGCGGTGGCGCGCTAGCCAGCACGCCACTCCGAGCGCGATCAGCGCCGCACCGGCGACGCGCGCGACCGTTACTGCGCCGGGCGCCCCGAGCGTCGTGCCGAGGAGCAGCCGTGCGATCACCGACGGAGCGGCGACCAGACCGATCCCGGTGCCCGCTTCGATGGCGGACGTGATGGAGAGCAGAAGTTTCAAAAGACGATGGATGAAAGGTGGAGCTTACTTGCCGGGCGTGTACCAGATCGGGGAAGTGTAGGCCCTTTCGGTGACGGTCATGCGGGTTCCTTCCAGCGGCTTCACGCCAAAGCGCTTCGCATCGTAGGCGGTCCAGCGCGGGGTCGGGATTTCGATCACGCGGACGTAGTAGAAGGCCTTCAATTTCGCGTCGAATTCCGGGTCTTTCCAGACGCCGATGAGTTCGGAAGCGCCGATGCTGTTTGTCCAAGTGGCGTTCTCGATATCTACCGTATTGCCGACGCTGGGAACCTTGCCTTTTGCGTCGGGCTTGCGGTCGCCGCTCCAGACGACGTCATAGACCTTCTCCTGCGTGTCGCCCTTCGCATCGAGCCAACCCTTGATGACCTGGATGCGGTCGAGATTTCCGCTGAGCGGGTCTTTCATCGCGGCCACCAGGAAGCTCGGCGACTTGCTGGCGGGTGCGTCGTAGAGGTCGCCGCCCATCGGGACGCCTTTGCGGTAGCCCACCACGGCGGGTTCGCGCGAGTCGGCGTCCGCGGTTTCAAAATCCCAACCGCCGAAGAAACGCACGATCATGCGCGAGCCGGTGGTGGCGTAGGTTTCCTTGCGGTACATGGCATCGAAGATCGAAGCGCGGGTGTTTTCCTCGGCCCAAACCACGGCGTAACCGGAGGAGACGACCTGCCAGTCCATGATTTTCACGTCGGTCTTCGGGTTAGCCATGAAAGTGGCCAGCATGCGATGCGCGCTGGGTTCCTGCGGCGTGGTCTTGCCGAAAAAGTTGTCTTCCTCGAAGGAGGCGAGGCCGGTGTGCGCGTCGCTGCTGCCGACGACACCAAATTTGTAGGGGTT
The DNA here is from genome assembly GCA_043729195.1 of Akkermansia sp. Classification (GTDB taxonomy): domain Bacteria; phylum Verrucomicrobiota; class Verrucomicrobiia; order Verrucomicrobiales; family Akkermansiaceae; genus Haloferula. Next base: position 9,324 of record JAYTLR010000133.1, read on the forward strand.
GGTGCCTAACTGGGCTTCCAACTTGAGGCCGTTTTTCAAGGCCGAGCGGCTGTATTCAAACTCTAACATCTCGTTCGTCTTCTTCGCGCTGGCGTCGAGATTGCCAAAGGCCCAGGTCTCGTAGTCGGCGAACTCGTCATTCGGCGAGAGGAAGGGATGCGATTCGCCATCGCCCTTCATCTGGGTGTTTTCGTAGAGTCGTTCCCACTTCGCGCGCTGCTCCACATACTCCTTGTCGATGGCCTTGCCGAAGGCCTCGACGATCGGAAACATCTCGCCGTTGCTCAGGTTGCCGTTGTGGGCGAGGGCGAGAACGTTGCCGCCGGTTTTCTTTTCGTAGGCGTCCATCCATTTCCAGAGGTCGATGGGGTTGGTGCTACCGAGCGGCGGCGTGCAAGTCATCGGCTCGACCTGGCTGGCAAGGTCGGCGTTGTCGCGGAAAATGACGTTGCGATGGAGGTTGTTGCCCTTGTCGAGGGAGGTCCACTCGTAGCCGATGAACGCGGTGAAGCGACCGGGATCGTTGTAGGCCTCGGCCGCGTCGATGGTCTCCTGCCACGCTCCTTTGTAGCCTTTGGTGCCGGGGGCATATTCCAGTGCCTTTGGGAACTGGCCTTGGGAAAACTTGCCGATGATTTCAAGCGCCGCCGCGTTGCCCTTGCCGGACTGGATCATGTCATACCACCGGCGCCCCGTCGGGTCTTTGAGCAGCTCGGGCTTGCCGGCGATCATATCGGTGATGAAGCCCATGTTGTCCGAGTGATCCGCGACGACGAGGAAATCGAGCGGCCGCGAAAGCTTCGCGGGCTGGCCGCTGGAGGCCATGACCTGCTCGCCACGGGCGAAACGATACGCGTCGCGCGGAGTCAGGCGGCAACCGAAGGCACCGGCATCCAGCGAGAAACCGGTGTGCAAATGCGTGTCGCCGAAGAGCGGCTTCATCGGGAATTTGCGATCCGCGTAAGGCGAATAGGGGCGCTTTTTGAACGCCTCTCCGGCTTTGTCATTGTCAAGGGTGCCGGCGTCTTGCGCGGCGAGGGGCATGAGCGACAGGCCGCAAGCGGCGAGTGCGGTGGTGACGGTAGTTTTCATGATATGTCTGGAGGGGCCGGAATTCAGAGAAGTGAAACGCGCTCGATTACCCAGAACATCGCCACGCCACCGATGGCGTAGGGAGGTGCGAGAGTGACCCAGCGCGGGAGCTGGACGGACGGGCGGCGGACCGGTGCGGTAAGCACCAGCACGATGGCGACAAAAGCAAGTTGGCCGGCTTCCACGCCGACGTTGAAAAGCAGCAAGGCCAGCGGGATGTCATTCTGCGGTAGGCCGACCTCGCCCAGAGCTCCGGCGAAGCCGAAGCCGTGCAGCAGTCCGAAGACGAACGCGACCAGCCACGGCGAGCGCTCGGTGATGCCGGTTTGCCCGCGCTTCGAGCGGATGATCTCCGCCGCGACAAAGACGATGCTCAGCGCGATGACCGCCTCGACCGGTGCCGCGGGCAAAGTCACGTGACCGAGCGTGGCGAGGGCCAGGGTGATGCTGTGGGCGATCGTGAAGGCGGTGATGGTTTTCACCAACAGGCCGGGGCCGCGGACGATCAGCAGCAGGGCAAGGACGAAGAGCAGGTGGTCGATCCCTAACAGGATGTGCTCCACCCCGAGCGTGAAGTAGCCGGCGGCGGCGGGACCGGTGCTGTCGGGGCCGAAGACGAAAGAGGGCGAGTCGGGTCGCAGCAGGCGGGAGGCGACACGGCCGTCGAGGAATGAGACGCGGACCAGCACGTCGATCATGGTCGCTTCGAGCCCGTGGACGGCGACTTGCCAGCCATCCAGCCCGCGGGGGCCGGTGGCGATGGTCCAGCGGCGGACTTGCGCGCCGTAGGGCCGCTCGGTGACGGGCGGGACGATGACCCGGGCGTCGCGCGGCAACGAGGGATGGATCGGCAGGACGCCGCTGGCGAGTTGGGCGGTGGTGGGGGCCGGGCAGCCGCAGGGCATGAAGCTCGATGCGGCCGCGGCCGGGGTGGGAGGCGGCGGGTCGGCGTGGGGCAGTTCCTCGCCAGCGATAGGGGCGCCGCCGAGGGCGGGGACTTTCCACAGGACATCGAACTCGCCGGGCGCGCGCTCGGTGAGTTCGAGAAAGGCCGGGCGCACCTCGTGGGCCCGGGCGGCGAAGCCCGCCAGGATCCACAGCAGGATGACGGGCAGGAGTTTCATCGGGTGGCCGTTTCGGTGGAGTCCTTGGCGGCGGCTTCGAGCGCGGCCTCGTTGACCTGGATGCGGTAGCGCGCCTTGAGTTGATCGAGAAAGTCGCGGTTGGCGGCGAGGCGCCGGTCTTCGGCGAAGTCGCGCGCGACGGCATCGCGCACCATTTCGAAAGCGACCGGCCGGGCCTGCTCGCGGCCGGTGACAAGGACGAGGTGGAGGCCGTAAGTCGAGGTGACCGGGCCTTGCCACGGGCCGTCGGGCAGGGCGATCACTTGCTTCGCGAACTCTCCGCCGAGCGCGCTGGCGAGCCGGGTTTCATCGGCGGAAATGAATTCGAACTCGCCGAGGAACGGATCGCCCACGGTGGTCTCGTCAGCGCCTTGCGCGAGGGCGGCAAGGGCTTCGCGGGCATCGGCCGCGAGGGCCGCGCCGCGGCGGTCCTTGCTGAAGTAAACGTGGCGGAAGCTGATGCGGCCGGGCCGGGCGTAGCGGGCGGCGTTCTCTTCGAAATAGCCGCGCAGGGCGGTTTCTTCCGGGGTGGCGGCGGCGGCGATGTCCTCGCCGAGGAACTGGACCTTCTGCGCCATCCGGCGGCGGACGATCGTGTCGTTGCGGTCGAGGCCCATCGCGAGCGCCTCGCGGTAGAGGATTTCCTCGCGGACGTGGTCGTCGACCAGTCCGCGGAGTTCGCGGGCATCCGGCGCGCGGTGCCATTGTTTGGCGAAGCCCTCGCCGAGCCAGGCGATCGTGCCGGCACCGACCTCGATCTCCGGCAAGCCCTTGTCGGCGGCGGGCCGGCCGCGGTCGCGCCAGGCATTCACGCCGAAGATCAGCGCGCCGATGAGAGCGAAATGCAGCAGCGGCTCGCGGAGGAGGGGCTTCATGGGAGGGAAATCGGTTTGCGATAATCGGTCTTGCTTGCGGGCGTCGGTTTCCATGATGGCCGGCCGCCCCGACCGGGGATTGGCGCGACGCAGCGTTGGAGCGATTCAGCGGCGGGAGGCGGAACGATCATCAGCGCGACGAGCGTCTAACCGAGATTGGAGCGTTTCATAACGAGGGCAAGATGAATGAACTGCACAGTGGTTGATAATCCCCGAGTGGCGTGCAATCCGCGAGGGTAAAGCGTATCCGAAAAGCGCAGCGAAGGAAATTGCCCGCCCTCGGCTGCCCGTGACAATTTCGTGACATGCCCGATCCCCTTCGCGGGGTCCCTCCATCCGGGAATGCTGTTGGAGGGGATCCGGGATTCGAATCTGATGCCCTGTCAACTCAGCGCGCGGCCGGTGCCAAGCTGGATCGCGCGCCTCACCGGATCGCGGATCGGGCTCGATCTGGTGTCACTGGGTCCGGCGATGCTGTTTTCGGGCGCGATACTGCAAGAGCGCTACACCCTCACTTACGTGTTGGAGTGTCCCGGTATGGCCGTGTCCTTCAACTTCGGGATACGGCACACGGATGGCTACCTGGGCTTTCCCCCCCCGGGATCGGTCCTCGATGCGTCGACTCCGGAAGGTTGTGTCACCACCTCAAATTTGGCAAAGAGCGGGCGACGCTGGTGAGCCATGCGAAAAGCTCGTTGGGGAAGAATGCGACCGACGAGCAAGGCGGGGCGGTGGTCGAGGAGCTGCGGAAAGCCGGGAAGCTGAAATTTGATGAGAAGGGGGCGGTGGAGTATCGGGTTTGAGGAGGTGGGCCGGTGGTGACGGTGAGTCGGTGAGTCGGTGAGTCGGTGAGTCGGTGGCTCTTCGATCCCGGGAGGGATCACAGCAAGGGTAGCCGGGGGTCGAGCGGAGCGACTACCCCCGGAACTCGTTATCGCAGGATCGGGCTCCCCGGAGGGGTGCCAGCCGTAGGCCTGTCCAGGGCTCAAAGCTTGGTCAGTTTCGTGACGCGGCCGGACTTGTTCCAATCCTGGACGTAGAGGTTGCCGTCCTTGTCGAAGGACAGGCCGTGGGGGGCGGTGAAGATGCCGAGTTT
>JAYTLR010000134.1:0-9620 GCA_043729195.1 Akkermansia sp.
CGCGGCGCTTTTCCAGCAGCGGTTCGGTGAAGGCGGTGAAGAACGAAATGGTCGCCATGCCGGCGAGGCAGATCGAGATGTTCGCCAGTTGGATCGCGCCGAAAAAGCACAGCCAGTGGAGGCCGATGATCAGGCCGATACCGAAAAACGCGGCGGCGCGGCGTCGGCCGGGCCAGATCGACTGGCGGCGGGCGGCCAGCACCCAGGCAGCGGCGGCCAGCGAGGCGATGCCGGTCCGCCAAGCGACCAGTCCGGCTGCGGGCAGCGAGATGAGGTGGCCGAGCACCGCCGTCGTCGCCAGCAGGAAGATCAGGAGGTGAAGCTGGAGATAGAGTTTCACGCCTCGCCGGCGATCAGGTCGTCGAGTGTCTGCCGCTGACGTACGACGCGCGCCGTACTTCCATCGACGAGGATCTCGGCGGGGAGCGGGCGGGAGTTGTAGTTGGACGCCATGACGAAGCCGTAGGCACCGGCGCTGAGCAGGGCGACGGTCTCGCCGGGCTGGAAGTCGGGCAAGTCGCGGTCCTGGCAGAAGAAGTCGCCGCTTTCACAGATCGGGCCGACGACGTCGACCTTGCGCATTTCGCCGGTCGGCTGCTGGAGCGGGGCGATCTCGTGGTGGCCTTCGTAGAGGGCGGGGCGGATCAGGTCGTTCATGCCGGCGTCGACGATCTTGAAGGTCTTCGCCTTGCCGCGCTTTTCGTAGAGGCACTTGGTCAGCAGCACGCCGGCGTTGCCGACGATGTAGCGGCCGGGTTCCAGGAGAATCTTGAGGCCGAGATTTTGGAGGCGCGGGACCAGGGCTTCGCCGTATTCGGCGATGGTCAGCGGGCGCTCGGCTTCGGGCTTGGCGGCCCACCAGGCGGGGGTGCCGGAGTCGAGGGAGTCGTGGTACACGATGCCGATGCCGCCGCCGATCGACCAGAACTCGATGCCGTGGGTGACCTTGAGGTGGATGGCGAGCGGCGCGACCTTTTCGACGGCTTCGATGAAGGGCTGGATCGAGGTGAGCTGGGAGCCGATGTGCATCTGCAAGCCGCGCAGTTTCACGTGGGCGAGCTCCTTGGCGGCGCGGGCGTAGAGATCGGGGATGGCGCCGAAGTCGACGCCGAACTTGTTCTCCGACTTGCCGGTCGAGATGTACTTGTGGGTCTTGGCGTCGACGTTCGGGTTCACGCGGACCGCGGCGGGGGCGATCACGCCGAGGTCGGCGGCGACCTCGTTGAGGTAGCGGAGTTCTTCCTCGCTCTCGACGTTGAAGGAGTAGATGCCCTGCTTCAGGGCGTATTCGATTTCCGCGCGGGTCTTGCCGACGCCGGCGAAGGTGCACTTGGCGGGATCGCCGCCGGCCTTGATCACGCGGAACAGCTCGCCGCCGGAGACGATGTCGAAGCCGGCGTGTTCCGCGGCAAGCAGGCGGAGGACGGAGAGATTGGAGTTCGCCTTCACCGCGTAGGCCACCTCGTGGTCGATCGAGCCGAGGGCCTGGTCGAGCCGGCGGTAGTGGTCGCGGATGGTGTTGGCGGAGTAGACGTAGAGGGGGGTGCCGTGTTCGGCGGCGAGGTCCTGGAGATTGACATCCTCGCAATGGAGCGAGCCGTGGCGGTAGGCGAAGCCGTGCATGGCGGAGGCTGTAAACGCTGGGAGGGCGGCGGGCAAGGGTTGGGTGGCAGGGAAAGAGACGCCGTGATGATTTCTCTGGCCTGCCGGGAAAATCCTGATAATTGTTGTAAATCGTATTTTAAAAGTAAGAAATGCAACAATTAATAACGCGATCAGGGCTTTTGGAGGTGGTTCAAATTCGCTTGGTGGAGTCCCCGGCAGTGGCACTTCTGGGTGCCCGGCAGGTGGGGAAAACCAGCTTGGCAGAGCAGATCGCGCGGGAGTGGTCCGGGCCGACCGTGGTATTCGATCTGGAGCGATCGGCAGCGCGGGAGGCCTTGCGCTCGACCCCGGAGATGCTTCTCGCCGCCCAGGAAGGATTGGTGATCCTTGACGAGGTGCAGCGCATGCCGGAGCTGTTCACCCTGCTGCGTCCGCTGTGCGACGACCGCCAGCGCACGGCGGTCTTCCTGCTGCTCGGAAGCGCGTCCTGGGATTTGGTAAAGGGAGTGTCCGAATCGCTGGCGGGACGAATCCAGTTCGTCGATGTGGCCGGCTTCGGGCTCGGGGAGGCGGGGGCCGGGAATCATGACCATCTGTGGTTGCGAGGTGGTTTTCCCCGCGCCTATCTCGCGGCGGGTCGCGACGCGTGGGAACGATGGATGGAGAACTTCACCCGCACCTTTCTGGAGCGGGACATTCCCGGGTTGGGTTCGAAAGTATCACCGGCCGCGCTCGGTCGCTTCTGGCGGATGCTGGCGCATTTCCACGGCCAGACCTGGAACGCCGCGGAGCTGGCCCGCTCGATGGACGTGAGCGTGACGGCCGTTAATCATTACCGCGATCTCCTGGAGGGCACCTTCATGCTGCGCGTGCTGCCACCGTGGTTCGAGAACCTCGGCAAGCGCCTGGTGAAATCGCCCAAGATCTATCTGCGCGACAGCGGCGTACTGCATCATCTGCTGGGTATCGGGGAGATGCTGGAGTTGCGGAGTCATCCGCGTTACGGCGCGAGTTGGGAAGGCTTCGCGCTGGAACAGACGCTGATCGCGCACGGCGGGCGGGAAGCTTACTTTTACGGGACCCAGCGCGGGGCGGAATTGGATCTCTTCCTGCCACGGCGGGGCAAGCGCTGGGGCTTTGAATTCAAGTGCTCCGATGCGCCGGGGACCACGAAGTCGATGCATGTCGCACTGGAAGACCTGAAGCTGGATCACCTGTGGGTGGTTTACCCGGGCACGCTGCGCTATCCGCTCAGCGACCGGATCACTGTCCTGCCGTTGCGGGAAGTCCATCAGTTGGACCTGGCAGGGGAGGAGCGCTGATGATGGCCGGACGTGAAGATCCTTGACCGGCACATTCCATTCGCTCAACTCGCAACATGACAAAAAGGGCTTTTCGAGGGCTGGTGGCGGGCTTGGGCGTGACGCTGGCGTCGGGATTGATGGCGCAGGAGCCGACGCCGGAGTTCGATCCGCTGGGCGAGCAGGTCGAGGGGCCGCGGTTGGTGCGGGTGCAGGTCGAGTTCGTCGAGATGGCGCATGAGACGCTGACCAAGCTGCTGCTGGAGCCGCGGAAGGGCGCGAACGACACGGAACTGCGCAAGCAGGTGCAGACGATGGTCGACGAGCAGAAGGCGACGGTGGTCGAGACGATGCTGTGCACCGGGCGGAGCGGGGAGAGGTCGCAGGCGGAGTCGCTCAAGGAGTTCATCTATCCGACCGAGTACGAGCCCTCGGAAATGCCGCTCGAGATCCACACCACGGCCAGCGGCGAGAAAGTGAAGTCGGATGGCCGCGACCACGCGACCGGGCCGACGCCGACTTCGTTCGAGACGCGGAATCTGGGATCGACCCTGGAGATCGAGCCGACGGTGGGGGCGGACGGGAAGATCATCGACCTGCGGCTGAGCCCGGAGATCGTGTATCATGTGGGCAACGAGACATGGGCGGAGTGGAAGGGCCAGTATGGAGACGCTTCAATCCGGATGCCGACGATGTACAGCCTTCGGCTTAACACGGCGGTAACCTTGGTCGCCGGCCAGCCGCTGATGGTGGCGGCGCTTTCACCAAAGGGGGAGAACGGCTTTCCGGACTTCAAGCGCAAGCTGTTGATCTTCGTCCGCTGCGACGTGTTGACGTTGGGTCGCTGAATCGATTACGGACATGAGATTTCCCGCACTCACGACGATGCTGGTTTTCGCGCTCCTGGCGACAGGAGCGGCGGCGCAGCAGGTCCGGGTGACGCTGCGGGTGATCGAGGTGCCGCATGCGCAGGTGATGAAGTGGACCGGCGGGGCTCCGATGAAGGGATGGCAACTTCACGACGAGGCGGTGAAGCTGGTCTTGGCGGGAGGGGCGGAGATCGTGGAGACGAATGTGCTGACGGTGCGGAGCGGGGAGAATGCGTCGGTGGAGTCGATTGCGGAGATGCTCTATCCGACGGAGCCTGACGCCTCGGGCGTGGGCAGTGCCCTGCCAAGCACACCTCTTGGTGAGGGGACCTTTTCCTACCGATACACGAGGGCCTTTGATCCCGCGTTTTTCGGTGACTTCGAAACCCGAAATACCGGCGTCACCCTGGAGGTCGAACCGACGGTCGATCCGGGCGGGAAGATGGTTGATCTCAGGCTGTTGCTGGACATGGTCGACCGGGCGAGTCTGACCACTTGGACGGAGTTCCGTGACGAGTGGGGCGATGCTTCGATACGGATGCCGGTGTATGATTCGAAGCGGTTTTTGAATTCGATCACCTTGGCCGACGGCGTGTTCGAGTTGTGGCAGGTCTTCAACCCGAAACCGGTGGCGGTGCCTGCGGTGACGACGCGGATGATGGTCTTTGTCTGCGCCGACGTTCTGCCAAGCTCCGAGGTAAAATGAAGGCGCTGGCGGTCATGTTGATCTGGTTCGCGGCGATGCTTGCCAGCCACGCCCAGGGGCCGCGGATGACGGTGGCGGGGACGCAGACGATATTGGAGATCGAGGAGGCGTCGGTGAAGGTGCAAGTGACGGGGAGCGTGGTGAGCACGGAGATGGAACTGATGTTCCGCAATCCGACGGCGCGGATGGTCGAGGGCGAGTTCGTGCTGCCGCTGCCGGCGGGGGCGACGGTTTCCAGCTACGCGCTGGAGGTGAACGGCGCGCTGCGCGAGGCGGTCGCGGTGGAGAAGGAGCGGGCGAAGGTCGCCTACGAGTCGATCAAGCGGCAGATGATCGATCCCGGCATCGTCGAGCGCGAGGCGGGGAATGTTTATCGGACGCGGGTCTTCCCGGTGCCGGCCTCGGGGACCAAACGCTTGCGGATCGGCTACGTGGAGACGCTGCGGCAGGAGGCCGGCGGCTTCCGCTACCGGGTGCCTTTGCAGTTCGAGGGCTTGCTGAAGGAGTTCCGCTTCGAGATCGGCGGGGCGGGTGCCGGCGAACTGGTGCTGAACGGCGAGGCACCGCTGGCGTTCGCGACTGACCCGTCGAACGGCAAGCGGAGCTGCGTGGCGAAGGCGCTGCGGCTGGCGGGCGAACTGGAACTCAAGCTGCCGCTGCCCGCCGGGCCGGAGCTGGTGGTGGAGGGCGGAAAGACGCCGGTTTTCCTGCTGAGCGACGTGTTTCCGCCGATGCCGGAGGTGAGGCGGCCGGCGGTGCGGTCGCTGCTGCTGTTCTGGGATGCTTCGGAGTCGGGCGCGGGGCGGGACCCGGGGGCGTCCTTCCGTTTGTTAGATGCATGGTTCCGCGAGCAGGGCGAGGTGAAGGTGGTGCTGAAATGGCTGCGCGACGGGATCGGGGACGGCGGCACGCACGAGGTGCGCGGCGGGGATTGGAGCGCGGTGCGGCGTTTGTTAGAGACGGTGGATTACGACGGTGGGACCTCGCTCGACGGGCTGGCGGTCGGGGCGCGGGAGGCGGATGCGGCGATCTATTGCGGCGACGGGGTGGCGACGCTGGGGCGGACGACCGGCTTGATCGAGCGGCCGCTGCTGGTGCTGAAGCGCGGCACGGGGGAGCTGGCGGCGTCGCTGCGCGAGTGGATGGAGCGCTCGGGCGGGATCGAGGTGGAGGTTGATCGGATGGAGACGGCGGCGGCCTTGCGGAAAATGCTGGTGCTGCCGTTCCGGGTGGTGGGGGTGAGCGGCGAGGGCGTGAGGGATTTCCAGATCGAAAGCGGCGAGCGGCTTCCGGGTCAGGCGCTGCGAGTGAGCGGGAGCTTGAACGCGGCGGGGGCGGGTCAGGTGGAGATCGCCTACGGGGTGGGCACGGAAGTGAAGCTGCGGCGGACGGTGGCGTATGGCGCGGTCATGCAGGAGCCCGGGGTGCTGCGGCGGCTGTGGGCGCAGCGGAGGTTGTTAGAGCTGGAGCGCGGGCCGGAGCGGGATGCGGGGAAGATCACCGCGCACTGCATCGAGCACGGGCTGGTGAGCGACGAGACCTCGCTGATCGTGCTGGAGCGCTTCGAAGATCATGTGCGGTATGAAATTCCACCGCCGGAGCCCGACTTGCGGGTGAGATACGACGAGGCGTTGGTGGCGAAGCGGCAGGGAGTTCGCGAGAATCTAACATCGGTGTGGCGCTCGCGGCTGAGTTGGTATGAGCGATCCTTTCCGGATCGCGATTACGTGCTGCGGCCGCGGCTCAAGCAGGTGGCGATCTGGAAGCGGGCGATGGAGAAGGTGTTTAAGCCGGAGGAACTCGATGCGGCGGCATTCGGCAAGGTGGCGGGCTGGCAGGAGCGGGTGCTGGCCTTGATCGAGCGGCGGCGGACGCTGCCGGATGCGAAGGCTTACGAGGCGTGGAAGAAGGAGGTCGAGGCGCTGGAGGACGAGGGGCCGCAGCTTGCCAAGACACCGGTCGCGCCGCCGCAACCGGGCAAGCCGCTGGTGGTCTCGGTGCGGGGCTTGGTGGTGGAGCCGGGGCAGGTGCGGTCGGAGGGGCCGCTGACCTTGCGCGAGGCGGTGGCCAAGGCGGGCGGGCGACTGTTAGGCGGGGAACTCGGGCAGGTGGCGCTTTACCGGAATGCGGGCAAGACGGTTTACAGCACGGCGAGCAAGCAGTTCATGGACATCGATCTGAGGCCGGGCGACCTGCTGGTGGTGGAGAACGACTGGTATGACTCCGAGGGCGGCGACGATCCCTTCGCGGATGGATTCGCAGCGGCCCCAGCCGACGGACCGGCGGTGATCCGGTCGGCAGACGTGTGGATCGGTGAAGATGGAAGCGCCGGGGGCTCGGCGGATGGCGGCAAGGAGCGGCGGGCGGCGGCCGGGGCGATCCGGGTGGTCGATCCGGCGGAGGCGGGGATGCCGGATCTGGCGGGCTTCGAGGCGGCCTTGAAAGCGGGCGGCGATCCGTTGAAGGCGTATCTTGAAATGAAGGGCGGGCAGTTGCGGCCGCTGCGTTTTTACGTCGAGGTCGCGCGGCGCTTGTTCGCGGCGGGGCAGGACGCGCTGGCGATGCGGGTGCTGTCGACCCTCGCCGAGCGGGGCGAAGGCAGCGGGGCGTCGCGGCGGGCGCTGGCGTTCTGGTTGATGGAATTCGGCAAGCCGGCGGAGGCGGAGCGGGTACTGCTGTCGATTTCGCCGGAGCAGGGCGGCTGTTCGGTGTCGTTCGTGCGGGCGGAGTTGGAGAAGGATCCGGAGCGCGCGGCAGGATTGATCGCGGCGGGGATTGAGCGGCAGTCGGCCGGGGCCTTCGAGGAGATCGCGCTGACGGAGATGAACGGGCTCGGAGCGGTGAAGCATCCGCTGTTAGGTTCGTTCGCTGCGGACTTGAGTTCCGACCTGCGGATCACGGTGATCAGCCAGTTTCCGGACGAAGTGCCGGACGTGGAGATCGTGGACTCGACCGGACACCCGCTGCGGTTTGCCGGCGCGAGTCCGACCGGCGGGCGGCTGACGGTCGGCGGAGGGGTGGCCGAATACATGATCCGGCGGGCGGTGCCGGGGACCTATGCGGTGAGGATTTCCTGCAAGACCGACACGACGTTCCGGATCGCGGTGCACAGCAATTGGGGGCGGGAGACGCAGAAGACGCTGCGGATGACGCGGCTGGTTGAAGCGGGAGGAAAGGAGACGGTGGCAGAGGTGGAGTTTGAGTTCGCGGCGGGGGAGGTAGGGGTGGCGCCAAGGCGATTTCGGAATGAAGCGCTCCCGTCGAACGAAGTGGAGCCCCGATAAAAGTAGTCCCGGCTGCAGCCCGATGCCTTTAAGGACGGACTGGACGAAGAGACGGCGCGCATTGGCGCTCTTGGTTAATGGGTGCCGCTTGCCAGCTCGCCAGGTCGGACGGGTGATCTTTTGGAGTGCTGCGGCACGACGCAGCTTTGGCTTGGTGCGCGGGCACCTTGCTCTGCTGGCCACGGATCGCCTTTCCGGCTGATCCGCGGTGGACGGGATGGGCGGAGCTCACCCCAAGCCAAAGCGACGTCGTGCCGTCGTAATCCAAAATGACGCGACCGTGACAGCGGCATTCCGGCGTAATGCTGCGCCATGTCTCAGGTTTCGGAGCTTGGAAATCGGCGGTATCGGGCTATCGGTGACGGATGCAGCGGATTTTTTCCCCGGTGATCTTCGCGCTCGCGCTTTCCGGCAGCGCGATGGCCCTGCCGAATTCGATCATCGGGCCGATCGCCGAGGCGGACAGTTCCTTGAACGGCGAGGACCTGACCGACACCTTGCTCGCCGGCGGCATGTGGGACGGGTCGGTCGAGCTGCCGGGGGATTGGAACGACGAGGCGCAGATCGCGACGGCGGCGGTGGCGCATTTGAAGGCGCGGCCGAAATTGTTCGGGCTGGATGTGATGCTGCTGCGAGCGGTGAGGCGGGAAGGCAAGCTGGAGTCGCTGGAGGCGACCTTTGTCGATGCGGGTTCCTACTTCGGCTATTTCAACGAGAAGCTGCCGGAGGGATTGAGCCCGCGGGAAGCGCGGAAGGAAGTCGGGGAGCGGCTTGCGACGAAGCAGGCGGAGTTCACGAAGCTCTACACCGATGCGCGGGCGGACCTCCGCTCGGCGATTTCCCGGGCCTGCGGGGACACGGAAGCGGAGGAAGGAGAGATCGGCAGGACCCGCGGGCTGCGGACGCCGGTGGAGGAATGGGAGAAGGGTCGGGTCAAGGTGCGTTTGTTAGCGGGCGAGAACCGCTTGCTGCGCGTGACGATTTCCATGTCGGAATCCGACCAGTGGCTCGACCCGGCGGTGGCTGTGCTGCCGGCGCGAGAAAAATTGGTCAAGCTGGCGGCGACCGTGCGACGCGAGGCCGACGGCACCGTACACCTGCCGAGCCTGACGCCGATCCCGCAAGGTTATCGTCCCTACTGCGGGCTCAACAGCCTGGCGATGACAGCACGGCATTTCGGGCTGCATCTCGACGAGGACTGGCTGGCGGTCGCGTGCGGATTCCAGAATACCGGCCGGGCCGACGGGGCGAACCTGCTGAAGGTCTATCATTCGGTGGCGGCGGAGGCGGGGCTGGGCTTGGATCGATCGGTGAAGTTCGATCCTTCGGCGGCAATGCGGTCGCTGTCGAAAGGTTTTCCGGTGATCGTGTGGCGGCGTTTTTCCTACGAGCGGAACACGCTGCACAGCGGGTTCATGCGGGAGTTTTCGAAGGATCCGTCGGCGACCTTGCCGGATCCCGCGGCACCGGCGGAACGGGCTTCATGGCCGGGGGAGGATGCGCCGATGCATGCGTCGGTGATCGTCGGCTACCACGCCGGGCGGAAGGAGTTCCTGTTCCTTGAGAGCTGGACCGGCAAGGATACGCCGCGGCGGATGCGGGCGGAAGAGCTGGTGGCGACGACGGATTTGAGTTTTGTGTTCCGGCCGTGAGTGGGGGACAGCGGGTGGATTGGAGTCGGCTACTGGACCGCGGACTTTAGTCCGCTTGAGTCGCTTTGGACAGAGCGCCGCGAGTGGAGCGTCCGTTGATTTCGAGCGGACTGAAGTCCGCGGTCCAGTACACGGAAAGTCCGTCGGCACCTGGGGGGATTCGGCGATCGCGAAGGGGACCGGCCGGGGGGGGGGAAGGAGTG
>JAYTLR010000135.1:0-27950 GCA_043729195.1 Akkermansia sp.
TCCAGATCGCTGTCCGCCGATGCCGCCAGCGTGCGCAGCGACACCGGTTCATGGTGCGCGATATGGCTGAAAATCTCCGCCGGCGTCTGGCCTGGGAAAGGCAGCTGCCCCGTGAGCATCTGATAGAGCATCGCGCCCAGCGCCCACACATCGCTCGCCGTCGTCACATCGCGCGCGTGGCCCCGCGCCTGTTCCGGCGACATGTATTGGGGTGTGCCAACCTGTATGTGGGAAAGCGTCAGGCCCTGTTCCGAGTCCACTAGTTTCGCCAGCCCGAAGTCCGTAAGAAACGGCTCACCTGCGCGGTCGAAGAGGACGTTGCCCGGCTTCAGGTCGCGGTGCAGCACGCCTCGCTCATGGGCGTGCTGCACTGCACGCGCCAGCTTTTCCATGATGCCCGCCGCGGCCTTCGCCCCGAGAGAGCCCGCCTTGAGCCGCTCCGAAAGCGCGTCGCCTTCCAGCAGCTTCATGGTGAAAAACGGCTGCCCCTCCACCTCGCCCACTTCATACACGGGCACGATGTGCGGATGATCCAGTTGCGCCACCGCCTGCGCCTCGGTGCGGAATCGCAGCTTATCCTGCTCCGTGGCAAAGACGAACCCGCGGATCATCTTCAGCGCCACCACGCGCTGCACCGCCGTGTCCTCTGCCTCCCAGATCACACCCATGCCACCCGCGCCCAGCCTTCGCCGCAGGATATATTTCCCAAAATGCCCTGCCACCTGCGATGCAAAAATCCCGAACCGGCTGTCCGCCTCTTCCATTTCTCCCGCAACATCCTTTGCCGCCAGCGCCTCGCCAAACATACAGGCAAGGCACACGCCGTCCGCCTCCAGCGGCGCGCCGCATTCGGGACAAAGTGAACCGTAGTTAGAGGGCATACTACTCCCATTCACGAAGTTTTCCGCCATGTGTCAGTTGAAATCCTGCAAAATCCGGGTAACCTCCTAACTGGCTGGGCGAAAACCCATTCGTGGCTTGCAGAAAGGCCGCCTTTGGCTCACTCATCGCGCTTGAGTCAGCCTAACGAAAACTCCACGCCCCAATCCAATTCCGGTATGGCTGGCGGCGGTGCTTTCCCCGTCACCGCATGGTCTATGCTGCATCAGGCGCAGGGCGACGCGCCCTCGCAATCCCTCGCCGGCTGGGAGCGCCTCGCCTGCGCTTACTGGCAGCCGCTTTACGCCTTCCTGCGCCGCCGCGGGGCCGACCACCATTCTGCCGCTGACGACGTTCAGGGATTCTTCGCCCATCTGCTCAGCAAAGCCTTCCTGCGGCGCATTGAATCCGGCAACGGCCTCTTCCGATCCTTCCTCCTTACCGCCCTCCAGCACTGGCGCACGGATCAACACCGCACCGCCACCGCCCAAAAGCGCGGCGGTGCCCAGCAATCTTTCGCCCTCCACGAACTGGAAGCCGCCGGAGTCATGCCCATCGCAAGCGACGCCTCGCCTGAAGAGGCCTTCGACCGCCACTGGGCGCGGGCGGTTTATGACAACGCACTCACCACCCTTCAAGCCCGCCTTAAATCCCGCGGACGCGAACCCGTGTTCCTGCAATTACAGGGGCTGCTTAGCGGCGGGGACACCGCAAAGTATCAGGAAATCGCCGCCGCTCTCGCCATGAGCGAAAGCGCCGTGAAACAAGCCGCTCTCGACCTCCGCCGGGAATTCGGCGTCACCCTCCGCGATGAAATCCGCCGCACCGTCACGGACGAGGCGCAGGTAGACGATGAAATCCGCTATCTCCTCGGGCTGCTGCGCAGCTAGCCCGCATTTTCTTGCGCATGTCGCAGGGCTCCAGCGCGACGTGGACCTTGAGGTTGCCGTTGTGGCATACTTGACGCCGCACTGACTGGCGAAGGTCGGCGCGCTGAGGCTGCTGGACTCGAAGGCGTCGAGGACCTTTTGTACTGACGGGAGTAACGGGTGCGGCCGACGCGGTCGCTCTTGATGATGGTGCCGGCGGAAGAATCGGAATGCGTTTCCATGGGCAGCGATCCAACCGGAATCGGGCGGCGAACCACTGGAGGGGTTCTGTTGACCGCTTACGTTGAGAGTTGATGGTTGATAGTTAATCCAGAGGCCTTTACGTCGAGGTTTCGCCTCATTCCACGGGTGAGCCAAGGATTCGGCACAAGCGTCTCATTCTGAACTATCAGCAATCAACCATAGACTCTCAACTCGGTTGTTAGGTTCAGCGGTCGAGCCGCGCGAGGAAGGCGTCGGCATTCGCGCGATGGCCTTCCTGTTTGGCGGCGGGCATTTTCTCCCAGTTGCGGGCCATCATCGACAGCCGCGGATTCCCGCCGAAGAAATCGAGATGGTCGCCGATGAACGACCAGAACAAACCGTCCCACACTTCGCACCAGTCGCCCTTCGGGTAGTAAGACATCTTCCGGATGTAGTTCGACCCGCTGATGTACGGTTTGGTGGTGAAGGTTCCGCCGTCGGCGAACTGCGACATGCCGTAAACGTTCGGCACCATGACCCAGTCGTAGGCGTCGACGAAGAGCTCCATGAACCAGCGATACACCTCGTCGGGATCGATGCGGCAGAGGACCATGATGTTCCCCAGCACCATCAGCCGCTCGATGTGGTGGCAGTAACCGTGATTGAGGGCGCGGCGGATGGCGTCGTCGACCGGCGGGATGCCGGTGGTGCCGTCGTAGAAGGCGCGCGGCATCTTTCTCGTATGATTCCAGTAGTTCCGCGTCCGGATCGCACCGCCGCGGTGGCGGTAGATGCCGGCCATGAACTCGCGCCAGCCGATGATCTGGCGGACGAAGCCTTCGAGCGAATTCATCGGCACCTTGCCGGCGCGGGCGAGCGCGCGGTCGACGATTTCCTGCGGGTCGAGCAGCCCGATGTTCAGGGCGGGCGTGAGCACGGAGTGGAAGAGC
Source organism: Akkermansia sp. (assembly GCA_043729195.1). Classification (GTDB taxonomy): domain Bacteria; phylum Verrucomicrobiota; class Verrucomicrobiia; order Verrucomicrobiales; family Akkermansiaceae; genus Haloferula. Next base: position 2,903 of record JAYTLR010000135.1, read on the forward strand.
ACGCGGTGATTCCGCGAGAGCGCGTCCTCGTAGGCTCCGAAGTCGTGGAAACGTTGGTCAAGAAAGCGGTCGAGCCATTCCATGGCATCGGCGCGGGTGACCGGATAGTGGAAGCCCTCCGCGCGGCCGGGATTGCCGGGAAAGCGCCGCTCGACGTAGGCCAGCGCCTCGCGGACGTGGTCGTTGGGCGCGACGCACGGCTCCGGTGGAGCGAGCTGGTCCTCGGGGAAGCGCTGGCGATTTTCCTCGTCGAAGGACCACTTGCCACCGACCGGCGAGCCGTCGCTTTCGAGCAGGATTCCCATCCGTTGACGCTGGGCCTTATAGAAATCGGCCATAAAGGGCCGCTTGCGCGCGGGGCCGGTGAACTTTTCGAGCAGCTCCGGCGGGCTGAGGAAGTTGGGCGAAGGATGAACGACGAGCTCGATCCCGCGCTGGTCTGCGAAGCGGCGGAGGCGGCGCGAGAGAACGTCGTCGCAGGGATCGGCGACTTCGATCCGACGGACTCCGGCGGGAAGCTCTCGCTCTAACAATTCGATCGAGCCGATGCCAGCTTCCGGTGCTTCGACGTAGCGCAGCTCCGCTTTCCCCGCGGCCCAGGCTTTCATCGACGCACGATGCAGAACGAGCCGCTGCTTATGTACGGCGAGCGGCCAGCGCGGGTCGCCGCCGAAGTAGAGCGGATCCTCGATCAAGAGCAGCGGCTGACTTTTGCGCAGCGCCGGATGATGGTCGAAAAGCTGGTGGGGATAAACGAGAGTGACGGCGCTCATGGGGAAGCCTTGGCGTAAGGCAGGCGGACCAGCGGGGTGATGCCGAAGTAGGTGTCGAGCGCGGTGGAGGCCACGACGTCGAGACCTTCGAGATGGATCGAGCCATCGGCATGGAGCCGGCTTTCCTCGACCTGGACGATCGTCACCCGGCCGACGATCAGCTTGGTGCCGTTCGACGGGATATCGATCAGCTCCGCCAGTTCCAGGCCGATGCGGAAGCGCGACTCGGCGACGAAGGGCGCGGCAAAGTCCGGCTCGCAGTGCTCGCTCAGGCCGGTGGCGTCAAATTCCGAAACGTCGGCCGGGTAGCGGGCGGAGCACTGGTGGGCGGCCTCGACGATGCCGGGATGGAGGTGGTTGAGCGTCCAGCAGCCGCTTTCAATGATATTGGCCAGCGTGTGGCGCTCGACCATGTCGGGCCGGGTGACCATGCCGAGCAAGGCGGGGTTCGAGCCGAGGTGGACCACGCTGGAGAAAGGTGCGAGGTTGCCGATCCCGGCGCTGTTGCGGGTGCCGACCAGGCAGACGGGTTTCACGCCGGGCAGCGAGGTGGCGAACTGGACGCGGACGCGTTGGTCCATCGCCGCGAGGTCGTGGGAGCGGAGGGTTTTCATGCGAAAAGGCGGAGCGAGGACAGGCCGCCGTCCGGGCGCAGGATCTGGCCGGACATCGACTTCGAGGCATCGGAGAGGAGGAATGCGACCAACGTTGCCACCTCCTCCGCGCTGCCGACGCGCTGGAGCGGGTGGCGCTTGGCGGCGGCCTCGCGCTTGGCATCGCTGTTCAGCAGCGGCGCGGCGAGCGGGGTGTCGGTCAGCGAGGGGGCGATCACATTGACGCGGATGCCGGGGGCGAGCTCCGCGGCGAGCGATTTCGCGAGACCCTCGACCGCGCCTTTCGCGGCGGCGATCGAAGCGTGGAAAGGCATGCCTTGGGCGACCGCCACGGTGGAGAAGAGGACGATCGACGCGCTGCCGGACTTCTTAAGTGCGGGCAAAGCGGCCTGGATGGCGGTGACCGCGCCGAGGCAGTTGACGCGGAGGTCGTTGAGAAAATCGTCCGGCGTCAGCCGGTGGAAGGGCTTCAGTTGGATCGAGCCGGGGCAATAAACCAACCCGTCCAGCACCTCCGGCAGGCCCGCGGGATCGAGCTCGGGCGCGAGGGCATCGAAGGGTAAAACCGGCACGCCGAGGTGGGCGAGCGGCTCGGCATTGCGGCAGGCGGCGGTGAGGCGGTCGCCGGCGGCGAGCAGGGACCGGGCGGTGGCGAGCCCGATGCCCGAGGAGCCGCCGATGAGGAGGTGGTGCTTCGGCATGGCCGACCATGCGGCGGACTGCGGTCCTGTCGAGGGGCCGGGACACAAAAAAGCCGCCGGGGTGACCGGCGGCTGGAAAATCGGAACGGAGTCCGGGAAAAATCAGGCGAGGGTGCCTTCCTTCTTCTCTTCTTCCTCTTCGTCGTGCTCCTTGTCCTTCTTGCACTTGCCGCAATGAGCGAGGGCAGGATCTTCATCCTTGTCCTTGTCGCACTCGCCGTCCTTGCACTTGCCGGCCAGGGTGGTTTCTTCCTTCTTCTCCTTGTCCTTGCACTTGTCGCACTCGGCGGCGAAAGCCAGTGGGGTGCAGAGGAAGGCGGCGAAGAATGAGCTCAGTAGCAGTTTCATGATATTGGAATGGTTTGGAATCGTTACGGTGGATCTGTGTAACCTCGTTTGAGAACCCGGCAAGGAGGATTTTGTTCCCGGAATCTGAGAAATATTTTTAAAGCCGCCCGCTTTCTTCTCTTGAGCGACAGCGAAGCCGTCAAATTTTTAGCTGAAACCACTAATAATCAATTGCTCTTGATTCCGCAGACACCCACCGCCGACCCACCCCGGGATTAATCTTAACTCAGGTCCCCCGCGGTGACCGAGGTCTGCTCCCTAGACCCGAGCGCCAGCGCTTGCTTGCGGACACTCTCCGGAGTCGGATCGAAGCGGTAGCTGTGACAATTCGGGCAGAGGACCACCCCGGCACCCACGATCGAATCACAGCCTTCGCAGACTTTGTAGCCGGAGGGGTTGGCAGCAATTCGGGCGGCTTTCGCCTCGCGGGAGTCGGATTCGTTGGATGAAGCGGACATGTCTCGGTCTTGAAATGCAGAAGCGGCACCGGAACCCGGAGCCGCTTCAGAAAATAAACTGCCGTCCGAAACTAGGCTCAAGCGATCGAAGCCAGCGCCTTGGCCGCCTTGCTCTTGAGATTCGAGGCCTTGTTTTTGTGAATCAGCCCCTTCTTCGCGGCTTTGTCGACAGCGGACGAGAACTCGGAGAGTGACTGGCCGGCGGCCGGTTTGTCAGCGGCCGCCACCGCGGCGAGGGTCTTCTTGCGAAGCGTCTTGATCGTCATCTTGCGGGCGCGGTTGCGCTCGGTGCGGACCTTGGTCTGGCGGACGCGCTTGAGGGCGGACTTGTGATTGGCCATGATGGAAAAAATTTTGGACGGTTGAAGCGACCGGAGTCGTGCGGGGGCGGCAAAATAGGGAATCAAAGCTCCCTGTCAAGCTTGTCTCTCCGAGAGAATCTACCTTTTTGCCACGCCGGACAGAGGATCCTTGGAATTCTTCCGGACATACTCCTGGCCGGCCCAAGTATCAGTGAGGGATCCGCGAATCACTCGTACCTCAGCGCCTTCGCCGACCCGGTTGTAAAGATCCACAACGTCCTTCATCCCCATGCGGATGCATCCATAGGAGGCGGGCGTGCCGAGGCGGTATTCTTCCGGGGTGCCGTGGATGTAGACGCAGCGGCCGAAGGTATTGCGATTGTGGGATTCCTTCCCGTTGAGCCAGAGGATACGGCTGACGATGGGATCGCGTCCCGGCTGATTGGGGCGCAGCACCTCGCCGGTCGGCCGACGGCTCTTGAAAACCATCCCGGTCGGTGCCCCGTCGCCGATCTTCCGGGCAACCTCGTGGTGGCCGAGCGGGGTGTGATTGCTGCCGTTGCGGGAGCCAATCCCGAATTTCGAGGTGGAAACGACGTAGGCCTTCACCGGCTTGCCGTCGTGCACGAGGAGCAAGCGCTGGTCGCGGACGCTCACTACCATCTGGTTCCGGGTGTCTTTCTTCCCGGTGCCGCAGCTGCTCAAAAGCAGCGTCGCGGGCATCGCCAATGCGAAGAGCAAGGTGGAGTTCAGGATGCGCCTGATCATGTGGGTGCTTTTAGGATTCCTTGGTGGTGTCAGCAGTGGAGTCCAAGGCAACGCGGCCGGAGGGCAGCAAACGAGCCAATGACGAAAGTGACGTATAGAAGAATCCGACAGGAAAGGGAAGCAGAAGAATCGCCGAAGACACCCGTCCCTCGGTCGCCGCCTCGACGACCACGAAGAGGAAAAAGAACCCGAAGAGCAGCTCGACCACCGGGGTAAGAGTTTTCATGGCCTTGTAGCTGCTGCGCTTCCAGTCACCCCTGGGCTTTTGGTCGATGCCATATTTCGGCGTCCGGACAAAGCCTGACTGGTGGTTGAAGATCGCTTCAAGCACTGCTTTGGCGTTGTTGATCGACATCCCGATGCCGAGGGCGAGCAGCAGAGGCAGGTAGGGCAATTCCTTCCACCACGAGCCGGGCCGCAGGGCCTTCTGGGCCGTGACGTAGAACACGACCACCGAAACAGAGGCGAAGAAAAAGATCGGAATATTGATGATGTAGGTCGTCCAGTCACCGAAGTCCGGCGCGGCCTTCTGGTTCGGATAGATCAGGAAACAGAGGCAGATCAGCGCCAGGTAGGCGAAATTCGAGGTCAGGTGCGCCGTGGCCTCCAGCTTGATATAGAGCGGCACTTTGGACTTCCAGATCGCCGGGAGTACTTTCTTGCAGACTTGGATTGAGCCCTTGGTCCAGCGGTGCTGCTGGCTCTTGAAGCCATCCATGTCGACCGGAAGTTCGGCCGGGGTCTCGACTTCCTTGAGAAAAATAAAGCGCCAGCCCTTGAGCTGGGCCCGGTAGCTGAGGTCCATGTCTTCGGTCAGGGTGTCGTGCTCCCAACCACCGGCGTCGGCGATGCAGGACTTGCGCCAGATGCCCGCGGTGCCGTTGAACGTGAAAAAGCGCCCGCTGCGGTTGCGGGCGGTCTGTTCCAGTTCGAGGTGACCATCCAGGAACATCGCCTGGATGCGGGTGAGGACGTTGAACGTCCGGTTGAGGTGGCCCCACCGGGTCTGGATCATGCCGATCTTGTCGTCGGTGAAGTAGTGGATCGTCTTTTCCAGGACATCCGGATTCGGCACGAAATCGGCGTCGAGGATGAACAGGTATTCCCCCTTGGCGAAGCGGGTCCCGTTTTCCAGCGCACCGGCCTTGTAACCGGTGCGGTCGGTGCGGTGGATCATTTCCGCATCAAATCCCCGGGCACGAAGACGCTCGACGCCGAGGCGGCAAATTTCGGTGGTCTCGTCGGTCGAATCGTCGAGCACCTGAATTTGAAGCTTGTCCTGCGGGTAGTCGATGCGGGCGACCGACTCCAGCAGGCGGTCCACCACGTACATCTCGTTGAAAACAGGCAACTGAATTGTCACCAGCGGCACTTCCTTGAACAATTCTTTCGGCTCCGGCTTGTTCCTTGCGTGCCGAAGGTAAAGGTAGACAATGCAAAGCCGGTGAAATCCGAAACCCGCTAGGCCGATCAAGACAGCCGTGTAGGAAACATACCAAAGGGGAGAAGTCAGATCCATGGGACGGGGAAGTGGAGAAACTCGAGAAGGAGAAACGATCCGGAATTGAGTTCCGGGCGGCAATCGGCAGAAATCCAAAGAATCCGAACGGCCGGAGGCCAACACGACCGGGATGACAAGTCAAGCCGGGATATCGCCACTGGATCCCTGCTTGCCCCGCATTGCCGGTTGCGGGGAATACCATCTGATGGCATGATTTCTTCCGTGAGATCGATCCGCCTCCTCCTCCTCCCCCTGTTTAGTGCTCTGGTCGGCAGCCTTCCGGCTTCAGCGCAGGAAACGGGCAGACCCGAGATTCCGCCCGATCTCCTCGCCGACCCACATGTCCGGGAAGAACTCGCCATCAATGAGTTTACGGCTCCCGCCATCGACAAGATTTTTGAATCCCTCGAGTCGCTGGCTCCATTGCCCCTGCTCAAATTTCAGCGGGTCGCCCCTAAAAACATGCCTCTGAACCGGGCCGATCTGGCAATGGAACTCGGATTTCTGATTGCAGACGGTTTCCTCGTCGTTCAGGCGGGCGAACTGGGCCAAGTCGAGCCCTTGGCAGCTGAGTTGACTCGCTTCGGCAAGGCTTTGGGGGCTGGCGAAAGGGTCAATCGTCACGCTGCGAGCTTGTTGGAAAGCGCCCGCAAGAAGGACGTTGCCCAGTTGAAGAAGGAGTTGGCGTCCACTCAAAAAGACGTTGAACTTGAACTGGTTACGCTTCGGGATGCCGATTTGGCGCACCTCATTTCTCTCGGCGGATGGATTCGGGCCCTTCAAGTGTCGTCGGCGGCCGTGGAATCGCAATTCAGTGTCGAGAGGTCGAAGCACATCATGCGGGAAGACATCGCCGATTACTATTCGGCGATCGTCAGCGGGCTCGAGCCCAGGGTCTCGGAGCGCCCGAGCTTCCTGAACATGCGAGATATTCTTTCCGGTCTGCGAAACGAAATGACATTGGGGGAGGATCCCGTGACCCAGGAAACCATTGCGGGAATCAGCAAACAGGCAACCAAGCTGGCGGAACTTGCCCTTCAACGCGACGAAGAGCCATGAGCGATCGGAGGATCGCGGTACTGGGGCTGGGGATCATCGGGTCGCGGGCTTATTCGCTGCTGAAAGAGTCGGGGGTCGGAACGGTGAAAGCTTGGAACCGGACTCCCAAAGGGCTTCCCGGAGAGGTCGGCGATCTTGAAGAGGCCTGCTTCGATGCGAATTTAATCGTCCTTTACCTAAAGGACGCCGCTGCCGTCCGCGCGATGGCCGAACGGATTTTCGCGCTTCCCGCCGGGAAGCGGGCTTTGGTAAACCATTCGACGGTCGATTTGGAAACCACCCGGTGGCTGTGCGGGGAATGCGCAAATCGCGGGATCGGATTCCTCGATTGCCCGTTCACCGGCAGCCGCGAGGCCGCTGCGGGAGGAGCCCTGGTGTATTATGCCGGAGGGACCGACGAGTTGATCGACGAAATCGAGCCGGTTTTGCTTATCACCGCAAAATCCATCCTGCGATGCGGCCCCGCGGGATCGGCCACCGTCTTGAAACTGGTCACCAACCTGATTTCCGCTTGCACCGTGCAGGCCCTCGCCGAGTCCCTTGCAACCGCCACCCGCCACGGGATCCGGCCGGACCAGTTGATCGACGCGGTGGCGCGCAACGCCTGCGGGTCACCGCTCGCAGCGATGAAACTTCCGACCATGGCCAGCGGCGAGTTCGAAACCCATTTCTCGCTGTCCAACATGCTCAAGGACAGCCGTTACGCGCTGGACCTTGCCGCCGAGGCGGGGATCGAAACCCCGGCGATCCAAGCGGTGTCACGCCGCATGGCCGAGCTCTGCGACGCGGGCCTGGCCGACCGCGACTACTCCGCGTTGGCATCCCCCTACCTTTCAAACCCGTGAAAGTTCCGCTCCGCTGCCTGGTGCCGGTCAAGCGCTGCCTCCTTGCGTTCCGCGGACCGGACGCGGTGCGATACCTCAACGGCCAGCTCACCCAGGACACCCGCGACCCGGGTGATCGGGCGCTGGCCTCCTGCGTGACCGATGCCAAGGGCCGCTTGCAGGCCTTCGTCCACGTGTTCCGTGGTCCGGACGACTCGATCTGGGTCGAAGCGCCGGCAGAGCAGGAGGAGGAGCTTGAGCTGCGACTGACCCGCTATCTCATCGCGGACGACGTGGAGGTCGACAACCTTTCCAACGACTGGCGTTTGATCCATGTGGTCGACGTCACGGAACCTCCCGAACCGGGACCCGGTTTCGTCCGGCAGGCCAACCGGGTTGATAACGAGGGCTTCGACCTGTGGTTGCCCGGCTCCGATTCCCCCGAGCTTTCCATCCTCAGCCCCGCGGAAGCGGAAACCCGTCGCATCACCGCGCGGATTCCCGCCTGGCGAGCGGAATTGACCGTGGGAATGCTGCCGCCCGAAGCGGGTCTCGACCGCAATGCGATTTCCTACCACAAGGGCTGCTACATCGGGCAGGAAGTCCTTTCGCGTATCAAGAGCGCGGGCCGGCTGAACCGGAAGCTCGCCGCCTTCCTGGTCGATCCGGGAACGAAGTCAGGCGACGCGCTCGGACTCCAGACCCGATCCGCCGGCGTGATTACCAGCGTGGCCCCATGGCCGAATGAAGCGGGCACCTACGCCGCGCTAGGCTACCTCGACAAGTCGGCCTTCGACGCGGTGGAACTCCCGGTCGCCGGTAAGACCGGCCTTGCCCGGATCCTCGGATTCGTCTGATCCGGGCACGAAAAAGGGCCGCAGTTGCCCGCGGCCCTTTCGGAAAATCCAGCTCAATACTGGTAGTTCAGGTAGAAGTTGAATTGGCCACCCTTGTCCGCCACCGGATCGGGGCTGTCGATCGGGAAGGCGTAGTCGAGGGCGATCGGCACCGGGCTGATCGGCAGCTTCAAACGCACACCGACGCCGAAGTCGTGGTAAAGATCGCTCGGGCTCGGATCCCACGAATCGCCGTTGACGAAACCCAGATCGTAGAAGACCGCGGCACGGACGTTGTCGATGACCGGAATGGTGTATTCGGCGGAGAGGAAGCCGAGCGACTGACCGCCGATGACTTCACCGGTGACCGGATCACGGGGACCCACGTCGCGGAACTCGAAGCCGCGCAGCGTGCGGCCACCACCGAGGAACAGGCGGTCGAAGATCGGCACGTCGCCGCTGGTGGCGTCCACGAAGGCCAATTCCCCGTTGAGCGAAAGGATGGAATCCCACGCGAGGTTCCAGTATTTCTGGCCCTGCAGAGTGAGTCCGATCGTGTCGACGTCGCCGCCGAGTGCCGTGCCGGCCACGCTGAAACCGATGTCGAACTTCTCGCCGCTGCGGGTCTCGATCACCGCGTCGCGGCTGTCGTAAATGTAGTTCAGGGCGAGCGCGCTGCGGATGTAGTCGCCATCTTCAGGGAGAAGCAACGAAGGCGGGCCACCGGCCAGAACCGAGGCAGCCGACAGGGTCGCGACCGAACTCTCGAGCTCGATGTCCACCTGCTCGAGTCGGTATTCCAGCTTGATCGAGGACTTTTCGCCGAGCGGCTTGCGGATGTAGATCGCGCCACCGCCGTTGGTCTGCTCGTAGAAGTCCGAGTAATACTGCGAGTCGCGGTAGAACAGCTCGCCACCAAGGGCCAGCTTGCGATCCATGAACCAGGGCTCGACCAGCGAGACGCTGAAATCGGTGCGCTCGCTGCCGATACGGAGGCTGGCGCCGAAACGCTGGCCGGCACCGGTGAAAGCCCACGGGTTCATGATGTCGAAGTTGGTCTGCTCGAGGTTGACGAAGCCCACGATGCTGTCGATCGAGCTGAAGCCGATCCCCGCGCTGATCGATCCCGTGCGGCGCTCTTCGACCAGCACGTTGATGTCGCGGTATCCGCCTTGGCCGGCCGAGGCATCGACTTGGACGTCGTTGAAATACTGGAGGCCTTCAAGGCGGGACTTGGCGGTTTCGAGCTCCACCGAGTTGAAGTAGTCGCCCGGCTTCAGCGGCATTTCACGGCGGATCACTTTGTCCTGAGTCTTGGTATTGCCGCCGATGTTCACGCGTCCGACCCGGTAGCGGGAGCCTTCGGTGATGCGGTAGACAATGTTCACCTGGTTCGGACCCGCATCGCGGATGTCCGGGGTGACGGTGGCATCGGCGTAGCCGCGGGAGCCGTAGTAGCTGCGGATCATCTTGATGTCGTCGCGCATCTTCTTGGAGGAGTAACCGTCGCCGCCGTTGAGAGTGAGCGCGGGGTAGAGTTCCTCCGACTTGAAAACGGTCATACGGCCGAAGCCGACACCGGCGACCGTGTATTTCTCGCCTTCGTTGATCGGAATCACCAGGTCCACACGACCGTCGCCGACCGGATCGCGGCGGGCACCGGGGCTGCTGGCGCGGAGGTAGCCGCGGGTGCGGTAGTAATCCAGCACGGCCTCGACATCGGAGTCGAGCTGGTCGACTTCGAAGCGGCCCGACTTGCTGATCCAGGAGAACCAGCCCTTTTCCTTCACCTTCATCTGCTTGCGCAGGGTCTTGCTGTCGTAGGTGTTGTTACCTTCGAAGCGGATGTCGCGAATCTCGTTCTTCCCGCCTTCTTCGATGACGAAGATCAGGTCGAGCCCCTGCCCGGTTTCGCTTGCCTGGGTCCGGTGGCTGATCCCGACGTCGGGGTAGCCGTAGCCGCGGTAGTAGGTTTCCAGATTGCGGCGGGCAGAAAGAATGGCCTCGTCACTGAGCGAGCCGCCGACCTTGAGCTTGGTTTCTTTGGCTAGCTTCTGGTCGCTGAACTTATCCTGCGTGTTGCCGACAAAGCCGACCGCCACGATGGTGCCGCGGGTGGTCACCACGTAAATCACCTTCAGGGATTCCCCTGTCGGCTCGGCCAGGACGCGGACATCGTCCACCAGGCCCGACTCGTAGAGCGACTTGATGTCGTTGTCCACCTTCTCACTGCGATATGCTTCGCCCGAACGGGTGGAGATGAAACTGCGGATCCTGGCTTCGTCCACATCGGAAGCACCGGAGTATTGGACTTCAACCTGCGACACGTTCTTGCCCTCGATGTCTTGCGCCTTCACCGACGTCGCGGCGAGACCGAGGAACAGAAGCGCCGCCAGAACCACCCGACGCGCCAGCAAGGACGCGCCCCAAGTATTTAAGAAGGATGAAATATCCATGTGTGTCGGCTAACGGCCCGCATAGAACCGTTTCAGGGCATGGTGCGTCAAGGACCATGTCGGAATCTTGAAGGAGTGCGGAACCAAAGGATGGATCTCAGCCACGCCGCCGGCGCAGCAGCAGCCCGCCGGCGAGCACTGCCAGCACCGGCACGCCGGGTTCAGGGACGGTGGCAACGCGGAAGCCGACGGTGTCGAACTCATCGGACGGATCGATGTCGCCGCCGGCGGTGACTTGGAGGACGTTGTCGGAGTCTAAATCGTCAAACGAGCCCCCGCGAACCCCGCGCGTCGCCCCGGGATAGATCCCGTCATTCCACTCCCACACGTTGCCGCCTTGGTCGAAGGTCCCGTAGTAGCTCGCGCTTGCCGCACTCCCCACCGTGGTCACGTTGGCGATACCGTCCGGGCCATTCCAGTTTGCACCGAAAACGTAGTTCACCACGTTCGCGCCGGGATTGCTGACGTCCCCGTTCGCGCCCGCCGTGGCGACGGTCGGGACGCTGTCGCTCCGTGTCGGGTAGAGCCAGAAATTGTCGCCGCCGCCCGCACCGGAGGTCGGGTCGTGGTAGGCGGCTTTGTACCACTCCTCCCCCGTCGGGATCCACACGGTGGCCGAACCGTTCTTGCTGATCAGCCCGGTGTTGCCGGTCAGCGCGTAGGCCCCGCCCTCCGTCGTCAGCGTGGTCTGGAGGCCGGTTGGTTGGGAGTTGTGCAACCAGTTCGTGAAGCGCGCGGCATCGTACCAGCTCACCCAGTTCACCGGCTTGTTCCCCATGTCCTGCTTCGCCGCGTATGTGAAGCTGCCGGACAACCCGCTCCGGGTGATCCCGCCGTTGGCGTCGCTGCCCATATTGGAATTGTAGAGTTCGTAGGTATCGGTCCGGGCGACGGCGTTGAGGAACTCGGCGTACTGGGCATTGGTCACTTCATACTTGCCGATCCGATAGCCATAATCGACCGTGCCTTCTCCGGTCGAAGGGTCGACGGCGTTGCCGGCATTCCCCACGGGCACGTAGTCGATCACCACGGCACGGGCGGCAGCGATACAAAAAATGCCTGCGGCAAGCGCGATTCCGGGGAGGGAAGGCCTAGATTGCTCCATGGGCCAAGACCCCATTTCATTACCACGGATCCGGCAAGCGCAATCTCCGCACTCACCTTCGCTTTGACAAGCCGCGACCGCCCCCCTTAGTTTCCCGCCCCCGGCGCGCTACCCGCCTTTTCCCGCACCGACCTTTCCGTCATGAACATCACCGTTGAAAAGCAGCCGAACTGCATCGCCACGCTCCGCGTCGAAGTCCCATCGGACACCGTGAATACCGAGCGCGCGAAGATCGTCTCCGGCTACGCTGCGCAAGCCCGCATCCCTGGATTCCGCCCCGGCAAGGCACCCAAGAACGTCATCGAGAAAAAGTTCCAGAGCGCCATCGTCGAGGAACTCGACGACCGCCTGGTGCGCCAAGCCTACGACGAGGCCCTGCGCCAGCAGGCCCTCAAGGTGCTGAATTTCGGCATCCCGCAAAACCTTCTCCACAATCCGGACGGCACCCTGACTTTCCACGCCGTGCTGACCCTCGCCCCGGAAGTCCAGCTTCCCGACTACAAGGGCATCACCGTCAAGGCCCCGTCCACCGAGGTGACCGACGCCGAGATCGACACCCAGCTCGAAGGCCTGCGCGAGCGTTTCGCCGACTACTCCGACATCGAAGGCCGCGCCGCGGAAACGGGCGACCTCGCGGTGATCGATTTCACCTCCACCCTCGACGGCCAGCCGCTTGAAGAAGCCCTCGGCAAGTCCGCCGGCTACCTCGCCGGCCGCGAAGGCTTCTGGCTGAAGCTCGACGACGCCAGCTTCCTTCCAGGCTTTGCCGCGGAGGTCGCCGGGACGAATGTCGGGGATTCGAAGGACATCGCGCTGACCGTCCCCGAGGATTTTCCGCTCTCGGACCTGCAGAACCGGGAGGTCGTCTTCCACGTCACCCTGAAAGGCCTCAAACAAACCGTTCTACCGGACCTGGACGACGAGTTTGCCGCGAAGGTTACCGGGGGCAAGACCCTCGAAGAACTCAAGGCCCTCGCCAAGCGTCAGATCGAAGTCGAAAAGCGCCGTCGGATCGACGACTACAAGGTCAATCAGATCGTCGAGCACTTCAACTCGCTGGTCGATTTCGAGTTGCCTGAAGACTTGCTGCGCCACGAGACCCAAGGCCAAGCCGATGCCCTCGTCGAGCGAGGCATGAAATCCGGGATGACCGAAGAAGAAATTTCCGCCCAGCAGGGGGAAATCATCGCCACCGCCGGCGACCAGGCCCGCACCAACCTGAAGACCAATTTCATCCTCCAGGAGATCGCCCGGATTGAAGGCATCGCGGTCAACGACAGCGACCTGGTGAATCACCTCGCGATGATCGCCCAGTCGCGGAAGCAGAATCCGAAAAAGTTCATCAAGGACCTCCAGCGCGGCGGCCGCATCCCGGGCATCCGCAACTCGATGCTGGTCGGCAAGGCCATTGACTTCGTTCTGGAGCACGCCACCGTCGAGGAAATCGCAGACGAACTTCCCACCACCGATGAGTGATTTCCCGACTTCCATCCGCGCCGGCGGAGCCCCGAAAAACAGCTACTACGTTCCCATTGTCATCGAATCCGATGGCCGCGGCGAGCGCTCCTTCGACATCTATTCGCGCCTCCTCAAGGACCGCATCATTTTCATCGGCACACCGATCGATGACTACGTCGCCAACTCGGTGATCGCCCAGCTTTTGTTCCTGCAGATGCAGGACCCGAAGAAGGACATTCACATCTACATCAACAGTCCCGGCGGCTCTGTCACCGCCGGCCTGGCGATGTATGACACGATGCAATTCATGACCTGCGACGTGAACACCTACTGCATCGGCATTGCCGCCTCGATGGGCTCGGTTTTGCTGACTGCAGGAACCAAGGGCAAGCGCTTCTGTCTGCCGAATGCGCATGTCATGATCCACCAGGTTTCAGGGGGTGCCCAGGGGACGGCTTTGGACGTGGAGCGGACCTTCGGCTTCATGATCAACCTGAACAACCGCCTGCACGGCATTCTGGCCAAGCATAGCGGCAAGACGGTCGAGCAACTCAAGAAGGACTCCGACCGCGACAACTACATGACCGCCGAGGAATCGGTGGCTTATGGCCTTGTCGATAAGGTGCTCGAGAGCCGCAAACAGCTTCCCGACGTCGTCGCCGCGCTTGCTGACGCGAATGACGGAAAAAAGGACGACGCCTGAGTGGATTTCCGCTAAGTTGAGGCGTCGGGCTGTTCCGCCCGACGCCTTCTTTTTTACACCCGGCATCCCATGGCACGCGCTTCCAACCTCACGATGTGTTCCTTCTGTGGCAAAAGCCACTCGGAGGTCAAAAAGCTGATCGCCGGCCCCGGCGTTTACATCTGCAACGAGTGCGTCGAGGTCTGCTCGAACATCCTCGAAAAGGAACTGGCCGAAGCTTCGGGCAAGCCGTCGAAGAACCGCCGCAACCAGCCCGCCAAGCGCCTCCCCTCGCCCGCCGAGCTGCGCGGTAAACTCGACGAATTCGTGATCGGCCAGGAGCACGCCAAGAAGGTGCTCTCGGTCGCCGTTTACAACCATTACCAGCGCCTCCGCCAGGACCAGGCTTCACTCGGCGAGGAGTTCGCCGGGGTTGAAATCGAGAAGTCGAACGTGCTGCTGCTCGGCCCCACCGGTTCCGGCAAGACCCTGCTCGCCCGCACCCTCGCCCGGGTGCTCGACGTGCCGTTCTGCATCGTCGACGCGACCACGCTGACCGAAGCCGGCTATGTCGGCGAGGATGTGGAAAACATTGTCCTCCGCTTGCTGCAAGCCGCCGACTTCGATGTCGAGCGCGCCGAGCGCGGGATCATCTACGTCGACGAAATCGACAAGATCGGCCGCAAGACCGACAACGTCTCGATCACCCGCGACGTCTCCGGCGAAGGCGTCCAGCAGGCCTTGCTCAAGATCCTCGAAGGCACCGTCTGCAACGTCCCACCGCAGGGCGGCCGCAAGCACCCGCAGCAGGAATACATCCAGGTGAACACCGAGAAGATCCTCTTCGTTTGCGGCGGCGCGTTCGTCGGGCTCGAGGACATGATCCAGCGCCGGCTCGGCCGCAGCACGCTCGGCTTCCACGGCACCAGCGGCGACGCCACCCCGGCCAGCGGCAACATCCTCGACCTCGCCGAGCCGGAAGACCTGCTCCACTTCGGCCTGATCCCTGAATTCATCGGCCGCCTGCCCGTCATCTCCGCCCTGCGCAAACTCACCGAGGACGAGCTCGTTTCGATCCTCACCGAACCGAAGAACGCGCTGGTCAAGCAGTACGGCAAGCAACTCGCGCTGAATGGCGTGAAGCTCCGCGTCACCCGCGACGCCCTACGCGCCCTCGCCGAGGAAGCCGTCCGCCGCGGCACCGGTGCCCGCGCCCTGCGCTCGATTTTCGAGCGGCTGATGCTCGACGTCATGTATGAAGTCCCGTCCAAAAGCGACGTCGAGGCCGTCACCCTCAACCGCCCCGTCGTCCTCGGCGAGCGTCCGCCCTTGATGCGACGCAAGCGTGCCGACAAGGATGCGGCGTGAGATCGTCCGTTCCTTCAAGGGTGGTCCTTGCGGCCGAGAGCCCATCTCAAGGCATCCAGCCTTTGGAGATCAGGGCGGCGGGGCTGGTGAGGTCGCGGTTCAGGTCCATGGCGGTGGAAAGTAAAAAGGCCGGATGCCGCGAGGGCATCCGGCCTGGGAAGATGAGGCGGTATCAGTCGCGGTTCATGAAGAGGCGCAGGACATACCAGAACAGCAGGGCGACGCTGGCGAAGAGCGAGAGGGACGCGGCAACGTGCTGGCCGGGCGCATAGTGAAACATGATCTGGCTCGTGTTGTAGAGGATCGAGCCGGAAGCCAGCAGGATCATGACCAGCGAGAACCACAAGCCCATGCCGCTGGCGAGGCCGGGCATGAAGACCGATGCGATGATCACGCCGAGAGCGATCAGGAAGCCGATCTTCAGCATGCCGCCGAGGAAGCTGAAGTCCTTCTTGGTGGTGAAGGCGATGGCAGTGAGGCCGAGAACCATGAATCCGGTGACCACGCCCGCCTTGCCAATCGCGGCGGGGTCGTAAAGCGTGGCCATCATCAGCATCGGCAGGAAGATCACGGCTTCCGCGACGACATAGAGACCGAGACCCGCGTATTGCATGGTCTTGGTGGCGCCGCCGTAGGCCCACTTGTTGGCGAGCCAGGAGACCGCCATGAAAGCGCCGAGCACGATCAGCCACGAATAGGGGCTGGTCTGGAGCAGCCCCAGGACCGTGTGAGCGGGGATGATCTGCAGCAGCACCCATTCAAGTGCGGCGAAGACCCCGATCGCTCCCGCGAGGTGGGTGTAGGTCTTCCGGACGAAGTCCGTGCGAGTCTCCAGCGGCGCTTCGGAGACCGAGGCGACGGCGTAGGGATTGAAGGAAGAGTTCATAAGTCGAAGGATGTATGGTGGATGAAGGATTGGGAGGCAAGGAGTTTTCCGGAGCTAGAACAGCTCTCCCTGGGCTGAGGGCGGACGCGGTTTTTTCAGCGGGTTCACCGCGTCGGCCACTTGGAGCAATTCCGGCAGCGGGGTGAAGCGGCTCATTTCCCCGCCCAGGAAGGGCGCGATCTCGTGGTCGGCGAGGACGGCGGGCATCCGGTCGTGGATAGGCTCCATCAGGGCGTTCGGCTCGGAGGTGATCATCGAGAACACCGGCTCGGGATCGAGTTCCCACAGCCCCGCGATCCAGAGCAGCCCGCCGCCGGGACGGGTGAAGCGGTGGGTCCGCTTTTGGCGGTCGGGGCCGGACCATTCGTAAAAGGCGCTGGCGGGGATCAGGCAGCGGCGGTGCTGGAAGGCGTCCGACCACATCGGGGTGGCAAGCTTGTCGGCGCGGGCGTTGTTGATCGCGTTGCTCCACGGGCGGCGGAAGCCCCAGCGCATGTCTTTCAACTCGAAGTCGCCGGTGACCACCGGGGCGGGATCGGTGCGGCGGATCAAGCGTGCCGGAAGCTTGGCCAGCGCGGCAATGAGCTCCGCGAGCTGCGGGGCTTCGTGGCGGCTGGCATTGCTGCCGATCTCGTAAGCGGTGCACATCAGAGTTTCACGGGCGGAACGAGGAAGTCTCGGCGGGGTGGGGAGCCGATGCAATCGGGATCCTGAATGAAGGGGCGGGGAAATCCGGTCTTGCGTCCCGGGTCTTGCCGTCTTGAGTCTCTCGGGCATGGCAACGCCCCTCGTCGGGATCATCATGGGCAGCACGTCGGATTGGCCGACGATGGAGCACGCGGCACGCACGCTGGAGGACTTCGGCGTGGCGTGGGAGGCGCAAGTCGTCAGCGCCCACCGCACGCCGGACAAACTTTTCAGCTATGCCACTGAAGCCCGCGGGCGTGGTTTGAAATGCATCATCGCCGGGGCCGGCGGGGCCGCCCACCTGCCGGGGATGACGGCGGCCATCACCGACCTGCCGGTGCTCGGCGTGCCGGTGGAATCCCACGCGCTCAAGGGCATGGACTCGCTGCTTTCGATCGTCCAGATGCCCGGCGGCATCCCGACCGCGACCTTCGCCATCGGCAAGGCCGGCGCGATCAATGCAGCGCTGTTTGCAGTGGCGATGCTGGCGGGCGAGGACCCCGCGCTGCTGGCAAAACTGCAAGCTTTCCGCAAGCAGCAGAACGAGACGGTGAAGGCGGCGGTGCTTCCGGAGCTGGTCGATCCGAACTTCGGCTGAGTCCGTATTTCAACCCGCGAGTAGAACCCCGGATTTGAGAACAACGAAAGGGACGAAAATCCGCGAAATGAAGAAGAAGGGTTTTCCTGCTTTCGTTCGCTTCGCGTTTTTCGTTGTTCCCCTTTCTTCTCCTGCCTTGTGACTCCCACTCCCATCATCCCGCCGGGCTCCGTGCTCGGCATTCTCGGCGGCGGCCAGCTCGGCCGCATGTTCTGTATGGAAGCCCGCCGCATGGGCTATCGCACCCTGGTCTGGACCGGTGGGCTGGAGGCTCCGGCGATCGTGGTGGCGGACGAGGCGATCGACTTGCCCTTCGACTCCGCCGAAGCGCTGGAGGAGTTCGTGTCGAAGGCGGCGGTCGCGACGGTGGAGTTCGAGAACATCCCGCGCGCAACCTTGGAAGCGGTGGTCGCCCGGATCCCGCTGCACCCTTCGCCGAACGCGGTGGCGATCTGCCAGCACCGCGAGCGGGAAAAGGCTTTCCTCAAGCAGCACGGCATCCCCCACGCGCCGTTTGCCGTCGTGGCCTCGGCCGAGGAACTGGCGGCGGCGATGCTTGAAATCGGCACCCCCGCGGTGCTCAAGACCGCGGCTTTCGGCTACGACGGCAAGGGCCAGCTCAAGCTGAACGGCGGCGAGGAGCCGGCATCGGTGTGGGCGACCTTCGCGACCGACCGCGCGGTGCTGGAGGCCTTCATTCCCTTCGAACGCGAACTCTCGGTGATGGTCGCGCGCTCCGCCGATGGCTCGGTGGTGGCGTATGACCCGGCGGAGAACCGGCACCGCCATCATATCCTGGACCTGTCCATCGTCCCTGCCCGGGTCAGCGCGGCGGTGTCGGGAGAGGCGAAAGTGATCGCCTGCCAGGTGGCCGACGCGCTCGACTACCACGGGATCATGGGCGTCGAGTTTTTCCACCTGCCCGACGGTTCGCTGCTGGTGAACGAAATGGCTCCGCGACCGCACAACTCCGGCCACCACACGTTGGACGCGTGCACGACCTCGCAGTTCGAACAGCAGGTGCGCGTCATCTGCGGGCTGCCGGCGGGATCGCCGCGGCTGCTGTCGCCGGTGGTGATGCTCAACTTGCTCGGCGACATGTGGCCGGACGAGCAAGAGGCTCCGGACTGGACACCGCTGCTCAAGGACGGCTCGGCTTCGCTCCACCTCTACGGCAAGCGGCGGGCGATCGGCCGGCGGAAAATGGGCCACGCGAATTTCCTCGGGGTTGACCTCGACGACGCGCTGAAACGGGCGGAAGCGATCAAATCGGGGCTGCTGAAAGGCGGACGCTGACGGGTTCCGGCGGGCCCCTTCTGCAAACGGGCGGGACAGCCGCACGATTCCTCAGACCTCGGCTTCCAGGTTCAGTCCTGCTTGCCGGCCGGCGGGGTCGAGCCGTCGACGGCAGGATTCAGCGGGAGTTCCGCACGCATCACGGTTTCGAAAATCCGCTGCGACTCGCGAGCGGCGTGGAGATACGTCTTCTGGTCGTGGCGGTGCTTGGCTACTTCCCGCACGAAGATCTCGTCCGCCTGGCGGTAAAGCGTGGCGGCGCGATGGGCGGCATCGGCGGGCACGCCGAGGGTGCGCAGGACATCGCTGCCAAGTCGGAGGGAAGTATCGAGCGTCTCGCGGTAGATGTTTTCCTCGCCCGCATCGAGCAGCTCGTAGGCTTCCTTCCGGCTGTGGGCGCGGAGGAAGATCTGGAGGTGGGGGAAATATTTCCGGGCGATGGCGACGATGCCGAGGGTGGTCTCGACGTCCTTCAAGGCAATGACCAGCACCTTGGCGTGGTCGGCACCGGCGGTGAGCAGGAGGTCGGGCCGCGAGGCATCGCCGAAGAACACCTGGAAGCCGATGGTGCGGAGGATTTCGACCTGGTCCGGGTCGTTGTCGAGCACCGTGGACCGGATGCCCTGGGTGTGGAGCAGCCGGCCGACCGCGTGGCCGAAACGGCCGTAGCCGCAGATGATGACCGGCGCTCCCTGGTCGTGGACATCGCTTTCGCGCTCCTCTTTGACCGGGGCCACGGTGCGGGCGGTGAAGCGGTGGGCGGCGAGGATCAGCAGCGGGGTCGCGGCCATGGTAAGGGCGACTACGGCGACCAAAGTGCGGGATACTTCCACGCCGAAGACACCGGAGCCGGTGGCCAGGGTGATCAGCACGAAGGCGAACTCGCCGCCCGCCGCGAGGGCCGAGGTGAAGACCAGCGCGCTGGCGCAGGACGAACCGTGGAGCCGGGCAAGGGCGAAGAGCACGCCGCCCTTCACGAGCAGCAGGCCGGCCGCGCCGCCGAGCACGATGCCCCAGTTCGCGCCGATGTGGCCGAAGTCGATGCCGGTCCCGACGCCGAGGAAGAACAAACCTAACAGCAGGCCCTTGAACGGCTCGATGTCGGCTTCCAGCTCATGGCGGTATTCGCTGTTCGCCAGCACCACGCCGGCGACGAAGGCCCCGAGCGCGGGGGACAGGCCGACATTCGTCATCAGCAGCGCGATGCCGATGATCAGCAGCAGAGCCGCGGCGGTGAAAGCCTCGCGCTGACGGGTGCGGGCGATCAGGTGAAAGAACGGTCGCACCGCGAGGCGGGCCACGGCGACAACGAGCACCACCGCGCCGACGGTCGCCACGGCGCGTGTCCAGGCCGGCCAACCGACCATCCACGGGTCCGCGCCGTGGCTGTCGACCACGGCCGCCTGCCCGGTGGCGAGCAGCGGCAGCAGGGCGATGATCGGGATGACGGCAAGGTCCTGGAAAAGTAGGACGGCGAAGGAATTCTGGCCCGCTTCGGTGCGCAGCAGGTTTTTCTCGGACAGGCACTGGAGGACGATCGCGGTGCTGGACATCGCGAGGATCAGACCGATGCCGAGCGCGGGTTTCCAACCGAGGCCGAAAGCCATGACCAGACCGCCGATCGCCAAGGCCGAGCCGAGCACTTGCAGCGACCCGAGGCCGAAGATCTGCCGTCGCATGTTCCACAAGTGCGAGGGCTCGAGCTCCAGGCCGACAAGAAACAGCATCATCACCACGCCGAACTCCGCGAAGTGGGTGACCTGTTCGCCCTCGCGGCCGATCCAGCCGAAGCCCCAGGGGCCGATCAGCGCGCCGGCGATCAGGTAGCCGAGCACCGCGCCGAGACCGAAGCGCTTGCCGACGAGGATGGCGACCATCGCCGCGGCGAGGTAGAGGAAGGCTTGGGCGAACGCGCTTTCGAAGGCCATCGGTCAGGAATTGCTATCCGCCCAATCCTTGGCGGCGGCGTCCATCTCCTCTTGGGAAACATCGCGGACGGTGAGGGAGGGCGTGACGGAGTGATAGCCCTGGGGAGTGGGAGAAGCGCTCATGACAGGGCATCCATTCGCATGGCGGCTGCCCTTTGGCGAGGCGGGATCGTGGCGCGATGTCGCCGATCCCGCGGCTAGTGCGTGAGGGTGACAGGCGTGCCGACTTTCACCGCATCGAAAAGAACCGGGGCGAGCTTCGTCGGAAGGCGGATGCAGCCGTGAGAGGCAGATTCGCCGGGCTTGGGAATGATGCCGGCGTGCATGCCGATCCCGTAACTGGTCAGGCGCATCCAGTAGGGCATCGGGGCCGGTACGTAGCGCTCGCCCGGCGGCACCGGGGTGCTCGGCTTGGCGTCGCCGTTGGTGACGTTGCCCCACTCGTCCTCGATCCAGCCGTAGCGGTTGGAATACTTGTCGACGATCTTTTCGGTGATCCGGTAGGTGCCGGACGGTGTGCCGTGGCCTTCCTTGCCGGTGGCCACGTAGGACCAGCCGATTTCCCGGCCGCCGCGGGTGTAGGTCGCCCGTTGCTCGGAGAGATTGATCTTCACCTTCACCTCGCCGGGACCGTAGTCGTCATACCATTCGTAAAGCACGTGCTCCGCCTTTTGTGGCGGACCGGGCGGGGTCATGGCACAGGATGCCAGAGCGAGGACCGGCAGAACGGACATCGAGCGGAACACGGAAAGGTGAGCAAGAAGCGCCATGGAAAGAAAGGGTCGCGCGTTTTGTTAGCACGGATCAGGCCGGGGTCCAATTGCTTCACCGAATTCGGGAAGCGCGACCGCTATCAGCGAGCGGCGGCGGGAATTGCGAGCCTTTTCATCAGCGAAGGGTCGAGAGATACTCGACGAGGTCGCGGAGTTCGGCGGGCTTCAGGATGGCGTCCATCGGCGGCATCGTGCTAACCGGGGCGGTCCGTGAGGCAATGTCGGTGAGCGGGACTTCGAGCTTCGAGCCATCGGGCTGGGAAAGGACCAGCTTTCCGTCCTTTTCTTCGAGGAGGGCCCCGGCGACGACCGTGCCGTCCTTTCGGGTGACGGTCATCAGGCCGAAACCGGCGGCGACCTTGGCCTGCGGGAGGACGAGCGATTCGAGCAGGTGCTCGCGGCCTTTCGCGCCGATCTTGGCGAGGGCCGGACCGACGTTGGAGCCTTCGCCGCCGATGCGGTGGCAGGCGGTGCAGTTGGCGGCGAGGTTTTCGGCGAAGACCTTCCGCCCGGCGTCGGCGTTGCCTCCTTCAAGGGCGAAGGACCATTTGCCGAGCGGGCTTTTCGCGAAGGCGGACTCGATGGCTGCGACGGATGCCGGGGCGAGGACGCGCGCGGCGGCGAGGATTTCGAGGAGGCAGGCAGGGTCTTTGAGGGATGCGAGATGGGGCGCGAGCAGTTCTTTCGCAGCGGGGGTCTTGAGGGTGGCGAGCAGACGGAAGGAGGCTTGGCGTTCGGGGAGGTCTTTGGATGGAAGGCCGGTGTTCTTGAGGTAATTGATTGCCGATTCAGGGTTCGCCGCGGCGAGCAGGGCGGCGACTTCCGGACGCAGGGCGGGAAGGTCTTCCTTGAGCATGGCGATGGCGGTGTCGGTCCACTTCGCGTCGCCGCTTTCTTTCGACTGCCGGAGGGCGGCGAGGCGGAGTTGGGGGTCCAGCTTCGGGTCGAGCGCTTGCTTGGTGAGAGCGGCGGCATCCTGCTTCACGCCGAGGGCGTCGAGGGCGGCGGCGGCTGGGCGGGCGAGGACCTTGTCGGTGGAAGCGGGGACGAGGAGCAGGGCGAGCCGGGTGGCGAGTTCGGGGGGGACTTCGAGCGGCTCCAGCGGGTGGTAGTGGCCATCGACGGCGTCGAGGGGCTCGCGGGATCTCACGCTGGCAAGGGCTTCGAGCGCGACGATCCGGAGCGGCTGCGGGCGGGCCGCATCGGCGGCGAAGACCGCGAGGCGGGTCAGGGAGGCTTCGTCACCGATGCGGCGGTTGGCAGCGATGGAGCGGCGGAGCGCCGATTCGCGGGCGTCGGGTTTCTTCTCCAGCAAGGAAGCAAGGGCAGGGTAGGCACTTTCAATCCCGGGGCCTTCCCAAACGGCGCGGGCGGCCTCGGCAACAACTCCGGGATCGGAGTCGTTCAAGAGGTCTCTCAAGAGCTCGTTGAACTTCACGATGATCTCTTCCGCCTTGACCGCGTTTCCCTCCCGGGGATCGAGAGGAGGGCGCCGTGTGGCGTCCAAGATGACATTGCCAGCGCCTACGGTGACGGCGAGGCGAACGAATGCCGATGGATGTTTCGACAATGTCGGGCGTATGCCGCTTCGCACGAGGGCACGTCTCAAGAAGAAGTTTCCTGCATGGCTCAGGTAGGCATCGCTACCCGCGTTCTTGGCCAGCATGTCGATGACCGCGGACATGCCTTGGGCTTGTCCCTGCTTGCCCATGGCCATTGCAGCTTGGAAGCGCACGCGGGGAGACGGATCGGCCATGAGAAATGAGAGATCGGGAATCTCCCTTTCGCCTTCGCATTCTCCCGTCCATTTGGCCGCTTGTGCCCGGATTTCCGGGTCGTTGTCTTTCGCCAAAGATAGGAAGAGGGACTGCACGAATTGACGGCCTTGCGAAAGCCCCCATAAGGCGTGGATCCGGGCGAGTTGAGGAGCCTTCGGCGCGAAGGCGAGATCGATGAGGGAGCGCCAGTTCCCCCGCCGGGCGAGCTCCCACTGGGCATCAAGCCGGACGCGTTGGTCGGCGTGGGCGAGGCGTTTGATCAGTTCTTCCTCATCGACCTTCGCAGTGCCTTCCTTCAGCATCGCGGCGACTTCCTTTCTAACAGCACTGCCCGCTTCCTTCGGGTCGTCGATCTTCCACACGGCGCCCTTTTCCTTCAGCGGATACCCGCCTTGCCAGTCGGCGACGTAGAGCGCGCCATCCGGGCCGAAATTGCAGCCGACGAAGGGCGTGCCGCCGGCCATCAGGTGGTCGCCGGTCATTTTGAAGCCGGCGCCGTCGGGCTCGAGCTTGAAGGCGTTGATCTTTCCGGCCGGGAACTGGGTGAGGAAGAAGTGGCCGCGGTAGAAGTCGTTGAGCGCGGTGCCGGGGTTGTAGGCGAAGCCGCTGGGGCCGTCGTGGTAGAGGGCGAGCGGCGGCAGGATCGAGGCGGGCCGGTCCTCGCCGTCGGGGAAGGCGATGCGCTCGGCCATCCACGGGTTGTACTTCGCGCCGCGATACTGGTAGTAGGCGCGCCAGCCGTGGTCGGAGCCTTCGGGGATGAAAAGCAGGCGCTCCTTTTCGCCCTTCATGTCGGCATCGTTGTCGACGCCGAAGATGTTGCCGTAGTCGTCGAAGGCGATCTGCTGGACGTTGCGCAAGCCGCGGGCGAAGACTTCGAATTCGCTGCCGTCGGGATTGCAGCGGAGCAGCGCGCCTTCGTGAGGGTAGAGCCACTGGACGCCGTTGGCGGTGACGTTGGTGCCCTTGTCGCCGATGGTCCAATACACCTTGCCGTCGGGACCGAAGGTCAGGCCGTGCATGTCGTGGCCGGCGTAGTTGATATGGACGCCGAACCCGTGGACCAGCGACTTGCGTTCGTCGGCCACGCCGTCGCCATCGGTGTCGCGGAGTTTCCAAAGGTCCGGCGCGATGGTGGCATAAACATCGCCGCGGTAGGCCATCACGCCGGCGGCGATGCCGGTGACCTCGCTGTTGAAGCCTTCCGCGAACACGGTGGAGCGATCCGCCATGCCGTCGCCGTCGGAGTCGACGAGGCGGTGGATTTTCTCGCTGTGGACGGTGAGGTCCTGCCAGTCGATGCGGCCGTTCTTGTCGTGGTCCTTGAGCGAGGGGTGCTTCTTGAAGCGCTCGGTCGTGATGTTCTCGCGGAAGAAGCGGCGCTTGTCGTCGATGGACGTGTGGGAGAGGTCGTCGACCACCCATTGCATGACCTCGCGGATGTCGAGGTCGGCCTGCTTGCGGCGGGTGGTCTCGGTGACATAGATCGAGCCGTCGAAGTCGACGGCCACGGCGACCGGGTTGCGGAACATCGGCTCGCGGGCGACCAGCGAGCGGACCAGGCCGTTTTGACAAGGGTGGCTCTCCGGGGCGGCGGCGAGTGCGGCGGCGAGCAGGGGGAGGAGGGCGAGTGGTCGGGCGGCCGTCATGGTGGTGGGTGTTACGAGAGAAGCTGTGGAGTTCTCACCTGGAGGTCGGAATGGCTGGCGGTGTACTGGACCGCGGACTTTAGTCCACTTGGATGGTTGGCGGACTTCGAGCGGACTAAAGTCCGCGGTCCAGTACACCGCCAGCCATTCCGACCTCCAGGTGAGAACTCCACAGCTTCTCTCGTAACACCCACCACCAT
>JAYTLR010000136.1:0-15987 GCA_043729195.1 Akkermansia sp.
TCATGCGGGACAAACGGCGTCGTCAATCCCCCGTGGAATCAGGGATCCGGGCCTTAACCTGACGCGAATGGGATTCACGCTCACCCGCCCCGACGGCGAATAGCATCGCCCGCAATCCGGCGGCACCCCGATTGATGATTGAAGGATTGGAAATTGGTGATTTGCTCCCACAAACATGAACCGCCGCCACTTCATCACCGCCTCTTCCGCCGCGCTCGCCGCAGCGTCCCTCCCCGCCTGCAAGTCGAAAGGGTCCGCCGGTTCCGGCGAAAAGAAAACGCTCACCGTCTTCACCTGGGCCGACTACCTGAGCGAAGCCGCGAAGGAAGGATTCGAGAAGGCCCACAACTGCACCGTGGTGATCGACACCTTCGACTCCAACGAGGCGATGCTTGCCAAATTGGAATCCGGAGCAACCGGCTACGACGTCCTGGTTCCCTCTTCCTACGCCGTGCAAGCGCTCCAGCGGAAGAGCATGCTGCTGCCGCTCGACCATGCGAAGCTGCCCAATCTCAAGAACGTCGACAAGGACTACCTCTCCAAGGCCGTGGACTCGAAGATGGAGGTCTCCGTGCCCTACATGATGGCGCCGACCTGCCTCTGCTACCTCCAATCGAAAGTCAGCAACCCGACCACCTCGTGGGCGATGCTCGACCGCGCCGATCTCAAGGGCCGGATCACCCTGCTCGACGACATGCGCGAGGTCCTCGGTGCCGCCTTGAAGCTCCTCGGCCACTCGCTCAACTCCACCGATCCCGCCCAAATCGCCACTGCCCGCGACGTGGCGATCCGCTGGAAGGCCAACATCGCGAAGTTCGAAAGCGAGCAGTACAAGACCGGCATCGCTTCCGGCGAATTCCACCTGGTGCAGGGTTACGGCAGCGATCTGATCCAGGCCGGCCTCGAAAACGAAGACCTCAGCGTGTTCGTCCCGCAGGAAGGCACCGCATTCTCGTGCGACGACATGTGCATTCCGAAAGGCGCGAAGGAGATCGATCTGGCCCACGCCTTCATCAACCACCTCCTCGACGCCGCCGTCTCCGCCGAGAACATGACGGAGATCGGCGCCCGCTGCCCGAACAGCGCGGCCTACAGCCATCTCACCGAGGACTTCCGCGGCAGCCCCGTCCTATTCCCGCCCGACGAACTTTTCGCCAAGTGCGAGCCGATCGGCGACCTCGGTGACCAGCTCCCGCTGTGGACCGCGGAGTGGGACAAGGTGAAGACGGCTTGAACCTCTACCCATGAAGCTCGTCTTCGACCACATCGACTTCACAGTCGTCGGCCATCTCCAGTCCATCTTGGAGGGCGAAGGCATCCGGACCGAGATTCGCAACCTCAACGCATCGAGTGCCGCCGGTGCGCTCCCCGTCGCCCAAGTTTATCCCGAACTTTGGATTCTCAATAACGGCGACGAGACGCGGGCGAAAGCGGTCATCGGGGAGTTCCGCAGCACCGCAGCCGGCACTCCGCCAGGGCCGGATTGGAACTGCCCGGTTTGCCATGAGCTCGTCGACGGCGTCTTTTCCGAATGCTGGAACTGTAGCACTCCGCGTCCGTGAGGGGTTGGCGAGGGTTTTCGCCAAGAACTCCATGAGTCCCGACCCGTCATCAAGTCCCGTCGCAGCCGCAAGTTCAGCGGGCCGGGCATGGGTTGTCGCGCAATCGCTGTTCCTCATCGCCCTGGGCATCGCCGCGCCACTCTGGTCGGGTCAGTGGCCAAGAGCGGTGAGCATTTCCATCGGCAGCGCGGCCTTCCTCTTCGCCGCCTGGACCGGGATCAGCGCGGTCTTCCGGCTCGGGCGGAACCGGACACCTTTCCCCGCGCCCCGACCCGGCAGCACCCTTGTCACCACCGGCATCTATGCCCGGATCCGGCACCCGCTCTACTCCGCGATGATGGCGATGGGGCTCGGCTGGGCCTGCTTCTGGAGCAGCGGCATCGCGGGGGTGCTGGCCGCCGTCTTCATCGCCTTCCTCCACGCGAAGGCGAGCTTTGAAGAGAAGCTCCTCAGCGCACGCTTCGAGGATTACCCTGGCTATGCTGACCGCGTACCGCGCTATCTTCCCTCATGGCGGGTCGCCCGCCGTGGGAATCCGTGAATAACTGGAGGCGGATTTGCCCCCAGGGTGACACCCCATTTGATTTCCAAGACCCCGCTCCAGGAGTTAACAGAACGACAACCCCGAATACGAAATCCATCCATGGAAACTTCCCTCTCCACCCCGCCGCCGCAGTCCGCTGCCTTTTCCCGGATGCAGCAGTTCATGACGCCTGCCGCGGTTCCATCCATCTCGACGGAGCTGCTGACCACAGCCGATGGCGAGCTCAACCGGGAACTGAACGCTTTCCTATTCGATCCGCCATCCGATCCCTCACTCCTGTCAGGCAAGCGCGTTGCCATCTGCTGCACCAACGGAGTCGAGGAGGTCGAGATCCTCGGTGCCCAGCGCTGGTTGATGGAACATGGAGCGACGGTTCATGTGGTATCGCCCCGGATTGGCAAGTTTCACCCCACGCTCGGCCTGCGTTTCCCGCCGCTCGCCGCGACCCACGTGCTGGCGATCCGGCTGATGGAAAATGCGGGTTGGATCAAGATCGACACCTACATGGACGCGGCGGTTGCGGCGGATTACGACGCCGTGATTCTCCCGGGCGGCTGTTGGAATCCCGACGCCCTGCGCGCCGATGAACACGCCCGAGCCTTTGTCCGTGAGATGCATGCGGCCGGCAAACCGACCTGTGCCATCTGTCACGGCCAGTGGGTCATGGTCAGCGCGGGCATCCTCAAAGGCAAGAAGGCGACAGCCGTCTGGAACATCCACGTCGACCTCGAGAATGCCGGGGCGATCGTGACCGACGAGCCCTGCGTGGTGGATGGCAACCTGATCACCTCGCGCTTTCCCTACGATCTGCCGCGCATGATCCAAGCGATGGTGAAGCAGCTCCTTCCCGCGAAGCCCGCCAACGGTGGAGAGTGAAAGTGGGCCCGGTGGGGTTCGAACCCACGACCAAAGGATTATGAGTCCCCTGCTCTAACCGCTGAGCTACAGGCCCTCGCTTTGTCCGCGGAGGCGGTCACTAGATGGCGCGGCGGCTCAGAAATGGCAAGCGCGGAGGATCGGCCGGCCACGCGCGGGTCAGGACGGGTGAGCAATAGGCGTATCACGTAGCCATCGGCCTCGGCAATCCTTCGGCATCATTGCACTTCCACTCAAGTTCCTGTTGTGGCGGTAGGTCGCTAGAATGCACCAGCCCTTCGGCGAAGGGATGCACGAGTTGATTGAGGGAATCAACGGGGAGCCGGTGGCTTGACGGTGCAGTGCTTTCGTGCTTTCGTGCAGCACGACGATTAGCGATCACCATGAATGTCACATTGAAACTCCCTGATGAACTGGTTCGCGAGGCTCGGCATGAGGCCATCGACGAGAACACTTCACTCTCGGCACTTGTTGAACAACTTCTGAAGGAGCGGATCCAAAAAAAGAGAAGCCGCCCTCAAAAGGCCCCGGATCTGGCGGAATCCCTTCTCCTGCCGGATGAGCCCGAATGGTTTGCCCAAACGGGGTTTCCTCTCCTGAACCGCGACGTCGTGCCACTTCGAGGCACCCCATTCCGCTTCGAACGCGATCCGGAGGAATGACCATGCCCTACTTGCTCGATACCGTCACCATTTCCGCCTTCCGCAGGGACGGGCGCACACCGCCCGAGGTTTTGCGTTGGTCGGCCTCCCTCGACGAGCCGTTCCACTCCCTGAGCGTGATTTCGCTGAATGAAATCCGCTTCGGCATCCGCACCGTGGAAGCCAAGGATCCGAATTTCAGCCAGAAACTGCAGCACTGGTATCAATCCATCGTGGAGGAGCAGCGGTTCTACCGCATCCTGCCAGTGGATCGTGAGATCGCCGAAATTGCCGCCCTCTTCCGAGCCGATTACGAGACGCCCTATTACGACTCTCTCATCGCCGCCACCGCCAAAGTCCACGGCCTCACGCTCGCCACCCGCAACACCGCCGACTTTCAGGACACCGGCATCTCACTGGTGAACCCGTGGGAGCCCGGTGCATGAGTTCACGTATTGAAAGGATGCGTCAGGATTGCTTTCAGAAGAGAAGGCCTGATTGCCCCGACCGAACTCACGGCGGCGGTTGGGAGAGGATGCTTTCGAGCTGCTTGCGGATGGTGGGATCTTTGAAAGTTCCGAGCCGGGCCAGGCGGGCTTCGGGTGGGGCGGCGCGGAGGGCTTCGGCGACGGCTAGGACAGCCTCCGTGCGGACCGGGCCTTCTTCGCGGGCTTCGACCCAGGCGGCGAGTGCCGGGGTATCGGACCCGAGCCACGCGGCGGCGACGGCTTTGAGCCCAGCGCTGCGGGCGGCGCCTTGGGGGAAGGCGGCAATCCACGCAGCGGCATCGGCCGGAGCCGCTTGCGACCAGCGCTGGAGGACTTGCACCACGGCCCGATCGCGCGGCGGACCGGCGGTCATTTCCTCGGACACCAAGGCCGCAGCGGTTGCGGGATCGGTGGCGGAGATGACCACGGCGATGCGGCCGAACGCGTCGCTCCGTTCCTCTTTCTGTTCAAGCGCGCGGGCCCACTCGATGGCGCGCTCGGGATTCTCATCGGCGAGCCGCATGGCGAAGTGGCCGACCATCCGGCGGCTCGATTCACTATCGGGGGTGAGGGCCGCGAAGGCCTCGCGGGCGAGTTCGGGATCGACGTCGAGGGCGTCCCACGCGACGGATTCGAGGATATTCTCGCGCGCCGCAGCGTCCTGTTCGCCCGACGCCTGATCGAAGCTCGCCCGCAATGCGACCCGGGGATCGGGAGCATCTTCCTCGCCGCCGGAACGCGCCACACTGCGGCCGGGCAAGGCGATCTTCTCCGCATCCGGAGCCGAAGACGCTTCCTTTTTCTCCCCGCATGCAGTGAGGAGAAAGAGAGGCACAGCCAGCAAAGGTCGGGAAATCACGGGCTAACAGTGATGTGGCTGAAAGAGGCGGTGGCGGGCGCGGTCGTGTTGCCAGAGGCGATTGCCAGACCGAAATAGCAGGTCTCCGGCAGAGCCGCGGTCAGGCTGCCGACTTCGATCCAGGCCGTGCCGTCGGGGCTCTTGAAAGCGGTGATGCGGTTACCGCTGCGGACCAAGCGGACCCAGGCATCCGGCCGGGTGCCGCTGCCGCTGGTGCTGGTCGAGGTGTTGCCGTTCAAGCCAGTGCGCCGGACCCAGCGATAGCCGCCATCGCCCGTCATCCCCATGAAGACATGGCGGGAGTTCGTAGCCAGCGTATCACGGATCATGACCCCGGCTCTGGAATCAAGACCGGTGCCGTCGAAGGTATCGATCCGTGCCGTGATCGATCCACCGTTACCGAGCGGCTGCCAGACGAAGTGCAGCGAGTCGTTTCTGCCTTTCAGTAGCCCCGAGCCAGTGACAGTCATTCCGCCAGGCTCAACGGTCGATGACCCCGCGAGGGCGGTGCCGATTCCCGTCTCGTCCCACGGCAAGGGCAGGCCGGCGGCGGCGATCTCGATCAACAGCGTGGCTTCGTCGAAGGCTCCACCGGGATCGGTGGCGCGGACCGTAAAGCTATTCAAGCCGGCGCTTCCGGCGGGCGGTGTACCCGAAAGCGAGCCATCGGGCGCGACCTCCAGCCAGGAGGGGCCGGCCACCCGGGAGTAAAGCGGGACTTCTCCGGCATCGTCGTCGGTGGCGCTGCCCGCGAGCGAGATCGCGATGTAGGGCTGCAACTCGATACCCGTCGCGTGGAGGATCGGATCGAGCGCGAAGACCGGGGCATCAGTGGCATTGGCAACCGCGATGGCCAGCGTGACCTCCGCAAAAGTTCCGGCAGCATCGGTGACACGGACCGTAAAGAGGTTCGCGTCGACCTGCGCATTCCGCGGGGTGCCGGAAAGTGAACCGTCGGGCGACACCGTCAGCCACGACGGGCCGGCGCTTTTCGAGAAGACTTGCGAGTCTCCGGCATCGGGATCTGACGCCTCGCTGGCGATGCTGGCGAGATAAGGCTCGTCCTCGGTCGCAGCGGGGCCGGAGATGGAAGCAGTGGCGAACTGCGGCGGGTCGTTGCGGTTCTCGACATTGATCGACAGGGTCGCCTGGCTGAACTCTCCGGCGAGGTCCGTCACCTGCACGGTAAAAAGATTTGCGCCTACCGCGGCGTTGTCCGGCGTGCCCCCCAAGCTGCCGTCCGCCGCCACGGTGAGCCAGACCGGACCGCTGGCTTTCGAGTATTGGAACGCATCCCCAGGGTCGATGTCGCTAGCCGAACCCGCAAGCGTCGCAACAAACGCTTCATCTTCGACAGCCGGGCCAGCAGCGAGCAATCCGACCGTGAACCACGGGGCATCGTTGACGTTGATCACCGTGACCGTGAGTTGCGCATCGTCGGAAGCGCCCTCGGGATCGGTGACCCGGACGGCAAAAACGTTGTCCCCGATTTGCGCGTTGCCGGGCACGCCGGAAAGACCGCCATCGGAGGAAACCGATAGCCAATCGGGGCCGGCGAGTTTGGTGAAAGTCAGGATATCTGCGGCGTCGGGATCGGTGGCGACGAGGGTGCCGGCAAGCGCGAGATCCTCGGTGGCGGAGAGTGAAACGGCGGACGTCGCGAAGGCGGGCGGCTGGTTGTTGCTGAGAACCGTGATGATCACCGACGCCGATGTGGAGCGGAGCGGATAGACCCCGCCGATCCCGCGGTCCTGCGCCGCGATGGTCAGGTAGTGGACGCCCACGCTCATCCTGATGGAGTCCGCCACGGTGATCCGCCCGGTGGTGGCGTCGATCGCGAAGACGCCGGAGACGGGTTCACCGGTGATCGCGTGCAGCGGGCTTTCGCCCTCGGGATCGGTGGCGGCCACGGAACCGACCATCGTGCCGTTCGCGCTTCCTTCGGTGATGGTGAAAGCGGCACTTACGTCCATGAAGTAAGGCGGGGTGTTGAGGTCGAAGGGCTTGAGCGCGCTACCCGGGATCACGGTGATGCTGCCGATGCCCGGACCGGTCCAGGCGACCTGCACATGATCGCTGCCGCCGGCTTCCTTCTGCAGGGTCTCGATGTAGTACTGCTGCCCGGCGACCAGTTGGACCGGCAGCGATTGCTGCGATGGATATTTGTTCCAGACATTGTAAGCGGACCACCCCGTGATGCTGGCGATCTGGACGGCTCCGGCGGCGGACGGGCCGGTGCCTAACAGAAGGCGCGAATCATCGTCGCTGCAAAGGTGGAACGTGTACTCGCCGGTGACCGGCGGAGTGAGCAGGGCGCGGACCCGCGAGCCGTAGTTGTCGGCGAAGTCCTCGCCGCTATCGAAGGAGGTCAGGGTGCGAACGGTGGACGGGAGGAAGGGATAGTTGGCGTTTTGGGTGAGGTTGTTGAGCGGGATTCCGGGAATGCCCGACCAGACCTGCTGATAGATGCCATTGTCGGGAAAGCTGCCGGCGGGGAGAACCTGGACGGTGATGGTGCCGCTCCCGCCAAGCGACGGCACTCCGTCGTCCCACGCCTGAACGGTGAGCGTGTGGACGGGTGACGCGGCGTGGTTCAGGACCGCGGCCGCGACGGTGATGCTGCCGGTCGCCGGATCGAGGGTGAAGGCCCCGCCGGAGTTGCCGCCGGTGATCGTGAAATTTCCAGCGCGGTCCCCCGCATTGACATCGGTGGTCGTGACCGTGCCCACGACTTGCCCCGGGAAGGCTTCTTCCGAGATGGCGAAAGTGGCCGCGACAATCCTCGGCGCGTAGTTTTGAAAATACGGGGCGAGATAGATGCCGGTGAGCAGTTGCTTGGGGATCCCGGGACCGGACCAGGCGACGGACACGTGATCGACTCCCCCGCCCCCTTTGTGGAGGGCCTCGATGTAGTACGGCTGGCCACCGGTGAGCGAGACGAGTCCGGACATCTGGTTGCCGCCGTCCAGCCATGCGTAGGGATTGGTCGACCCCGTCACGGAGGCAATGGTGACCGCCGACGCGGGAATTTCGGAGGAGCCCAGTCGGAGTTGGCTCGCGTCATCCGAGGAGATCCAGAAGCGGTAGCTGCCGGTCACGGGCGGGATCACGTAGCCGCGCACCGTGCTGCCGAAATTGTCGCCGTGCTCCGCTCCGTCAAAGGTACCGAGAAATTCCTCGCTGTTCGGATTGTCCGGCCACTTTGAGGTCGCGGACATCAGGCTGCTCACCGAGGTGCCGTTGATGCCCTCGAAGTAAGTCCGCATGACCCCGCCGGGCTCGTAGCCGGGGGCGATGTTGACGATGGTTAGGTTGACGATAGCGGTGGCCGACTGCTGGGGAGATCCTTGATCGGCGACTAGCACGGTGAGGGCGACGGGAGTCTCGGCCGCGACTTCGATACTGGCATCTACGCTCAGCTCGCCGCTGCCCGGATCGATCGCGAACCAGCCGTTCGCGTTCCCACCGCTGATGCTGAAGGTGGGAAAGTCAAAGCGATCGCCATCCGAGGCGGCGAGCGTGAGGAGCGGAGTGCCCATGCGGGTTCGCTCCAACATGACCAACGAGGCCCCGCTGATGGTCGGCGGCTCGTTGACATTGCTCACCGTGACGACCACGCGGAGCGACTCGTCGAGTGCGGGATCCGCGCTGTCGGCGATCTTGACGAAGAGATCGATGGTCGACGGATCGTCCCAGCGCAGCGAGAGTGTCTCGAAGTCCAGCACGGAGGAATCGGCGACCGTGATCTGGCCGTTCGCCGGATTGATCGCGAAGGCTCCGTCGCTGTTTCCTGACTCGATGCTCCAGGTCAGGGTGGACGACCCGTGTTCGAGCCGGGCGGCGACGGTGCCGACGGTCGTGGCGAAGGGAGTATTCTCCGCAAGGGTGAAGCGGTCCGGTTTCACGCCGCCGGTCACGCTGCCGCTGATCAGGTAGGCACCGAGCGAGCCGTAGTCCGTGTAGCCGTCGCCCAGCGGATCGCCGCGGCCGACGCCGCTGACCTTGAGAAGGTATTCGCCGGCCGGGAGGTAGGTGGAAATGCTCGCGTTGATCCCGAGGTCCGGGTTGGCGGAGGTCACCAGTTCCGCGGTGGCCGCATCCACGAGTTCGGCAAGGATGTCGAGGTTGGGATTGGAGGAGACGGTGTTGACATTGAGCGTCACCGCGCCGCCGGTCGTGGCGAAGCGGAACGCATCCACATCCGGTCCGGTCTCGATGATGCCCTCGTTGGACACGCTGTTATTCGCGGCAATTTCGAGGTGGCGCGCGGTCCCGAGATCCTCGCCGGTGTCGTCGGCGCGGTAGTCGACATCGTTGTTCGCCACGATCAGGGCGAGGTCGTCCTGCTTCTGGCTGGCGGACAGGTATTCGCCCTTGGACCACTGGGAAAGCGTCTGGTAGTAGCCGACGCCCATGATCGGGGCCCAGCCGGTGCTGCCGCTACCATGGCCGCCGTAGTAGCCGGTCGCCGGAGAAATGCGGCCGTCGTGGTTCAGACTGAGTGTGTGGCCGATTTCATGGGAGATGACTTCAGCGGCCGACTTGCCGGTGCCGTAGAACGACCAGCACACGACACTCTCGGAATAGTTGAAAGAGCCGATGAAGGCGACCCCGCCGGCACTCGGTGCGGCTTCGGTCGTGGGACTGATGATGACATGCTGGCGACGGCCTTTCGGAGCATTGTCGAATACCTTGCGGTCGGTCGTGATGTTCAGGTTGAAGCCCTGGAAGTCCTCCGAGACCATCCGCCACACCTCGTGGATCTGGCTGTTAGAGACCCCCGACGGAGCGGCGTCGGAAGTCACGTTACCCCAGCTCGGGAAAGGCCCCGGTTCCCCATCGAAGTCGAGATAGATGACCCCGATGGCACCCGGCAGGCTTTGGAGCGGAATGACCGACTGGTAGGGAGGGATCGGAATGTTGGTGGGATGGGTCTGCGGTGCCTCTTCCAGACCCACTTCCTCGACGGGCGGAGGGACGGCGTAGTTAAAGCAGATCACTCCGTCGCGGTGGGTTTCCACCAGCTCCGGACTGGCACCCGGCCCGCTCGGTTCGACTTTCCAGCCGAGCTCGCTTCCATCGAAAAGAAGGTGTCCGACCCATTCGCCGGCCACGCCCGGCACTGTCTGGCGCTGGAAGAAAAAGCGGCCGGGCTCCGGGGATTCCAGGCGTCCTTCGAAGGTGGCGACCCGGCCGCTTTCGTAACGGATCGCCGAGATTTCACCCGCCGCCGCCCGGCCGTCCGGCAAGGTCATGCCGAAGCGCCGGTCCTGCACGGCATCCCCGGGAAAGTCTTCAGCCAGAGCTTCCGCCTGCCGCGCCCGCTGGTCTGGCAAGGCTGGTGCCTTGGTAGCCAGAACTTCGGCCGCCGACTTCCCGGCCAGGCTGTCTCCCGGCAAGGGCCGATCCATGGCGGCCGACGTGGAAGGAAGACCGGGATCGGTCCACTTGGTCAGCAGCGCGACGCCCGTGATCAGGCCGAGGGCTAAGGGCAATAAGATCGCGGGACTCCGCTGCATGAAAACGCCGGGGGTGGGTGAAGGGTGGGCCATGACCCTGCCGGAATCTCCGGCAGGGCGCAAGGACAGATCCCAGGAACCCGGCTGGCCATCAGGGAGTTACCGTCACATCGCTGAACTGCGAGGAATTTAGCGTCGCGGTGCTCCCGCTCGCCACCGCCAGGCCGATGTAGCAGTTCGCCGGGAATGCGGCCGTCAGGCTGCCGACCGAGGTCCAGGCCGTGCCGTTCGAGCTCTTGTAAGCGGTGACCGTGCTGCCGGTCCGCACCAGGCGCACCCACGTGTCCGGGACGGTGCCGGCATTGCTGTTAGACGTGGAGGTGTTGCCGTTGAGGCCGGTCCGGCGGACCCACCGATAAGCTCCGGTCCCGCTCAAGCCCATGAAGACGTGGCGGGAGTTCGTCGCGAGGGTGTCGCGGATCATCACGCCGACCCGCGAGGAGGTGCCGGTGTCTTGCAACGAGTTCACCCGGGCGATGATCTCGCCGTCGCCGCTGAGCGTCTGCCAGGTGAAGCCGAAGCTGTCGTTGCGACCCGTCAGCACGCCGGAGCCCGATGCGGTGTAGATCCCGCCGCTGAAGGTCGTGGTGCCGGCGAGATTGCCGCTGCCGATGGTCAGATCATCCCATGGCAAGGGCAGCGTCGCACCTTGGATCTCGATCGATAGCGCGGCTTCGCCGATGGCTCCGGCGAGGTCGGTGGCGCGGACCACGAAGGTGTTCGTCCCCGCAGAGCCGGCCGGTGGCGTCCCGCCGAGCGTGCCATCATTGGCCACGGTCAGCCAGGCCGGGCCGGAGGTCTTGGAGTAAACGATCGCGTCGCCGGCATCGGCATCCGCAGCAGTGCCGGAAAGTGAGACGGCGCTGTAGGCGACCTCCTCGGTGCCCGCGGCACGGGTGATCGGATCGACGATGAAGACCGGCGCGTCGTTGACGTTGGCGACGGCGATGTTCAACACGGCATCGGCGAACAGCCCGGCGGCGGCGGTGACGCGGACGGTGAAGCTGTTAGGCCCGACATCGCTGTTAGACGGTAAGCCGCCGAGGGTGCCGTTCGTGGCGACGGTCAACCAGCCGGGACCGCTGATCTTGCTGAAGGTCCGGGTGTCGCCCGCATCGATGTCCCCTGCCGCTCCGGCGAGGCTGGCGGCGTAGGCGGTGTCCTCGGTGGCGGCGGCTCCGGCGATCGGATCGGCGGTGAAGGCAGGCGCGTCGTTGACGTTGGCGACGGCGATGGTGAGGACCGCATCGTCGAAGAAACCCGCGGCATCGGTGACGCGGACGACGAAGCTGTTAGAGCCGACGTCGGCGTTGCCGGGGGTGCCGGAGAGCGTGCCGTTGGGGGCGACGGAAAGCCAGACGGGGCCGGAGAACTTCGAGTAGCTCAGCGTGTCGCCGGCGTCGATGTCCCCTGCCGTTCCGGCGATGCTGCCGGAGTAGGCGACGTCTTCCGTGGCGGCAGCTCCGGCGATCGGATCGGTGGCGAAGACGGGCGCGTCGTTGACGTTGGCGACCGTGAT
The DNA here is from genome assembly GCA_043729195.1 of Akkermansia sp. Taxonomy (GTDB): domain Bacteria; phylum Verrucomicrobiota; class Verrucomicrobiia; order Verrucomicrobiales; family Akkermansiaceae; genus Haloferula. Next base: position 12,009 of record JAYTLR010000136.1, read on the forward strand.
GGTCAGCGCGGCCTCGTCGAAGAGTCCGGCGGTGTCGGTGACGCGGACGACGAAGTTGTTAGAGCCGGCGTTGGCGTTCTGCGGCGTGCCGGAGAGCGTGCCGTTTGAAGCGACGGTGAGCCACGAAGGACCGGAGACTTTCGTGAAGCTTAGCGTGTCACCGAGGTCGGGATCGGAGGCATCGGTGCCGAGGCTGCCGGAGTAGGCGGAGTCCTGGGAGCCCGCGGCTTTGACGATCGGATCGCTGATGAAGGACGGCGCCCGGTTTGGGACGAGGGCATTGTGCAAGCCGTCGATCTCCACGGCACCCAAGGCGCGCTCGTAGATCCGCACATCGTCGATTGAACCGGCGAAGCGCTTGTTGCTGTCGCGATGGTCAAAACCGATCGACACCGCCCGCGTCTGGAGCGCCTGGATGGTGCCACTGCCGGTGGCGGACTCCACACCGTCGATGTAAATTTTGCCGTTCGTCCCGCTGCGGATGGCGGCGAGGTGACGCCATTGGCCATCGTTGACCGTGGCGATGGTGGTCAGGTCGAACTGGAAGGCGCTGGTCCCGTGGATCAGGAAATTCACGGTGCCGTTGGCGTTCACATTCAGCATGTATTCGCCTTGGAATCCAGCAGTTCCCGGCTCGCGTTGCTGGATCACGGTGCCGAGTGGCGAACCGGGATTGATCTTCACCCAGGCGGACAGCGAGAAGTCGCCGGTGCCGGTCAATGCGGCCGGAGTGCCGATCAGCACGCCGTCGTCAATGCCATCGAACGAAAGCGCGCCGCCAGTGATGCCGGGGCTCCATGCCGCGCCGCTGACAGCGCCATCCTGGGCGCGGCCGGTGCTGTCGTCGGCGGTGCTGCCCGCAGCTTCATCGAGTTTCCACCAGGCGCGGAGGTTCGCATAGAGCGGGGACGGCTGCGAAGCGGAGGAGCCGGGGTCGGTGCCGAGGGCAAGTTCGAGGCCGGTGGTGAATCCGTCGCCGTCCGGGTCGCTGCCGGGATCGGTGTTGGCCACGGTGATGCCGGTGGCCGAAGAGGTCACCCCGCCGCCGCTATAAACGGCGCGGGCGGTGAGCGTGTGATTGCCGGCCAGTGCACTGCTCCAGGTGATGCTGTACGGCGCGGTGGCGTCGCTGCCGATGAGGGTGGCCCCGCGGTAGAACTCGACGCTGGAGACCGCGATCGACCCGCCGGCCACCGCGGCTTCGAGAGTGACGCTGTCACCGGCATCGAACGCGGAACCTTGTGCGGGCGAGGTGAGCGCGAGGGTCGGAGGGACGGGCGGGTTGTCGAAATTGACCCCGACGACGTTCGGGAAGTTCACCGACGACGGGATGGCCTGGCGGTTGATTCCCGGACCCTGCCATGCGACCGAGACGTGGTCGCCGCCGCCGCCTTCGAGCTGCTGGGCTTCGAGCCAATAGACCTTGCCGGCTTGGAGCGCGATCACCGCCGACTTCTGGCCGACCTGGGAATCCCACGCCTGGAAATTCGTCCATCCGCCGACCGATGCGATCTGTGTCTTGTTCGATGGCGAGCCGTCGCTGCTGAGATAGAGGCGGCAATCATCGTCGCCTGCGATCCAGAACGTGTAGTCTCCGGTGACCAGCGGCTTGAGGTAACCGGTGAGGCGGCGCGAGTAGTTCTCAGCGACGTTTTGCGTGGTGGTGAAGGTGGCGAGGGTGCCGGTGAAGGCGGTGGTGCCGTTCCAGTTCTCGCTCCAGAAGGCATCGCTGCCGCTCCAGCGCTGCTCGACCACGCCTTGGGCCGGTGCGTTGCAGATCACGTTGACCAGCCCGTCGCCGGACGAGCCGGCATTGTCCGTGGCGCGGACGACGAGTTGCCTGCCGCCTGGATTGGGCAGCGAGGCCGGGGTGGCCAGGGTGACTTGGCCGGCGGCATTGATCGCAAAAGCATTTCCGGTGTTCCCCGCGACGATGGTCCACGCCGCGATGCTGCGGCCGGAGGCCGGGGTCGCGGTGACGGTCGTGACCACGGTGCCGACTGGCATCGCGGAGGTGGCGGTGGCGAATTGCGTGGTGACAGCCGGGGTGTCGGCGTCCCGGATGGTCACGACGTGGCTGGAGGGCGAAACGATCTGGGCACCGGACGGATTGGCAAGGGCGACGACGATGGCTTCCGGTGCATCACCGACCGCATCGGCCAGGATTGCCAGCGGTAGATGCTTCACCTGCTCGCCGGGGGCAAAGGTCAGCGTGCCGGGAGACAGCGTGAAGTCGACACCCGCGGTGGCGGTGCCGCTGACGGTGAAGTCCACGGTGACCGCGGTGCTTCCCGCCGGACGATCGAGCAGGACCATCAGCAAGGGTTCGCCGCCGTCGGACTCGCTACGATTCGAGCTGGCCACCGTCATCCGGACGCTGCGGGGAGCCTCGTCCGGAGCGCTGAAGGCGATGGGCTTGCGGGTGAAGCCCGGGCCTGCCCAAGCGACCGACGCGTGGTCGCCGCCGCCGCCTTCCTGATGCTGGACTTCCATGTAGTACGACTGCCCGGCGGTCAGGTTGATCGCGACGGATCTCTGGGACGCGACGGCATCCCAATCTTGAAAGTTGGTATAGCCGGTGATGTTCGCGATCTGCACCTTGTTCGCGGCCGATGAAGTGGTGCTCAGGTAGAGGCGCGAGGCATCGTCCGAGGCGATCCAGAAAGTGTAGCTGCCGGTCGCCGGAGCGGTGATCTGCCCGGTGATCCGGCGTGAGTAACTGTCCGCGACACCCTGGGCGGTGGTGAAGCCCGGAAGGTAGCCGGTGAACGACGGGGCGCTGCTGCTCCAGGTCTGGTTGGTGTAAACGGCCCCGCCGTTCCAACGCTCCTCGGTGGCCAAGGGCGGGATGCCGCCATCGAAGATCCACACCGTGTGCCGGGAAAGGTTCGCGGCGAGCGATGCAAGCAAGGGCGCGCGGAGTTCCAGCACCGCAGTCTCGCCAGGCTCAGCCATGCCGTCGTTCTTCACGCGGACCCGGAGGATGCGGGTGGTGACGCCCGGGGCGAAGGTCAGCGTGGCGGTCGGCAGGACCGCGTTGCCGTTATCGGCATCGACAAAAGCCCAATCGACATCGTCGCCCGCCGCGGTGCTGCCGGAGCTGCCGATGCATTGGACGGTGATCTCGGAAGCGGAAGCGGCGGAAAGGACGACCGGGATATCGCGGAACTCGCCGCTTCCGCCGGGAATCTCGCTGGTGAGCGTGGTCGCGGCTTGGAAGCCGACGGTGACCGCCGGAGTTTCACTGTCGGCGATTTCAAGCGTGGCGGAGGCCGGGCGGTCGACACTATAACCCGCGGCGGGAATGACCGTCACGGTGACCGTTTCCGTACCCTCCGCGAGCGTGTCGTCCACCGGAGTGAAGGTGGCCACGGTGCCGGAGCTGCCCTCGGCGATCACCACGCTGCCGGTCAGGCCGCTGTGGTCGGCGACATCGGTGGCACTGCCGGAAATGGTGTAGTTCACCGTCAGCACCCCGGTGGTCCCGGGGCGGGAGAAGTAGAAGCTTCCGGTCGTTCCGCTTTCTGTGGGCGACGAGTTGTAGGCCGATACCGCCACCCGGTCGTTGCCGCTGTCATTGTCGCGGATCACCGCCTCGGCCGCGCCGTCGTTGTAAACGCGGTAGGAAGCGGCCGGCGTGATTTTCACGACCACGGTCTCGCTGGATTCGGCAAGCGCGTCGTTGGTCACCGGGATGGTCACGGTGACATCGGCGGGGCCGGTCGCCGGGATGGACACGGTGCCGGAGAGCGCAGTGAAGTCAGTCCCGGAAATGGCGGTGCCGCTCACGGTGTAGTTCACGGTGACATTCCCCGGCGCGGTGCCGAGCGAGCGGAAGATGACGGTGGCGTTCGCACCTCCCTCGACCCCGACCGCGCCGGCACGGACGGAGATCACCGGGATGTCGGAGTTGTCCGCGATGGTGATGGCGCCTTGGAAGGCACTGCCCACGCTGTAGGCATTGTTGAAGGTGGCAACC
>JAYTLR010000137.1:0-46154 GCA_043729195.1 Akkermansia sp.
GAGTAGGCCGCCGGGGTCCCACCCCCGACGGCCTGAATCATTTCCTGCCCACACCCATGGACTGCGGAAGCTGATTTGTGCTGTTCACCCTTACATGAAAACTCACGTCAAACGCGGTTTTCATTAGAGTAGACCTTCCAATTTTCCAGATGTTCAAAACTTCTGAAAATTATTTGGATCTTTGATAAAGTCGCCCCAGGGCCCCAGGCCAGCCAGCCAACGAAAGTGCTGGCTCAAAGTCCGACCCGCTGCTAGGCGAGAACCATGAATACGGGACGACAGATGATGAAAGTCGGGCTTCTCGCCCTGTCGGTGGGCCCGGTGGTGGCGCAAGATGAACAAGATCCTTCGCTCCCGAAGACGCCGACTTCATTCGAGACGCGGAACACCGGCACGACGGAGGAAGGGGAAGCTTCGATTGAGAAGCAAGAAGGCAAGATCACCAAGGTCACGTTCACGGCCGTCACCGGGTCCCGCGATTGGAAGGATATCCAGGGCAAGGTCATTCGCGCCCGCCTCCTCGCGTTCGAAGCCGCCGAGGGCGAGGTGGCCGATCTGGTGAGAAACGGAAAGGTCCGTCTGCTGGTTGACGGTGCGAAGCGCTTCAGCCTGCTGCCCTTGGAGAAACTCTCGACCGAGGACCGGACCCACATCGAAATCCTTGCCGCAACCCGGAAGCAGCAGGCGGGTGAGCAGAAGGCCGCCGATCCGAAGAAGCCGTAGGTCGACCGCTTGAATAGGCCGTCGTGGCCTCCAACGAAAAAGGCCGGGCATTGCGGCCCGGCCTTTCGAAATTAGAAGGGAATGTCGTCTTCTTCCTCGCGGTAGTCCCCGGCATCGGCGGCCGAGGCTCCTTGCGGGGGACCGGAGGAACGGGATGGCGCCGGTCCCTCGCCGCCGCTCGGGCGGTGCGCCTCGCCATCGCCGCCGGAGCGCTGCTGGTAATTTCCACCGCCTCCGCCGCCGCCTTGTGCGCCGCCCTTGCCATCCGGGAGAAACTGGAGGACCTCGGCGACCACCTTGAGCTTGCTGCGCTTCTGGCCGGACGCCTTGTCCTCCCAGGTATCCATCTGCAGGCGGCCTTCGATGAAAACGCCGCGGCCCTTGATGAGATACTTCTGGGCGTTTTCGGCGTTGGTGCCCCAGACCGTCACGTCAACAAAGGTCACTTCATCCGACCAATTCCCGTTGCCATCCGAAACGCGCCGGTTGACGGCGAGGCCGAGGTCGCCGACGGCGGTTCCTTTCGGGGTGTATCGGACTTCGGGATCCCGGGTGAGATTCCCGAGCAGCATCACTTTGTTGAGATTGGCCATGGCAGATTCAAGCTAGTTAGGAAAAGCCAGCATTTGCTGTTCTTGAGAACAGTGCAAGCGCAAAAATCAGGCGACCCGCTGGTAGTGCTGGACGTGCACGTGGCCGTTCAGCTTGAGCTTGGCCTGGATGCGGGTGATCGCGTCCGGCTCGGCCTTGAAAAAGTAGTTCACGTAGTGGCCGCTCTCGAGGTGATTCGAGTTGTAGGCGAACTTGCGACGGCCGATCTGCTGGACTTCTTCCAGCTTCGCGCCTTCGGCTTCGATCTCCTTGCCGAGGGAGGCGACGAGGTCGTCGACGCTGCCTTCGAGCAACTTGGTGTTGAGGATGATCAGACCTTCGTATTTCCTGCTCATGTCGATGTTGGTGGTTCGGAACTTTCCTTGGGGTTGTTGTAAAAATTTGCAGCGGCCGGGAGGCCTCGGGAGAGCGCAAGCTGCACGGCTGCCACAGCCCTTGCAAGCGTGTTTTCAAGCAGTTCCCGCTCCTCGGCACGGAAGTTTCCAAGCACGTGGCCGGTCATGTTTCCGGGTTCGGATCCGCCGATTCCGACCTTGAGCCGCGGGAAACCGTCGCCGCCGAAATGCTCGATCAGCGACTTGATGCCATTGTGCCCGCCGGCGCTGCCTTTCTCGCGGAAGCGCAGCTTGCCGAGCGGCAGGGCGACGTCGTCATAGACCACCAGCACGTTCTCCGGTAGCCACTTGTGAAAGGCGGCGAGCTGGCGGACCGGACGGCCGCTGAGGTTCATGAAGCACTGCGGCTTGACCAGCAGCACGCCGGAGCCGGGGAGCTTGGCGACGTGGGACTGCCACTTTGGTTGGGATTGGAATGGTACGCCGGCAAGCAACGCCAACCGGTCGAGCACCATGAAGCCGGCATTGTGGCGCGTGTCCTCGTACTGGCGCCCGGGATTGCCGAGGCCGACGACGAGGAGGATGGATTTTTCAAGTTCCAAGGGAGAAGATCCAAGTTCCAACGACGAAGTGACAAAAAACCCGGGCCGCGGAGTGCGGACCGGGCTTTCGGAAAAGAGCGATATCTCAGACAGCGGCGGCACCTTCGGAGACGGCGGCGGCGGTCTTCGCCACGTGGGCGATGACGACGTCGGCAGCGTGGGTCGCGACAACGCCTTCCGGCAGGGTCACGTCGCCGATGTGCAGGGAGTCGCCTTCGTCGAGGTGGGTCACGTTGAACTCGAGGGTGTCCGGCAGCTTCGCGGCGGCGCAGCGGATTTCCAAGGTGTGGGCGAGCTGGTCGAGCAGGCCGCCGGATTTCACGCCGACCGGCTCGCCGATCAGGTGGACCGGGATCGAAGCGGTGATTTCGGTCGTCTCGTCGATCGCCATGAAATCCGCGTGCAGGGTCAGGCCCGAGAGCGAGTCATGCTGGATCGCCTTGAGGAAAGCGAGCTGGTTGGCACCGCCGATTTCCAGGTTGATGAGGATGTTGTCCGAGGTGCTGTGGGCAAGAAGCTCGCTGAAAGCCTTGGCGTCCACCTTGAGATTCTTGTTCTCGGTGCCTTGCCCGTACATGACGGACGGGACCCAGCCTTCGCGGCGCATTTGCTTGAGGACTCCGGAACCGGTGCGTTGACGGGCTTCCGCTTTGAGGACGTGCTTCGTGGCCATGACAGAAAAGGCGTGAGGATTCGGGGTTCGGCCAGTGGTTTTCCACGGCCGGGGGCGGCGTCTGTAGCGGTCGCTTCCGGGTTTGTCAAAATTTTGTTCACCTTGGGTTTTGAGCCACAGTTCTCAGCCTCAAGAATCTCCGGGTGGGCCGTCAACGCGGGAAAGCGGCTAGCTGGTCACGATTTCGCCCTCCACCCGCTCCCCCGCCGCCACCCTGGCTCCCGGCCAGACGACGGCATCCCGCAGCACCGCGCCGGCACCGATTTTCGCCCGCGGGCCGATGACGCTGCGCTCTACGGACGCTGAAGGATCGAGGATCGCGTCGGGATGCAGCGCCGGACCGAGAGCCAACTCGCGGTGCGCCGTCAGGTAGGCGGCCGGATCACCGAGGTCGCGCCAATCGCCCTCATCGAGCACCACCGCCCCGAGCCGGCCCTGCCGTGCGAGTTCGAGGAAAGCGGGGATCACTGACACCTTTTCCCCCGCCGGAATCAGCCCGAACAGTTCCGGGTCGAAGCAGTAGATCCCCGAAAACACATGCGTCCCCTCCGCCCGCCCGAGCATCCCGCGGATGTCCACCGCCCGGTCGCCGGCGAGCGCGATGTGCTTCGCCACGCCGTCGGAGCGCAGCGCCAGCGTGACCGGAAGCCCGGACGACTCGTGCGCGGCGATCAAGCGGTCGAGCGGCAGCGAGCTGAAGATGTCGCCGTTGTGGACCAGCACGCTCTCGCCCGCGGCCCAGGCTTCGATGTTTTTCACCCCGCCACCGGTTTCCAGCAGCACCGGCTCGTGGAAAAGATGCAGTGGCAAGCCCTGCCAGCTTCCTTTCGTCGAAGGCAGTCCGTTCCCGCCGACGATTCCAAGCTCCTCACCATCAACCATCAACCCTCCACTCTCAACTCGTCCCCATTTCTCCGGCAAATGATGCGTGTTGATCGCGAAGTCCGAAATCCCCGCCGCACGGCACGACTCCATCGCCCACTCGATGAGCGGCCGGTGGAACAGCGGGACGAGCGGCTTGGGCAACAGGTCGGTCAGCGGGCGCAGACGCGTGCCGAGCCCGGCACCGGGAAGGAAGGCCTTGCGGATCACGCGACGGATTTCCGGGGTTTGGCGACCGGCGGCAAGGGATTTCCCCTGCCTGGAATCGATAACCGCAATCCGGGCCCCTGAGAATACGGTTTTCGCGACCGTTTTCGGCGGGGAAGCTGGCTTTCAAGCAGCGTGGACTTTTGCAGCGGGACCGGGATGCCGCAGATCCGCGGTGTTGAGTCTTGAGTCTTCAAGCCCTGGGTCGTTTGCTCCCGGTCCGCCCATGTTGAAGGAAGCCATTCAGGAAGTCCGCGTGTTCGCCCCCGCCACCGTTGCCAACGTCGCTTGCGGCTACGACGTGCTCGGCTTCGCGATCGATGCCCCCGGCGACGAAATTGTCGTCCGCCATTGTGACAAACCCGGCCTCCACATCACCGCGATCACCGGCGACGAGGGCAAACTGCCGAAGAACCCGGAGAAGAACACCGCCGGCGTGGCCGCGCTCGATTTGCTCCGCCACCTCGGCATGACCGACCGCGGGATCGAGATGGAAATCCACAAGAAAATGCCTTTCGGCTCCGGTCTCGGCTCGTCCGCCGCCTCGGCCGTCGCCGGTGCCTATGCGGTGAACTACCTGATCGGCGAACCGCTTTCGAAGAAGCAGCTCCTGCCCTTCGCGATGGCCGGTGAAGCTTCCGCCGACGGGGCCTGGCACGCGGATAACGTGGGACCCTGCCTGCTCGGCGGGATCGTTTTCATCCGCTCCAATGAAGAGCTCGACGTCGCCCAGCTCCCCGCGCCGAAGAACCTGTGGGCGGCGGTCGTCCACCCGGACATCGAGGTGCTGACCAAGGTCGCCCGCGAGATCCTGCCGAAGGAAATCCCGCTGGTGAACGCCACCCAGCAGATCGGCAACCTCGGCGGCCTGCTGTGCGGGATCATCCAGGAAGACTACGGCCTCATTTCCCGCTCGATCCACGACGTGATCGCCGAGCCGCGCCGCCAGAAGCTGATCCCCGAGTTCTACAAGGCCAAGCGCGCCGCCCTCGGAGCCGGGGCCCTCGGTTTCTCGATTTCCGGCGCCGGCCCCAGCGTCTTCGCATTGTGCGAAGGGGAGGAAAGCGCGAGGAAGGTCGGAGAGGCGATCTCGAAGGTCTTCTCCGCGATCCCGCTTGGGAACCAGGTTTACGTGTCGAAAATCAATCCCCACGGCGTGCATGTGGTGGATGAGAAGAAGTCGAAGTGAAAGGTTCCAAGTGCCAAAAAAGGCGCTAGAATCCAAATAGCATGAAGCGGAAATTCAACGTCGTGATCGAGCGTGACGCGGAAGGGTGGCTCGTCGCCAGTGTGCCTTCGCTCCGAGGATGCCACACTCAAGCGCGGACTTTTGATGAGCTGGACTCACGCATCCGCGAGGCAATTGCTGTTTGCATCGAGGACAATGACGATCTCGAAATTCCGGAGTTCGTGGGGGTCCAGCAAGTGGCGATCGAAGTTTGAGATCTTAATGTGCTCTCATGAATTTTGCTGTCGGCAAGGTCCGCGCCCGGTGCGCCCCGAAGCCTCTTTTGTTCAATGACAGCCCATGAGCAATTTTCCCAGCATCACCGGCGCTCAGATGATCAAAGCACTGGCCAAGATAGGCTTCACCGTGGCCCGGATTACCGGGAGCCATCACCGACTCGTTCACGACGATGGCAGGAAGACCACGGTAGCTGTTCACGGAAAAGAAACTTTAGGGCCGGGAATTCTTCTCAAGATCCTGCGCGACATCGACCTCACCCGCGACGAACTGCGCGAACTCCTCTGACCTCCTTTTTGGCACTTGGACCTTCTCACTTGGCACTTCCATGCTCTACCACTCCACCAACAACCCCGCCCACCGGGTCGATCTGAAGGAAGCGATCCTGCGCTCGCTGCCGCCGGATAACGGGCTCTACATGCCGGACGCGCTGCCGGTGCTGGGTGCGGAATTCTGGGCGATCTGGCGGGAGCTGAGCTTCCAGGAAATCGGCTACGCGGTGGCGCACGCGTTTTTCCACGAGGACGTGCCGGCCGCGGCGCTGAGGGACATCGTCGAGGGCACGCTGTCGTTTGAGGCACCCTTGATCACCCTCGCGCCGGGCGATCACATCCTGGAGCTCTTCCACGGCCCGACGCTCGCCTTCAAGGATTTCGGCGCGCGCTTCATGGCCCGGCTGATGGCCTGGCTGACCCGCGGTGAGGACCGCGAGCTGACGGTGCTGGTCGCCACCTCCGGCGATACCGGCGGCGCGGTTGCTTCGGCATTCCACCAGGTGCCGGGCACGCGGGTGATCATCCTGTATCCGAAGGGCAAGGTCTCCGGACTGCAGGAAAAGCAGCTCACCGCGCTCGGCGGCAACATCACCGCGCTGGAGATCGACGGCACCTTCGACGACTGCCAGCGGCTGGTGAAGTCCGCCTTCCTCGATCGCGAGTTGTCGGAGCGCCTCAATCTCACTTCCGCCAACTCGATCAACCTCGCGCGGCTCGTCCCGCAGAGCTTCTACTACATCCATAGTGCCCGGCAGTTGCCGGAGGGCATCGAGCCGGCCTTCGTGATCCCGTCCGGCAACTTCGGCAACCTGACCGCAGGCCTGCTCGCGCTGCAGCTCGGCCTGCCGGTGAAGAAATTCCTCGCCGCCACCAATCTTAACGACGTGGTCCCGGCCTACCTGCGGACCGGCGATTACCAACCGCGCCCCAGCACCGCCACGATCTCGAACGCGATGGACGTCGGCGCGCCATCGAATTTCGCCCGCATGCAGGCGCTGTTCGGCAATTCGTGGGAAGCGATGCGCGGCAAGATCGAGGGCATGGCCTTCACCGACGACCAGACCCGCGCCGCGGTGCGCGAGGTGAAGTCGCTCTACGACTACGAGATCGATCCCCACGGCGCGGTCGGCTGGCTGGCCGCCCGCAAGTGGCGTGCGGTGCATCCGGGCAACGCGACGATCACCCTGGAAACCGCCCATCCCGCGAAGTTCCTCGACGTCATGGAGCAGGAGATCGGCAAGGGCGTCGTCGAGATCCCCGAGCGCCTCGCCATCCTCGCCGACCGCGAAAAAGTCGCGATCCCTCTTCCCGCCGATGAAGCGGCGTTCAAGGCGTGGTTGAAGTAGCACAACTTTGCAAGTTGTGTGCTTCTGGCGGCCCGCCGCTCCCAGCGCTTCGGAGCCATCCCGGAAGTCCGCCCCACCCCGAACACAAGTTGCAAACTTGTGCGACTTCCCCGCGGCGGCGATGCTCCCGCCATGCGTCACGTTCTCTCCTTGCTCGTCGCCACGCTCCTCCCCCTCGCCGCCCAATCTGGCAGAGAAGACCGCGAATTCACCGTCCAGACCCTGGACCACATCGCGCGGCCGGTCATCGGCGCGCTGGCGGCGGGGAAACTCAAACAGCAGCTCCCGCTCGGCCCCGGGGAAAAGGACCGGGCGGACTGCACCCACCTCGAAGCCTTCGGCCGCACCCTGGCCGGCATTTCCCCGTGGCTCGCGCTCTGCCCCGATGACTCGCCGGAAGGAAAGCTCCGCGCGAAATACATCACGCTTTCCCGCAGGGCGCTGGTGATGGCGACCGATCCCGCCTCGCCCGACCGGATGAACTTTTCCAAGGGTGGCCAGCCGCTGGTTGACGCCGCTTTCCTCTCCCAAGCGCTGCTGCAAGCGACGGAAGTACTATGGACGCCGTTGCAGGATGCGGAGAAAGCCCACGTCATCGCCGCGCTGAAAGAAACCCGCGCCATCAAGCCGGGCGAGAACAACTGGCTGCTGTTCTCCGCGCTGGTCGAAGCCGCGCTTTGGAAATGCACCGGCGAATGCGAGACCGCCCCGATCCAGCGCGCGCTCGACAAGCACGAGGAGTGGTATCTCGGCGACGGCACCTACGGCGACGGACCGGAATACCACTGGGACTACTACAACAGCTTCGTCATCCAGCCCGCCATGCTCGCCGTGCTGGAAGTCTGCCGCGAGAAGAAGCACCCGCTCGGCGAGCGATTGCCAAAAGTCGTCGCCCGGGCCAAGCGCTACGCCGCGGTGCAAGAGCGGATGATTTCGCCGGAGGGAACCTACCCGGTCATCGGCCGCTCCGCCGCCTACCGCTTCGGGGCCTTCCAGCATCTCGCAATGATGTCGCGGCGCAGGGAAGTCGCCGAGCCCGCCGCGGTGCGCGGCGCCCTGACCGCCGTGATCCGCCGCACGATGGCCGCGCCCGGGACCTTCGACAAGAACGGCTGGCTCCAGGTCGGCGCGGTCGGCCACCAGCCGTCGATCCGCGAGAGCTACATCTCCACCGGCAGCCTCTACCTCTGCCTCACCGGCCTCCAGCACCTCGGCCTGCCCGCGGACGATCCCTTCTGGACCGCCCCGGCAACGCCCTGGACCCAGAAGCGGATCTGGGCAGGGGAGGACGTGAAGGCGGATCACGCGCACCGCGAGTGATGCCGCGGGAGTTGCACGATTCCCGGATTCCACCGCAGATGGGGCGACCATGAACCTCACACGGGAGCAACGGTCGTTTGTCGATGCCGTGGTCAAGCCGCTCGGCGACGACGATTCACGGCGGGAACTGTTGGAGGAATCCCTCGTTCTGGCGACCACTCTGCCTGTTCCTCCGCAAGGCGATCCGGTCGAGGTGGCGGGTGCCCGGATGGAAGCCACGGTGAAACGGTTCGCCCTTCGCCGGCACCTGGCTCAAGCCGCTCTCGTCGTGGTGATGCTGGCCATTCCATGGCTGACCTGGCTTTCTTCGGAGTCGAGGAGTTCCTTAAAGCTCCTCCTCATGTCCGTGCAATTCGAGGATAGTTTTGTTTCCTCCGAACTGGTGGAGATCATTCTTGGGGACGAAAAAGAGCAGGAGTCGACCCTGGTCCAGCAGCTCGTCGCGAGACTCCCGCCGGACGAGCGATTGATCGCCATGGGCAACGTCGAGGCGGGCGATCCGGTATTAAGATGGAAGACGGTGTGGGACGCGCAACCCGATGAACCCGCACATTTTATGGCCTATGCGGCCGCGGTCCGGGCCCAGACCCAAAACTGGCCGGCGGATCTGGTGGAAACCGGCGAAAGGCTGGATCCCGGCAACGGCTGGTTTCGACTGCTCCGGGCCGCGGCACGGATTGATGCTGCCGTCGCTCCGCCGGTCATGTCCAGAGGCAGGCCGACAAAAGGAGTAACTAGCGCGACTCCCCCGGGGCCCACCGTGAAGGACCAGACGGCTTTCACGGAGATTATTTCGGATCTGGAACAGCTCGTTTCCATGCCGCGGCTGGACGACTATCGGAGCAAATTGAACTCGATCCGATTGCGTGGCTGGCCCGCGCCCGTGGATTATCCGGATCACGTGCTTTCGCGGGTCTTCTGTTACCAGCATCCGGAAATTCAGATGCTTTCGTTCCGTGAAGTCGAAGGCTTCGGGGATTTGTTCATGGCGGCCGCAGGCCAAGCTGCGGGTTCCGGCGACAGAGAGTCCTTGAATCGTCTCTCCAAGCTATTTCACAAGACGTTCGGCAAACTGGCAGAGAACCCGGGTTGGATGTATCTAAGAATCGCCGCAAGTAGGGCAATGGTTGAGGGCGGCAGAGCCTTTTCATCCGCTTACACGCTCCTTGGAGATTCCTCAAAAGCGTCGGCCTTTGAATCCCTTGCCGACGGCTTGGATCGGAAAAAGGCGAAACACTACTATTCTTCGTCGTCCGATGCGCTTGACGAAAGACGGGGAAGCCAGCTTGCATGCCTGTCGAGCTCCAGCGGACTTCCGGGAATGACTCCGGTGCGTGAAGAGGAGCTCAGGGGAGGGCGGCTCGCTGAACATGCCATGACGGAACGCTTCCTGTTCCATGGCGTCACCCTGCTCATGGGGTTGGCTCTGTTGTTTGTTCTTTTGCTGACCTTGAAATGCCGCAAATCCACCGGGATTTTAGGCACGCGGCTCACGGGCTTGCTCACCGGATTCGACCGGTTGGTGATCGCTTTGGCGGGAATCGCCGTGCCCGCCATGGTCTATGCGGCGGTGGTTCATGCTCCGTGGTCCCGGTCCCGGGATTTCATGATCGATGACGGGCAATTCGAGAAGATGCTGGTCCAGCTCTCGGCGCTCTCCGTCTCCGTGATGCTCTGCACGCTCCAGGCCACCCGCTGGCGTCTCGGGCGGCGGGGTGCCGTGCTCGCGCTGGGGTGGAACGGCTTCGATCCCGGCTGGTGGCTGGTTCCCATGGCCTTGTCCGCGATGCCCGTGGCCGAATACCTGCCCGAAATGTTCGAAAAGTGGTCGGTGGACGACGATTGGACGATCACGGCACTCTGGTCCCTGGTTGGCCTGCCTTTCGCGTGGCTTGTCGTCCTTGCAATCGGGCATCTAAGCGGCTCGGCGGAGCGACGGCTTCACCGCGCGATTGCTTTGAAGGCCATCGCTCCTTTCATGGCGATGGCCATGATACTCGCTGCCACGACGATTTTGGTAATGCATCGCGTGGAGAGAAAGTGGACGCAGCAAATCGACTTCGATGCGGTGACCGCGGAGCGGATTGCGTTCGAAAGTCGCGTGGACATAGAGCACGCGGATTGGCTCCAGGCTGAGCAGCTTCGCTATTTGCGGGCATTGGAGTGATAGGGCTGGAATGAGGCGGACTTTGGCCGCGCAGGGTAGGGACGATGCGCCCCCTCCTTCGCCAAGGCTACGGAGGACAGGCTCGCTCGTCCGCGAAGCTGCGGGAAGGTCGGTCGTTCCCTTCAAGGTGGAGCGGGCTGCTAGGGACCGTTCCGGTCGGCCGAGGGCGTCCGACCCTACCTTTTCTGATCCCCGTTGCGTGCAGGGTTTCACCTGCTACCTTCCGGCCCTTCCTCCCTGACAATGATCGGCCTCGCCCTCAAAATGCTCTTCGGCGACACGGCCAAATACTTGATGCTCGTCGCAGGGCTCTTCCTCGCCACCTTCCTCATTGTCCAACAGATCAGCGTGTTCTGCGGGCTGATGCGCTGGACCACTTCCACCCTGAAGAACGTCGGCGCACCGATCTGGGTGGTGGAAGAGCGGGTCGAGCAGGTCAACGAAACCAACCCGCTGCGCGACACCGATGTCGCCCGCGTCCGCTCGGTGTCCGAAGTCGCCTGGGCGATGCCGATCTTCTCCGGCATCCAGCGGGTGAGGATGGACGATGGCTCGTTCAAAACCATCCAGCTCATCGGTATCGACGCCGCCTCGCTGGCCGGCGCGCCGACGCGGATCCTGGAAGGCACGCTCACCGACCTCCGTTTGCCGAACGCGGTGATCGTCGATCAACTCGCGGTCGAGCAGCTTTCAAAAGGCCGGCCGCATCCACTGACCCTTGGCGACACGTTCGAGATCAACGACATCGAGGCCCGTGTCGTCGGCATCTGCGAGGCCAAGCGTTCGTTCACCGGCGGGCCGTATGTCTGGACCACCTACGAACGCGCACTCCAGTACACGCCGCCATCCCGCAAGATGCTCTCCGCGGTGATCGTCGGTCCGATCGATGGCGTCAGCGTCGATGAAGCAGCCAGGGCGATCGAGAAGGCCACCGGCTTGAAAGCCTTCGTCAACCGCGACTTCGGCGAGAACGAGAAGGACTTCAACACCTCGACGATCTGGTGGTATGTCCGCAACACCGGCATCCCGGTTTCCTTCGGCACCACCGTGGTGATCGGACTCATCGTCGGCATCGCGATTGCTTGCCAGACCTTCTACGCCTTCGTGCTCGACAACCTGATGCACCTCGGCGCCCTGAAAGCGATGGGCACTTCAAGCTTCCGCCTCAGCCTGATGCTGATCCTCCAAGCCTTCACCGTCGGCTTCATCGGCTTCGGCCTCGGCCTCGCCGCCAGCGCGGTCTTTGCCGCGGGAGCGATCGAGCGCGGTCAACCGCCGGTCTATATCCCGTGGATCATCCCGTTCGCCACCTTCGGCATCATCCTCGCCATCTGCACCCTCGCCGCGCTGCTCGGCATCTTCCGCCTGAGCCGCTTCGAGCCGGCGATGGTGTTCCGCGCCTGAATGCCATGGCCACGGATTCACCCTCTTCCAACGACATCGCGGTCGATGTCCGCGGCGTGAACAAAAGCTTTGGCGACGGGGCGGCGCGCCTTCACGTGCTGAAGGACGTCAGCCTCCAAGCCCGCACCGGCGAGATCCTGATGCTCGTCGGGCCCTCCGGTTGCGGCAAGACGACCTTGCTCAGCGCCATCGCCGGCACGATGGGCGTCGACTCCGGCGAGATCGATGTCCTCGGCAATCCTCTGCACCGCATGCGCGGCGGGGCGCTCACCCGCTTCCGCGCGCAGAACATCGGCTTCATCTTCCAGCAGTTCAACCTGATCCCCACCATCAACTGCGCCGAGAATGTCAGCGTGCCCCTCTTGATCCGCGGCGTGTCGTCTTCCGCCGCGAAAAAAAAGGCACGCGAGGTGCTCGATGCCGTGGGGATGGGCGACCGTTGGAAAGACCGGCCGGGCAAGCTTTCGGGCGGCCAGCAACAGCGCATCGCGATCGCCCGCGCGCTGGTCCACGAACCGCCGCTGGTGATTTGCGATGAACCCACCGCCGCGCTCGATGCGAAGAACGGCGAGATCGTGCTCGATCTCTTCCGCCAAGTCGCCCGCACCGCCGGCCGCGCGGTGATCATCGTCACTCACGACAACCGCATCTTTTCCTACGCCGACCGCATCGCCCGTATGGACGATGGCTGCATCATCGATGTCCACCGCACCGACCCGCGCGAAGTCGCCCACTTCGAGCACGAAGTCCCGCACTGAAATCCATCCCGCCATGTTCTCCGCCATTGTCCGTTACACCACCATCCTCGGCGCCGTCGCCGGCGTCGTCGCGATGGCCGCCGTCATGCGCAAGCAGGGCGACAACGAGTTGCCGCAAGCCGACACCCCGCCGGTCGCACCTGCTGCCAAGCCGTTCCTTCACGCCGTCGCGGCCACCGGCATCCTCGAAGCGCTCAGCGAAAACGTCGCCGTCGGCGTGCCTGCGCCCGGGCTGGTGATGGAGGTCATGGTGAAAGTGAACGACGCGATCGAAGCCGGCCAGCCGCTGTTCCGCGTCGATGACCGCGAGCTCCAAGCGGAGAAGACCAATCAACAGGCACAACTCGAAGTCGCCCGCGCCGAGTTGGTGGTCAAAAACGCTTTTGTCGAAAAGGCCAAGCGCTTGCTTGACCGCTTGGAGAGCCTCGGCGACTCGCAAGCGATCAGCCGCGAGCAGCTCGATGCCGCCGAGGACGACATGGCCATCGCGAGTGCCCAGCTTGCCGCCGCCCGGTCGCAGGTCGGTGCCGCGGAGGCCGCCGTCCAGCGGCTCGACACCCTGATCGGCCGGCTGACCATGAACGCGCCGCGGGCCGGCACCGTCTTGCAGGTGAACATCCGCGTCGGGGAGTATGCCGCCACCTCGCCGAAGTCGCCCGCCATGGTGATCGGCGACACCGGCAAGCTCCAGGTTCGCGCGGACATCGACGAGCAGAACGCCACCCGCATCCGTCCCGGACAGAAGGCCGTCGCGACCCTGAAAGGCGACCCGCGGGTCTCGATGCCGCTCGAGTTCATCCGCGTCGAGCCCTACATCATCCCGAAGGTTTCTCTAACAGGTGCGAGCACCGAACGCGTCGATACCCGCGTGCTTCAGGTCATGTTCTCCCTGCAAAAGCCCGCCGACACTCCGGTCTATGTCGGCCAGCAAGTCGACGTCCTGATCGAGGCCCCCGAACGCTAGGATTAGGGGCGATCTGTTAGGGACCTCGCGCTTCGTATCCCGAACCGTAGCTGGGGCATCTTGCCCCAGTCCGTTCCGGGGGCGTCTCGCCCCCCGGGAGACGAGCATCGCCGGTATATTCGAGGGGCGAGACGCCCCTTGAACGGACTGGAGCGAGACGCTCCAGCTACTCTCGGGTGGAGTGTGCGCTCTCCGGGCACTCACGCTCCACCACCGCGGTCTCCCGCAGCTTCGCGGCGAGGTCCTTGAGCACTTGCCGGCGGCGTTCGTGCTCCACTTCTTCGCGGATGCTGTCGGCCACTTCTTCGAACGACTTCACCGCTGCGGGCCGGACCTCGACCGCCTTCACCAGATGCAGCGCCTGTTCGTAAAAGAACACCGGGCTGATCTCGCCTTCACGCAGGGAGAAGAGCATCGCCTCGAAGGGATTGAAGACGCGCTGCTGCTCGATCCAGTCCATGTCGATCTCGCCGCCGCGCTTCATCGTGTTTTGCCGGGCCAGCTCGGCGAAGTCTTCGCCGCCGAGCGCGCGGTGGCGGAGGTCGAGCATCACCGCGTAGTCGTCCCACGGGTCCGGCTTTTCCGGAACACGCAGCAGATGGAGCACCCGTGCGGCCGGCGGCGTGCGGAACCGTGCGGCATTTTCTTGATACCAAGTACGAAGGTCATCGGAGGTGAGCTCCGGCAAACCGCTCCAGAGTCCCGTGGTGAATCGCTCCATCCGCAGTTGCGACACCGTTTCGGCGCGCAGCGAATCGCGCTGGGCATCGAGCAAGTCCCACGAAGCCCCGTGCTGCCGCCATTGCCGCAGGGTGTCCTCAAAGGCGCTCCGGACCTCGTCGGCCGGGGGATCGGGAATGCTTCGCTCGGCTTCCTGGGCGAGCAGGATGCCGTCGATGACTTCCTCCTCGGCCTGCGTGCGGAATTCCTCGTCGCGTTCGCAACACGACACCTCGCTAAGTAATTCCGCCTCGGCCTTGAGGCGGACGAAGGTGTCCTCGATCAAGGCCGGATCGACGGGTTCGCGATTGATCCGGAGCATGTCAGCGTCTCTCGAATTTCGGGGGGGTGACCTGCTCGATGAAGGTGATGCGGGCGTCGAGGGAGGAGCGATACTGGGCCAGTTGGCCGGGGGTGAGGATCGGGCCGAGGCGGGCGAGGTTGCGTTCCATCGCCGCACGTTTCGACTCGATCAAACGGCGGTGGAACTCCTGGGAATCGGCCATCGCGCTGTCGTCGCCCATGAATTCGCTCATTTCCTCCATCACTGCCGCATGCGTTCCACCCAGTTTGCTGGCGGCCTCGTTGATCAAGCTCCAGCCGGCGGGAAGTTTCGCGACGGCTTCCTCGCTGCCGCCGCGCAGGGCTTCCAGCGCCAGTTCGCGCTGGTCGCCGGACAAGTCGATCTGGCCGATCAGGTCGGCAAGGTCGCGCTGGGCCCGGGCTTCGATGGTGTTTTCTTTTTCCCGGTCGCGCAGTGCGGCGAAGGCCGCGCTTTGCTCGGGATCGAGCAGTTTCTCCAACTGCTTCTCAAAGGTCTGCTCCGCCTGGGCCGCCTGGGCCATCATTTCGGACGAGCTCAGGCCGCCACCATTGAGCTGGCGGAAGCCGTCGCGGCGGTTGGCCAGCAGCACCTTCATGGTGGCTTGCTGCTCGGGGCTCAGGCCGAGCGCCTCGGACAGGCGCGAAAGCCGGGCGTTCTCGGCGCGCTCGGTGGCGCTACCGAAACCCCGGTCGAAGGCCACCTGCGCGCTGGCCAGCTCCGGGTCGGCCTTCGCCTCGCCGCCACCACGCGCCTTGAGAACCAATGGCGGTTGGTCGCGGTCGCGGGATTTTCCAGCGCCGGCGGAACGCGTGCCTGCGGCCTGCTCCGGGACGGCCTCTCCACTGGCCACCAGCTCTCCAGACGGCTTGAGGAGCCAGCCGGTGGCAAAGCCGGCAAGGGCGGCGGCGCTGGCGATCAGGGTGGACGGTTTCATGATGCGGACCGGAGGTAAGCGCCGCCGGAGGGTGTATTCGTCGGTATCAGGCGTCGCGGATCGTTTTCACCGCCGCCGCCATGTCCGGCGCGCGGAAGGTCGATGAACCGGCGACCATCACGTTCGCCCCCGCCTTCGCGCAGAGTCCGGCGGTGACCGCATCGATCCCGCCGTCGACTTCGATGTGGAAGGAAAGCCCGCGTTCATCGCGCCAACGGGCGGCAGTCTCGATCTTCGGCAGCACTTCTTCCATGAAGGCCTGGCCGCCGAAGCCGGGAACCACGGTCATGCACAGCAGCAGGTCGATCTGGTCGAGGAAAGGCAGCACCGCCTCGACCGGCGTGGCCGGATTGATCGCCAGCCCGGCCAGGCAACCCGCCTCGCGGATCCGGCGCAGGGTTTCGGCGACGTCGTGCTCGGCCTCGACATGGACGGTGATCAGGTCGGAGCCCGCGGCGATGAAGCGCGGCAGGAAATGATCGGGCCGCGAGATCATCAGGTGGACGTCGAGGAAGATATCGTTCGTCTCATGCACCGCCTGCACCACCGCGGGACCGAAGGAGATGTTGTCGACGAAGTGGCCGTCCATCACGTCGAGGTGCATCCAGTCGGCCCCGGCATGGATGGCGCGCGTGGTTTCCTCGCGGATCTTTGAAAAGTCGGCGGCAAGCAGGGATGGGGCGATGACTCGGTCGCGAAAGGTCGGCGGGATCACGGGGCCCACGATCCAGCAAGCGCGCCACATCGCACGAAAAAAATTCGCGCGGACGGGAGAGCGACGGAGTCCAAGCGGTTGACCGGGATCACATTTTTCCTCAGCATGCCAGCAGATGAAGACCTTTCCGCTGCATGATGTTCGTCGTGGGGCTTTGGCGGGAGCACTGGCTCTGCTTGCCACAACCGGTCTCGCCAGTTCGGCAGTGCTGACTCTAACAGACGTCTCGTCGGTTCCCGTGCCTGCCGGGACCCATGCCGATGCCTACGAACTTCCCTCCGAGCTATTTGCCCCAGGAAAGCCGATCGCGACCCTCGAGGTGGATTACCTGAATTCCCCGTTCGTACCCGGTGTCGGGATTCACGGGATCGAGAGTGCCACCTTTCTTTTCCAAGCCTCCGATCTGGCATCGACGACCGTGTTGGAAAGCACGGTGGACCGGTTTTGGGTGCTTATCATGTTCAAGACCGTTCCTGATCGACGTCCGACCGGACTGACAAACCCCACCGCCCCGGCCTTGGTGGCCATGCACGGAGGGGTCAACGGAGGGGCCACGACTCAAACCAAATGGACTGCCACCTATTCGGATGGCAGCACACTCACTGCTTACAACGGCATCATTCCCGAGCCGTCCACCGTAGCAATCGCCCTGCTCTCCGCTGGTTTGGCGCTGATCAGGAGAACAAGAATCGGCGCCCGGAACGAATGCTGAGAGCCGAGGAAAAACTTCCTCGCGGCGTTGGATTGCCTCACACTCGGCCGGTGGACGAATCCATTCCGATCATCGACCTCGGCGGCGACGACTTCTTCATGGGCCAGGCCCTGCGGGAGGCGCGCAAGGCCTTTGCCGCGACCGAGGTGCCGGTCGGCTGCGTGATCGCGCATGAAGGAAGGATCATCGCCCGCGCTTGGAACCAGGTTGAGACTTTGAAGGACGCCACCGCCCACGCGGAAATGCTCGCCTTGACCGCGGCCCAGCACGCGCTCGGCGACTGGCGGCTGGAGAAATGCACGCTGTATGTGACCAAGGAGCCTTGCCCGATGTGCGCCGGCGCGATCGTCCACTGCCGGCCGGAGCGGGTGGTCTTCGGCTGCCCGGACCCGAAGGCCGGCGCGGCGGGCGGGTGGATCAATCTGCTCGATGCCAATCCGCCACTCAACCACCGCTGCGAGGTGGTCTCCGGCGTGCGCGGCGAGGAATCGCTCGCGCTGATCCAGGGCTTTTTCCGCGAAGCCCGGGAGCGCAAGAAGGCGGGGGAAGACAAGCCGCGGATTCGCGAGTAGCGGCGGCAGCCGAGTTGCCGTTTGACAGGAGTGCCGGATCCCGCTGTTACTGAGCGTGCCATGAAATACTTGTTGTTCGTCGCACTTGGCTTTGCCCTCACTCCCGCCGCCGTCTTCGCAGGCGAGCCTGTCAAAAAGAAATCGGCACGGGAGGCGGTCTTCACCCGCCTCTTCAATGAAGCCAATACCGATGGCAATGCCTACCTCGACGCGGAAGAGTTTGCTCGTTCCTACGGTGCAAGTCTGCGCCCGGTGGTGACCGAATACCGTTTCAACGCCCTGGCTTCCTCCGTGCCGATCTCCCGCGGCGTTCAAACGTTCGAACTCGGAATTCTGCTCGGGGATTTCATCGAGGCCAGGGGCGGCCGCAAGCTCAACCCGAGCAAGGAAGACATCTTCGTCCTCGCCGACAAGAACAACGACGGGGTCATCGACTACTTCGAATTCCCCGCCACCCGGATCCAGAAGACGGCAGTCCGCGGCAGCATTTTTGATTCCTTCGACAAGCTCGATGTCAACGATGACGCGCTGATCACCACGGTGGAGTGGGGCTTTCCCAGTTCCACCTGAAAGCGTGCAAACGGCTTCCTCAGCCTCAACGAGTTCTTCGCCACCCGGATCCAGTCGGCTTCCAGCCTGGGTTCTGCGGCCAAGGCCTTCGACAAGCTGGATAAGAACGACGACAACGAGATCTCCCCGGCGGAGTTCGGCGTTTCGATGGTTCCCGTCTAATTCCATCTCCGGTCTTCCGGTGAATCTCGATGCCCGGCCAATTCTCTGGCTGGGCATTTGTGTTTCCAGCCCGGTGAACCCGTTCCAAGTCACGGGTTGACAGGCCGGGTCGGCTCCTTCATGGAAGATTTCGTTATATGAAAATTACACACCTCCTAATTGTTGCCACCCTTGCGACCCCAGCCATGGCTCAAGGCCCGATCAAGAAAAAGTCCGGCAAAGAAGTCGTCTTCACCCAGCTCTTCAACGAAGCGGACACCAACAGCAACCAGGTCCTCAACTTCGAGGAGTTCTCCAATTCTTACGGTGCCAGCGAGCGCCCCGCCGTGACGCTTTTCCGCTTCAACGAGATGAGCGGCCGCTGGATTGACACCCGCGGGATCATCGCGATCGAGCGCGGCGTTTACCTCCGCGAATTCATCGAGGCCAACGGTGGCCGCAAGATCAACCCTTCGAAGTCGCAGATCTTCCTGACCGCGGACATCAACCGCGACGGCTTCCTCAGCCCCGACGAATTCTTCACCACCCGCGTCCAGTCGGCCTCCAGCCAGGCCAGCTCGATGAGCGCGTTCGACAAGCTCGACAAGAGCGACGATGGCCGGCTTTCCCCGTCCGAGTTCGGTGCCAACGTCAAGGGCTGAGCCGCTTACCCGATTCCTTCGGCCCGTCCGGTTCTTCCGGCCGGGCCTTTTTGTTTCCCGGTGACGGCTTGCACGGCCGGAACCCGCCGTCTAAACCTCCCGCGTGGCCGCCACGCCGAACATCTACGCCATCGTCGGCAGCGACGACGGGCGCGTGAAAGAGGAAGCCCTGCGGCTGCACCGCGAGCTGACCGGCGGGATCGACGACGGCTTCACCCACGAGACGATCGACGGCAATGCGGACAACGTGGAAGGCGCCTTCCAGATCTGTCGTGCGGTGGTGGAAGCCTTGCAGACAATGCCCTTTTTCGGCGACGGCAAGGTGGTCTGGCTGAAGAACACCAGCTTCCTGATCGACGACGTCACCGGCCGATCCGAGCGCACCTTGTCCGGGGTCGAATCGCTCAAAAGCTGCCTGGAAGCCGGTCTCGGAAAAGGTGTGGTTTTCCTACTCAGCGCCACCGGCATCGACAAGCGCCGCGCCTTCTGGAAATTCCTCGAGAAGAATGCTGCGGTGCGGACTTTCGACAAGATCGACACCTCCCGCGACGGCTGGCAGGACGAGGTCGCCGACCTGGTCTCCAAGCGGGCCCGCGACCTCGGCCTGCGCTTCGAGCCCGAGGCGCTGGAGCTTTTCGTCATGCTCGCCGGCGAAGCGACCCGTCAGATCGGCAACGAGCTGGAGAAGATCGATCTCTATCTCGGCCCCGACCGTCGCGAGGTGACGCCCGACGACGTCCGCAAGATGGTCCCGCTGAGCCGCGCCGGCATCGTGTTCGAGATCGGCAACGCCTTGCAAAACGGCAGGGCCTCGCGGGCGCTGGAGCTCATCGACCAGCAGCTCGAGCGCGGCGAGAGCGCGATCGGCCTGATGCGCGCGTCGATCATTCCGACGGTGCGGAATCTCTTCATGGCGAAGGTGCTGGCGGACAAGAACCTGCCGACGCGCGACTACAAAGCCTTCGCCGCCGCGCTCGACCGGCTGCCGGCCGTCGAGCGGATGTGGCTGCCGCAGAAGAAGACCGGCGGGGTGAATGTCTATCCGCTTTTTCTCAATCTGCGCGGGGCTGAGAAGTTCACCATGGACGGCTTGCGCGGCGCGATGGAGTCCGCCTTGAAGGCCGACCGCTCGCTGGTCACCACCGGCCTCGACCACCGGCTGGTCCTGCACCGCCTGGTCGCCGAGCTCACCGCCGCCGCGCGCAAGCGCTGACCCCGTGGGAGCGCGGAGGCTCTGCCCCGCAGAAGCACGGGGACGGCGATGTCTGGCAATACGGACACGAATGGGCGGCGGGCTTTCGAGGACAGCTCTGCGGGCCGGAGACCACCGGGTGCGCGGAGGCTCCGCCCCGCAGAAGCACGGGGACGGCGATGTCTGGCAATACGGACCCGAATGGGCGGCGGGCTTCGCTGGACCGTTCTGCGGGCCAGAGGCTCCGCGCACCCGGTGGAGCTACGCCTCATACAACTCAAGCGGCAGCCCGTCCGGGTCGGCGAAGAAGGTAAAGCGCTTGCCGGTCTGCGGATCGACCCGCACCGGCTCGCAAGCCACGCCCTTGGCCGCCAGCTCTCCGACCGCCTCCTCCACATCCGCCACCACGAAGGCCAGGTGCCGCAGCCCGCAAGCCTCCGGCGCGTTGATCCGCGGCGGGGGATCGGGAAAGGAGAACAACTCGATCTGCCCGCCGCCCGGCAGCGCCAGGTCGAGCTTCCACGACTGACGGTGCTCGCGGTAGATCTCCGCAATCACCGCCAGCCCGAGGACCCCGGTGTAAAAGGCCTTCGAGCGTTCATAGTCCGCGGTGATCACCGCCACATGATGCAAGCCGAGCAGTTTCATTTCGTGTTCAGGATTTCTAACAACTCCGCCCGCATCGCCTGCGCCGTTTCCCATTCGTAACGGCTCATCGCCGGGGCTTCCGGGGTGATTTCCATCAGCCGGTCCTGCGCCAACCAGCGCTTTTCCGCGGCGTGGTAGAGCGGCATTGAAGCGGCCATCAGCAGCATCCCCAGCGCGTAAGTGGGAACCAGGATTCGTGATAAGTTCACGCGTCGAAGCAAGGCCGGCCGCTTGCTGAATAGGGCACGGATGCCGAGGACCAGCCAGGTCAGGACGAGGATGCCGAGCAGCGCCGCGGCGATCATCATCACGGTTGGGCTACCCTTGTCGGCGGCGAAGATGAGGCCGAAGGCCGGCAGCGCAAGCGCGCCGCAAATCACGGCGGTCCATCCCAGCCAAGCGCGACCTTTCCGCCAACCGAGTATGGCCCCGCGCTTGCCGAGTCGCCAGCGCGCGATCAGCAAGGGCGTGACGATCATGAGAAGCGCCATCGAGGTCACCTGTCCGGCCGGGATAATGAACATGCTGATCCGCAGGCTCAACTCGCGGGCACCGAGCGGGGTGAAGCGGTAGACGACCAGATAGTAGAGCAAGGGCAGGACAATCCCCGCTCCGAGAATCCACGCCCAGTCCACCGGGCGCAGCAGATCCACCAAACGTCGCGATAGTCGCTGGATCAGAGCGCTGCCGCGACACGGGAACAAGGCGGCGGCACCCAGCATCAGGCCCAGTACCCCCCAAACCGCCAGCGAGGCGATCCGGCTGAAGCCTTCATGGTCGGCCAGCCGGCCGGCCTTGAGTTCATCTTCGCGAATGGCGGGCGCGCGCTCCGACGCCCAGGTCACGGGCGGCAGGGAAAGGCTCGCAATCCTGCTGCCGTGCCAGCGCAAGGGATCATTAAATCCGCGATCACGATATTTCCGCGCGCTCCATTCATCCTCTTTGTCCGCGATGTCTCGCCAACGCTTGGTCTCCTCAGGGAGAGCAAGCTTTTCGGCGTATCTCTGGAAGCGCCTCGCCGGAGTGGTGAGCAGGGATCTGAAAATCAGCATGTTCACCAGCGTCCTGTCACCGCCCTGCAGAGCGGATTCGAGGATCCTTCTCCAATCGCGCATCAACGTGTCAAAGCCCTCGACATCCCCACCCGAGGCCAAGCGTTCTGCTTCAAAATCAACCACCGACAGCACACTCTTCAATTTCAAATTCCCTTGTGGCAGGCCGCCCACGTAGGCCATGGGAATCGCTTGGCTCGCAAAGTCGGTCCGCGGCGGCAACAAGGGAATCCGCTGCTTGAGAAGATCGACCTGATAGGATTCGAACCGCGGCTGACTTGCGGCCTTGCGGAACAATGCCAAAGCCTCAGCGAAGCGCTTTTCGTCCCGGATTGTTTGTTTCGGGACCAGCTCCACCTCGTCTTTCCGATCCCTCACCGGGACCAACGATAGGTCGAACAGACGCTCCGCCAAGGTGCCCGCGGCAAACAACGGGAACCACGCGTTGTCAGGATCGAGCCTCTCTGCGGCGGCGAGGAATCCTTGCGGCAGCCGTTCGTGATCGAGCCGGTAATGAATGGCATACTCGGCGAAATAGGCCGGGTTCTCCGGCTCGGTATTCCAGAGCGCTTTGAAGCGGTCGGAGGCAAGGGTTTCAGAGGTATCACCCAGCAGCAGGAGCTTCTGGTCCGCCGTCAGACCGCGTGATAACGCGCGATTATCCAAAGTCTCCGCTCCTGTTGCCACTCTGCTGAGATGGCGGGCGGACTGGCGATAGGTCACCAGCGATCGGGTGATCAGCGCGACCGACACCAGTGAAACCGCGGCCGTCGCGATGTAGAGGACGGATCTCCACCGGGTGATCCGGCGAATGGGAACGGGATCTTCCAAATGCCGGGCTGCATCTGCCAAAGTGGCGGGATCTCCGAGATCCAGGCAGCTTTCCAGCTCCTGTCTCGCCGCCGTTTGAAACTCCGGATTGTCCCCCAGCGGGGCAGTGGCGGCGGCGATGAATCGTTCGGCGGAGTCTGGCATCGCGATGTGCTAACAGAGTCGTGCTCCGCCGCAAAGCTTCGGCTCAAGGATCGGCCGGTGCCTCCTCGTCGGAGGCAGGAGGAATGGTTTTCACAAGGGAGTTCCGCATTTGTTCGGCGAGTTCGAACTGATGGCGGTTTGCGGCCGGGATGCCGGGCTCGATCCGGCTCAGGCGATCATTCCGGATCCAATGCTTTTCGCGGGCATGGAAGACCAGCGACGACAGGGCCATCAGCAGCACGGCCAGTACCTGCGCTGGCAAGGCCGCCCGTGCCAGCGCGAGCCAGCGGACGGCCGATCGCCGCGTGCTGAAGGCCGTGGCGAGGATGAAGAGGAGTGTCCCGCCAAAGCAAAGTATCGCAAGCCAACCGAGTACGGAGACGGCGATGGATTCCTTCATGACAAGAGAAGCGAATCCCGAGAGCAACAGGAAGCCCATCGCGAGACGGAGTAGCCGCCGTTCGGAGCAGGTCCCCCGGTCCCAGCCGAGGATGCCGAGTCGGCAACCGAGCCTGCGTGAGGCGATCAGCGGCGGAAGCCAGAACATCACCGCTCCCGCCAGCATGAAGCTGAGGACAACGGATCCCAATGAGGTCGGGAGCCCGTGGTCCTGCCTGCCCAGCGGAGTCGCTTGGTCCAGCACGAGAAAAAGCATGAACGGCATCAACACGCCACCTGCGAGGATCCATCCGTGGTCGATGGGGGACAACACGCGGAGCAGCGCGGCGGAAAGCCGCCTTGGTTGATAACCGCGGAAGTAGCGGGAGATGGTGAAGAGCAGGGCTCCGAGGCAATAAACTCCCATCCATCCGGCGGTCAGGAATCTCCGGACAAACGCATGGTCCGCGCGGCGTCCCGGCTTGAGATCGTCATCGGCCACCGCGAGTCCGGCGTCCAGATAGTTGGTGAAGAGGCCTCCGAGATCTCGGAACTTCGAGTTCTCGCTTGCGGCGTCGCGCGAGGCATTCAGCGACCGGACTTCCTCCGGCCAACGCTCGTGCCGCTCTGCCAGTTGAATCAACCCCAGCTCCCGGGCGGCGGATGCGATAGCTGGCGAGGCGATGGAAATGCCTAACGAAACGGAGAGGACGTCCTCCGGCGAGGTGGCGGGCGTTTCCAAGATGCGGGTCACGCAAGTCTCCCAATTGGCTGCCAGTTCCGCGAGGTCGTTGTCGTGTCCGGAGGACGCCAGCACCCATGACTCGGCGGCGACGACCTTCGCAAGATCCCGGTGATACCGGTCCATCCCGCTGCCCGGCGGGTGGGAGTTCAGGTAAGCGATGGCCAGCCAGCGACTGACCCAGTCGTCGCCCGGAGGCAAAGCATCGAGGCGTTTCCGATACAACTCGGATTCGTAAGGGTCGTAACGGGGTGCCGCCGCGGACTCGGCCAGCAGCTTCAAGGCCATGGCGACTCCGGAGGGACTTGTGATGCGGTAACTTGGAAAGCGGCCGCCATGCTTCGCGATCCGGTAAGGGACCAGGTTGTGTGACGTGGCATCGCGGGCTTCGATTCCCGCGGCGAGGTGACGGAACCAGCCGTTGTCCGGGTCGAGGAGATCGGCCGTGGCGATGAAGTCGGCGGGTAATCGCGTGGTGGTCTCCGACATGGCGCGGGCGTAGTCGGCGAAGAGCATCGGGTTCGTGCCATCGCTGGACCAGAGGGCGCGGTAGCGATCCGGCCAGGCGCTCGCGGAGGGGTCGCCGAAGAGAAGCAGTCTTCGCTCAGGAGACAGTTTGCCGAACAGATCCGGCATCCGGGTCGCGGGATTGCCGCCCAGCGACGGCCCCGGCAGCAAGGCGCCCAGCGAACTGCTGCGGTTGATGAGGGAGTCCTTGCCCACCCGCATCTTGTAAAAATCCCTGATGACCGGAACCAAGCCAATGACCGCAGCCACGGCGGCCATGGGGTAGAGGATTCGCTTCCAAAGCTCACCGCTCCTCCGCGCTTCAAGCCCGTCCGCCGCGGTCTCCAATGAATCGGAGTGTTCCTGCAAGGGCCCGATAACAAGCCCGCCCCGCAGCTCCTGCGCCGCCATCATCTGCAGTTCCGCATTGTCCTCCAGCGGGGCTACGGCGGCATGGATGAATCGCTCGGCGGGGTCTGACATGTCATTTCGTCTCCAGAATCTCTAACAACTCCGCCCGCATCGCCTGCGCCGTTTCCCATTCGTAGCGGCTCAGCGCCGGGGCTTCCGGGGTGATTTCCATCAGCCGGTCCTGCGCCAACCAGCGCTTTTCCGCGGCGTGGTAGAGCGGCATCGAGGCGGCCATCAGCAGCATCCCCAGCGCGTAGGCCGGGACCAGGACCCGCGACAAGGTCACCCGCCGGAGCAAGGCCGGGCGCTTGCTGAACACGGCGCGGATTCCGAGGACCAGCCAGGTGAGGACGAGAATGCCGAGCAGCGCGGCGGCAGTCATCATCACGGTTTCGCTGCCCTTGCCGCTGGCAAAAGTAAGGCCGAACACCGGCAGGGAAAGCGCGCCGAAAATAGCCGCGGTCCACCCCATCCACGCGCGGCCTTTCCGCCAACCGAGCATGGCTCCACGCCTGCCGAGCCGCCACCGCGCGACCAGCACCGGCAACACGATCATCAAAAAGCCCATCGATGCGACCTGACCCGACGGCACCAGGAAGCCGGATGCCGCGATGCTCCAGTCTCGTGCACCCATGGAAGTGAGGCGGTGGATCACCAGCTGCCAAATGAACGGAAGCACGATGCCTCCTCCGAGGATCCATGCCCAGTCTGACGGGTGGAGGAGCATTTCCATCCCTTGGGAGAGACGCCGGACCAGCGCACTGCCGCGGAACGGGTAGAGCGCTGCACCTGCAAGCATGAAGCACAGGACCAACAACACGACCGCGGCACCCAAGCGCGAAAACAGTTCGTGATCCGCCATCCGGGCGGGTTTGAGGTCTCGGTCGGTGATCTCGGGGGCGCGCGCCGTCTGGTCGACCAGCGGCGACAAATACAAATGGGTGATCATGCTGGATCGGAGCTTGATCCCGTCACCGGAATCCAGAGCCCGCCGCTCTTCCCTTATTCTCCTTATTTGCTCGTCACGGGATCCCCACTTTTGCTTTTCCGCTTCGAGTCCTAGCGATTCGGCGGCATCTTCGAAGCGTTGGGACGTCACCGAGACGGCGGCTTCGCGGAACATCGAATTCCAAACGGAACCGGACTCTTCCTGAGCATCGAGTTCAAGGCATCGGTCCCAGTGGGCGGCGAGTTTTTGGAAACCGTCGACATCCCGATTCCCCTCCGCAACCGTTGCCGCGGCAGCGACCGCTTCCGACAAGCGAACGAAGGCGTAGGTGGTCCACGGCGGTGATCCAACATGAGCAAGCGGAATCACCTGGCTTGCGACGTCGCTACGCTTTGGCAGCAGCTGGATGCGTGCCGCGAGCAGGTCGCCACGATAGGAGTCGAAGCCCTTTTGCTCCGCAGCCTGGCCGAGCAGGCGGAGGGTTTCGCCAAGGCGGGCCGCGTCGAGGATGGTGTAGGCCGCGGGTTTCCCCGCCTTGCGGTCCGCAGTCGACAGGACCTTTTTTTCGACCGATCCCTTGGCACTGGCTGCTGCGGCAGCGAGCGTGAACCAGGCGTTGTCGGGGTCGAGCTTGGCGGCCGTTGACAGGAAATCCGGCGGGACCCGCTCGTGATCGCGGACGAAGCGGATCGTGTAGTCGGCGAAATAGGCCGGATTTCCCGGATCGGAATCCCACAACGCTTTCATCCGTTCGGACGGACGGGATTTTGAAGTGTCTCCGAACAACAGCAGTCGCTCGGCAGCCGTGAGGTTTTTCGACAGGCGGGCCTCGATGATTTCTTCCGACGGACCTCCGCCGGAAAGCTCGATGATATCCAGCAGTTTCCGGTAGTGCACGGCAGTCCTGCCCACAAGGACGAGAGTCACGATGGATACGACCGCCGTCAGGATGAAAACGGCTGTTCTCCATTTCCGCCGGCCGGTTCCCACTGCTTCCAAGCGCTCCTTTGCGACCGTCAAGGCCTCAGAATCCCCGTCAACCAGACACTCCTCCAGCTCCCGCCGCGCCATGACTTGCAGCTCCGCATTGTCCGCCAGCGGGGCGGTTGCGGCGGTGAGGAATCGTTCGGCGGGGTCGGGCATCGGGGATGGGTAGCAGAGCGGTCGTCAGGCGTGAAGCTTCAAGCATCCCCCAAGAGGGGCGCGGGCGGCTCGCCCGCGGACTTTGTGGGGAGGAGGGGGCGGTCGTCATGGGGAATGACGGGTCTTTCACCAAGAAGGGCTGCGGGCGAGCCGCCCGCACCCCTCTTGGTGGAGGGAGCCTCGCCTGCCCACCCCTCTTGCTTGCCCTCCCCCGCCTCCGCGTCCAAAGTTCCGCCCGCCCGATGTCCGACTCCTTCGTCCACCTCCACCTGCACACCGAATACTCGCTCCTCGACGGGATGGCCCGGACCCAGGAGGTCGCGGCCAAGGCGAAGGAGCTCGGGATGCCGGCGGTGGCGATGACCGACCACGGCAACCTGTTCGGCGCGATCGAGTTCTACCAGGCCTGCAAGAAAGCCGGGGTGAAGCCGATCTTCGGCTGCGAGATCTACCTCGCCCCCGGCAGCCTGGAGGACAAGAAGGACGTCCCCGGCCGCAAGCGGGCCTGCCACATGACGCTGCTGGCCGAGACCGACGAGGGCTGGAGCAACTTGCAGAAGCTCGTCTCGCTCGGCCACCTGGAGGGCCTCTACTACGGCAAGCCGCGGGTCGACCGCGCCGCGCTGCGCAAGTTCGCGAAGGGCATCATCTGCCTCAGCGGCTGCATTTCCGGCCCGGTCAACGAGTGGCTGCTGCTCGGCGACGAAGGCAAGGCGCGCGAGACGATGGCCGAGCTGATCGACATCTTCGGCAAGGAGAACGTCTACGTTGAAATCCACGACCACGGTCTGGAACCGCAGCGCAAGATCACCCCGGGCCTGCTCAAGCTGGCCGCGGAGTTCGGCCTCAAGCCGGTGGCCGCCAACGACGTCCATTTCCTCAACAAGAACGACCACGAGGCCCACGACGTGATGATCTGCATCGGCACCGGCCGGCTGCTGATCGACGAGAACCGGATGCGCTACACCCCGGAGGTCTATTTCAAGACCGCGGAAGAGATGCGCGCCCTCTTCGCCGAGGTCCCCGGCGCCTGCGACGCCACGTTGGAAATTGCCGAGCGCTGCAACGTCAACCTGAAGCTCGACGCGACGAGTTCGGAGAAATACCCGCAGTTCGATTCCCCCGACGGCTCGCCGCGCGAGGAATACCTGATGCGCTGGTGCCAGGAAGGCCTTCTAAAGCGCTACCCGCCGGAGAAGGCGGCGAGCGCGGAGGTCCAGGAGCGCCTCACCTACGAGGTGAACATCATCAACCAGCTCGGCTTCGCGTCCTACTTCCTGATCACCGCGGACTTCATCCAGTGGGCGCGCGACCACGACATCCCGGTCGGCCCCGGCCGCGGTTCGGCGGCCGGCTCGCTGGTCGCCTACGCGATGGGCATTACCAACATCTGCCCGCTCCAGTTCGGCCTGCTGTTCGAGCGCTTCCTCAATCCCGAGCGCGTCAGCCCGCCCGACGTCGACATCGACTTCTGCCAGAGCCGCCGGCCGGAGGTGATCGACTACGTCCGCCAGAAGTACGGCGAACGGAGTGTTTCCCACATCATCACCTACGGCACCCTCGGCGCGAAGAGCGTGCTGCGCGACGTGGCCCGCGTGATGGGCGTCAGCTACGGCGAGGCGGACCGCATCGCCAAGATGATCGAGGCCAAGCCCGGCATCTCGCTGAAGGGCGAGTACGAGGCGAAGCCGGAGCTCAAGGAGCTGATCGAAAGCTCGACCACCTATCAGGAGCTCTGGGCCTACGCGCTCAAGCTGGAGGGCCTGACCCGCAACGTCGGGATCCACGCCGCCGGGGTGGTGATCGGCAACGGTTCGCTCGACGAGCACGTCCCGCTGACCCTCGGCAACGAGGGTGAAGTCGTGACGCAGTATGACATGAGCGCGATCACCGAGGTCGGCCTGCTGAAGATGGACTTCCTCGGGCTGAAGAACCTCACCGTGATCCACGACGCGGTCGGCCACATCCGCCAGCACACGCCGGGCTTCGACATCGAAAAAGTGCCGCTCGATGACCAGGCGACCTTTGAGATCCTCAACCGCGGCGAGACGATGGGCGTGTTCCAGTTGGAATCCGGCGGGATGGTCGAGACCTGCCGCAAGTACCAGATCGAGAAGATCGACGACATCATCGACCTGCTCGCCCTCTACCGGCCGGGCGCGATGCAGTTCATCGAC
The DNA here is from genome assembly GCA_043729195.1 of Akkermansia sp. GTDB lineage: Bacteria > Verrucomicrobiota > Verrucomicrobiia > Verrucomicrobiales > Akkermansiaceae > Haloferula. The sequence goes on from JAYTLR010000137.1 coordinate 29,259, forward strand.
CAGATGATCGAGGTGAAGAAGGGCAAGAAGAAGCCCTTTTACGAGCACCCGCTGCTGGAGCAGGTCTGTGGCAACACTTACGGGGTGATGATCTACCAGGAGCAGGTCCAGAATGCCGCGAAGGTGCTGGCCGGCTACACCCTCGGCGGCGCCGACCTGCTGCGCCGCGCGATGGGCAAGAAAGACCCGAAGAAGATGGCCGAGGAGCGCTCGAAGTTCGTCGAGGGCGCGGCGCGGGTGAACAACATCAACGAGAAACTGGCCAACGCGATCTTCGAGAAGATCGAAATGTTCGCCGGCTACGGCTTTAACAAATCGCACTCCGCCTGCTACGGACATATCTCATACTGGACGGCCTATCTGAAGGCGAACCACCCGGTCGAGTTCCTGGCCGGCCTGCTTTCGAACGAAATCAACAACACCGACAAGATCGGCGTGTTCGTCTCCGAGTGCCACCGGATGAACATCGAGATCCTGCCGCCGGACCTCAACCAGTCGAAGCTCCGCTTTGCCCCCGAGCAACTGCCGTCCGGCGCGTGGGCGGTGCGCTACGGGCTGGCCGCGATCAAGAACGTCGGCGAAGGCGCGATGGCTCAGGCGATCGCCGAACGCGAGGCGAAGGGGCCCTTCAAGTCGCTTGAGGACTTCTCCACGCGGCTTGATTCAAAGTCGGTCAACAAACGCATCCTCGAGAACCTGGTGAAGGCCGGCGCGCTCGATTGGACCGGCGAGACCCGCGCGACGATGTTCCACCGGCTGGAACTGGTGGTCGCCAGCGCTTCGTCCGCCCAGAAGGACCGCGCCTCGGGTCAGGTCTCGATGTTCGACAGCATGGACTTCGGCGCCCCGCAGCAGGCCGTCGCGACCTCCACCGTGGCGATCGAAGAATGGACCAAGGACGAGCGGCTGGCGCACGAGAAGGAGCTGCTCGGCTTCTACGTCACCGGCCACCCGCTGGATAAATTCCGCGGGGTGCTGGACTCCGACAAGTTCCTGCGGCTCGGCCTGCTCGATGAGATCGAGGTCGGCAACCCACGCGACCGCTTCCCCTTCGCCGGGATGATCCGCACGCTTGAAAGCAAGGTCACCAAGACCGGCAAGCCGTTCGGTGTCATGGTGGTCGAGGATTTCACCGGCTCGGCCGAGGTCGTGATGTGGGGCGGGTCCTTCGTCCCGGCGCGCGATGCCGGCGTGTTGGTGCCCGGCAAGGTCATCCGCTTCAAGGCGCAGATCCAAGTCGACGACCGCACCGACTCCCGCCGCCTCACGGGCTCCGAGATCAACGAGCTCAAGCCGCGCGGGGCCTCGGCGACCAAGGGTGCGCTCGAACTCACGCTGTGGACCGGCCGCCACTCGGAGCGCGACCTTCAGGAGATCCGCGACGCCCTCGCCGCGAATCCCGGCAAGGTCCCGGTGTTCCTGCATTTCCAGAACAGCGCCGGCAAGCGCGCGACGCTGGAACTCGGCGAGAAGTACGGCGTCCGTCGTAGCGAGGTGCTGGAGAAGACGCTCGGGCGGTGGATGGATTGAGGTCTTGTAAGCAAGGTGTTTACCATATATACATTCTTCATGAAAACGAAGGTCTTCAAGTCGGGAAACTCCCTTGCGGTGAGGCTGCCGCGGGGCTTCGAGTTGCCTTGCGGCGAGGTGAACATCCGCCGTGAAGGCCGGCGGGTGGTGATTGAAGAAGCGGCCCCGCAAGTCTGGCCGGAGGGATTCTTCGAAGAGATCCATATCGACCGCGAGGACTTCGCGAGAGAGACGCCGGTCTATCGGGAAAAGCCGCTATGAGCCTGCTCCTCGACACGGACACGTGTATCGATGTCCTGCGGAACAAGACCGCCGTGGTGGAGACGATGAGGCGGCATTCTCCGGGGGAGTGCCACGTGTCGGTCATCACCGAGTTCGAGCTGTTTCAAGGAGCGGCAAGAGCCCCCGAAGACCGGCGGGAGATCGAGCGGGCGAAAGTGGCTCGATTCCTCTCGCAGATCACGATCCTTCCCTTCGACGGCGATAGCGCGCGGCGGGCGGCGACCATCAACGCGGCGCTGCTCAACCGAGGCACGCCGGTTGGAATCCTCGATGTCTTGATCGGCGCGACCGCCTTGGAACTGGGCTGGCCGTTGGTGACTTCCAATCTCGACGACTTCAAGCGGATCGACGGTCTGGTGATCGAAAGCTGGCGCTGATCGGGATCTTCACGGCACCTTGCCATTTGGAAAATTCCGGATCATGATGGCGACATGATGAAGGCGATTTTTTTCATTCTCCTGCTCATTTCATCCCAAGCCGGAGCCATCGAAGGCACGGTCTGGTACGATGCCAAAGGCGAGGTCGCCTGGGTCGACGGCCCGGCGGCGGTGAAAAAGGCACCCACTCCCTTTATCCCGCAATGGGTCGCCCGCGAGGAGCGTCGCGACGAGGCGCTGCGCGGCGACTACCGGCCCCGTGACAACGCCTCTTACGACTGGCCGGCTTGGGGCTATTGGAGCGGATTGCGCCCTGTCTACCGAGGCGGCGCTTTCCGGCACTGCCATTCCTACCCTTCGTCCTCGTTTCACATCCCCCGACCATCGGGCGGGGTGCGGGTGATCATTCGTTGACCGGGTTGCGTGGCGGAGTGGCGATGACCCCGCCGCCGGGTGTGGGCGGTGCGGTGGGCGTCATGTCGTTGCGGTCGGGCAGCTTGTTCGTCAGGTCCGGGATCTGCATGCCGTCCGGGTTCACGACGCGCGGCACTTCAGGGACGGGTGCGTCGGTCGTCGTGACGGCCGGCTTGCTGTTCCGCTTCGGCGGTGTCACCGCAACTTCCGGGACCTCAACGGCCTTTTGCGCGCAGGCAGTAACGAGGCAGGTCAAGACGAGGCAGCAGAGGTTTCGCGTCATGGGAACGGGCGGGACGATGGTGCAGTGGAAATCCCTTGGCAACGGCGAAGCGGGCCCTGCCGAAAAGGTTAGTTTTTACGGCCCGGTAGCTCTTCCAGCCATTTTTCGACATCGCCGATAACCTTCTCCTTCAGCTCGTCGTACATCAGAAGGTGGTACGAATCCGGGTAAAAACGGCGCTCGCGGCCGGCTTCCTTGGGGATGCAACCGTAGAAGGCCTTCACATCGTCGGAGCTGCTGAAGAAATCCTTGCCCCCGTGGAGGACCAGCGTCGGCACCTCGAAGCTGCGGGCGCAGTCGGGCATCCGGTCGATCATGTCGCCCAGTGTGACCAGCAAGCGCAAGGTGTGCTTGTCAATGTGCCACGAATTGGTCTCGGCCTGCTCGGAGTGGAGCGTGTCGTGGGTCATCTGCACTTCATTGCCGCCGGCCAGGGCTTCGAGCGGGACGCGGGCGGTCGGGGTGACCTGGGACACCTTGCGGACCAACTCCTTTTTCCAAGCCGGAAAGTCGTCGCGGATTTTCACCACCGGTGAGGAAAGGACGAGCGCATCGCAGGGCGGCTTTTCGCCGGCCAAGACGGCTTGCCGGTAGGCGGTGGAAACGATCAGGGCGCCCATGCTTTCGCCGAACCACACGATGCGCGCCTTTGGGTGCCGGGCGCGGATCATGTCGGAAAAGCGGTTCAAATCGCGGAACCAGAGCTGGGGGTCATCGATGTCCCCACGCCGCTCTTTCAGCGGGTCCTTGCCTTGGCCGCGGACCTCGTAGGCATAGACAGCGGTCTCGGGCTGTTCCTTGAGCAGGTGCTTTCCGAGGTTCTCGTAGTCGATCGCCGCGCCGCAGAAGCCGTGGATCCCGATCACCACGGTTTCCGGCTGCCGGCCGGGCCGCAGCCACTTGCGGTAACCGAAGGTCTCCTGGCGGACGGCCTCTTCCGGGTTGTCGGTCACCAGCGTGTAATCGGTCGCGCACTGGCTCAGCAGCAGCGCGGCACAAACGGCCCCGCCGAACCTCGCCGCAAGCCGGGCTGCGGGGATCGTGAAACCCTTTGAAAATCTCTTCATCCGTTGAAAGTGTGCCACTTCATACGGACCGCCGCAATCCCGCTTTCCGGGAAATTTCCTGTTAGACTCCGGCTCCGGATAGCGCCGGAAGCCCGTTGCGGATGGCGGGCAGGATGTCCTCCAGCTCGTTTGCCACGGTGAAATCGCCGGGTTGGCAAAGGTCGCTCAGCAGGTTGATCAGCGGGTCCCAGAAACGCACTCCGGCGGCATTCCGGCGGTTGAACACCACCACCGGCTTGCCGCTCATCAGCGGATTTTTCTGGTGCTTGAAAATCATCAGCGCCAGCAGCTCCTGCACGGTTCCCGCCCCGCCGGGGAAGATCACGAAGGCGTCCGAGTTCTGAATCATCACCTCCATTCGGGTGTAAATGTCCGGCCTCAGCCAGAAGCTCGACAGCCCGTCCGGCAGGCCTTCGAGTTCAATGATATGCGGGACGTTCGACCCGCCGGTCCAGCCGCCGGCATCGACCGATCCCTTGACCACCGCGCCCATGATGCCGGATTTCCCGGCTCCTGAGACGCAACCCAGGCGGTTCAGCGCGAGCTGGCGACCGAGTTCCTCGCCATCGGCCAGGTAAGACGGCTCCTCCAGCGTCGCCGAGCAGAACACGCAGACATTGCCCGCGCTGTCTGCCGGCAGGGGAGTGTCGAAGGACGTCGCCGTGCTTTCGCCCATCTTTTCGCGGCCCGCGTCGGGAATGCCCCGCCGGCGGACGAGGTCCAAGGTGTCCAGCACCGCCTCCGGGCTCTCCGCGGCGAGCAGGTAGTCGCGGTGGTCCTGCTTGATCGTTCCCATCCGGTTGAGGTGATCGAGCACCGAGAACAGCGGATCCCAGGAGAAATCGGTGTTCAAAATGACCGTCGGCTTGCCCGCGAGATTGCGGTCCAGCGTCTGGTAGCCGACGAAGATCGAGATGGCCTTGAACATGTCTTCCAGCGTCGCGCCGGGAGTGAATACGAAAGCCTCGGATTCGATGATCTTGCGCTCGATGTTCGAAAGCGTGATTTGCTGGTCGCCGTTGGAATTGTAGATGTCCCAGCCGGAGCTGAAGAGCAGGTAGAGAAGTCTCGCGCGGACGGCCCGGCCGGGGTCGTTGGTGCCGAGGACGGTTCCAGAAAGTCTTACTTTAGGCATGGGAATCGCTAAGGTGCGGGTGGTTGCAGCAGCCGCCGTGCCCGGGTGAGGTGCGGAGGATCAGCGCGCCCCGTTTACGCACATGGATCCGTTTCTTCAAGCCGCCATCTCGGAAGCTTCTGCAGGACTCGCGGAGGGAGGTATTCCCATCGGCAGCGTGCTGGTCCGACAGGGCATCATCCTCGGCCGTGGCCACAACCGGCGCATGCAGCAGGGCAATCCAATCCTCCACGGCGAGATGGACGCCCTTCAGAACGCCGGCCGCCTGCCCGCCCATATTTACCGGGAATGCACGCTCTACACCACGCTATCCCCCTGTCCGATGTGCAGCGGGGCGATCCTGCTCTACAACATTCCCAAGGTGGTCATTGGCGAGAACCAAACCTTCATGGGCGAGGAAGAATGGTTGAAGAGCCGCGGCGTGGAAATCGAGGTGGTGCAGAGCGAAGCCTGCCTCAGCCTGATGCGCCGCTTCATCCGGGAAAATCCCACGATCTGGAATGAAGATATCGGAGAGCCGTGAGCTGAATGCACAGTCCTTCGGGAAAGCGTAAGAAAATATGCGCACTAACGGGCAGCCTGCGGGATGGCAGGGATGGAGGAGGGGTGCTATTCCGAGGATGCCATGAAAAGTCCATTTCAACACCCCGTGCATCCGGTCGGCCTGATCGACTGGCTGAAGCAACCCGAGCCCTCCTTCTCGCTCGCGATCGGCGCGACTTGCGGCTGCAATATTTCCCAACTCGGCCGCGAGGTTTGCGAACATCTCAATGCCACTGCGCTGGCTTCGGGAGGTCATTGTAGGGCATTCGATCCCGACGAGATCCGGCTTCTCGCCGGCGACCCCTACTGGAGGAAGGCCATCTTTGCCGCCGCCGCGAGCAAGGGGATCGATCTCGATTCCGGCTGTGATTCCGAATGCATGGTCCGCGCGATCGCCGAGCTGGGCGGGGCGGTGCTTTCGGGGGAATGGGCGATCGAATCGACTGCGAACATGGACCGGGTTTTCCGCGTCGCCCTCGCCCATTGCGACCGCTGCTGCCCGGCATCGACCCTTTATCTCGACCCCGACGGCTACAGCCCGGAAGGCTTGGCCAGGATCATCGCGAAGCGCTTCGCCCACTGGATCGACGACCAGGCCAAAGGCCGCAAGCCGCGGGTCCCGCACGCGTCGTCGCTGGCGATGCTGCTGTGAGTCGGCTTCAAGCTCCCGGAATCGGCAAGATCTCCGCGAGTTCGAAGTCGATGATGCAGAAGCGGCCGGCCTTCGTGTCGTAGGTGATGTTGCGCGGCTCGGCGTCGAGGTGGCGGACGCCGAAGTCGCGCTCGAGGTCGGCGAAGAGCTGGTCGGCGCGGTCCCTGCTGATCGCGCTCGCCGGCTGGCCGCAGTTGGTGGAGACGAAGTAGAGCTCTTCCGGATACTCTTCTAACAGCCTCGGGACGTACGGGCAGCCCCGTTCTTCCAGAACCTTGAGCACGGCGACCTCGGTCGCGTAGCGCTGGTCGGCATCGGTGCCGCGGAAGCGCTTGTGGACGCGGCCGTTCCAGTCGAGCCGGACGTGGGCGCGGATGCCGTCCTTGAGTTCCTTCATAATCCCAAGATCGCCCGGGCGACGGTGAAGTAAATGACCATGCCGGAGACATCGACGATCGCCGCGATGGCGGGGGCGGACACCACGGCCGGATCCAGCTTCGCGGCACGGGCGCCGAGCGGTAGCAGTGAGCCGAGGAAGGTGGCGGAGGTGACCTGGGTGGTGAGCGCGAGGGCCACGGCGAACGCGACATGCCCGAGAGTCAGCCCGGCGGGGAGATCGAGGTCGAAAAAGGGCAGCAGCAGCACGGTGAACAGCGCCATGCAGGCGCCGAGCAGCAGCCCGAGGAAGAAGCCGGTGCGCAGTTCACGCCAGGCGACTTTCCAGGTTTCGCCGGGATCGATCTCGCCGAGCGACATCGCGCGGATGACCATGGTGGAAGCCTGCCCGCCGGTATTCCCGCCGGCCGCGACGACCATCGGCAGGAACAGCGCGAGCAGGAAAACCTCGCTGAGGATGCTGCCGAATCGCATCATCACGTAGCCGGAAAGGATCGAGACGAAGGCCAGCCCGGTCAGCCACCCGGCGCGGCGGCGGAACTGGGTGAGGATGGTGGTGTTGAGGTAGGTCTCCTCGGACTGCTCGCCGCCGATACCGGCGATTTTTTCAAGGTCCTCGGTGCTTTCCTCCTGCATGATCTCCATCGCGTCGTCGTGGGTGATGATGCCGAGCAGATGCTCGAATTCATCGACCACCGGCAGCGCGATCAGGTCGTACTTGAGGAGCATGTTCGCCGCTTCTTCCTGGTCGGCGGTGGCGAGCACGCGCTCCGGCCCGATCTCGCGCATGATGTCGCGGATGGGGGTGTCCCAGGTGTTGAAGGCGAGGTCGCGGAAGCGGAGCTTGCCGATCAGGCGGCCCTTGTCATCGACCACGAAGATCCGGCTGAGGGTCTCGGTCGACTCCTGGCTGCGGCGCAGCATTTCGATGGCCTGCTTGACGGTCTGATTGGCGAAAACGCGGCCGAGGCGGGTGGTCATGCGCCCGCCGGCGGTATCGTGGTCGTATTTCAGCAGCGAGCGGGTGAGCTCCTCGTCTTCCGGGCCGAGCAGACCGAGGAAACGCAGCCGGGCCTCCTCGCCGACGTCCTGAAGCATGTCCACGCGGTCGTCGTCGGAGAGTTCGCGGAACAGGACCTTGAGCTCGGACGGGCTGAAGGCGTCGAGCGCTTCCTCGATCAGCGAGTCGGGAAGCTCGACCAGCATGTCGGCGGCCTTGGCGGGGCCGATGGTCTTGAGGAAAAGATGATGCTTCTCGGCATCGAGGTCCTGGTAGGCGTGGGCCAGGTCGGCGTAGTGCATTTCCTCCGCCAGGGCGCGGACGGCGCTGCGGTCCTCCGCCTCGATGGCCCGCATCAGGTCATCGCGGGGGAGCGTAGCTTCGTCGTCCGGCATGGGGCGGACTGTAAGGGTCCAGAACGTTGCGCCAAGGCCGGAGGGACTCATGGAGAAAGATTCCCTCCTTCCTCGATCCTCCCATGCCGTGGCGCTCAGCCCGCGAAAGCGGCTTTCGGGATCTTTTTCTTCTGCTCCCGGAGCGCGCGGATGATCCGTGGCGCGGCGGTGATCTTCAGGCGGATCCGATCGCCCTCGTCGCGCGACCATTGGAAGAGCAGGTCGCTGCTGCGTCCTTCGGTTTCGACCGGGAAAACCGCCTGGCGGAAATCGTTCGGCCGGTGGTGATCGATGCGGGCCAGCAGAGAATGCATCTGCTTGTCGTCAAAGCCGCTGTCGGTGACCTCGCGGACCCCTTCGAATACAAAAGGCAGGTATTCGGTAGGCGTGCGGATTTCGATGCGGCGGCGGACACTGTAGGCGGTGGCCAGCTCGCCGAGCATCTCTTCCTCGGTGGATTCGCCGAGCCGCTCGTAACGTTCGGCAAGCCGGCGCTTGAAGATCCATGCCAGCGCCAATCCGATCGGCCATGCGGCGAGGATCGCCCAGACGATCAGTTTCGGGATGGTATCCGGCGTTTCCTCCATGGATCAATCAAGACGGTAGCTCAAATCCAAAGAAAGGGAAGGGTGCAGTTCCGTTGTCTTGGATCTAAACCTCCCGCTGCGGGTTGACATATGGTAGTTGATCAATGCGGGTCGCTCTTTCGTTCGTCCACATGCCCCGCAATTCCCGTTGAAAGGCCACCCCGGGTGGCGTTTCTTGCCAAAACTCAATGAACCCGTTCCTGCGACCGGCCGGCCTGACCGGCTTGATGCTTTTGATCCTGAGTCCCGGCCTGACTGCCGAGACAGTGCTTCAGTATTTCAACACGAGCTGGCCGGAAATCACCCGACGCATGCCGGAACTCGCCGAGGCGGGCTATACCTCTCTCTGGCTCCCACAGCCGGCCAAGGGATCCTCCGGGACCTACTCGGTCGGCTATGACCCGGTCGACCGCTTCGACCTCGGCGACAAGAACCGGTCCGGCACGGTCGCCACCCGCTACGGGACGAAAGCCGAACTGCTCCAGCTGGTGGAAACCGCCCACCGCTTCGGCCTGCGGGTGTATTTCGACAACGTGATGGCCCACAGCGCAGGACCTCTTGACGACGTGCCGGCCGGCACCCTGCTGCCGGGTGTGCCGGGATTCGTGCCGGAGGATTTCCACCTCGTCCGGCGCAGCGGCGGTGGCTGGCGCAAGGCGAGCGACAGCATCGACTACAACGATGAGTGGCAGGTGCTGAACCGCAACCCCTTCGCCTGGGACATCGCCCAGGAAAGCCCGAACACCAGCTTCGATGCCACCGGCCAGAACGAGGGCACCGACCACCCGAAATGGGTTGGCATCCGCCATCCGGGGCAGACGGAACTCTATCCGGACACCGGCCTGCCCGGCGTGACCGATGCCAACGGCGTGGTCTTCCACCCCTTCGCCAACAAGGAGCCTTTCACCGACGCCAACGGCAACGGCCGCTTCGACTGGACCGATACCAACGGCAACGGCCAGCACGATGCTGGAGAAGCGGGCGAAGTATTCACCGACACCGGAGTCGACCCGGCCGTGCCATCCCGCCAGTCCGCGACGTGGGGCTTTGGCGACGGGATCTACAACATGGGCAATCCGGTGCCCGAGGACGTCAATGCGATGCTGATCCGCTCGATCCGCTGGACGATCGACCAGACCGCTTGCGATGGTTTCCGGTTGGACGCGGTGAAGCATGTGGCGAGCTACTTCTTCGGCATGCAGAGCGGCGCGAAGGATCCTTCCAGCGCCGGCTATCTCGGGAGTGCCCAAGCGCAGTTCAACCTGAGTCGCGTCTTCGACGACTGGCCGACCCACCGCGACTCCTGCTTCTCGAACAACGTCCCGCGCAACGACCTGATGCTCTTCGGCGAGCACCTCGGCGCGCCGCCGAATCCCGCCGACTACCTGGCGGCCGGCATGCGGGTTGCGAATGATGACTTCGCCAATAATGTCGGGGGATTCTCCGGCATCGGATCGAGCCTCGCCAACTTCGACCAGCCGGGGCGCTTCACTTTCGGCGTGGATGGCGGGATGATGTACTGTCTGAGTCATGATCACAATTACATGGCCGGAAGCGAACGCCCGGCGGCCCACCAATACATGCTGACCCGCGCCGGCGTGCCGATCGTTTACACCGACGGCTACAACATTTCCGGCGGCCCCGACTATTTCCCCAAGCCGTCCTACACGCCCTTCCTTGGACAATACGGCCAGCAATATGTCACCGGCTCGGTGCGGGTGCGGCATGATTTCGCACGCGGCGACCAGTGGCCGCGCCACCAGAGCCCAAACGTCGCCGCTTGGGAATTCCGGGACTACAGCGAGAGCGCCAACATGAGCGATGCCAATGCCGCCACGCTGGTGGTGATGCACGCCCGCAACTACATCGGCGGCCAGCCCATGCCCTTCGGCACGATCTTCGCCCCGGGTGCCCGCTTGAAAAACTACTCGCCCTACGGCGGATCATTCCACGCCTCGGTCGGTGGCGATGGTCGCTTGCGCGCCGACGGCAGCCTCGATCCGGTCCTCATCCCGTCCGGCGGCTATTTCGCGTTTTCGTACGATGTGCCGGAGATCCCCGCGATCTGGCAGGGCACCGGTTTGCAGCCGATCGAGATCCAGGAAAACGGCATCCCCGTCCCGACCATCGGCGTCCAGCGCAAGGACGGTGCGAACGGCGATCCGGCCTACACCCACACCGTCCAGGTGCCGGTGGTGCGGGATCCCGCCAACCTCCGCTTCGTCGCGCGGGCTGATGGCTCGGCGACGAATATCCTGATGAAGCTCGATGCAGGCATCGACCTGAATTCGCAGATGGGCTTCACCGCCGGCCGCGACAATCCGCCGGGTGCAGCGCGTGATACTTTCCTCGGCTACGAGCAGATGCGCTTCGTCGCGCGCTCGGTGGAAAAATTCGCCGCACGCGAAACCAACACCGGCCGCGAGATCATCGGCTCACCCGGTGCGGAGACCTGGCAATGCACCATTGGCAGCGCCGGCTTCATCCGCAACGACGGCGGCGGTGTAAGCACCGACACCGGCACCGCCGACTGGGTCTATCACGGCCCGGAGAACGCCGACATCAACGGCACCACCGACACGCAATTCTTCCCCGCGCCGGGCACTGCCGCCGGCCAGTCGGTGACGCTGTGGACCAAGATCGGCTACGCCGCCAGCGGGGTCAGCAACGCGTATGTCTATTACACCATCGACGGCACGACCTACCCCGAAGGCAGCCGCGGCGTCGGCAAGGGCAATACGCTGGTCGTCCCGCTTGCCTTCGACCGCAACGGCACCGTCGATGGCGGCGGCACGCCCGTCTGGTGGAAGGCGACCCTGCCCGCCATGACTTCCGGCACGGTGCTCCGTTACAAGATCGGCGTGCATAAGAACGACGCGCCCGACCGCTTCCCCTTCAGCAAGGACGACGTCACGCTGAAGCAAAGCATGGAGACGATCTTCGAGGTCGCCAATTTCAACGCCACGACCTGCACCGTCTTCCCGAAAGCCGACAACGGCGCGCGCCACAGCGCTCTAACAGAAGGCTTCCACATCCTCCGCACCCGCGCCTTCCTCAACCGTGGCGGCGCTTCATCGCTGTTCAAGACGAACGCGCAGACTTTCTACTACGACGCGCTGCCTCCCGCCGGGCAGCTCGCCTTCCCGACCGAGGGCTCGACCATCGGCGGCTCGAGCTACGGCTGCGTGGTGCTGACCGATGCCAGCGTGACCGGCGTGCAGTTCAACATCCTCGACACCAATTCCGGCAACGACTCCTCCGGCAATGGCAACGGCAGCGGCAACTGGGCGAGTGCGACTGAAGTCACACCGACCCAGCTCGGCACCAGCGGCATGGCCCGCGAGTGGCGCTTCGACTTCAAGAACATCCCGTCAAGCGGCGCAGCCGTGATCCAGGTCCGGCTGCGCGAGGCATCGTCTCAGGCCAATAACAACCTCGATGACACCACCGGCCGCTTCACCACGCTGGTCCGCAACGTCGATACCGGCTACCCGGTGAACTACCGCATCGAATTCCCCGTCGCCGACGGCACGGTGGTCGATTCGAACTACGTCGCGAAGATCTACTTCGATAAGAGCCTCGGCTTCATCTCCGGCAATCCGGTTCCCGCGTCGCAGATGACCGGCGAGTTCACCGTGACTCTGGCCGGAGCGCTGTTGCCCCGTGCGAGTTATACCTTCATCGCGAACGAATCCGCCACCGAGAGCGCGCTGGCCTTCCCGTTCCCGAACTTCTACACCGGCAATCCCCACGAGCTGTTTGAAGTGCGGGCGACCTGGCAGCGTGGGAATATTTCCCTATCCGACCTCCGCCTGGTGAAGGCCGCGCCGGGATCGATCCTCGACAGCGACGGCGACGGGCTGCCCGACTACTGGGAAGCGCAGAACGGGCTCGACCCCAACAACCCGGACGGCATCGAAGGTGCCGACAGCGACGCGGACGGCGATGGACTGAGCGCGATCCTCGAGTTCCTCGCCGACTTCAATCCGCTCGACTCCGCCGACGGCCACCTGCTCACCCCGGTCATCTCGCCGCTCGGCAATTCGTGGCGCTTGCAGTTCCCGGTGATCCCGAACCGTGTCTATCAGGTCGAAGTGAGCGACGGGCTCGATGCCTGGAATGAACTCGGCGCGAGCTTCACCGTGCCTGCCGCCAACCCGATGCACCTGTGGACCGATCCCGCCCCGGTGACCGGCAAGCGTTTCTACCGCGTCCGCATCGACCTGCCATGATCGCCCGGTTCACTCTCGCAGCGATCCTTTGCGGCACGCCGCTGGCCGCCAGCACGCTGAAGATCAGCGCCAGTTCCTCCACCCGGCTGACTCCCGGCGAGGTGGAGGGAAACTACAGCACGTCCCATCTTTTCCTCAATGAAGTGGCGGGCGAAACGGTGCCGGTCACCATCTTTTTCGACCCCCAGACGCTGGGCGTGGAAAGCTGCGAGATCCTGACCAATCTCAACCGCAGGGATCGCGCGGTAGTGGATGCGAATAGCGACGGCGTCCACGACGGAATCAAGCCGCCGAATGCCAACACGATCCCCGTCGGCAGCGACGCGCACTACTTCAAGGCCTACCCGATGTCGCTGGTCAGTGGCGGCTATCAGCTCACGCTCCAGGCGAGCAAGACAGGGGCATACCGGCTGACCGCGCGCTACCGGCTGAATGGCGACGCGCCCGGAACCTACCGCTATTACAACTCCGAGCAGACCAGCCCCGGGGTCCTCAAGCGCGACCACTGTCTGGTGGTCTCACCCGTCACCGTGCGCGAGATGGTGATGTATGAAATCAACACGCTGAACATCGAGGCGGAAGGGATGAACGAAAGTTTGCGAAGCACTTTCGTGGACCTTTGGGACGGCCCGGGCTCGACCCGCACGCCGCGCTGGAATCTCGATTACGCCCGCGGCCTCGGCGTGAACTGGCTGTGGTTCCAGCCGATCCATCCCGTCGGCATCGACGGCCGCCACCTCAGCGCCACGGACATCAACAACCGCAACATCGCGCTCGGTTACGACAATCCCAACGCGACGACCTGGCGCTGGAACGGCGGTTCACCCTTCGAGGACGTGAACTACCCGTATGCTTTCGGCAGCTCCTATGCGGTGAAGAATTTCTTCGAGGTGGAGCCGCGGATGTCAAAGGCGAACACCCGCTCCGCCGCGATGCAGGAGTTCCAGGACTTCGTCACCGCCGCGGACAACGGCGGCACGGACTCGGTGAACGTGATGCTCGACGCGCCTTTCAACCACACGTCTTTCGACTGTGAGCTCGGCGCGAAAGGCGTGGAGTATTTCTCCGCCACCGCCGCACCCGGCGACGAGATCCGCAACCGCGAGGCGCGCTTCTTCTCGCGCAGCGGCAACTACGCCCAGCGGGCCTTCAGCGCCGGGAGCATCGCCATCGCCCCCGACCGCGGCGACTTCGGCAAGTTCATCGATACCTACGATGTCTACTGGGGCCGCTATGCCGCGCTGGTCGACGTGAACCCCGGCGGCAACGGCAACAAGGACAGCGAGGCGGACTGGTTCGATTACTCGGTCGGCAACGAGGGATCCAGTGGCGACGGCAACGGCCACTTCGACGCGGTCACGCAAAACGTCTGGCGCTACTTCGCGGAATACTGCCTGCATTGGCTGAACCAGACCGGCTGCACCCCGGGCACCCCGGCCGCGGAGCAGGTTTGGAAAGGGATCGACGGCCTGCGTGCCGACTTTGCCCAGGGCATCCCGCCGCAGGGCTGGGAATATGTGGTCAACGTGACGCGCAACCGGAAGTGGAACTTCGCGTTCATGGCGGAGTCGCTCGACGGCAGCGCGGTGACCTACCGCTCGGCCCGGCATTTCGACATCCTCAACGAGAACATCCTGTCCGGCATGAAGGGGCTGAACGTCGGGTCAAACAGCATGACCAGCGGCTTCCGCGAGCTCTTCGAATCCCGTCGCGAGAGCTACGGCCAAGGCCTGGTGCTATTGAACACGACCTCGCACGACGAGGAAAACTACGGCGACCCCTGGCAGGCGCTGCTACGCTACGCCGCCTGCTCGACCATTGACGGCGTGCCGATGATCTTCCCCGGACAGGAACTCGGGATTTCGACCTTCTATGGCTATGACTTGTTAGAAAGGAATCTCGGCAAGTTCATCCCGCACTTCAAGACGTGGAACTCGATGATGCCGCTGTGGACCAACTCGGACAGCGGCCTCGACCAGCTTTCACCCGTTTACGCCGCCGTCGGCCGCGCCCGCCGCGCCAGTCCGGCGCTGCGTTCGCCGAACCGTTACTTCCTCGACCAGGTCGCCGGTGGCACGCACCAGCGGATCTTCTCGGTGGCGAAGTATCAGGCGGAGAATGCTTCGCCTGCCACCAGCGATGTCGTCTTCGGCTTCGTCAACCTCGACCGCGTCGCCGACCGCAACGGCGTCTTCAACGTGGCGATCGACCGCAACGGCTCGAACCTTTTCGGCATCAAGTCCGGCCGCAGCTACAACATCCGCAACCTCGCCGCCTACACCGCTCAGGATTCGTCGCGCGACGACGTGCTGCTCTGGCCTTCGTCGCGGAGCGGCAGCCAGTTGCTGGCGAGCGGGATCGGCGTCTTCCTGAAGAAAGTGCCCACCGACACCGCCGGGTGGACCGGCGCGCCGTACGAGGCGCAATTCCTCAAGCTACTCGACGTCACCCCGCCGCCCTCGCCGCTGCCGCTGGCCAACTACTACGAACTTGGTAGCTCTGGCAGCTTCTCGTGGATTCCGAATGGCGGGCCGGACGACGCCATCGCTTCGTGGCAGGTGGAGATCTTCGAGAACGGCATCCTCGTCTCGACCCTGAGCCTTCCCGCCGCTCAAACCTCTTACGTCTTCTCCGGCACCCCCGGCTTGGTTTACCGCGCCCGCATCACCGCCGTGAGTGCCGCCGGCATCCCCTCGCTCACCCCCGGCCAGAGCGATTCCGGCCCGCCGAATTTGGCCTCGCCGACGAGCGCCGTCATCCTCCTAGCCGCCGGGAGCGATCAAGATGGCGACGGGCAAACCAATGCCGACGAGCAAGCGGCCGGGACGAACCCGCTCGACGCCGGCTCGTTGTTCCAGGTCAGCGGCATCGTCCGCAGCGGCGGCACGGTGCAGGTCACGTTCTCCAGCGTCCCCGGTTATTCCTACCGGCTGGAAACCAGCACC
Organism: Akkermansia sp.; assembly: GCA_043729195.1. Classification (GTDB taxonomy): domain Bacteria; phylum Verrucomicrobiota; class Verrucomicrobiia; order Verrucomicrobiales; family Akkermansiaceae; genus Haloferula. The sequence goes on from JAYTLR010000137.1 coordinate 45,097, forward strand.
ACCTTGGCAGGCGACTCTTGGTCCAACGTCGGCCCGGTCCTGGAAGCCAACGCCGCCGTCTCCATGCTCACAGCTCCCGCCGACGGCCCCCGCCGCTTCTTCCGCGTCCGGGTCGTGGGTGGGCCGGTGGAGTGAGGCGGATAAAGAGGGGCGCGGGCGGCTCGCCCGCAAATCCGTGGCTGCGGCATCTTGCCGCAAGCCTGCTTTTGTCCCTCTCCATTTCGTCAGATCACCCTTGCCAGCCCCGCACATGAACGCCATCCCCGGCGCATGCAGTTTTCGGCCGTGCTTTTCGACTTCGACGGGATCCTCGTGGACACCGAATGGGCGATCTACGAGGCCTGGCACCGGACCTTCCTCGCCCACGGCCATCCGCTCCCGCTGGAGACTTACACCCAGTGCATCGGCTCGGACTTCGACACCTGGTCGCCGAAAGTCCACCTTGAGGATCTCACCGGCCGCAGCTTCGACTGGCACCAGCTCGACGAGGCCCGCCAGGTGGAAATCCGCCGCGACCTCGAACAGGCGGGACCGATGCCCGGCGTCGTGGCCCTTCTGGAAAAGCTGACCGCGCAAGGAGTGCCGCTCGCCGTCGTCTCGAGTTCGTCGCACCACTGGGTCGACGGCTGGCTGGAGAAACTACGGCTTGCCTCGTACTTCCGCGAGGTCGTCTGCCGTGGCGACGCCCCGCGGATCAAGCCCGCGCCCGACCTGTGGCTGGAAGCGATGAAGCGCCTCGGCTTGCCCGCCGGAGAGTGCCTCGCGATCGAGGACTCGCTCAACGGCGTGAAGTCGGCGAAAGCGGCAGGGCTGAACGTCTGGGCGGTGCCGAACCGCACCACCGCCTGCCTCGACTTCTCGCTGGCGGACCGGGTGGTGGCGAGCTTGGAGGAGGTCTAGATCGGAGTGTCGCCTTGCAGGCGACATGGCGATGGACGAGCGGCATTCTGCCGCCCGTCCCTGAACTTTGGCCCCTGACTAGATAAACAGGTTGGCTGGAAGCCTCGGTTGTCCGCTTCTCCTGATTTTACTGGACCAAAGTCTAGTTATTCGACTAG
>JAYTLR010000138.1:0-32041 GCA_043729195.1 Akkermansia sp.
GAGTAGGCCGCCGGGGTCCCACCCCCGACGGCCTGAATCATTTCCTGCCCACACCCATGGACTGCGGAAGCTGATTTGTGCTGTTCACCCTTACATGAAGAGTCACGCAGTGCGCGGTCTTCAAAGGAGTAGACCCTTCGACTTTCCAGACGTTCAAAGTTTCTAAAAATTTTTCGAATTTCTTCAGCCGGGCAAGCGGGCGCTCTGCGGGTGGCGGATCCGGTCGGCGGGATCGAGCTTCTGCTCAGCTGAGACATTGTCGAAGGGCAGCGGACCGGGCCGGCCTTCGTAGCTGGCATCCTCCCGCAACCGATCATACCAGCCTTGGAGCTTCGTCATCTCAGGGCCATCGTCGAAGGAGGTAAAACCTTCTTTCTGATCAAGCTTCATAACGAAGACGGGTGTAGCGGATGAAACCTTCGCGGGCAAGCTCGGACCAAAGGGCGTGCAGGTGGACCGATCCTTCTTCTCGCCTGCCAAGGCTTTCGCATGAGCGAGAACCGACGCGATCAGCTGAGGATCGCTATCCTCCATCAGCTCAAAAGAGTCCCGGTCTTCCAAAGCGAACCCAAGGATCCGCGCGGCAAGCGAGTCAGGCACCTCGATCGGCTCTCCGCTCGGCCCCGTCAGCTCTGGCTGATTGAATTCCCTCATTCTCGGTAATACGCGAACAGCTTTGGCAAGGGGCAGAATCTCCATCAACCGGATTCCGCAAAAGCTTGTCGGCGTCGGGGGTTAATGGAGCATCCGCCGCGTGAGGAAAGCGCTCCGGATCGCCGTCGTCGGCTGCGGGTCGGCAGGACCGGCCGCGGCGACCTTGCTGCGGCGGCAAGGGCACGATGTAACTTTGTTCGAGCGCGCGCCGGAGTGCCGGCCGGTCGGTGCCGGCTTCCTGCTCCAGCCCTCCGGCATGGCGGTGCTGCGCGAACTCGGGATCGACGGCGGGGTCCTCGCCCGGGGCGCGAAGGTCGAGCGGCTCCACGTGGTCGACCGCGAGGGCCGCGACCTTCTCGATCTCCGCTATGCCGAACTCGGCGACGGTCTCCACGGCATCGGCCTGCACCGGCCCGTGCTGCTCCATTTCCTGTTAGAAGCGATGCGTGAAGCCGGTGTGGAGGTCCGTTGGGGCTGCGAAATCACCGGTGCGGTCCGCGAGCCGGACGGCTGGCGCTTGCAAGCGGCCGGGGGTGCGGTGGAGCGCGGCTTCGACCTGCTGGTCATCGCCGACGGCGCGCGCTCCGCCCTGCGCGGCAGGCTCGGCTTCCGTGGCACCGACCGCGGCTATCCATGGGGCGCGCACTGGTTCATCGGCGAAAACCGCGGGGTCTTTCCGGAGAGCGAACTCTATCAGATCGTCCACGGTACCCGGAGGCTCCTCGGCTTCCTCGCCACCGGCACCGAGCTCGATGCCGGCGCGCCGCTGGTCAGCCTGTTCTGGAGCATCAAGCTCGCCGACGATGCCGCGATCCGCGCCCGGCCGCTCGATGCGTGGAAACAGGACATTCTCGATCTTTGCCCGCGGGCGGAGGTCCTGCTCAGCCAGATCAAGGACTGGTCGCAAGTCCTGACCGCCCGCTATGGCGATGTCGCGATGAGCCGCTGGCATGGCGACGGCGTGGTGGTCCTCGGCGATGCCGGCCACGCGATGAGCCCGCAGCTCGGGCAGGGTGTGAACCTGGCGCTTGCCGATGCTTCCTGTCTTGCGAAAGCCCTCGCGGAGCTTCCCGTGCCGGACGCGCTGGCCCGGTACAGCCGCGAACGGCGCTTCGCCCTCGCCTACTACCGCTTTGCCAGCCGCCAGCTCACGCCGTGGTTCCAGTCCGACCACGAGTTCCTGTCGCCGCTGCGCCAAGTCATGTTCCGCGGCATGCAGCACATCGGCCCCGCACGGAAGTTCATGACCCGGACGATGGCGGGGCTGGTGGGGTTACGATAGAATTCTTCCCGCTGGTCACGGCTTGACCTCGCCCGGATCTCCCGGCTTATCTTCGTGAAATGAACCGCATCCTCCCCTGGGGTTTTGCCGCCCTGGTCTGCCTGTCCGCCCTCTCCGCGCAAGAAGGCACGAAGTATCCCAAGCTGCTCGAGTATGAGGAAGTGGTGGTCCGCAAGGTGGAGCCCGACGGCATCCGCATCATTCACAAGGGCGGGGTGGCCAAGATACCGATCGAGCGACTGCCCCCGGAGATCGTAACGGAACTCGGGCTCAACCCCGATGACGCCGCGCTCCACCGCAAAAACAGCGGGGTCGTGGAAAGCGACGCGGCCCGTCGTCAACAGGCCGCCGATTTCCTCAAGACCCGCACGACCACGCTCAGCGGCATCATCCTCCAGGTGAAGGATGGCGGGTTCCTTCTTTCGCCCGCCCGCTTTTCCACCGGCAAGACCAAGGAGATCAAGGTGCCCTACACGATCAAGGAGGGCGGACCAACGACCCTCCAGCCGAACCGCAAGGCAACCGTGCGCAAGGGCTTCAAGACCGAGACGGTGCCGGAGACCGTGACGGTCGATGTCGCTTGGCTCGCTTGCGACACCAGCCCCTACATCGACGGCATGAAGTTCGAAAAGAGCGTCTATCTCCTCGGGAAGTTCAACTACGTCGGGGTCGATGGCGCGGAGCGCACCGTTCCGTCGTTCACCACCGACAGCGCCAGCCTGCTCGCCGCGGCCGGCCTGGCCGAAGCGGCGGCCGAGGTCGCGAAAGGACCGGTTGGCCCGGCGACCGGCACCGGGTTTTTCATCACTGGCAACGGCTTCCTGTTGACCAACTACCACGTGGTGGAAGGCCGGCCGAAGATCGAGGTCCAGATCAACGGCCGCTTCCTGCCGGCGAAGTTGATCAAGCACGACGCTGCGGACGATGTCGCTCTTTTGAAGGTGGAGACGGAGACTTCCAAGTACCTGGAACTCGGCGAGGAAAAGGGCGTCACCCTGGCCAAGCCGGTGTTCACCGTCGGCTTCCCGCAGGTGAACGTGCAGGGCTCGTCGGCAAAGTTCACCGAAGGCAGTGTCAGCTCTCTTTCCGGGGTGGAGGACGACCGCCGCTATTTCCAGATCAGCGTGCCGATCCAGCCCGGCAATTCCGGCAGCCCGCTGGTCGACTCGTCGGGCAAGGTTGTGGGCATCGTCACGGCCACCCTCCGCAGCGGGGTTTCCGCACGCGGTCTGGAGATCAACCAGAACGTGAACTACGCGCTGAAGATCGGGCAGGCAAAGAGCATGCTAGGCTCCGGGTTCCGCGCCCCGGCCGCCTTGAAGAACCCGCCGAAAACCCGCGAGGGCATGGTCAAGGTGGTGGCCGATGCGGTGGCGCTGATCCGCGCTCAGTGAGCAGGCGTTGGGGTCGCCCCCGCCGTACAAGAGTAGGCCGCCGGGGTCCCACCCCCGACGGCCTTAATCATTTCCTGCCCACACCCATGGACTGCGGAAGCTGATTTGTGCTGTACACCCTTACATGAAAACTCACGTCAAACGCGGTCTTCAGGGGAATAGACCCTTCAGCTTCCCAGACGTTCAAACTTTGCGGAAAGTTTTTCAAATTCATTCATCCGGCCTCAGGCGAAGACCACGAAAGGATCCTCGGAGCCATCCCGCCGACCCAGCCCGCGAAGTCATGGGTAATGCCGAAGGAGGGACGGTGCCCTTGGTTCGTCTTGCCGCCGGGGACCGTCCCGGGTCAGCATCCCGCCATGCCGAGCTTCATCGCCAACGCCGATTACGAGGAAAAGGACAGCGACCCGATCCGCCTTGAGCCGGGCGATGAGATCACGGTCGGCCCGGTCGACCGGGCCTGGCCCGGCTGGGTTTGGGCCGAGGACGACAGCAACAACGACGGCTACGTGCCCGAGGAAATCCTGGAGCCGCTCGGCGAAGGCCGTTACGCCGCGATCGAGGCCTTCGATCCGAGCACCTTGGTCATCCGGCGCGGGGACCCTCTTGAATCACTCAAGCAGATCCATGGCTGGCACTGGTGCCGCAACGCGAAGGGCGAAGAGGGTTGGGTGGCCGGCTACCTGCTCAAACCGGCCTCGTAAGCGTTCCGGCCAATCCCGATCTTACTATTTCGGTTTAATTCCGCAGGAATCGGCTCTGGGAATGATTTCTTTGCACGCTGCCGCAAATCATTCCTTTTGACAGGACGTATTTGCATTGTAAATCCAATTAGGCGCTTTGGTTGAACTCATCATGGATGAGCTAGACTTTTTGCGGTAAACCTCGCCCTTCTTTTGGGCATTTACAGATGGGCTTCCTGTTCCGCTGATTCCCCATGAATCCGATCCTTTGTAAACCAGCTCGGTCTAAGGGCTTTGCGCTCGTCATCACGCTCAGCCTGATGGTGCTGATCACGGTGATCGCGGTGGCGATGCTCGGACTTTCGACCATCGAACTCCGGAAGTCGGCCCACGGCGACGCCCGGGCGGCCGCATTGGCGAACGCGAGGATGGCACTGATGCTCGCGCTGGGTGAAATGCAATCGAGCTTGGGAGATGACCGGCGCGTCTCCGCCGATGCCTCGGTACTCGCGAATTCGAAGAAGCCCGCGGCGGTGGGGACGTGGAACGGATGGTCGCCGGACCTGGCGACCAAGAGCGCCTCGGCGACCACTCCGCAGATCGACTACCGGGTGCCCAAGAGCCAGACCGGGTTCCGTGGCTGGCTGGTGTCCGCCCCTGATCCCGCGACTACCACGGCGCTGCTTGATTGGCACGCCAAGCCGGCGGAGCCCGGTGACAAGCTGGCGGAATTGTTCACTGTCAAAGGCTCGGGTTTTGAACTCGGAGGCGGCAAGGTGCCGATGGTTTCCGGCGGATCCGACAAGGTCGACGGCACCTTTGCGTGGGCGGTTTCCCAGGAAAATACCAAGGCACGCATCAACGTCGGGACGGACGACAAGAAGCGTCTGACGCTGGACGACCGGATGCAGACCCCCTCGCGGCCGAGCCTCGCGCTGTCCACGCTGGTGAAGGACCCCGGCGGCGATTGGACGGGACGGCCGGCCACGATCAGCAGCCTGTCCCAAGCGGTCCTGGAACCGGGCTACGGTCTGGCAAAGGAGACCGCCGGGACCGCGGCGAAGGATTACACCGTGGACTCGTACAGCTTGCTCACCGATCCGGTGAAAGGCGGGCTCAAGGTCGATCTTTCGACAGCATTCGAAATGCCGGAGTCCGAGTTTGCGGCCCTTTCCTGGCCGGACGGGGCGCGCACGGTGAACAATCCGTTCCGCGGCACGACACCGCTCGAATACAAGGGCCAGAAGCCGCTGTTCCAGCAGATGATGAACAGCGCGCAGGCGCAGGTCTTCATGAATTTCAATCCCGCCTCAGTGAACCACAAGTTCCAGGTCAACGGGGTGCCGACCTTTGACATGCTGCGGTCCCACTACCGGATCCACCGGCATCTCTACCAGGGATCGGGCGGCGAGACGGCATTTGAGCGGCCCCACGCCCACATCGCCACTCCGGGAATCGTCAACGGCCGCCCCTTCGGACTCAAGTCGCAGGCGTCACTGGCCCCGGTGCTCGACCGGATGAATCTGATCTTCAGCATCTACGCCAAGGCCGACGGCACCTTGTGCATCCTGCTCACCCCCTTCGTCACGATCTGGAATCCCTACAACATCGAGATCGAGACCGAAGGACTGGTCGTCTATCCTTGGATCGACTTCGCCGTGTTCTGGAAATGGAGCGTGACTCCCGCCAGCGGCACCTCCGCGATGAACTGGAGTAGCTCGTTGTCGCGATTCGTCGGTGAAGGCTACCAGGGCCACGGCCGCTCCTCGCGCCCCTACTTCTATTTGCACCTCACCCAGTCTGGTACCCCGGCCACGGCTGGATCCAGCGTGGTGAATCCACCGGTGCGGCTCGCCCCCGGCGAAGTCCGCGTTTTCTGCCTGGCGGATGCCACTCGCACGGACCTCGATTTCCTCGGCTCGCCGCAGCAGCGCACGTGGCAGATGAAACCGGTAGACAGCGCCTCAGACATCACCGCGTCCACCAAGGGAGGCATCGTGCTCAACATGCGGAACTCGATAGCGGGCGGCAGCAACTTCAACTATCAGCTCCAGACCGGCGACCGGTTGAACGCCAACGACGTCGGCTTCGACCGTGGGACCTACTACTACATCGTCAACATGGCCGACGCCTACCAGATCCGGAATCCGGGAGTGGAGTTGATGGTCGAGGCCCGCCCTGCGGGGAGCGGTCTGCCGGCGCTGCCGGCGGAGAAAAACCTGGTCTTCTACGGCCAGCTCCATTCCGGCGCGGCGCACGGCAAGGGGAACGACATGTTGAGTTATCCGTCCTTCAGCTTCGACGAGATCAAGGAGACGCCAAAGATGGTCGGCAGCCTCCTGACCTATCATCGGGTGGCCCAATCCAGCACTCTTCCGCTGGCGGACCTGATGTACACCACCAATCCCCGCCAGCCCTACGTCAACGCTTACCTGAGCGGCGCGAAATTCCAGACCGGCCCACATTACGAAAGCATTTTCCGCGGCGGCACCACCCTTGCCCAGCTGGCGATGGAAACCACGACTTCCGGCACCAAGGCCTTCTACGGCCCGTCCCACAGTGCTTCCTCCGGCCGCTCGAATCTCCCGTTCTTCGAGGTGCCGCGGACCCCGACCCTCTCGCTCGGTGCTTTCCAGCACTGCGATATCACCGCCACGCCCTTCGGCGTCGCCAGCCAGATCGGCAACTCGTGGGCCTCACCCTATCTCCCCACGGCCTCCGTCTCGAAGCGGGTCACCAGCACCTCCACCGGCGAAGCCATCTCTCCCAGCGGGATGGCGGTCTATGACCACTCCTACCTCGCCAACGAGGCCTTGTTCGACCGTTGCTACCTCTCCGGCGCGACCCCGGAGTTCGGTGCCCGCAAGAGCAACACCGGGAGCCCCACCATCTGGGAAGAGGAGCAAATTTCAGAACGCAAACCGGTCACCGAAGTTCTCGGGAAGTTCTTCGAAGACCCTGCGGCCCATCCCTTGCGCAACCCGCGGATGACGCCCTACCGCGGCGCGGCCTCGCTGGAGCAGGTGAAGTCCCGGCTGGAAAGCCCCGCACGCTGCGTCCGCCTCGCGTCCCACCTGATGGTCGAGGGCGGCTTCAACATCAACTCGACCAGCATCGAGGCCTGGACCGCGGTGCTCGCCAGCCTTCGCGGCACCGAGCCGGCTTCCGGTGACACGACCGCGCAATCCCGCTTCCGTCACGTCCTCACCGGCGCACCGGTCGGCATGGCGGAGAACGATCCGTGGACCGGCTTCCGCACCCTGAGCGATGACGATCTCAAACAACTTGCCACCAACCTCGTGGCCGAAATCAAGCTCCGCGGCCCCTTCCTTTCGCTCGGCGAGTTCGTCAACCGCCGCATCACCAGCGACGGCGCGCTCGGCCTCGCCGGGGCGATCCAGTCGGCGATCGACAAAAGCGGGCTGAACAAGAAGTTCTCCTACGCCACCTTCGCCACCAGCGCTTATCCGAACCCCGAGAACATCTCGAACCCGAACACCGGCACCAACACCCCGGGCTGGCTCACCCAGGCGGATCTGCTCAACGCGCTGGCTCCTTATATCACGCCGCGCTCGGACACCTTCATCATCCGCACCATGGGCGAGGCAAAGGACGCCGATGGCAAGGTGATCGCCCGCGTCCGGCTGGAAGCGGTGGTGCAGCGCGTACCGGATTGGATCGATCCCGTCGATGATCCGTCGACTGCGGTGGCCAGCCTGGAGTCGAACTTGAACAAGACCTTTGGCCGCCGCTTCGAGATCGTCTCGGTGAAGGAAATCGCTTCCGGCACCGTCCTCTGACGCCGCGACCCCGGGCGGTTGACATCGCCGGAGGGGCTCACCACTTTGAAACCCATGATGCGCCTCTGTCTCATCCTTCTGGTCCTCGGTCACGCCGTGGCGTCCGCCGCCCCGGCGATCCGGGTCCTCGCCTGGGACCAGGAAGTCGCGGCCCGCGAACTCGCCCTGGTGTGCGGCGAGTCGGTGACCCCGGTCACCGGCATGCACTCGGAGAAGCGCACCGCCACTTTCCGACTAAAGGGTGATGGTCCGGTCCTGCTGCGTGCGCTCGACAAGAAGACCGCCGAGGGCAAGCCGGTCGAACGCGCCTGCGCCATCCCCGCGACGGTCACCCGCCCGCTGCTGGTGCTGATGCCTGACAAGACCGACCCGACCGGCCTCCGTGTGTTCGTTTTCAACGACGATCCCGCGGGCTTCCGCTGGGGCAGTTACCGCTTCCTGAATGCCACGCCGAAGGAACTCGTCGTCCAGCTTGAAGAGAAAGCCGTCAAGGTACCGACCGGCTGGAAACCGGTGGACCTCGACCTCGGCGGGGAGACCCGCGGCGTCGGTGCCCGGGTGGCGCTCGCGGAAAGCATCGAAAAGCCGCTCTACAGCGCCGTGTGGGAATACGACACCGGCATCCGCATCCTCTGCTTCATCGTGCCCGGCACCGACCCGCGCCTCGGCCCGGTCAACATGAAGGCGATTCCCGAGGACAAACGGACGCTGGAGCTGGAGGAAAAGGCGGCCGCGAAGCCGGCGGCGGCGCAGTAGCGTGCTTCTCCAATCGGAACGCGCCATTCCACACAGGGATGATCACGCCTTCGCCTCGATCATCTTTCGCCGGTAGGAGCCGGTTACGGCAATCTGCCGCTTGAGTCTGCCACGACCTCAAACGACGGGCAGAACCTGAAGCACCGCATCTTCGGCGATCTTTGCAGCGACTTCCTTCCGCTTCGCCTTTTCGAGCGCCTGGTCTTGGTCTCGGGGCCAGTCGCGAAGATTCGCGTGGAGGGGCGGAGGTTCCTCTGGAATGGCATCGATTCCGGCCTTCCTGACGGCCGTCGCTGAAACAATTGCGGCACCGTGATGTCTTTTCGGAACACCCGCCTCGTCCACGTAGTAGTGCGAACCGTGCTCCCAAAGAGCTTCCGGCGAGAGGCCCGAGCAACGGAACACGGACGTATCGTTATCTGGAGCCGGAAGAAAGGCCGATCCTTTCACCCTGCCGGTCGTCCGTGCGAACCAGCTCGACGAAGCCAAAAACCTAGCCAACTCCTCCGAGTCGGCAACCCGGTCGGGCAGCGTCGGCATTCCCGCATTCATGCCAGCACGGCTTCAATGCAGCGCACAAGGAAAGAAGGAATCGTCTGCCCGTCAAAACGCGCAACACCATGGACACTCTCGGTTCCGTCGAGTCCGGCGTAAGCCAGTCGGGACGACTCTCCGACACTGACCGAAAACAAGCGCCGATAGCCGCCATGCCACTCCATCGAGACGGCCCCGTCGTCAGGGTCCATCGCGAATTCGGGATCAGGAACCCATGATGGTAACGCGAGGATGAAAGCGCGAACGTTCTCGATCGTCGCGTTCGAAAGCGCGGGAGCTTCGGCGCCGTCCCAGCCATCCATGGCGTGTTCTTCCGCCAGATCGACCAAGGTGGACAGCACCTCGGACCGGGCGCCGGAAAGGGCGAAAGACTTCTGGTAGCCCACCACCAGTTCGATGGCACCACGGGCCCGCGCGGCCGCTTCCCCTGACAGCGCGGTGCCGGGCGAGGAAAGTTGACGGAGAGCCCCGTAACCGCAAAGGGCTACGACGGTGGCTGCTGATACAAGCTCAGGCATTCGGGAGTGAGAGTGTGCTTGAAGATCCGGTTTTTCAAGGCGCGAAGTGAATGGACCGTGGCCATCAGTTCATCGGTGCGGGCGGGATCCAGGCGATTTTGTTTCCATACTTCAATGTCTAGGACGATGGGGAAGCCGCCGTTCGCGAAGGGTTCGGAGGCGAGGATGATGTTGGCGGAATTCCCCGATTCCTTGTCCATCGCCTGGTGCTGGTTCAAGAAGCCGGTGAAGGTCAGTCCGGTTTCGGCGGGCAGCCGCGGGCCGACGGTAAGGAAGGCCTTGAGATCCACCTGCGCTCCCTCTTCCGCCGGGATGACGATGCGATTGATGTAGCGCAGGGCGATCTTCCGGATCAAGCGGGGCCGCGCGAGCTCCTTGAAGATTCCCCAGCAGCGCCCGATCTCCGGCAAGTAGTCGTCCAACGAGCTGTACGGAGCGAGGCGGTTGAAGGAGAAGCCGTCCACACGGACCTGGACGATCTGCTTTTCGTTGTCCGAAAGGAACTGGAAGCTGCGGACTCCTTGCCGGGCGGAGAAACGTGGCTCCTCCTCGGCCTTCATCATGACTTCCGCCTCGTGGATCAGTTGCTTGCGGAACTTCGGGTAGTCCGGACGGAAGGCATCCCGCCCGGCGCGCTCGAGTTCTGTCCGGTCGAGATCCGGCGGCAGGTCGCAATCGATATCGAGCACGGCCTCGATGATCGGGGCGTGCGGCAATTTGAATGGGTCGAATGTCTCGGCTTCAGCCATCGGCGGGGCGCTTGGTGACGACTTGGGCGACTTCGGCGAGGAATTCCAGCGCGTTCTGGAGATCCAGGATCATTTCTTCCGCCAGTTCGTCGGGTTCGGGGAGGTTGGAGCCGTCTTCGATATTGAGAGCGGACCGATCTTGCACGATCCAGCCCGCGGATCTGAGTTGCCCGTCGATCTCTTCGCGTGCCAGTTGTTCCGGAGTCGGCATTGCCGAGCGGACGATGTTGGGGAATCTCGGCGGAGGCAAGCCGCAGCTATGGCCGAAGTGGCCTTCCTTTCACGCCTTCGCCGAGAATGGCAAGCTGGCGGTCCTCGCGACCGAGTTCGCGCGTCAGTTGGACGAGTTCTTCGGCGGGAGTCATCGGCTCAACTCAGCGGGTCTTCTTCGCATGCATCGCCTCCCGGAAGCGGGACGGCGGGACGCGGTGGACGGACTTGAAAACGCGGGAAAAGTGGAAGGGATCCAAGAAGCCACAGGCGCGCGCGGCGTCCTTCACCGAGACCGTGCCCTCGAGCAGCAGCGACGCGGCGTGCTGCATCCGCAGGCGGGTCAGGAATTGATAGGGGCTCTCGTCGTGGAAGCGGGCGAAGAGCCGGCAAAGATAGGGCGCGTCGAGCTCACACGAGGTGGCCACCGCTTCGAGCGTGCCGAGCTTCAGGTAGTGCTGCTCGATGCATTGCTTCACCCGGCTGAAGGTGGCGAAGGCGCGGGTCTCGGTGCTGCCGGCATCGACCGCATCCTCGCGGCACATGAGCAGGAGTTGCTGCACGATGGCGGTGCAGAGTGGCCGCGAATACTTCGAGTTCCGCGACCCGCGTTCGACCAGCGTGTCGAAGGCCCGGCGAATCGGTTCGCTCTTCAGGCAGTGGGAGACCATGCCCGGCAGGATGTCGAAGCGCTGCAAAAACTCCGCCGCGTCGGGGCCCGCGAAACCGGAGAAATACTTCACGAGCGGCTTGTCGGGATCGGTCGCAATGTGGTGCTCGACGCCGGGTCCATAGACGAAAAAGACCCCGGACTTCAAGGTCGCCTCCACGCCGTTCAGCGTGACCTTGCCGCGGCCGCCGTGGACGAACTCGATGACGAACCAAGGAAAGTCCGGGCGGTCGATCCGGTAGTCCGGCCGGCAGCGCTCGAAGCCGCCGCATTTCACTTCAAAGCCGGAGGGATCCGGCTCGTCGAAGAAAAAGACCCGTGACGACTCGACCTGCCGCGACAGGAAGGAGGACGGATTGGGCAGGGGGTCAGGGTTCGGCGGCACGGTGGATCTCCCCTTTGGCACTTGGAACTTCATCCCTTGGCACTTTCCAACACGATCAGGTGATTGTTGAAGGGGGTCTTTCCCCATAGCGGTTCGACGCGGACTTTGCCGTGGGGCGAAAGGATGCGGGTGAAGTCGTTGGCCGTGGGGTAGTGGGTCGGCGCGGCTTTCATCCAGAAGCTGGCTTTGGCGATGTAGTCGCAGAAGACGGTGATCTTGAAGCGCCGCGACTCGTCGCGCAGGCCGGAGCGGATGACGAGCTTGCCGCCGGGGGCGACGCGGGCGGCGGCGAGGTTGAGCAGGGTTTCCTGCTCGGCGGGGGTGAAGAACTGGAGGATGTCGAGAATGCTGACATTCCCCGAGTGCTCCGGCAGGCCGCTGCGGGCGTCGTGGGTGGAGAAGGAGAGGTCCTGATGAACGAGGGCGGCGGTGACCTTGTCGGCGGAGATGATTTTCCGGGAATCGTAGTCGAGCCCGCGGATCGGAAAATTCAGGCCGCGTTCGCGGAGGTAAAAGGCGAGCAGGCCGAGGCCGCAGCCGAGGTCGAGCAGCGGGAGTTCCGAAGTATGAAGTTCGTCGTAAACGGCGCCGTAGAGCGGGTCGGTCTTCACTTTCGACGCGACGTAGGTGCGGTCCCAGGTTCCGGGGAATGGGGCGGCGAGTTTTTTGGCGAGGTCGGCAGTCACGAAGAGGGCGGGCTGTGGGAGAGGAGCGGGTTGTCGCCGCGCAGGGCGAGCCAGGGCAGGCGGGCGAGGAAGCCGGAAACGAGCCGGAAGTGCATCCAGGTCAGCAGGATGTTGTCGCGCAAATAACGGAACTGCGAGATGCCGCCTTCCTCGCGGCTGAGGTAGCGGACGGGCGTCGGCTGGTTGAGGATGGGGACGCCGCGCCAGGCGAGGCGGACGGCGACCTCGGGATCGAAGTCGAAACGGCGGGCGAAGCAGGTGCTGCCGAAGACCTCCAGCAGCTCGGCGGCCGGATAGAGGCGCATGCCGAAGAGCGAATCATCGATGCCCCAGCCGAGGGTTTCGAGATTGGCCCAGAAGTTTGAGACCTTGCGGCCGTTCACGCGGAGGGCGGGGGCGGAGGCGTCGAAGATCGGCCGGCCGAAAACCGCGGCTTCGGGGTGGAGGCGGGAGAGTTCGAAATAGCGGGGGATCAGGTCGGGCGGGTGCTGGCCGTCGGCGTCCATGCAGAGGACATGGGTGAAACCCTCGGCCAGGGCCGCCTTTACGCCGTGGAGGACGGCGGAGCCCTTGCCGGCGTTCTTCGGCAGGGTGACGACCCGCAGGTGGGGATGCGAAAGCAGCGGCTGGAGAAGGTCCGGCGAGCGGTCGGTGGAGCCATCGATGACCACCCGCACCGGCACGCCCATGGCCAGCGCCGAGGCGACCGTCGCGGGAAGGATCGGTCCGGTGTTGTAGCTGGGGATGAGAACGACGGGGCGGGATGCCGGCATGCGGGAGAGACAGTGGACGGTGAATACCGAACGTCCAACAATGAATGTGGGGAGGGGAGGTGCCGAGTGATCAGTGATCAGTGATCAGTGAGCAGTGAGCAGTGATCGGTGGGAAATGCAGAGCCTCCACCGGCAGGGGGGCACTTTGCCTTTCCTGATCACTGCTCACTGATCACTCGGCACTATTGCCTTTCCGCCGCTTGCCCTCTTTGCTTCGAACCGCCAGCATCCGACCGCCATGCGCGCCCGCCTGACCAAAGATTTCCGCTTCGAAGCGGCCCACACCTTGCCGAGCCTGCCGGACGACCACAAATGCCGTCAAATGCACGGCCACAGCTTCAAAATCGAGATCTCGATCGAGGGGGAGGTCGACGAGACGATCGGCTGGGTTTACGACCACAAACGGATTTCCGACGCGATGCGGCCGCTGGTCGAGCTGCTGGACCACGGCTACCTGAACGACGTCGAGGGCTTGGAAAGCCCGACGATCGAGCGGATGGCCGCTTGGTTCTGGAAGAAGCTGGCTCCGGACCTGCCGGGGCTGGCGGAGATCGTGATTTACGAGACGCCGACGGCGCGGTGTTCGTTCCGGGGGGAGTTCTGAGCAAAAAAAGACCGCGCCCGGCGGCTGGACCTTGAGGGTCGCACTGCCGGGCGCGGCTGTTGAACGGGGGGAGAAAGCTGGACGGGGGAAAAACTATTCAGCGGGAGCGGGCTCCGCTCCTCCATTACGGCGCTGTCGCTGCTGTTCCATCAACGGACCCAAATTTTGTAATCCGCCCATGCCTTCCATCATCTGCTTGAGGCCGCCGGTGAGCTTTTTGGCGGAGACCACGGTTTCGTCGAGTTTCTCGAGTTCCATGGCGGGCAGGTTGGTGATGTTGCCGGGATCGGCCGGGGCACCGGGTTCGGCGGCCTTGGCGGCTTGTTCATCGAGGGATGCCTGGAGTTTCTCGCTCTGGGTGGGCTCCAGCAGGGCTTGGAAGCCACTGCGGAAGGCCTCGTCCTGCAAGGGCTTGCCGCCGCGGAAATTCTCGCGGTCGAGTGGATTGAGGACGCCCTTGAGGTCCTCGCCGGAGGAGGTTTGGAGTTCTTTGTACTGCTCTTCGGTGATTTCCCCCCGGGAAAAGGAATCGCTGGCCAGCATGAGCTGCATCAAGGCGGTGGGGTCCTTCTTGAGGCGGGCGACAGTGTCTTTGGACTGCTCGAGCTGGCGCTTCTGGAACTCGGCATAAAGTTCGCCGGCCTTGGTTTGCTGGTCCTCGGTGAGTTCGAGGTCGTTGCCGATCCGGCCGAGGCCCATGCGGACGCCGGCGCGGGGGCCACCGAAGGCGTTGCCGATGGCTCCGGATGAGGCCATTTCACCCATTTCGACGGCGTCTTCGAGCAGGCTGATGACGTTGCCGGCGACGTGCTTGGAGAGGTTGGTGCGGGCCGCGCCATACTTGGCGACGAACTCCGGGTTCTCGGCCGGGTCGCGGGGGCGGCTGCGGGTGGCTTTGGCATTGTCGTCGTCGACCGGGGCGAGCGAGGATCCCGAGGACGAGCCGGGGGATTTGCCCGGGGCTTGGCCGGCCTGTTCTTCCCCTTCGGGGCTGCGGTTGATGTAGGCGACGGCTCCGGCTCCGGCGAGGAGCAGGGCGACGCCGGCGGTGATGGCGGTTTTCTTGGTCATGATGAGGATTCCGATGGTGGTGAAAGTTCCGGTGCCGGCAGTGGCACTGGCGGCGAGGGCCTTGGAGGCGAGGACGGAGGCGGTGGGAAGGGCAGCCTGGGCGTCGGTGGCGAATCCGGCGAGCATGACGGCACCGAGGGAGCCGCCGACCTGGCAGCCGCGGCGGGCGAGTTGGTCGCGGAGGCGGTCGGTGGCGCGGTCGAGGCGCTTTTGGGCGGCATCGGTGGCGATGCCGAGGGAGCTGGCGATTTCCCGGACGCTGAGGGAGCGGTAAAAGCGGAGTAGCAGGGCCTCGCGGTCGCTGGAGGAAAGGGCGGCGAGCGCCTCGTCGAGGACGGGCTGCATCCGCTGCCAAGAGTCGGCCGGAGAGGCCTGGGTGTCGGTTTCCATGTGCGTGCGCAGGAGTTGGCGTTTGCGGCTTTCGCGCTGGTGGTGGCGGAGCAGGTTTTTTGCCTGCATCACGGCGGTGAGGTGGAGCCAGCCAGCGATCGAGCTGCGGGAGGCGAGGGATTTCGCCTTGCGGGCGAGGGTGATGAAGGTGAGCTGGGAGGCTTCGGCGGCCAAGGTGTCGTCGCCGCAGGTTCGCTTGGCGGCCATGTGGACGAGTCCGGCGTAGCGCGCGACTAGGGCGTGGAATGCCGGCTCGCGATGGCGTTGGAGCCAATCGGCGAGCAGCTCGGCATCGGATGGACCGGACTGCGGCATGTTCTGGGATCTACTGTCCGGGCGGCTGGGAAAGCGGACAAAAAAATGCGGTTTTTTTTCGGGAGGCGGCGGAACACGAAAACGCCCGAGGGTGGGTGCCCCCGGGCGGAGAGTTCAGGGGCGGGTACGCCCGGGGTGGGTGGAAGGTTACGCTTCCTCGAAGCGGCGGCTGACTTCTTTCCAGTTCACCACGTTCCACCAGGCGGCGATGTAGTCCGGGCGGCGGTTCTGATAATGGAGGTAGTAAGCGTGCTCCCAGACATCCAGGCCGAGGATCGGCGCGCCGAGGTCGGAGTCGGGGACGATGCCCTTCATCAGCGGGTTGTCCTGATTGGCGGTGCTGACGATCTTGAGCTTGTTGTCCTGAAGGATCAGCCAGGCCCAGCCGGAGCCGAAGCGCTTGGTGGCGGCCTCGCCGAAGAGCTTCTTGAATTCATCGACCGAGCTGAAGGACGCCTTGATGGCGGATTCGAGCGATCCCTGAACCTGCCCGCCCTTGTCGGCGGGGGCGAGGGTTTCCCAGAACACGGCGTGGTTCCAGTGGCCGCCGGCGTTGTTGCGAAGGGTGGTGCGGAGGGCTTCGTCGGCCACGTCGGGCAGGCTGGTGACGAGTTCCTGCAGCGATTTGCCCTTGAGCGATGGATTGGCGGCGATGGCGGTGTTGAGGTTGTTGATGTAGCCGGCGTGGTGCTTGCCGTGGTGGATTTCCATCGTCTTCGCATCGATGTGCGGCTCCAGCTCGCCGGGTTTGAAGCCGAGTTCGGGGAGGGTGAAGGTCGGGGCGGCAGCCTCCTGGGCGAAGGCGGAAGGCGCGGCGGCCATGGTGCCGGCGGCGAGGGAGAGCTTCACGAAGGAGCGGCGGTTGAGGTCGGGAGTGTTCATCGTGGATAGCCTAGGTGGATTGGTGGCGGGGACAAATGGAAAGGTTGGGGGGAAATCAGGAGATTAGGGGATTTGGAGATTAGGGGACTATGGACGGCGCTTGCGGGCGTCGTATTCCTTGACGATGAGGTGGAAGTCGGGAACGGCTCGCGCCTTTTCCAGGGTGTGGCCGAGGACGCTGAAGTCGCCTTTCGCGGCGAGGAGCTTCTTCCACTCCCCTTCGCCGAAATGGAACTGTTGGTCGCCATAGCTGATTTCGGCCAGCCGGCCTCCGGCGGTGGTGACACTCTCGACCTCCAATAGGAAAAAAGCTGGATCGCCATAACGGTCGATCCGGGTGCCATTGGCGGCGTAGTGGACCGGCAGACGGAGGCTGAGGACGTAGCGGTCGTGAAGCATGGTGTCCAAGCTGAGACCCGGGAAGTCGGACCCTGCGAAGCTCAGGTAGCCAATGGTGGCATGGGGATAGAGCGTCAGGAAATCCGCGACGTGAGGGATTTTGCTACGGTCCGCGGCGTCCAGAGTGAGGAATTTCACCTGGTTGCGGGCCGCCTGTTGGCGCTGGCAGGAGAACAGGCAGAAGCAGGCGAGGACGAGGTGGAGATAGAGCCTCATGCGGTGAGACAGAACAGGGATTGAAAGGGTGTGGCAAGGGAATCGGGAGTGAGGCAGGAAGTCATGACTTCCGCCAAAGTGAGGGGCGGCTTGGGAAGGATCGGATACTGCTGGCTTCACCCTCTGGCGAACTGCTTCTTTCGGCCGGGGGGATTTTGGCCCTTGGCCCGGTCATGGGGGCGTGGCATCTTATCGGCATGAGCAACCCGGTCGCTCTGGCACCCGTATCCTGGAAGCGCATGGCGGAAGGGATTGAGAACGTGAAGAACCGGCTCGACCGGGCCGCGGCAGCCTTGGGCGGGAGCGGGGTGAAGTACGCCGTGATCGGCGGCAATGCGGTGGCGGCTTGGGTTTCGCGTGTCGATGCCGCCGCGGTGCGCAACACGCGGGATGTGGACATCCTGCTGCGGCGGGAGGACATGGACCGGGCGCGGGCCGCGTTGGAAGATGCGGGCTTTGTTCACCGGCGGGTTTCGTCCCTGGGCAAGGCGGGTGGAATGGATGTCTTCCTCGATGGTCCGGAGGCCAAGGTGCGCAACGCGGTGCGTATTTCATGGGCGGGCGAAAAGGCGGTGCCGGATGCGATCGAGCCGGCTCCGGAGTTGGATCGGACCGAGCCGGGCGATGGCTTCGAACTGGTGCCGCTGGAGGATCTGGTGCGGATGAAGCTCACCTCGTTCCGCGACAAGGACCGGATGCACTTGAGGGATCTGGCGTCGGTGGGGCTGGTGGATGGGGAGTGGGTGGCAAGGTTTCCGGCGGTGCTGGCGGAGCGCTTGCAGGTGATCTTGGATGATCCGGAGGGGTGATGCGGCTTGTGAGCCCGGGGTGCGGGGGAAATCCCGGGCGCAGCCGGCTTGATCCTCCGGCGGATCGGGTTCATGCTGCGGCTATGGTGAATTTGGCGGAAATCGAAGCGCTGGCCTTGACGCTGCCGGAATCGGACCGGGCGAAGCTGGCGGCGGGCATGTTGGATTCGCTGCCGGGGGTGTTGGTGGAGGAGGACGAAGGGCTGGCTGAAGCCTTGCGGAGGTCGGAGGAGATGGATCGCGATCCTTCTGCCTGCCTGACCCATGAAGAGTTTCTCAAAGCGGTGGGACGCGGCGAATGAAGGCGGTTTATCACCGGCTTGCGGTCCGCGATGTCCGGCAAATTCTCGACCATTACGAGAGCGAGGCGGGTAGCCCGCTGGCGGACCGGTTCTTTTCCGACTTTCTGTTGACGGTGGCCAAGGCGCTGGAAAACCCGAAGCGCTTCCCGCCTTTGTGTGAATTCGTTCGCCGGGCCAATCTAACAGATTTCCCCTACCACTTTCTCTACGAGGACAAGTCGTGGGGTATCAAGGTCATGGTGGTCCGGCACCATCGGCGGAATCCCCGCTACGAGGTGAAGCTGCAATGAATGGAAATCGTGCAGTGAAGCGCTTCCGTTTGGTTCGCTCGAGGGCGTTTTGGTTCGGGGTGCCGGGGTTGGTAGGGTTGTTGTGGGGATGGTGGGTTTCGATGGGGTATTGGTCGTGGGCTTCGATGGGAAATTGGGAATTAGGGCAGTCGTGGGGTGATATGTATGTGTATGTAGAGGGAAGGCCAAATCGGCGGGATTTTCATTTCGAGCACATGGAGGGCCCCGTTGATTTGAGCGCGTGGGAGTTGGAATTGGGCAAGAAACGTCACGAGTTTGCGAATCGCCGACTGATTGTGATTCCCTACCGCTGGCCGGCCGTGGGCTATGCGTTGGTTTACGCGGGGCTGCTGGTTTCGAGGAAGCGGAAGTTTGAGAAGCGGCCGGTCGAATGACGCGGCGGAGCAGCCGTGGACTGCGGGCAGCCTGCTACCGCTTTCGGTCGTCAGCCTGCTGACGAATCCCGGTCCGACTCCACAGCAGGCTGTGGCAACAGAGCGGCAGCAGCCCCACTTCGCTGAAGCTACGAGGGGCGGAGCTGCTCGCAGTCCGAGGCCTGCGGCCGAAAAAAAGGCACCCCGTTGCCGGGGTGCCTTCTCTTGTTGGAACTTGGAACTTCTTAACTTGGAACTTCAGCTCAGCGTCCACTCCGGCAAATGCACGATCTCGCCGCCTTTCAGCGCGGATTCGTGGGCGAGGATGCCGGTGCAGGTGATGTTCGCGCTTTGGACGGCGTTCGGGTAGGCATCGACTCCGGTCTGGAGCATCTTGACGAACTGGTGGACGAGGTGCGGGTGGCTGCCGCCGTGGCCGGCACCCTGGGTGAAGGAGAGGTGCTCCTCGCCGCCGTCACCCCCGTAAACCCCGCCGGTGGTGAAGAGCTGGATTTCCTCCGGCAGGTAGTGCGCGAAGTCCGGGCACGTTACCTTTTCGGGGATCTCGGGCTCGGGCTTCTTGGCGGTGTGGATGACGAGCGGGTCGTGCTCGATGAGCGGCCACTCGACGGACTTTTTGGTGCCGTAAACTTCGATCGATTCGCGGTACTGGCGGGCGACATCGAAGAGCGAGCGGACGACCTGCGCGGCGACATCGCTGTCCTTCATCTTGATGTGGCAGGTCTCGATCGCGAAGGGCGAGCCGTAGCAGGCGTGCATGTCCTCGGCGATGGTGCCGGAGCCGAAGCAGGAGACGTATTCCGCCTGGCTGCCCATCAGGCCGAGGATCGGACCGACGCAGTGGGTCGCGTAGTACATCGGCGGCAGGCCGGGCCAGTAGCCGGGCCAGCCTTCCATGTCCTGCTGGTGGGTGGCGCGGAGGAACTGGACCTTGCCGAGTTCGCCCTTTTCGTAGAGCTCCTTCATGAAGAGGAACTCGCGGGCATAGACCACGGTTTCCATCATCATGTACTTGAGGCCGGTCTCCTTGCAGAGGTCGATGATCTCCTTGCACTCGTCGAGGCTGGTGGCCATCGGCACGGTGCAGGCGACGTGCTTGCCGGCTTTCAATGCCTGGATCGACTGCCGGCCGTGGTCGGGGATCGGCGAGTTGATGTGGACGGCGTGGATCTCGGGGTCGGCGAGGAGGTCCTCGTAGGAAGTGTAGCGCTTGGCGATGCCGAACTTGTCGCCGACCTCGTCCAGCTTGGACCGGGTCCGCTGGCAAATGGCGTACAGGTTCACGCCCTTGAGGCGCTGGTAGATCGGGATGAACTCGGCTCCGAAGCCGAGACCGACGATGGCGATGTTGATGTCACTCATGGATTTCCCGCCAGAGTAGGCAAACGGCGGGGACCGGCTATGACGAATTGAGTCGAGCCGTGTATGATTTTCCCGGCAAGGCGGGATTTCTTTCGATCCGCCGGATCCCGGGGATCGCGCAAGCCCGGCAGTTCCCGTGGCAAGCGGAACTGCGGGTTACGGAGGGAACTCAGACCTCGAACAAGGATGTCACCGACTGGCCGCCATGGATGCGGCGGATCGCCTCGCCGAGCAACGGGGCGATGCCCACCGCTTGGACCTTTTCGCCAGTCGCCTGAGGAACCGAATCGGTGGTGATGATCTCCTCGATCGCCGAATTCTTGATCCGCTCCCGGCCAAGATCGCCGAGCACGGCGTGGGAGACCGCGGCGAAGATCCGACGCGCGCCGTTCTTCTGCAGAATCTCGGCGGCGGCGGTCAGGGTGCCGGCGGTTTCGGTCATGTCATCGACCAGGATCACGTCGCGGCCTTCCACTTCGCCGATCACGTTCATGGCCTCGACCCGGGTCGCGCTGATGCGGTGCTTGGCGACGATGGCGAGGTCGGCGCCGAGGGCATCGGCGTAGGCGCGGGCCATCTTGACGCCGCCGACATCCGGCGAGACGACGCTGAGGTTGGAGGAATCGGGATGGCGCTCGCGGAGGTAGCCGATGAGTGCGGGTTTGGCGTAAAGGTGATCGACCGGGATGTCGAAGAAGCCCTGGATCTGCGGGGCGTGGAGGTCCATCGTCAGGACCCGGCCGACGCCGGCGGAAGTGAGCAGGTTGGCGACCAGTTTGGCGGTGATCGGCACGCGCGGCTGGTCCTTGCGGTCCTGGCGGGCATACCCGAAAAACGGCATCACGGCGGTGATCCGGCCGGCGCTGGCGCGGCGCGCGGCGTCCACCATGATGAGCAGCTCCATGATGTTGTGGTTGGTCGGCGGGCAGCTTGGCTGAACGATGAAAATATCGTCGCCGCGGATGTTTTCGTTGATCTTCACGAAGGTCTCGCCATCGGGAAAGGCGGTGACGTGGACGTCGGCGAGCTTTTCGCCGAGGCTTTCGGCAATGCGTTCGGCGAGCGCGCGGTGGGAAGTTCCACTGAAGATTTTCATGAAAGAGGATGGGACGGCTGCGGGGCGGGCGCATCGTCCGCCGGACCTGCGGTGTTCCTCAAGGCGAATCCCCGCTCGCTCGCGAAAAGCAGGCTTTTGAACTCCCCGGTCGGCTGGAAGGCACACGATTCGATTGCCAGACCGGCCTCCGGCCCTAAGCTCTCGCCCTCCAAATCATGAGCGAACCCAAGCACGTAGCGATCGTCGGGGCCACCGGCGCGGTGGGAGAGGAAATGCTCCTCTGCCTCGAACAGCGGAATTTTCCCGTCGGCAAGCTGACCTTGCTGGCCTCCGCCCGCTCGGCCGGCAAACGGATTGCGTTCCGCGGCGAGGACATCGTGGTGCAGGAACTCACCCACGACAGCTTTGCAGGCGTCGATATCGCCCTGTTCTCCGCCGGCGGCGGGATTTCCCTCGAGTTCGGCCCCTCCGCGGCGGCCGCTGGCGCGGTGGTGATCGACAATTCGTCCGCCTTCCGGATGGACGAGGGCGTGCCGCTGGTCGTCCCCGAGATCAACCCGGAAGCCGCGAAGGATCATCCGAAGGGCATCATCGCGAACCCGAACTGCACCACCATCATCTCACTGATGGCGCTTGCGCCGCTGCACGAGAAGTTCGGCTTGAAGTCGATCATCGCGTCGTCTTACCAGGCGGTGTCGGGCTCCGGCGCGCAGGGGATTGTCGAACTGGAAGAGCAGGTCAAGGCGATCGCCAACGGGCTGCCCTTCACCCCGAAGGTCTATCCGCGCCAGATCGCCTTCAACGTGATCCCGCAGGTCGATGCGTTCACCGACAACGGCTACACCAAGGAAGAGATGAAGATGCTCCACGAGGGCCGCAAGATCCTCGGCCACGCCGATTTGAAGGTGTCATGCACCTGCGTCCGGGTGCCGGTTTACCGCTCGCATTCGGTGTCGATCACCGCCGTATTCGACCAGCCGGTCGACGTCACAAGCGCCCGCGCCGCCTTCACCGGCAAGCCGGGGATCCAGGTCGTCGACGATCCGGCCAACAAGGTTTTCCCGGTCCCGCTCGACACCACCGGCAAGGACGACTGCCTGGTCGGCCGGATCCGCAAGAACCTGGTCCTCGACAACGCCCTCGACCTCTGGGTCGTCGGTGACCAGGTCCGCAAGGGCGCCGCGCTCAATGCGGTGCAGATCGCCGAGTTGCTCTGAAGAGAGATGGTGGATCGTAGATTGTAGATTCTGGATACCTCCCTTCCCACCTCGCTGCTTTAATCTTTCATCCACGATCCACGATCTGCCATCCTCCATCTACCATCCATGGATCTCAAAGACTACCTCGCCACCCGCGCCGCTGAAGTCGACGCTGCGCTCGATGCCTTCCTGCCGAAGGCGAAGGAGAAGCCGGCCACGATCCACGCGGCGATGCGCTACAGCCTGTTCGCCGGCGGCAAGCGGCTGCGGCCGATCCTGTGCCTGGCGGCGGCGGAAGCCTGCGGCGGGGATTTCGAAAGCGCGATGCCACCGGCCTGCGCGGTGGAGATCCTGCACACCTACTCGCTGGTCCACGACGACCTGCCGTGCATGGACGACGACGACCTGCGCCGCGGCCGCCCGACCTGCCACAAGGTCTATGGCGAAGGCATGGCCGTCCTGACCGGCGATGCCCTCCTAACAGAAGCCTTCCTGATCCTCGCCCAGACCTCGCCGGCCCGGCGTTACCCGACCGCCAGCTACGTCGCCGAACTCGCTCTAACAGGCGGCTCGACCAAGCTGATCGGCGGCCAGGTGATGGACCTCGAAGGCGAGGGCAAGAAGCTGACCAAGGCGCAGCTCGTGAAGATCCACGAGTCGAAAACCGCCGCGCTGCTCGCCACCTCGATCCGCCTCGGCGCGATGACCGCCAACGCCACCGACAAGCAGCTCGAGGCGCTCACCGTCTTTGGCCGCGCGCTCGGTTTGGCTTTCCAGGTGATCGACGACATCCTCGACGTCACCGCCTCCACCGAGGTCCTCGGCAAGACCGCCGGCAAGGACCTCGCCGTGGAAAAGGCGACCTACCCCGCGATCCTCGGTCTGGAAAAATCCCGCAAGGAAGCCGCCAAGCTGACCAAGGAAGCGATGGATGCGCTCCTTCTCTTCGGCAAGAAGGCCCAGCGCCTGCGGGAGATCGCGGACTACCTGCTGAAGCGGGAGTATTGATGCGGCCTTACCGGTAGGTTGACGGGTAAGGCGAAGCGTGGCATAGTCCACTCCATGCCCAGCGTCAAAATCACCGCGAAGCGTCAAGCGACGTTTCCTTTGGAGACCTGCGAAGCCTTGCGAATCGGGCCCGGTGACATCGTTGATGTCGAGCCGCGGATGATCGACGGGGAGCGGGTTTGGGTGCTTCTACCCCGACCGTCCCCTGATCGCTCGTGGGTTGGTGCCTTGAAAGGGCAGATCCAGAGTGAGGATCACTCGATGGAGAGCATCCGCCGCAGCATCGCCGTTGGCCGTCAGAAGGAGAGCGCATGAAAGTCGGTCTCGATACGTCGGTGGTTCTTCGTTTGATCGTGGGTCAGCCGGAAGATCAAACCCGGGCCGCCGTCGCTTTTCTGGATGAACTCCGTCGGGCGGGCCATCAGGCGGTGGTCGATGATCTGGTGGTGGCTGAAGCTTATTTCGCCGCCCAGTTTCATTACGGAGTCTCCAAAGCAGCCGCTTTGGCTGCACTTCACCGGATGTTCCAAGCCGGCGAAATCTTCGCCAGCGGCCATGCGGCCAAGACTCTCTCGATGCACGGGCTTGCCTCGGCCAAGCCGGGATTCGTGGATCGACTCATCCACGCCTCCTACACGGGGGCCGGGGAGACCATGGCGACATTCGAAAAGTCGGCGGGCAAGCTGGAGCGGGTGCGAGTGCTCAAATAGGTCTCCTTCGACAAGAAGGAGAGCGACTACGTAGCCGGACCTTTCACTCGTCCTTCCGGAAACCGCTGCGCCGCATCTCCCACACATACCACCCTTCCACCTTCTCCCGCGCCCAAGGCGTCTTGCGGAGGAAGGTCAGGCTGGATTTCAGGCTCGGGTTGTCCTGGAAACAGCGGATGCGGATCCGGTGGCCCATTTCTTCCCAGCCGTATTTTTCCTGCAATGTGCGCACGATGGTCTCCAGCGTGACGCCGTGCAGCGGATCCTTCGGGTGCTGTTGCGGCTCGTCGCTCATGACTTGCGGCCTTCGTCGTATTCGTAGAAATCGAACATCGTGAGGATCTCCTCGCGACCGGACAGTCCGTTGTCGGCCTTCGACTTTTCGAGCATCGCCGAGCCGCCGTCATCGTCGCGCCAGCCGCGCTTGCGGGCGAAGCTGTTCCACACGAGGTAGTCGATCTCGTGCAGCCCGCGCCCCTCACCGAGGCACCAAGCGAGGATCTCCTCGTCGCTCTTCCCGGACAACACGCGGGATCTTACGTCGGCGTAGTCGACCCGCAGGAAGGCGCAGATCCGGCCGTCGAAGCCTTTGCCGAGGAAGGCGTGGTAGTCGGGTCCAAGTTCGCCCGCAGCGTGAAGGCGGATCTTGTCGCACATCCGCGGAAAGTAGATCAGGCCGCCGGTGTCATCGAAGGCGCTGCGGGGAAATCGTTGCATGCCGCGAGTGTCGATGGATTCGCGGCGGCTGCAACCGCTCAGGCGCCGCACTTCGCCGATTGGGCGCGGGTGATCCCTACCTCACCGGCTCCTTGTCGAGCTGGAAGGCATCGTGCACCGCGCGGGCGGCGTCTTCGATGCTCGTTTCCTCGACGGTCACCGCGATCTTGATCTCGGAGGTGGAGATCATGCCGATGTTGATTCCCGCGTCGCCGAGGGCTTTGAACATGGTGGCGGCGACGCCGGAGTGGGAGCGCATGCCGATGCCGACGGCGGACAGTTTCGCGATCCCGCCTTCGGTCTCGATCTTGGCGTCGGGGCTGAGCGCGGCGAGCACCGGCTTGAGCGCGGCCTGGGCCTTGCCGAGGTCGTTCGAATGCATCGTGAACGAGTGCCGCGCAAGGCCGTCGCTGGCGATGTTCGAGACGATCATGTCGAGGTTGATTTCCGCGTCGCCGAGGGCCCCGAGGATCTTGCCGGACATGCCGGGGACGTCGGGGATGCCGGTGATGGTGACGCGGGCTTGGGAGCGCTCGATCGAGACTCCGCGGATGACGACGTTTTCCATGGCGGGATGTTCTTCGAGCACCAGCGTGCCCGGGTTGTCATTGAGGGATGAGCGGACTTCGAAAACGACGCCGTACTTTTTGGCGAACTCGACCGACCGCGACTGCATGACTTTCGAGCCGGACGAGGCCATTTCCAGCATCTCGTCGTAGGAGATCTCGGGCAGCTTGCGGGCGTTTGGGACGATCCGCGGGTCGCAGGTGTAGACGCCGTCGACGTCGGTAAGGATCTGGCAGACGTCGGCCTTCAACGCGGCGGAAATGGCGATCGCGGTGAGGTCGGAGCCGCCGCGGCCGAGGGTGTGGATCATGCCCTCCGGCGTGATGCCTTGGAAGCCGGCGACGACCAGCGTTTTGCCGGCCTCCAGCTCGCGCTTCATGTAAGAGGGATCGATGTCCTCGATCCGGCCGCGGGTATGGGAGCCCTTGGTGTGGATGCCCGCCTGGCGGCCGGTGACCGAGACGGCGGGGACGTCGATTTCGTGCAAGGCCATGGCGACCAGCGCGATCGACTGCTGCTCGCCGGTGGAAAGGAGCACGTCCATCTCGCGTTCGGAGGGGTTTTCGCCGAGTTCCTTGGCCATCTTGATCAGGCCGTCTGTGATGCCGGACATCGCGGATACGACGGCGACCACCTGGTTGCCGGCGTCGCGGGTGCGCTTGAGGCGCGCCGCGACGTTGCGCATGCGGTCGATGGAGCCGACGGAGGTGCCGCCGTATTTTTGGACGATGAGGGCCATGGCCTTGAAGCGGGCGGGAGTGAAGGGAAGGGGCCGGAGCTTGGCAAGCACGGGGTGGGGCATGGTGACGACCGCGGGGAGTCTCTGATGTGGAGTGCGATGGCACGACATCGCTTTGGCTGCGTGGGCGGAATGCCAGCTCGCGTGGCCGGAATTGCATTGAAGAGCCTCACCCCGTGGGTATCGAGCCGAGGCCTCGCGCAAAGAGCCGCACTGGCAATCTCAGCCTTTTGAACGGTCGAGCCGCAACCGCAGGGAAAGCGATGTCGTGCCATCGCACTCCATATTTTTCACGGGGTCACCGACAGCCTCACGAAGAAGTTCCCCGGCCCTAACGGAAAGTCCCTCCAGTAAAGGCCGCTGCCATCGGACTGCTCCGGCACGACTAACGCCGGCCAGTTGCCGAAATCCGTGCTGGTCTGAACTTCGTAGCTCAGCTCCGGAGCTGCCTTTCGGTATTGAAAGCGGAAGACATTTCCCTGCCGGAATCCCGCCGGGCCGAGCTGCGGGTCGGACACGAGCGGGTTCATGCCCTGCGAGTATTCGACGAGGTTGCGCGTGCCGTCGGACTCCGGGTCGGCGTCATCGGCGGCGGGTCCCGTGCCGTCGGGCAGGCTGAAATGCCTGTCGCGCCAAGCTTGCAGCGCGGTCATGAATTCATGCGCTCCGATGTCCGTCCGGCCGTTCGCCAGCCGCGACGCGCCGAAGAAATCCTTCTCCCCGGCGGGCGGTGGCGGGAGGTCCCCGCGGTCGCGGCAGAAAGAGGTGACGCCGATCTTGAAATCCGCTGCGGCCGGCGTGTTAGACGGTACTGGCACGACGAAGCCGGGATTGTTGAAAGCCGACTGCACTTCGCTTCCCACCGCCGTGCGCCACGCGGCGAGTCCGTTGTAAGAGCGGTTCCCCTGGCTGCCGCCGCTGCCGGTCGGGTTCAGGCCGAACTCGATGTCCGCGGAATCGCCTTCGCAGAAGTAGATATTGGAGTCGAAGACATTCCCGGTCCCGAAGGCCCGCTGCGTCGCGGTCCCGCCCTCGACGTAGTGGATGATCATCTGCTTGGACGTGGCATTCGCCCAGACAAGGTTGTTCTTGAAGACGTTGTTCTCGAAATAGAACTGCAGCGCGACCTGACCGCCGAAGGTCAGCAGGCTGTCGTTGCGGAACAGCGTGTTGTTCCGCACCTCGCAGAGCCGGGTTTTGCCGCGCAGGTGGTCGTAGCCGCCCATGATCAGGCCGGCGGCTTGATTGTGGTGCAGCAGGTTGTTGAGCAGGCGGATGTGGTCGGTGAAGCCGGCCGGGTTCTCGCTGGCGAGCTCGATGCCGAAATTACAGCCATACACGCGGTTGCGCTCCACGGTGATGTTCGTGCCGCCGTCGATGTAAATGCCCGCCGCCGAGCGGTCGCCGCCGCCGCTGGTGAAGTTCCCGCCGTAGCCGGGATTGAAAGCGCTATCGATCCCGTGGACGAGGTTCTCCCGCACCACCCCGGCGCGCGCCCGGTCGAATGCGGCGGGTGCCGAGCCTTCGTAGCCGATCAGGTCGATGCCGATGTTGTTGCAATCGTGGACATGATTCCGGCTGACGGTGAAGTTCGTGATGTTGCCGTTGAGCACCACCGATTCGCTCTGGCCGGTGCGCAGATCGTGGACTTCGTTGCCGTCGAGCACCAGGCCGTCGATCGGACTACTAGAAGTCCCGTAGACCGCGATCCCGAAGCCGTTCGAACTTGCCGTGGTGCTGCTCTGCCGGATGTGGTGGACCTTGCAATCGAGCACCCGCAGTCCGCTGCCGCTGCCCTCGATCTGGATGCCGACCGGGGTTCGTGCCGCGGCGGTGGTCTCGTAGTTGCGGATCTCCAGCCCGCGGAGGTGGACGTGGTTGCAATTCTCCAGTTTCACCAGTCCCGCCCGGCCGCCCGTGGGGACGGTCAGCGTCGTGCCATCGATCACTGCGGCTTCGCTTTCGTAAGGTCGGATGACCACCGGTGCCTCGGCCGTGCCGCTCTTTCCGATGACGATCAGCCGCTCGGCGTAAACCCCGGCCCGCAGGTGGAGCGTGTCGCCGGCCGCAAGCTGCGGCACCGCGTGGGCGAAGGTCCGCCACGGCTGGGCCATGCTGCCGGAATTCCCGTCGAGGCCGGAGGGGCTGATGTAGTAGTCCGCGGCGGACAAACACGCGCCGCAGCAGGCCACGCCCGCGATGATCCGGAAGTTCATGCTCCACTCCTCCGGGAAACGGGAAGGGCGTCAAGTTCCGCCCAAGGATCCACTGGAATTCTCTGGAACGCATGATTCGTTTCCAAGCAACCCATCACGGATTCCTCCTCTCCTGGACCACCTGAGCCGTCTGGCGATCCTGACGGCTGAAACGGCTGCCCCCCGGGAGCGCTGGTCTTCAGACCGGCCCGAAGAGTCCCTGACTGCCGATCGAAAGCCTCGCCGCCGCCGCATCCGTGCTTGCCGCCCCAAGCGACTTCCCCGGATGCTCCCACCATGCCCGATCCGGCCGATGCCTTCCTCGACACCGCCGTCCGCTCCTTCGACGACAACGCGGAGTTGCAAGTGATCGCGAAGCGGGAGTTGCAGGATGCCCTGCACCACGCGCCGGACCGCGGCGAGCCGCTCGACGCGCTGGCCCGGCGCTTTAATCGGGCGGATGCCAAGCCGCGCCACCGGTGGCGGCTCGTCCTTGGCTCGGCGGCGGGAATTTCCGTGGCCCTCGCCGTGTGGACGCTGGCGGGGCTGTATTCGCAGCGCGACGAGTTCCTCTGGCTGCGCGGAATGATGTCCTGGGATCTTCATGAAATGCCGGTCGACAAAATCGCGCGCGGGCTTCCCCCGCAGGACCGCTTGCTCCTGATGGGCGATCCCGAGGCGAGGCCGGCGGGTGACCGGATGAAGCGGCTGTGGGAATCCGATTCGACGAACCCGGCCTACCTCGCCGAGCACGCGCGGTGGCAGGTGAAGGAAGGGAAGAGCTTGCCGCCGGAGTTGCTCGCGGAGGCACTGCGGCTGGAGCCGGACAACGGCTACATCCACTACCTGGCGGCGATCGCGGAGTCACCCGGAGCGGTGAAGTCCTTGGACGTGCCGCGGAAACGCGGGGAGCCGCGACCGCCCACCATTTACGAGGTCACGGACGATGCGAAGTGGCGCAAGACGCTCGATCACTTGCACGCCGCGGCAATGGCACCGCGCTTCGAAGGCTACGAAAACGAGCTGCTGTCGAGACGCCTGTCACTGCTGCCGCCGCCGGAAGACATCCTGTCGATTGCGCCCCTGTGCCATTACCTTTTCGGGAACGACATCGTGACCGTAACCGGATTCAGCCTGCCTGAAGTGATATGCGCCAAGGCGCAGGCGTGTCGGACACTGGGCGACCGCGAGGGGTTTCTCAAGCTGGTGGAAAACTGGGACCGGCTCACCGGTCGCCTGATGGAGAATGGTCGCCTGACGATGATGAAACTCGTGATCCTTCGAGGAAGCGCGAGAGGGCCGTTGGATGACTTCATTTCCACGGCGGTGGATCTGGGGTTACCTGAAGTGGCCGCGCGGCTAGAGGAGCGGAAGGAGAAGCTTTCCCGCGACCACTCGCCACTCCGCAAGTCGATCAGCTTCGAGGAAGTTAAACGCCATGCAGCGCTCCACGGCTCGCTTTTCAATCAGGAGACGTTTCGACTGGAAATGCCCCGCGAGGAAGACCTGCGGCCCGGGCGGCTGGCGGAGTATGCGCTGCTGGATCGCCTGGCAGCCATCGCCGGCTGGGGCGTGCTCTCGTTGGCGGCGTTCGCGGCAGTTCTATATCGCTTCCGCGGCTCCGCGCTGGCCCGGCGCTTGTCAGGGCGGCTCGCGATGCTGGCAGGGCCCCGCGACCTCCTGCGGGTGGCGTTGGTGGGTGTGGTATTGCCGTATTTGCTCGCGCTGGCGGTGATCCATTTCACACCGCTCGGCAGCCGCGCTTGGAGCCTTTCCACGCAGGGCGGTTCGATTCTGGTAGGGCAGCTTGCCTCGGTTCTGCTGGTGATGTTGCTGCTACCGCCGCTGGTCGCACGCACTTATCTAACACGCCGCGCCGCGCGGGTGGGCCTCGCGGCGGGCCGCCCGGTCGCCCAGTGGCTGGCGGTGACCGCAGCCAGCGCGGCACTGCCGGTCTTTGGCTTGGCGCAGTGGGTGATACTGCCGAAGCCGTTGATGGAAGGCGGCGATTTTCTGTCGGGCCGG
Source organism: Akkermansia sp. (assembly GCA_043729195.1). GTDB lineage: Bacteria > Verrucomicrobiota > Verrucomicrobiia > Verrucomicrobiales > Akkermansiaceae > Haloferula. The sequence continues at coordinate 30,368 of JAYTLR010000138.1, forward strand.
TCGATGATCGAGCTTGATCCCGGGCGGGCCTCAGATCCGGGGCAGGTTTGGCTGTGGACGGGTGCGGGTTTGCTGGCGATCACCCTGCTCATCGCAATTGCGGGAATCTTGCGAGGCCTGTTTTCGCAACGGAGAAATTTGCTGCGGCGCTTGGTGATGGCGCGGCTGGTCTTCCCCGCCTATGTCGCGGGGGCCTTGATGTTCGCCATGGCGATGCCTGTTTACCACGCGGTCGAGCGCCACTGGTTCGCGCTCGATACGACAATGACCTTCCTTCCCGAGAACTGGGGGCTGACACCGGCCGAGGCGGAGTTGGTCAGACAAGAGGTGGCGCAAATTCGAAAGGTGCTGGAGGAGACGAGGTAGCGCCCGGGAGTGCAGGTCGTGAGACAGGCGCATTTCCTGCCTTTCACTTCGATATTCGATGTTGGGCGTTCGATGTTCGATGTTCGAATCCGGCCCCGTGAACCGCAGCTTTCCTTCCCCCGATTTCCCGTTCAAGCTGCCCGAAATCCTGCCCCTCCTCCCGCCATGCCCCTCTTCACTGTCAGCAAATCCATCCGCATCGCCGCGCCGGTCCAGCAGGTCTACGATCTCGTCCGCGATTTCCGCTCCTGGCCGCTTTGGTCGCCGTGGCTGATCGCGGAGCCTTCCGCGAAGCTCGGTTACTCCGACGACGGCCGCGGCTACACTTGGGACGGCTCCATCACCGGCAGCGGCGAGATGGAAATCACCGGCGGCGACCCGCCGTGGTCGATCCATTACCGCCTTACTTTCCTCAAGCCGTGGAAATCGGTGAACAAGACGGACTTCTTCCTCGCCGATCAAAACGGAGTCACCGAGCTGACCTGGAACATGGAAGGCGCGCTGCCGTGGTTCATGTTCTGGATGAAGGGCATGATGAGCGCGTGGATCGGTGCCGACTACGAGCGCGGGCTGAAGATGCTGAAGGACCTCGCGGAGAGGGGGGCGGTGCCTTCCAAGCTGGAATTCTCCGGCAAGCAGACGGCGGGCGGTTTCAAATACGTCGGGGTAAGGTCCTCCTGCGCTACGTCGGAGATCGGGCCGAGCATGGAACGGGACATGGCGAAGCTGATGGCGTGGCTCGGGAAGAGCGGCGCGACGCCATCCGGCAGCCCGTTTTCGATTGTTCACAAGTGGGACCCGGTGAAGGCGGTGGCCGATTGCACCGTGGGCTTCCCCTTCGCCACGGCGGTCGATGTCCCGGCGGAATTCACCAGCGGCGAGGTGCCTGCTTGCACTGCCTACGTCGTAAAGCACACCGGTGCCTATCGTCACCTCGGCAATGCTTGGGCGGCCGGGATGATGCACGGCCGGGCAAAGCGATTCGCGACCTATAGAAAAGCGCCGATGTTCGAGATCTACGACAACGACCCGGCAGTGACCCCGGAGGAAGAGCTGGTGACGCGGGTCCACCTCCCGGCGAAGTAGCCTGGCCGGAGGCCCCGCCGGGTGGGCGGAGGCTCCGCCCCGCAGAACGGTTCCTCGAACTCCACTGCCCATCTCGGTCCGCATTGCCAAAACCGCCGTCCCCGTGGCCTCTGCGGGCCGGAAGCTCTGCGGAGGTCAGGGTTCGAACGCGGCGGGAGCTTCGCGACCTATCCAAGATCGGCCTTGCCGCAAACTGGCATGGCCGCTTCGGCAATCCCTCCC
>JAYTLR010000139.1:0-5815 GCA_043729195.1 Akkermansia sp.
TCCAGTAAAATCAGGAGAAGCGGACAACCGAGGCTTCCAGCCAACCTGTTTATCTAGTCAGGGGCCAAAGTTCAGATGTCGCCTTCAAGGCGACACTCCAAACAAAAAAGCCGGACGGTTTCCCGTCCGGCTTTGAAGGGTCGAACGGCTTTGCAGCCGCTCCGACTCAGTAGTCGCCCATGCCGCCGTGGTCGTGGCCGTGGCCACCGCCGCCGGCGGGCTTCTCTTCCTTGATCTCGGTGATCAGGGCTTCGGTGGTCAGCAGCAGGCCGGCGATCGAGGCGGCGTTCTGCAGGGCGGAACGGGTCACCTTGGTCGGATCGACGACACCGGCAGCCACGAGGTCCTCGTATTTGTCGGTGGCGACATTGTAGCCTTCCTCGCCGTTCTTGACGCGCTCGACGATGAGCGCGCCTTCGCGGCCGGCGTTGGCGGCGAGCTGGCGGAGCGGGGCTTCGATGGCGCGGGCCACGATGCCGGCACCGGTCTTCTCGTCACCGGTCAGGCCGAGGTCACCGACGGCGGCCTGGGCGCGGATCAATGCGACACCACCGCCGGGGACGATGCCTTCTTCCACCGCGGCGCGGGTGGCGTGCAGGGCGTCTTCCACGCGGGCCTTCTTTTCCTTCATCTCGGTCTCGGTGGCGGCACCGACGTTGATGACGGCAACACCGCCGGCGAGCTTGGCGAGGCGCTCCTGGAGCTTCTCGCGGTCGTAGTCGCTGGTGGTCTCGTCGATCTGGCGGCGGATCTGGTTGACCCGGCCGGTGATCGACTCGCTGGTGCCGGCACCTTCGACGATGGTGGTGGCTTCCTTGGTGATGGTGACGCGCTTGGCGGTGCCGAGGTCGGCAAGCTCGACGGACTCGAGCTTGATGCCGAGGTCTTCGGTGATGACCTTGCCGCCGGTGAGGATGGCGAGGTCTTCGAGCATCGCCTTGCGGCGGTCGCCGAAGCCCGGGGCCTTGACGGCCGCGATGTTGAGGATGCCGCGGAGCTTGTTCACCACGAGGGTGGCCAGGGCTTCGCCTTCGACGTCTTCGGCGATGATGAGGAGCGGGCGGCCGGTCTTGGCGACCTTCTCAAGCAGCGGAAGCATGTCCTTCAGCGAGGAGATCTTCTTCTCGTTGATGAGCATGTAGGCGTTCTCGAGGATGACTTCCATGCTCTCGGCATTGGTCACGAAGTAGGGGCTGAGGTAGCCCTTGTCGAACTGCATGCCTTCGACCACTTCGAGAGTGGTCTCGATGCCCTTGGCTTCTTCCACGGTGATGGTGCCGTCCTTGCCGACCTTGTCCATGGCTTCGGCGATGATGCTGCCGATAGCAACGTCCCAGTTGGCGGAGACAGTGGCGACCTGGGCGATTTCCTTGGTGTCGTTGACGTCCTTGGAGATCAGCTTGAGCTGGGCCACGATGGCCTCGGTGGCCTTCATGATGCCGCGCTGGAGCGAGATCGGGTTGGCACCGGCGGTGACGTTGCGGAGGCCTTCCTTGTAGATGGCTTCCGCGAGCACGGTGGCGGTGGTGGTGCCGTCGCCGGCGATGTCGGAGGTGCGGCTGGAAACCTCGCGGATCAACTGGGCGCCCATGTTTTCATAGGGGCACTCGAGCTCGATCTCCTTGGCGACCGAAACGCCGTCCTTGGTGATGGTCGGCGAGCCGAACTTCTTGTCGAGGATGACGTTGCGGCCCGAAGGCCCGAGGGTTGCCTTGACGGCGCGGGCGAGTTTCTCAACACCGCGCAGCAGGGCGTGGCGGGCGGCTTCGTCGAATTGGAGTTGTTTGGCCATATAGATTTAAGATTGGGGATGGTAGATTGTAGATTGTGGATCGGTGATTCAGGAAACGATGCCGAGGATGTCGGATTCGTTGATGATGAGGACTTCCTCGCCGTCGACTTTCACTTCGGTGCCGCCGTACTTGGAAATGAGGACCTTATCGCCCACCTTGACGGTGAACTCGATGGTCTTGCCATCTTCATCCTTGCCGCCGGTGCCGAGGCTGATGACTTCGGCTTCCTGGGGCTTTTCCTTGGCGGTGTCGGGCAGGACGATGCCGCCGGCGCTGACTGCTTCAGCGTCGAGGCGCTTCACGAGGACGCGTTGACCGAGTGGTTTGATGGTGGCCATGTGGTTCTGTTGTTTGGTTTGCGTTGGTTCTTGTTGAGAAGCCGCGCCGCTTGGACGGCGCGGAAAGGGTTAGAGAGACTTCAAGACTTGAAGACTCAAGACTGGGAAAACGGTTCATTCGGAGGACTTGCGTCGGGGGAGCTTCTTTTCTTCGGACTTCAGGCGACGTTCAACCTTTTTGAGGTCTTCCGCTGGCGGAAGGCTTTCGGGGCGGATGTTCCGTTGCACGAGAAGCTCGCGGACATCGGTGTTGTTCTTCACGTGCTCGGTCGAAATCGCCTTCTCCGTGGCGAGGTCGTCGCGGCCGATGTTGAAGGTGGTGATCTCGTTGGCGAAGTCCTTCGCCTTGATCGTGATGGTCGGCAGGAAATCGGCCAGCGGGCGGTTTTCCGGCACGCAAAGACGGGTCTTCATTTCCTGGGTGGTCTTGCCACCGAAGAGCGCCTCGTCACCCCGGCTGCGGATGATGCCGAAGCTCCGCTCGTCGCCCACTTTCTCGTAAATCAAGGTGGATAGCAGCTTCTCGGATTCGGTGAGCTTTTTGCGGGCATGGAGTCGTTCAACCTCCGAGATCCGCTTCTCGATAATCTCTTGCCGCCGGGTCTGGACCGCGAAGTAGGTTTGGCAGAAAGCGATCTCGTCCTTCGCCGGGTCGCCATTCTGGGCAATCAGGTAGCAGGCGTAGCGGGTGAGCATGAAATCCTGGATCTCACGCTTCCCGCCCTTGCCGAGGGGGATCATTTTACTGACCTCAATAAAATGATCGGAAGCCTTGTGGCCGGAGGTTTCGCAGGCGGTCATCGCATCGCCGACGACTTTCCGGAAATTCTCCCATTTTGTGTAGCCGAGCACCGACTGGAGGTCACGGGCCAGCCAAAATTCCACGCCGGAATGCTGCTCGGTTTGGACGAGCTGTTCCAGTTCCGACAGGAGCTTGGAGATCACGGATTTCTTCATGGGAGAGGGTTGGGGATCATTTTCCTGAGGTCAGGAAAATGATCGGCGAGTAGTGGCATCCGGACGATCCCAAGCCGCCACAAGGCTCCGGACCGCGGCGCGAGCCAGCGGGTGGAGTTGCGAGAGGCGCGGGTGTTTGTCCTGGAGGGATTCCATGGCGGGACGATGGGTGCCGGCGAGACGCCAGCGCTCCTTGATTCACTTGTCCACGACTTCCGCTTCCACGACCTTGCCTTTGGCTTGGCGGGGTTCGGAGGATGCGGCAGCGGGGCCGTCGTCATCGACTTCGGTGTCGGGGGCGGCGCCACCGGCGGCGGCCTGGGCCTGCTGGGCGGCGTTGTAGAGTTGTTCGAGGGTGGCTTCGAGTTCGGCGGTGCTGGACTTGATCGCGTCGAGGTTGTCGTTCTTCAGCGCATCCTTCACGGCGTCGATCTTGGTCTGGATGCCGGCCTTGAGTTCGGCGGGGGCTTCGGCGGGGAGATCGGCGAGTTGCTTCTCGACGTTGTAGACCATGTTCTCGGCCTTGTTTTTGACGTCGATGGTTTCGACCCGCTTCTTGTCTTCCTCGGCGTGGGCCTCGGCTTCCTGCTTGGCCTTTTCGATCTCGTCCTTGGAAAGGCCGGAAGAGCCCTGGATGGAGATCTTCTGTTCCTTCCCGGACTGCTTGTCCTTGGCGGATACGTGGAGGATGCCGTTCGCGTCGATGTCGAAGGTCACTTCGATCTGCGGTTCGCCGCGGCGGGCCTGGGCGATGCCGTCGAGCTTGAAGTTGCCGAGCAACTTGTTGTCGGCGAACAGCGGGCGCTCGCCCTGGCAGATGCGGATGTCGACGGCCGGCTGGTTGTCGGAAGCGGTCGAGAAGACCTGCGACTTCTTGGCGGGGATCGTCGTGTTCCGCTCGATCATCGCGGTGGCGCGGGAGCCTTCGGTTTCGATCGAAAGGGTGAGCGGGGTCACGTCGAGCAGGAGCACGTCCTTGACGTCGCCCTTGAGCACGCCGCCCTGGATGGAAGCGCCGATCGCGACGACTTCATCGGGGTTCACGCCACGGTGCGGTTCCTTGCCGGCGAGTTCCTTGGCGATCTCGATCACCTTGGGCATGCGCGTCATGCCGCCGACGAGCACGAGCTCGTCGATCTGGGCGGCGGTGACGCCGGCTTCCTTGAGGCAGTCGCGGACCGGCTTCTTGGTGCGCTCGAAGAGGGAATCGGTGAGCTGTTCCAGCTTGGCGCGGGTGAGCGTGATCTGGATGTGCTTCGGGCCGGTCTGGTCGGCGGTGATGAAGGGCAGCGAGATGTCGTAAGACTGGCTGGAGGAGAGGGCGATCTTGGCCTTTTCCGCTTCTTCCTTGATGCGCTGGAGGGCGTCGGGCTGGCTGGAGAGGTCGATGCCTTGGTCCTTCTTGAACTCGCCGACGATCCACGAAATGAGCGCGTTGTCCCAGTCGTCGCCGCCGAGCTGCGTGTCGCCGTCGGTGGAGAGCACTTCGAAGACGCCGTCGCCGATTTCCAGCACGGAGATGTCGAAGGTGCCGCCGCCAAGGTCATAGACGGCGATCTTCTCGTCGGACTTCTTGTCGAGGCCGTAGGCGAGGGCCGCGGCGGTCGGCTCGTTGATGATGCGGCGGACGTTGAGGCCCGCGATCTCACCGGCAGCCTTGGTGGCGTTGCGCTGGGAGTCGTTGAAGTAGGCGGGGACGGTGATCACCGCGTCGGTGATGGTTTCGCCGAGCTTGGCTTCGGCGTCGGCCTTGAGCTTGCCGAGGACCATCGCGGCGATCTCCTGGGGCGAGTAGGTCTTGGTCTCGCCGCCCACTTCCACCTGGATGTGGGCGTCGCCATTGGCCGCGGCGACGATGGTGAAGGGCATCTTCTTGTCGGCTTCCGACAGTTCGGCAAACTTGCGGCCGATCAGGCGCTTGGCGGAGAAGACGGTGTTTTTCGGGTTCGTCACGGCCTGGCGTTTGGCGGCCTGACCGACGAGGCGCTCGCCGGATTTGGTGAATGCGACGATCGAAGGCGTGGTGCGGGCGCCTTCGGAGTTTTCAAGGACGACAGGTTCGCCCCCTTCCATGATGGCCATGCAGGAGTTGGTGGTGCCGAGGTCGATGCCGAGAATTTTGGACATGAGATTGGGTGGTTGTAGGCTGGGTTGGATCCGAGTGAGCGGATGGATTTGCTGGTCCGCTTTTCGCAAGCAACGTGCCAGCGTCGGGGGGCAAGTTGGTGCGTCCTGAAAATGAGAGATTTATGGCCAGGAAGGTCATCGGACAGTCATCTCCGGCCGCGCGGTGTGCGACAAGCTGGCGCTTTCCGGCTCGGCCAAGTTGTCGCACTGCGACAAGGCGGCAAGGTGGACCGACCGGCTGCGGGTCCTGGCAGGGATTTTCTCCATGAAAATCGGGTTGCCAAGCTGCTGCCCTGTTCCTAGGGTGCGCGCCCTTCCGCAGGGGCAGGTGTCAGAGTGGTCGAATGAGCACGCTTGGAAAGCGTGTGTGCTAGCAATAGTACCGAGGGTTCGAATCCCTCCCTGTCCGCGGGAAGATTTTCAACGAGCCCAGCACGGCGCTGAGTTCACCGAGTTCGAGCCAACCCCACCGTGAAAGGGAGGGATGAGAGCCTTCCGGAGGCTCTGCGGAGGTCAGGGTTCGAACGCGGCGGGAGCTTCGCGACCTATCCAAGATCGGCCTTGCCGCAAACTGGCATGGCCGCTTCGGCAATCCCTCCC
>JAYTLR010000140.1:0-3745 GCA_043729195.1 Akkermansia sp.
CGTCTTGGCTGGTCCACGGCGCGGCGAGCGGTTGATGGAGGAAGAAGGAGTCAGCGTAGGCGGTCTGCGCGCTGGAGGAGCGGAAAGCGAAGACGGTGGCGGTGGTGCTGGCGGAGCCGGTGGTGAAGTCGACGGTGGCGCGGGCCCAAGTGTTCGACGACCGGGTGGTGATCACTTGGGACGCGCCGTGGTTTTTCACGCCGAAGCTGAGGCCGGCGTTGCCGTTGGTGGTCCAGCCGCTGAGGCGGTAGGCGGTGGAGGGGGTGAGGCCGATGACGTCCTGCTCGACGCCCGCGCTGGATCCGCTGGCGGGGATCTGCCACGCGAACTCGCCGTCGTAGGCGGAAGCGGTGGAGACGGTCGCGCCGCCGTAGGAGCTGCTCCAGGCGAAGGCCGCGTCGTGCTCGAGGTGGCCGTTGGGCACGTTGGCGGCGCGGCGGAGGAGGAAGTCGTCGACGTAGCCGGTGGAGCCGATGTTGGCGGAGTAGGCGAAGACGGCGGCGCTGCGGTTGTTAGATCCGGTGGTGAAGGGCACGGTGGCCTTGGCGTAAGTGCCGGAGCTGAGGGTCTGGCCGGTTTGGCTGCCACCGTAGTTTTTGGCGGCGATGAAGAGGCCTGGCGAGGTGGTGCCGGCATTGCCCCAGGCGGTGAGGACGTAGGGGGTATCGGGTAGCAGGCCGCGGACGGTTTGCTCGACCGACGAGGCACCGGAGGTGGGCGCGATATTCGCGGAGGCGGGATCGCTGCGGCCGCCGGTGGCGGACCATGTGGCCTGTCCGGTGGAACTGAAGGGGCCGACCTTGCCCTCGAAGTCGCCGTTTACCACGGTCTCGGCGCGGCGATAGACGCGGACGTAGTCGACCTTGATCTTCGTGGTGGTGGTCGCGAGCGTGCCGTAGCCCGCGGCGGGAATCGGTCCTGCCCAGGTGGTGCTGGAGTCGTCGACCTCGCTGCTCAGGATGATAAATTCGCTGCGCTGGGAGACAGGGGAATTGGTCGCGTTGTTGTTGAGGGTCCAGCGGAGGACGCCGTTGATGTAGAACTTCTGCTGGGTGGGCGTCCACTCCATGCCATAGACGTGGTAGCCGGTGCCGAGGCCGAGATTCGGCGAAGTGTAGCCGGTGCTGCGGTGGGCGGCGGCGTAACCATCCCAGTGGATGTTCCCGACCACTATGCCGTCGATGTTGGTGCCGCTGCCGTCGATGGTGCGGTGCTCGCAGATGTCGATCTCGGTGCCGGCGCTGTTTGGCGAGCCGATGGGATTTCCCATGGTCGGCGACTGCATCCAGAAGGCGGACCACATGCCCGGCGAGCTGTCGTAGTCGATGCGGGCTTCGATGTAGCCGTAGGTGTAGAGATAGGTGTCTTCACTGGAGATCATCCCGGTGTAGTGGGTGCCTCCGCTGGTGTAGGTGGAAAGGGTGAGCGCGCCATCGGCGACGGCGACGGCGCTGGGAGAGTTTACCGCATTGCGGCGCGCACCGGGAAGCCAGTGCCGCCACTTGGTGGTGTCCATGGTGCTGCCTTCGAACTCGTCGTTCCACGCGAGATTCCAGCCGGCGCCGGTGGGCGGCGCGGCGGGCAGCGGCGCGAGGGTGGCCAGCGCGGCGGCGAGCAGCGCTGGGAGGGTGGTGAAGTGGTGGCGGGGCATCTGCTTCCAAGCGTCGATGCAGTTTCAGGACGGATCCGGTGAAAGCAAGTTCAGCTCAGGGCGCGGGCGTGATTTTGATCTGAAGGCTTTGCGCGGGAGATCAAGGAGCCGCGGGAGCGGAGGAGGGGACGTCGAAGAAGCGACAGATCTTGATCGGTTTGTACTCCTGAGGGCCGTTGAACATGAATACGTAGTTGCGGCGGCCGGGCCGGTTTCCCCACTGACTTGAGTAGACCGGCTTGACCTTGCTGTCCTTGACGATCGCCATGGCCAGGTCGATTTCCATCACTTCCTTCTTCCAGGAAGCATGGGACGCCAAGGTGTCTTCGCCGGGCTCTACGGCGAACTTCTGGCCGCCGAAGATCACCGAAATCACCGAGTGTGAGAAGTTGAAGAACCGGTAGTCACCCGCACCGATGCGAGCCTTTCCGATGTCGTAAGCGATGATCTTCAACGGGGCGTTGCCGGTTTTCAGGCATGCCAGCAAGACGCGATCCGAATCGAGCGGGAGATCGACCGCTGCGACCGGAGCTGGTAGCGGAGGCTTCATGGAGAACTCCGCCTCGGAAGCCCGGAGTAGGAAGCGCCGAGGGCCCTTGTAGGCGAGAGGTTCGCCGATTCCGGTGGTATTGGCTTGGAAAACCGAGATGTCTTTACCGTTGTGGAAGAACAGTCCGGCGACGGAGCTGTCGAGTGCGATGGATACAATCTCGGTATTCACCGTCACCTCCTCGGATCGGCCAGGCAGTGCGAGTAACGCGAGGAGGATGGCGACGGTTTTCTTCATGAAGCGGCTTTAGATCTCAGAACTTGGGAGCCAGCGGAAGGAAACAATCTGGTAGCGGCGACCGAAGGTTTCGTTGGTGTCCGAGGTAAGTTCGGCGGGGTTCTTGTGGCTGGCATCCTGCGGGTCCGAATAGTCGCTGGTGCGCTGGACGAAGGCTTCGCACCAGGCGCGGGCGATCACGTTTCCTTTGGAATCCAGGGTCTCTCCGCAGGAGCGGATTCTGAAGTAGTCCGAACGCACTTGGAGAATCGGCGCGAGCGACTGAAGCAGATCGCCCTGCAGGAGGTAGGAGGCGCTTGCGGCCGCCGAGCTTTCATCGGTCACTGCGGGGGAAAACTGCGACCCGTTAGGGACGCGGGCAGGCTTTCCGACCGAGGTTGGGAAACCCACATTGATCACCCGATCCAGAGCTGCCTGGAGGGGCCCCTTGAGCTGATGCCTGGTGTTGCTGGAATTCGGGTTGCGGTTGACGAACTCGGCCATCGAGCGGAACGGTCCGCGCTCCTTGACCTCGGTGACGATCTCTCCGGCAAGTTCATCCAGTTCGGTATCCGACAGGTTTCGCCAGCCCTGCCAGAAGGGATCGTCGTCGCCGGGATCACCTTTTTGATAAGCCTTGTTCGTGATCACATGGCCGAAGCGGTTGAAGCGGGTGCCTTCCGGGTTCTGCCATGAGGCGGTGCCGGCTTTCGGGTCGAGCACGGGCAACTGGGATGTGCCCATCGAGGACAGGACGGCCTTCCAGGCGGTCTTGGAGGTCGAGTTGACGTTGAACGCGCCCTTCAGAAGGATCCGTGCGGCGATGGCCTCCGGCGCGCGGTCGGGGTTGTCGGAAAGGATCTTGTCGATGGTGGTATCGCCAAGGAGTGGGGCGAAGACCATGCGGGGATTTGGCAGCGCGCTTTCCCCGGATCCGAGTTTCTTCATGTCGAAGAATCTGTCGAATGAGGAACCGGTGCCGTCAACATAGTCCAGACCCAGCGTGGAGAAGAAGAAGCTGTCCCAGAGCTTCTTGTTCACGTCGTAGGACAGGTCCGTGACATTCAGTCCGCTGATACCGGAGAAATTCGGACTGATAGTGGATGCAAGGGGGACCCGTGGGTTCGCATAAGAGTTTCCGACCACGAATCCAGGCTCGAAGTTGTAGCGCGAGAGTTGTGCGTGTTGGAACTGGCCGAGTGAAACGAGCGGGGAGCGTGGCACGTCATAGACAATGACATTGGTCTTACCGCCCGCCAAAGTGTTGGAGCCACCACCGAAGCCTTGGTAGCGGCCATCGGAGCTGCTGACTTCCGGTTCGGACGGGG
>JAYTLR010000141.1:0-22555 GCA_043729195.1 Akkermansia sp.
GTGGTGGAGAACTTCACGACGGCCGGCAGCCACGCCGAGCGGCTGAAGTGGGTCAATCAACCGGAGAAGGTGGGCGCGGAGATGGAAGCGTTTTTCCGCGATGGGCCGGGAGCCAAGGAGAAAGTCAATGGCACGATGGCGCTGACGGTCGTTGCTCAAGGCGATTTGCTTTACGAATACTACCAGGCAAGCCTTGAAGGCGGCGAAAGCCGGTTGTTGTGCGTTTCGGTGGACCCCCGGGGGGCAAAGGTGGATTTCGAGGCTTACGCGAGGAGCGGCTCGGAGAAATGGACGAAGCTTGTGTCCGGCGCGGTGCCGTCGGCTGAGGAAGTGCGGGTGGTTCTGAGGCCTGGAGGATTCTACATGCACCGGTTTCCGGACGAAGAGGAATGGATCCATTTTGAAGCGAGCACGCCGGACCTGCCGGATTCCATGGATTTCTATGTCGCGCGCGACAGCGAAGCCGCCCGCGAACTCGCGCCCGTGGGCAGTTCTATTTCTCACGTGACGGTTTCAATCCGGGCGGTGGAGGATAGCGCCCGCTACCGCCAGTTTGAAATCACCGCGGTCAAGGCTCTAGGCTGGGTGGAAGCGGCGGAATAGGCGGGCCTAACAGGAGAATTCCCCGAGGCGGCCGTCGATCGCGGCAGGAACCACGGCGGTGACCAGGATGTCGTTCTCCTCGTATTCGGTGGAAAGCACCTTGGCGTCGCGATGGAGCATGCCTAACAGGTCGGCGCGGCTTTGCGGGATGCGATAGCGGCGGCGGCGGACGCGGTCGGCCATCACTTCGGAGCACTTCTGAAGCAGGGCATCCATGCCGAGCCCGGTGAAGGCGGAGATGTTCAAGGCGTCCGGGTAAAGGTGGCGGAGTTCCGCGAGGCGCTCGGGCTCGGTGACGCGGTCGATCTTGTTGAGGACGGTGATGGTCGGCTTGTCGACCGCGCCGAGTTCACCGAGGACCTTGAGGGTGGTCTCATGGAAGCGCTCGATTTCCGGCGAGGTGGCGTCCAGCACGTGGATCAGGAAGTCGGCAAGGACCGCCTCTTCCAAGGTCGCCTTGAAGGCCTCCACCAGCCGGTGGGGCAGGTTGCGGACGAAGCCGACGGTGTCGGTGATGAGGAGCGGCTGGCCGTCGGGTAGCTCGATCTTGCGGGTGGTGGTGTCGAGCGTGGCAAAGAGCATGTCCTTGGCCATGACGTCCGCGCCGCTGAGCGTATTGAGCAGGGTGGATTTGCCGGAGTTGGTGTAGCCGACGATCGCCGCGTGGGGCGTCTCCATTTTCTCGCGCTCCTTGCGCTGGGTGGCGCGCTGCTTGCGGACGTCGTCGAGTTCGCGGCGGGCGCGGTCGATGCGGACGTGAGCCATCCGGCGGTCGACCTCGATCTGCTTCTCGCCCATCCCGCGCGCGGCACCGCCGCCCTGACCACCGCCGGAGCCGCCTTCGCGGTCGAGGTGACCCCACATCCGCGCCATCCGGGGCAAGGCATACTGCATGCGGGCCAGCTCCACCTGGAGGCGGGCCTCCTTGGTCTGGGCGCGCTTGGCGAAGATGTCGAGAATCACCTCCTCGCGGTCGATCACGCACATGTCGGCGGCCTTTTCCCATTCGCGTTGCTGGGACGGGGCGAGCTGGTTGTCGATGACGATGCAGTCGCACTCATGGGCCTTCGCCAGTTCGACGATCTCGGCCGCCTTGCCGGTGCCGCAGAGGAATTTCCGGTGCATTTCACGGCTGCGGGCAAGGACCTTCTCGACGACGCCGATGCCGAGGGTGGACACCAGTTCACCGAGTTCTTCGAGCAGGGCTTCGGATTCTACTTCTTCACGCGGGTCGAAATACAGCCGCACCAGCAGGGCGCGCTCGACTAGCAGCGGTTTCTCGCGGACTTCAAACATTCGGGCGGGGGCTTAGCATCGGAAGGGCGTCGCTGCTAGGGGTAAAAACGCGAGCGGCACCCGCCGTGGAAGACAAGTGCCGCCCTATCCGGGGGAAAATCCGTTTAAATCAGCGCTCTTCGCGGAGCCATTGCTCATGGCCCCAAAGTCCCCAGACCACGCCGGCGAGACCGGTGGTCAGCAGGATCATGGGAGCGAGGGAAACGATCTCATTCAAGGTGCCGCCCATGTCCATCCGGAGGTCCGGAGTGAGGAGGTGCGGACTGACCAGCACCCACAAGCGGCCGAGCAGCAGCAGCATCGAGCCGGAGGCCAGCAGGGAGCCGCCCCAGGAGCGGTAGCGTTGGGAAAGGCGCACGGCGGCAAGGCCCAGCAGGCCGAGTCCGATCACGCCGATGGCATCCATCAGGAAGCCGTTTTTCACGAAGATATCGAGGAGGAGTTCCATGGATCGGAGTGGGGGGGAATCAGATCGAAGCGGGGGACTTTTCGGTTTCGAAGATGCCGGCGTGCAGGGCGAGACCGAGGCCGAAGAGCAGCCAGCCGCCATTCATCGAGACCACCTTCACGACATGCCAGCCCATGGCGACGGTGGGATCACCCGGCAAGCGGCCGACGAGCGAAAGCGGGAGCAGCACACCGGCTTGATACAGCGGTATTAGGACCGAGTAGCCGAGAGCCAGCAGGAAGGCGCCGGCCATCAAGGTGCGAGGTGCCCAGCCGGACGTGCCGCGGGTCATCCGCCAGGCGGTAAGGAGAAGGAAGGCTCCCATCACGATCATGAAGACCGGGCGGAAGGCATCGACTGTGGCAAGAATCGGAAGCGGAGAGGCAAATGCCATGTTGTTAGGACAGCATGGATGTAAGTCTCTGAGCAAGAGGTTATTAAATTAGATATTAGAACTTCCAAGTTTAGTGGAAAGGCAATGTATTAAGATGAATGGAGACTCTTGATGATTCGGAAGTCTTAGAAACATGTCGGATGGGCCCAGAGCGTGCAGGGGATTGGATGCCATTCGACGCCTCGTAAAGCGGTCGGATTTTGCGGATCAATGTCACCGGAAGGGGTGCCGGCGCGGGGATCCGCGTTGTGAACAGTTGTGAATAATCGCAACCCAAGGGTGGGTGCGCCGGGGCTCGATGGATTCGACTCAACGAAAGAGGCACGCCCCGTTAGGAGCGTGCCTTGAAGCGGTCGGTGTTCGTCCGGTGTTAGAACTCCAGCGTCACGCCGGTGAAGAAACCGAGGCCGGCTCCCTGAATCGGAGGCGCACCAGCGAAGTTCGCCAGTTGGTAGCCGCTATCGAACAAGTTCTCGACCCGGGCGTGGAGCCGGACTTGCTCGGTCGCCTGATAGGAGGCGTGGAGCCTTGCAACGAGGTAGTCGTCGAGCGGCAGGCCACCCCAGGAGCGGGTGTCGATGTAAGTCGCACCGATGCCGACGAGCCACTTGTCCGCCGGCCGCCAGTCGAGCGACGCGGTGGCGCTGTGATCGGGCTGGTCGGCCAGCGATTCGTCGAGCCAGGTCCAGGACACGCGGTAGTTCCAAGCGCCATCGTCCCAGGATCCCGAGAGCGCGGTTTCGAGGCCGCGGGCCGGGGTGTCGCCGGGGAGATTGACCGGCGGGGTGGGGAAGGAGCGGATGCGGTCCTCGATCGAGTTCTCGAACCAGGTCAGCGAAACGGCGTGGTTTTCCGCGATCCGCTGCTCGATGCCGATGTCCCAGCCGAGGCTGCTCTCCGCCTCGAGGTTCGGATTGCCTGCGCCGAATGCGGTGCCGAAGAGATCGAGGTAAGTCGGCGTGCGGAAGGCGCGGCCGATCCCGCCGCGGAAGACGGGCCCGCTTTCGCAGGTTTTCCAGGCGGCGGCGGCGCGCCAGGTCACTTCGTCGCCATAGGCGGCGTAGTCTTCCCAGCGAAGTACGGCACTCGTCGTAAGTGCGTCGACCGGCATCCATTCCAGCCCGGCGTAGCCGCCGAAGCGATCGCGCCCGAGGTCGGTGCCGATGCTGTTCTGGAAGTCGGTGTGCTCGAAGAACGCGCCCCACAGCAGGGTATGGCGGTCGCCGAGCGCGATCGAGTGGTCGGTGGCCACGCTGCTGCGGTCGAGGTCGGTGGCGTAGATCGAGGGACCGAAAGCTCCGAAGTTCTCGTTGTCGTAGCTTTCCCGGTAGTGGCCGGCGGTGAAGCGCGCGTCCCAGCCGGGGGCGAACTTCGCGACGGCATAGACCGTGCCGAGCGCGGCGTCGAGGTGGTCGGCATTCGATCCGAAAGCCGGATAATCGTAGCGCGAATCGGTGCCGCGGAAGGTCACGCCGAGGGTCAGGCAGTCGCTTTGTTGCCACTCCGCGCGGAGGGCACCGCGGGTCTGGTCGTAGCGTTCGAGCTCGGTGTCGTTGCCGGTGCTTTCGTAGCCCAGTCCGGCGAACCACGACAGCGCGCCGCTGCTGCCCTGGGTCGAGGCGTGGGTGGCGAGGCTGCCGAAGGAGCCGGCTTCCGCGGTCAGGCGCGACGAGGGATCGCCTTTGCCGTAGGCGGTCTCCAGCCACAGCACGCCGCCGACCGATTCGCCGCCGTGGATGGCGGAATGCGGGCCACGCAGGACTTCGATGCGGCCGAGGTCGTCGACCCGCGCGCCGGCGAGGAAATTTCCCAGCGGCGCGGTGGTATCGCTCAGCCGCATGCCATCGACCACGACCTGCGAGTAGGCCGTGGTGGTGCCGCGGATGAACAGCGAGCCGATCCCGCCGGTCTGGCCTGAGGTCGAGGTCGCGATGACGCCGGGCACTTCGTTGAGCGCGGTTTTCAGGTCGAGGATCCCGCGGGCTGTTAGATCGCGGGGGTCGAGCACGGTGACGGCGGAAGTCGTCTGCTCCGCATCGGCCGGCAGTCGGCGGGCGGAGACGACGATGCCGTCGAGTTCGTTTTCGATCTCGGCTGCGGCGGGTAAGGCCACGACGAGGGTGATTCCCGACGCCAGCAAGGGGCGCGGGACCGACAGGAGCGACCGGAGCAAGCCGGCCGCCTTCAGTTGTTTTTGCATGTATTCAGGTATCCGTGAACCCGAGATCCGCGGGTTCGGTCAGAAGACGCTTTCAGGCTGGCGATCTGGCTGCTTCCGCGGTTGAAGGCGGAAGATCACAGTGGCGGTACCGCTCCGGAATTTCACCGGATTCCCCATCGATTGACTGCCCGAGCCACGGGCTTCCCGAAAGGTGCCGCGGATTTCCCGCGGCGGGCGGAGGGTGGCGGGTGGGTGGCGGATGCCAAGAGGAAACGTGGGGGCCTTGGCCGATCCGGCGAAGACAATTGAGCAAGGGAGGCCTTGTCCGGGAAGCGGCGGCAAAGGGGATCCCCGGAGCAAGCGGAATGAGGCTGCCGCTGTACTGGACCGCGGACTTCAGTCCGCTCGAAATGCCGACCGTCCAAGCGGACTAAAGATTTGACCGCCTCTTGTGGTTCATAAGTCGCGGTCCATCTCCGCTTCGCTCCGGGTTGGCTGCTAGACAGGGAGTCGCAGTCGCCCGCGGGGGAGCTCCCGATTTTTGTTTAATCCCCCGATCCGCAGGGCATTGAATCCGCCCATGCGCCTCCGTTGCCACGCCGTCGTCGATACCGCCCACCAGCAGGTGCAGATTTGGAAGAGCGACCGTCAGTGCGAGTTCCGCGTGGCCGGGGCGATCCATGCGTGGTGGCACGAGAAGCGATATCTGACCGGACTCGCGTGGGACAATATCGCTGCGGCCGCTTTGCTGCGGCCGGATGGTCCGCCGCGCTCTATCCTGATGCTGGGGCTGGCCGGTGGCACGGCGATGCGGATTTTGCGGCACTTGCTGCCCGACTGCCGGCTGGTGGCGGTGGACATCGATTCGGAAATCGTGGCTCTCGCCGCGCTCAACATGCGGCTCGACGAACTCGGGATCGAGATCCACTTCTCCGACGCCTACGAGTGGATCGCGAAGTGCAAGGAGCGCTTCGACGTGGTGATCGACGATGTTTACATGGCCGGCAGCGACGACGTCTTCCGGCCGGGAAAATCCGACACGAGGCAGATTTCCGCGCTCAAGCGGCTGCTGAAGCCGGGCGGGCTGGTGCTGGCGAATCTGGTCAACGGCCAGGGGCACCGGGCGATCCAGAGCCGCACCCGGACCGCTTTCCGCGAGGGATTCCCGGTGGTCCGCAGCGTGACGACCCATGACAGCCAGAATGAGACGCTGGTCGGCGGCGACTCGTTGACACGGGCTTCCCTGGACCGGTGGGAAGACTGTTTCGCGGATGCCTTCGACCGCCGGCTCTGGTGCCGGATCAAGGTCCGTAAATTCGCCCCCTTGCCGCCGCGTTGACAATCCGGCGGGTCGCGCGCACCCTCCGCCCCCATGGACACGCTCAAGATTCTGCTTGGTGCGACGGTGGCGTTGCTGCTCGGGGCCCTCGCCGTTTCGTATAAGAACATCAACGCTCCGGCGAAACCGGCTGCCCAGAGCGAGCAGAAGGAACTGCTCCGCCAGATTGAGGAGCTGCGCCTCGAGCAGGACCGGCTGCAGATCGAGAAACAGCGGATGGAGCTCCAGCAGGCCGCTGCCCAAGCGCCGCCGGTGCCTGCCCCGGTCGCCGAACCCGCACAAATTGCCGCGATGCAGCAGCAGATCGCCGATTTGGAAAAGGAAAAGGAAAAGGCCCTGCGGGATGCCGAGACGGCCGACCGCGAAGCGGCTTTCGTCGGCGGGAAGATGCTTGAAGGCCGCGACCAGGAAGCGCGCCGCGCCCGGATGATCCGCGACTCGCTGGTGATCGCCCGGATCAAGGAGTGGGTCGAAGACCCGCAGTTCGGCGGATTCGCAACGATCGAGATCATCATGCCCGACAACGTCCAGCCCGGCTCCGTCCTTTGCGTCCGCCGCAACACCGGCATCCTCGGCCGCCTGCGGGTCGGCGAGATGACCATCGAAGGCGCGATCGCCAATCCCGTGGGAGCCTTTCCCGAAGCCCGTCCCCAGGCCGGCGACGAACTCATCCTTGAGCCGCCGTTTTGAAGGAGTTGATGGTCTAAAGTTGAGAGTTGATAGTTGGACGCAAGCGTTCCTCGAACCCTCTCGAATTTCAGCATTTCAGATTTCAGCGTTTCAGCATTTTCCCATGTCCACCACCGTCGGTCTCATCTCCCTTGGCTGCGCGAAGAACCTCATCGACTCCGAAGTCATGATGGGTCACCTCGCCGAAGCCGGCATGTCCCTCACCTCGGAGGCCGAACTGGCCGACGTGCTCATTGTCAACACCTGCTCGTTCATCGACATGGCCAAGCAGGAGTCGATCGACGCCGTCTTCGGCGCGGTCAACGCCCGCAGTGCGGATCCCGACCGGGCGCGGCAGAAGATTATCGTGGCCGGCTGCCTGTCGCAGCGCTTCGCCAAAGACCTGCCGGGCATCATGCCGGAAGTGGACGCCTTCATCGGGCTCGATCAGATCACCAAGGTCGCGCCGATCATCGAGAACCTGCTCGGCAAGCGGCCCGCACCGAAGGAGGAGAATTCCGCGACCGAAGACCCGCGCGACTACGTCACACTGAAGCCGAAGTATGTCCCGGACTACACCACCCCGCGCTTTCGCCTGACGCCGGAGCATTTCGCCTACGTCAAGATCGCCGAGGGCTGCAACCACACCTGCACCTTCTGCATCATCCCGCAGATCCGCGGGCGGCATCGTTCACGGACGCAGGACTCGGTGGTTCGCGAGGTCGAAGCGCTGGTGAAGTCCGGCGTGAAGGAGATCAACCTGATTTCCCAGGACACCACCTACTTCGGCATGGACCAGTGGGAAGGCGACCGGCCGAAGCCGAACTCGCCGGTCGACTCGACCAAGGGCGAATCTCTTTCCACCTTGCTGCGCGCCATCAACACCATCGAAGGCGACTTCTGGGTGCGGCTGCTCTACACCCACCCGGCGCATTGGTCGGATGAGCTGATCCAGACGATCGCCGAGTGCGACAAGGTCGCGAAGTACGTCGATATCCCGCTGCAGCACATTTCCGACCGCATGTTGACCGCGATGAAGCGGGTCACCAGCGGCGACTACATCCGCGACCTGCTGCGCCGGATGCGTGCCGGGATTCCCGGTCTCGGCATTCGTACGACGTTCATCGTAGGTTTCCCCGGCGAGACCGAGGAGGACTTCCAGGAACTGCTCGAGTTCATCCGCGAGTTCCGCTTCGAGCGGGCCGGGGTGTTCCAGTATTCAAAAGAGGAGGGAACCCGCGCCCACAAGATGGACGGGCACCTTCACCACGCCACCCGCAAGAGCCGCTGGAGCCGCGCGATGGCCGAGTTGCAAAAGGTCGCCGCGGAGGTGAACCAGCAGCAGGTCGGCAAGAAAGTCCGCGTGCTGGTCGAAGAGCAAGGCGTCGGACGGACCGAGTGGGACGCGCCGGAGATCGACGGCTCGGTGCACGTCGATGAAAAGCTGCCGGTCGGCGAATTCGCGGAGGTCACCATCGGCGACTGGCGCGGGTATGATCTGGTGGCGGCGCGGTGACCGGACTGGGAGCGCGGAATTCATTCCGCGCGGCCAAGGAATGCCATGATCCACACGCCCTCAGCAGCCGTCGCTTTCACGCTCAGATTCGAGCTGCTTCAGCGGTTCGTCGCGGAGCTTCGGGTCAGTACTCTTCAGTACGATTTCGAGGGCCTTCTCCGGTTGGTTTTCGGGGAGGTAAATGGCCACGTGCTTGGCCGCTGGTAGTTGCCAATCGGACAGGAGAAGATAGGGTGCGGCGTGAGGATGGCAGCGTCGTCATCTCGTCGGCCTACGCCATCGCTAACGGTAGTCCTCGGACTCCGCGAGGGCTTCGAGCGCGACTTTTCTCTTCTTTTCGTCCGCGATTCTGAGGGTCAGTTCCTTCGCCACCTCGGGCTGGGTTCTTGAAATGTAGACGGCGGCGGACGCTGCCGCGGTGTCGTAGACCGGACCCGGCGGAAGGCCATTCAACCAGGCGAGGCAAAGGTCGGGCTTCGAGGCGGCAAAGTTCGCTGTCACCTGTTGAAGCGCCCCCGTGTCCGGAGAGTCGGATTTTTCTAACAGGTGATTCAATGCCACCTGTGGGTCGGCCTCGGCCCAGGCCCCGTAGAGTTCCTGACGCCCGATCCGGATGGGATCGCGATGGAAGAAGATCGATGACGGATCATCTTTCGGAGCGGTTGCGTCGGGTTCGTCCGGTGGCAACAGGGATTCGAGCTTCGCGAAGTCGATGCCTTCCGGCACCTTCACCCAGAACAAGAGCTTCAGGCATTCCGGCCGGGATCTGGATTGAGGTCCGGTTTCCAGGGCGCGGAGGGTGGAGAGGACCGCAGCTTCCGGGTCGCTGTGCATGAGGGTCTCGTTCCGGCCGAAGCGGGCTTCGAGGGCGCAGCCCTCGTTCTTCAACGTGGCGACGAACGCGTCGATCTCGTCCGCGGAGCAGCCCTTGCCGGCAAGCTTGCTCCACTCCTTGGAGAACTGCTTCCCTGCGACCGAGACTTCCGGGATCGAGGCGAACGTGCGGCGGGCGTCGGCGGCTTCGGTGGAATGGAAGAGCCGTGAAAGCTCTTCGCCGATCTTGGCAGCACCATAGAGATGCCTTCGTTTCTCAAGGATCTGGACGAGCTGGTAAAGCTCGGGGCCGCATCCCAGCAGGCGGACCGTCTCGGCGGCCAAGGCGTCCTGATTCGTCACCTTGGCGTTGTTGCCGCCGATTTCGAGCCACTTTTGATCGAGACTTTCGAGGAGCTGGCTTCGGGAGGGCTTCTGATCCCGGGTGGACCGGGCACTTCGTTCATCCGAGGCGCGGTCTTGGGACTTCCCGGGCAAGGCAAGTGCCGTGGAAACCTCAGGTGTCGCGGTAGGACCAGACTTCCGTTGACCCCACTCGTGAACTCCCCATCCCGCAAGACCGGCAAGAGCGGCGACGGCGAGTGACTTTTGTAGCGTGGTCATGGCGATGATTCCGGAAAGGGAGGCGGCTGCAGGAGTGGCCGAGATCGCGGCGGCGGAGATCGTGGCGGCAAGTCCCGGCGGCGCGGCGGGCACCGCATAGGTGGCGATGGCCGCGGCCAGGCTGCCGGCGGTGGTCGGGACGCCGCGGTGGGCGAGCTTTTCCTTCAAGCGTTCGACGGCACGGGTGACGCGCTTCTGGGCGGCTTCGGGGCTGATGCCGAGACGCTCGGCCATCTGGTGGGCGGACTGGTTTTCGAAATAGCGGAGCAGGATCGCATCGCGGTCGGAGGGGGCGAGGTCGGACAGGGCGGCATCGAGCTGCGGGGCGATGGGCTGCCAGTTGGGGTCTGGATCGGAGGGTTCGAGCATGAGAGCGGCCTTTTGCTCTCGGCTACGGCGGCGGGTTTCGCTGCGGATGGTTTGGGCGGCGATGTTGCGCGTGGTGCGGTGGAGCCAGCCAGCGAGCACCGCGTGGCCGGCGAGTTTTCCAGCCTGATGGGCGAGGGCGATGAAGACCGCCTGGGAGACGTCCTTGGCCAGGTCCGGGTCGCGGGTGATGCGGAGGGCGGCGGCGTGGACGAGATTCAAGTGCCGGCGCACGAGTTCGGCGAAGGCCGCATCGGAGTGGCGCTCGGCGTAGGCGAGGAGGAGCTGGGAATCGGGCCGGGGATTCACTGTCCTTGTAGTAGCCGCCGGGCGGGGAATCGGACAGGAGAAGATGCGGGGGCCGTGCGAATGCGCAGCGAGCCGCTACTGCTCGGCAATTCGATGGCTTTGCCCGGGTGATCGCGATGAGCAACCTATTCGTGTACTGGACCGCGGACTTTAGTCCGCAGGCCGTTGATTTCGAGCGGACTAAAGTCCGTGGTCCAGTACACGCGTCCGTGGTTCAACTCCGCTCCGGGAACTGGTGCTTCCAAACCTTTAGCGCATCGCGGATCTCGGCGGTTTTGCGGGTCGGACTGAGCTCCCAGATGAGGGGGCAGCCGGCCGGGAAAAAGGGCAGCAGTTCCTTGTAGTCGAGCGTGCCGGTGAAGGGCGTGCGGTGGTCGCGGGCGGGCCATTCGACGTCGTGGACGTGGCCGCCGATGAGGTGCGGCGAGATCCGCCGGAGCCACTCGGGGTGGTCGAGCAGGCCGAGGTTGTGCTTGAGCTGGACGTGGCCGAAGTCGTGCCAGTAGCCGACCCAGGGATTGTCGGCGAAGTGCTCCTGCAAGCGGACCATCTCGCGTTCGGTCGGCATGTCTTCGAAACGCGAGCGTGACTCGACGGCCAGTTTGACGCCGAGTTCCGCGGCCTTTTCCGCGATCTGGCCGAGGGCCTCGATGGCGCGCTGGTAGTAGAGCGGGGCGATCTTCTCGCGCTTCTTCACGAAGGCGATCTTCTCCGCGGCGTAGTCCGGCCCGTTGCGGCCGTTTTCTTCGACGATGGCGGTGAGGCGCTTGGTCCACTTGCGGGAAGGCATCGGGACCGAGCCCATGTGGAGGACCAGATACCGCGCCTTGAACTCGGCCGCGATTTCGAGGGTCTTGAAGGTCATCTCCATCGCCCGCTGGCGGTCGAAGGGGCGGTGCGAGGTGAACTCGTAGGCATCCGGTGCGTCGATCATGACCTCGACCGGCGAGGGGAAATAATTGTGCACGCCGGAGCAGGTGAACTTGCCGGCGGCGTAAGCTTTGCGGATGCCGGGCAGCTTCGCGATGGTCATGCCGTGGGACAGCTCGATGTTCGTGAAGCCGAGCTCCACGATCTCGTCGATCATCGCCTCGCCGTCGTGATGGCGGGAGTTGTTCCAGCAGGTGGAGAAGGCGAGCATGCGGGGGAAAGTTCCAAGTTAAGAAGTTCCAAGTGCCAAGGTAGAGTTACTACTCACAGTGGTCGCGCTGCAATCAGCTCCTTGGCAGGATGCGGCGGGTCCATCTCAGCAGCGGATAAGCGATGGCTGACAAGGGCAGCGATACGAGACCTGCCATTAGGGGGCACCATGCGAGATTCACCAGGCCTGCGATAGGTCCATGGAGGCGAAGTCCGATTAGGTTGGCATGGGCGCTTCCGCCGGCCAGGGAGAGCACCAAAGTGCATAGGCCGAATGCGAATCCGAGATGCAACGAAACCCAAACGCATGTCTTCACCCATTGGCGGAAGCCGCCCGATGTCATTTCGTTCAGTGTCATGGTTCGGGGGACGGGGATTACTGCATCAGCTTTTCACTAGAAACACGATCTCACCCTTCGGCGGATGGACTTTGAAATGGGCGAGGAGCTCGGCGGCGGTGCCGCGGTGGTAGGTTTCGAATTTCTTGGTCAGCTCGCGGGCGACGCAGCAGGGGGCTTGCGGGTGCTTTTCGGCGAGCAGCTCGAGGGTCGAGAGCAGGCGGTGCGGGGACTCGAAGAAGATGCTGCTGCCTTCGGTGGCGAGGGATTCTTCGAGGATGGCGAGGCGCTTGCCTTTCTTGATGGGGAGGAAGCCGAGGAAGCGGAAGGCGTGGACCGGGAAGCCGGAGCCGACGAGGGCGGTGAGCACGGCGGAGGGGCCGGGCAGGACTTCGAGCGGCAGGCCTTGTTCGATGCAGGCCTGGACGACGCGGTAGCCGGGGTCCGAAACGGCGGGCATGCCGGCATCGGTGATGACGGCGATGGTCTCGCCGGCGCGGACGGCATCGAGCAACTCCGGCAAACGTCGTACTTCGTTGTGGTCGTGCAGCGAGACCAGCGGCTTGCCAGTAATGCCGAGCTTGGCCAGCAGCGGCGCGGAGTGGCGGGTGTCTTCGCAGGCGATGCGGTTGGCCTCCTTGAGCACCTCGATCGCCCGCAGGGTGATGTCGCCCATGTTGCCGATTGGCGTGGGGACGAGGACGAAGCGGCCGGGGGCGGACATCTTGAACAGATGGTGGATGGTGGATCCTTCTTCGCCAAGGCTTCGAAGGACAGGTGGTGGATGGGAGATCGAAGATGGTGGATCATCTCCGCGGACGGCCCCACCGGGCGAACGCGCAGCCGCCGAGGACAAGCTTGCGGCAGGATGCCGCAGCCACAGTTAAAAGCCGTTGGCGAGGCGGGAGATCATCGACTCGCTGGCGCGCTCGAGGGCGTCAGGCAGGGCGTTGGTGCGCGAGGTCTGGAGGTTCGAGTCGACAAAGAAGCGGCTGCTGCCGACCGAGCTGCCGGAGGCGAGGGTCTTGGTGGGATCGCGGGCGTCCTTTAGGGTCCAGGTGAGGGTGACGGTGTTCTGGAGTTCTTCCGGCCGCAGGGTGTCGAGGCGGGTGCTGCGGAGCGGGGTGTAGTCGATGGTGCGGACGGTGGCTTCGAGGATGGCGTCGGCCTTGTCGAGCGAGGTGATCCGGTAGGTGCCGTCGCGCACCACGGCATAGGTCGCGGCGCTGGTGGCGAGGGCCTCGGCGCGGGGATGCAGGGTGTCGTTGCGGAACATCGGCACCGTGATGTTGTTCACGTCGCGGAGGATCGCCGGCTTGGCCCCGCCGAGTTGGTAGCCGGTGCAGGAGGTGAGAACAGCGGCGGTGAAGAGGAGGAGAAAACGCATGGGAAATTATCGGTTAATTGGGTAATTTGGGAATTAGGTTAATTGGGGAAGAGAGGTGGATCGGGACGGCTTTCGGAATCCTTAATCTCTCAATCTCTCAATTCCTTAATTGCTTCCCAACGCCGCCAGGCGCGCCTTGGCCTTGTCGTGGAGGTCGCCGGACTTGGTCTTGCGGACGACTTCCTCGTAGTAGAAGCGAGCCGAGCCGGTGTCGCCTTTCCGTTCGTAGAATTCGGCGACGTTGAAGGAGCGCTGGAGGTCCTCGCCGCCGAGGTTGGACATGAGCTGGCGGGCTTCAGCGTTTTTCGAGTGGCCGGGATACTGGCGGAGATAGTCTTGCAGGGACTCGCGGGCGCGGTCGAGATTGGCTTGGTCCTGGTTGCCGCGGCGGGCTTCGTCGAGGAGGATTTTGCCGATGCGGAACTGGCCTTCGGGGGCCTCGCGGCTGTCGGGGTAGTCGATGACAAGCTTGCGGTAGGCGGCGATGGCCTTGCCGGCACCGCTGGAATTCCCCGCGCTTTCCCAGAGCTCGCCGATGGTAAACTGGGCCTTGGAGGCCTGGGGGGAGCGCGGAGCGTTGTCGCGGACCTTTTCGAGCATCCCGGCGATCCGGTCGTCGGAAATGCTGGTCTTCAGGCCGAGGAAGCTGGTTTTCACCTGACCGTCGGCGGCCGACTGCGCCATGCTTGCCTGGCGGTTGATGGCTTTTTCGTAGAGGCCGCTGTTGTTGTAGCGGGCGATAAGTTCCTGATAGGCGTCGAAAGCCTTGGGGACCTGGCCGGCTTGCTCCAGGAGCTCGCCTTGGCGGAACCGCGCTTCCGGGGCGCGCTTGGAGAGGGGCATCTCGTCGCCGATGGTGTCGTAAAGTTTGATCGCCTTGTCGCGCTTGCCGGCACCCTCGGCCGACTGCGCCTCTCCGAAGAGGGCCTCGGCCCGATCGTTGTTCGGGGCGGAGTTCCCGACGAGTGGCGGGAGGTCGGCATCGTCGCCGCAGGAGGCGAGCAGGACCGCGAGGGCGGCGGGGAGAACGAGTCGCGGAAATCGCATGGCGTGAAATTAGGAAGGACAGGGACGTGGCGGAAAGCGAAATTCGCGCGGCATTCAGGATGCGCCGAGTTCGGCGGAGCGGCGGGCGGCGGCGTGGACGGCCTCGATGAAGGCGGAGCGCATGCCGTGTTTCTCCAACTCGGCCAAGCCGGCGATGGTGGTGCCGCCGGGGGAGGCGACCATGTCCTTGAGCGCGGCGGGGTGGATGCCGGTTTCGAGGACCATGGCGGCGGCGCCGAGGACGGTCTGGGCGGCGAGTTTCAAGGCATCGGCGCGGGGCAGGCCGGCGCGGACGCCGCCGTCGGCCATGGCCTCGATCATGATGTAAACGAAGGCCGGGCCGCTGCCGGAGAGCCCGGTGACGGCGTCCATCAGGGATTCGGGCAGCTCGACGGCGAGGCCCACCGAGCCGAGCAGGAGGCGGGCGGCATCGGCGTCGGCGGCCGTGGCGGCGGACCCGCGGCAGAAGGCGGCGGCGCCTTTCCCGATGAGGGCGGGGGTGTTCGGCATGCAGCGGACCACGCGGACCCCGGCGGGCACGCGGGATTCCAGCCACGCGGTGGTCAGGCCCGCGGCGACGGAGATCAGCAGCGCATTGCCTGCGGGCAGAGTGGCGAGGGCGGCGGCGGCGTGATGCGGCTTGGTGCAGAGGAGAAAGGTGTCCGCGTCCAGCGAAGCGATGTCGGGAGCGAGGACCGCGCCGGTGGCGGTGGCGAAGGCCTCGGCTGTGGCGGCGTGGGAATCGCAGCCGCTGACCTGGGAGGCGGAGATCGATCCGGAGCGGATGGCTCCTTCCACCAGGGCGCTGCCCATTTTACCACATCCGATGACGCCGAGTTTCATGCCGCGGCAGACTAGGGCGGGCCCGGCGTGGCGGGCGAGCGTGATTTTAACGACCTCCAGCGGCGTCCGCCGGGACCCGGCCGGTCATTTTACTTGAGACCCGGAGAACGGGGGACATCGTCGGGACATGAAATCCCTCATGGTCGTGTTTGCTTCCCTCGGTCTGGCCTTCGCGGCAGAGGAACCCGTGCCGGGAGTGGAGGCGGTGATTTCGGACGGGGTCGCCAAGCTGCCAGAGCCTTTGCCTCCCTTGATGCCAAAGGGGATCGTCATGGCGGTGACCGCGAGCGACCCGAAGGCGCAGCAGCATGTGCTCGATGGCGTGGCGAACCTCCATGGAGGCTGGGATTTCGAGGCCTACCGGCATTTCTGTGCGGCTCTGAAGTGGGATCCGGAGTGCCTGATGGCGCATTGGGGCGTGGTGATGGCGCTGATCGATCCCGAGCCCGATCTGCTGGACGAGCGTACCGCTGCGCTACGGCGGATGGTCGAGTTGGTCGAAAAGGAGGCGGGCAGCGAGCTGGAGCGATCCTATGCTTATGCGATCGCGGTGTTTTTCCACGAGGGTGCAACGGCCGCCGCGGGTGCCTTCCGCAAGGTGTCCAAAAGCTTTCCCAACGACCCGCAGCTCAAGCTGATGGTGGCTGCTTTCGGGAGATCGGGATACGGCGATGACGGCGAGGCGAATCCCGACCAAGAGAAGGCCGAAACCTTGCTTGACGAGATGTTGATCCGGGATCCGGACCATCCGGTCTATCTCCACGCGTTTTTAACCATCCGGGCCGAGGCACCGGACTTGCGCGGTGACTTGGGGCGGGCGCGGCGGCTCGCGGAGCTGGCGCCCGGATACGCGCCTTTCATGCATTTGCTCGGTCACTACGAACTGCGGACCGGTCACCCGGCGCAAGCGGTGGAGGCATTCTCGCGGGCCGGGGAGGCTTATGCGAAGTGGATGAAGGAGACCGGGCTCGGCCATGTGGATTGCCCGGGCTGGGTAAAGTCGGAGTGCTATCGTGCCGCCGCGTTGGCAGGGAAGGGCGACTACCCGAACGCTCTGGCCGTGGCCAAGTCGGTCGCCGCGATCAAGGTGCCGCCGGAGCGCCTGGCGAGCGAGGGCGGTCAGTTGCTGCTATGGGAGGGACGGACCTTGTCGGCGCGCCTGCTCATGCGACGTTCACTTCCCGGTGATACCGCCCTCGCGCTGGCCTCCCTGCCGAAGCCGGAAGACCAGAAGGCGTTCGGCAAGCGGACCCATGCGATCTGGATGTATCAGGGGCTGGCCATTGTCCTTGAGGCGCGCAAGGCGCTCGAGGAGGGCAGGCCGGACGACGCCCGCAAGATCGCCGAAGCGCTCACCGTGCACGGCGTGCAGATGGCGAAGACCCGCGAGGCGGCCAGTGCCGGTGGTCAGCGGTCGGCCTGGTTCCGGGCGTTCGGCGCGCTGGAAATTCTCGCCAGCGAACTGCGCGGCGCGATCGCGATGGGCGGACCGTCAAACGGAGTCGGATCCGCCTTCAACTGGTACCGTGCGGCCTTGGATCGCCAGGCACCGGCGTCGATGCTGATGCCCCCGACCGTCCTGCTGCCGATGCAGGCGCGGCTGGCGGAATACCATCTGGCCAAGGGAGATGCGAAAGCCGCGGTGGACATCCTGATCGAGGCCCAGGGACTGCACACCAACGATGTCGAGATCCTGACCCGCCTCCAGACCGCGCTTGCGAAAGCCGGTCAGCCCAGCCAGGCGGAAGACGTGGGCAAGAAGATTGGGAGGCTGAAGTCCGAGTGACCTGCCCCGTATCAGGCGACCTTCACCGCATCGCGGGCGATGCCCCGCAGCTCGAAAATGCGGAAGATCGTGTCTTCGATCAGGTTGTTCGGACAGGACGCGCCGGCGGTGATGCCGACGACGACCGGACCTTCGCCTAACAGGGTTGCCGGATAGCCGCTGGCAATCTCGGATTTCCGGTGCAGGTCGAAATGGATGATCTGCTCCAATGACTCGAGGCACTCGGCGTTGCGAATGAAGAATGTTGGCAGCGCTTGTTCACCGATCTCGACCAGGTGGGTCGTGTTGGAGCTGTTGTAGCCGCCGACGACGAAGAGCAGATCCATCGGCCGGCGCAGCATTTCAAAGAGCGCGTCCTGGCGTTCCTGGGTGGCTCCGCAGATGGTGTCGAAGACCAGGAAGTTCACCGCGGAGCCGTCGCGCGCGGTGACCGCGTCGCGGACCCGGCGCTGGATTTCCTCGGTCTCGCTCTTGAGCATGGTCGTCTGGTTGGCCACGCCGACCTTGGTCAAGTGGAGGTCCGGATCGAAGCCCGGCGAGGCGGCCTGGGCGAATCGCTGGAGGAAGGTCTTTTTGTCGCCGCCCTCGCGGATGTAGCGGCAGACCGCGTCGGTCTCGTCGAGGGTCAACACGATCAGGTAATTGCCCTTGCCGTCTTCGCCGAGCGCGCGCGACGCGGTGGCCTGGGTTTCCTCGTGGCCGGCCTTGCCGTGGATGATTGAGGTAATGCCGTCCTTGGCGTAGCCGCGGACCCGCTTCCAGACCTTCATTACGTCGCCGCAGGTGGTATCGACGACGTAGCAGCCGCGCTGCTCGATTTTCTCCATGAAATTGGTCGGTGCGCCGAAGGCCGGCACGATGACGACGTCTTCTTCCGTGAGCTGGTCGTAGTCGGCGGTGAGCTTTTCCCAAGGGAGCGAGACGATGCCCATGTCCACCAGCTGGCGGTTGACCTCGCCGTTGTGGATGATCTCACCGATCAGGAAGATGCGGCTGTCGGGGAAAACCCGGCGGGCGGCGTAGGCGAGGTCGATCGCGCGTTCGACCCCGTAGCAAAAGCCGAACTGCTGGGCGAGGCGGACGGTGGTGGTGCCGAGGGTCAGTTCGCCGCCTTGGGAGCGGATTTTTTCAACGATCGACGAGCGGTAGTGGCGTTCCACTTCGGCGTTGACCTGGGTCATCACGTCCGGGCGGCGGACGTTCACGCGGGGGCGCTTTTGCTTGTCGGCGGTGTCGCTCATGCGGGGGCGATATAGCGCCGGGATGCGCGGTGACCAAATCATTTCCCGGCATGGGGATGAACGAAGCGCGGAGGCGCGGAGGTCGCGGAGGTGAACGCAAAGGGGTCAAAGAGTTTCCAACAGTCGGACTTCTGATTTCGGAATGCTCATCGCCCTTCATGGCCTCGGCGCTTCCTCTGCGACCTCCGCGCCTCGGCGGTTCGTTCCTACCTGCTCCGGTCCCGCCTCAGCACCGGCAAGGCGAGCAGGGAGAACAGCAGGGCGGCGAGGACTTGCATCCACAGGAGGTAAATAGGCCACGGGCCGAGGTGGTCGAGCAGGCTCGGGTTGACCGGTTTGCGGGCGGTGAAGCCGAAATTGGTGCCGAGCCAGGCGTTCACGGCCATGGAGATCAGGAGGTAGAGGTTTCCCCACAGCAAGGCGGTCAGCGGACCTTTCCACCAAGGGCGCTCAGAGCGCCAACGGCGCACTAGCGGCAGGTAGATCGCCGCTCCGACGATGGCGAAGTGGTGGACGAAGAACGTGACAAACGCGGGGTGGGGGAATCCGATGGTGATCGCCGGGGTGAGCAGGGCCTGGACGGTGGCGGCGAGGCCCCAGAAGTAAGTCAGTGTGGCCAGCAGGCGCTTCCCCGTGAGCAGAGCGAAGCCGCCGAGGATGGCGGCGATGTCGCAGAGGTGGAGCGGCAGAGAGCTGTCGAGGTCCGGATCACCTTCGATGGTTTGCCAGGCGGCCTGTGAGTAGCCGAAGGCGGAGAGGCAGAGAAAGGCCAAGATGAAGCGGGCGATCCGTTCGTTTTTTTCTCCTGAGCGGCCGAGCACGACGAGTGCGGCGACGCCCGCCAGTCCCGCCGCGATCGCCCCGCCGTGCATGGAGGTGAAGGGGACGAAGGACGTCGGCATGGGGTAAGGGAACCGTTCGCGGGGGATTTCGTCAATCGCTGGGGAAGCACCGGGTGCGCGGAGGCTCCGCCCCGCAGAAGCACGAACGGTTCGCGGTGTGGCGATCCGGGCTGGAATGGGCATCGTGCTGCAGCGGACCGCTCTGCGGGCCGGAGGCTCCGCGCACCCGGTGGAGGCTCCGCCCCGCAGAAGCACGGGAGGTTCACGTTTCGGCGATGCGGGCTGGAATGGGCAGGCGGGCCGGGAGGGACCGTTCTGCGAGCCGGTGGCACGCGGTCCCGGGCGGAAATGTCCCCGGCGAACCCATTCCCCGCCGTTGACGTGGTCGACTTTCCCCCCTGAAATGCGCGGCCCGGCGAGGTCCGGGTTCGTTTATGGATTATTCGCAGAAAATCGCCCGTCAGATCGCATCGATTCCCCGCTCGGGAATTCGCGATTTCTTCGAGCTCGTGCAGGGCCGGGAGGGCGTGATCTCCCTCGGCGTCGGCGAGCCCGACTTCACGACTCCCTGGCACATTCGCGAAGCCGCCATCTTCGCCCTAGAGAAGGGCCACACCAGCTACACTTCCAACCTCGGCCTGCCCGCGCTGCGGAAGTCGATCGCCCGCTACGTTTCGGATTTCTTCCACGTCGAATACGACGCGCTGACCGAAGTGCTGGTCACCGTCGGCGTGTCGGAGGCGATCGACATCGCCCTGCGCGCCCTGGTCAATCCGGGCGAAGAGGTGATCTACCACGAGCCCTGCTACGTGTCGTATTCGCCGAGCATCGCCATGGCCTACGCCGTGCCGGTCGGCGTCCACACCCGCAAGCGGGACGGCTTTTCGCTGAAGCCCGAGGAGCTGGCCAAGGTGATCACGACGAAGAGCCGGGTGTTGATGCTGAATTTCCCAACCAACCCGACCGGCGCGACGGCGTGCCGCGAGGATCTGGAAGGCATCGCCAAGCTGTGCATCGAGCACGACCTGATGGTGCTGACCGACGAGATCTACAGCGAGCTGCGCTACGACGCGACCGAGGAGCACGTCTCCATCGCCTCGCTGCCAGGCATGAAAGAGCGCTGTGTTTTGTTGCACGGTTTCTCCAAGGCTTTTGCGATGACCGGCTTCCGCCTGGGCTATGCCTGCGCGCCGCAGCCGATCACCGAGGCGATGATGAAGATCCACCAGTACTCGATGCTTTGCGCGCCGATCATGAGCCAGATGGCGGCGATCGAGGCGCTGGAGAACGGCGCGCCGGAAGTCGCCAAGATGCGCGACGCCTACCACCAGCGCCGGGATTTCCTGGTCAAGCGGCTCAACCAGATGGGCCTCGAGTGCCACTCACCGGGCGGGGCCTTCTACACCTTTCCGGACATCCGGCCGACCGGTCTTACGTCGAAGGACTTCGCGATGCGCTTGCTCGAAGAAGAAGGCGTCGCCGCCGTGCCGGGCAGCGCCTTCGGGGTTTCCGGCGAGGGCTTCCTGCGCTGCTGCTATGCCACGGGCTTCGATGACCTGAAGCTGGCGATGGACAAGATGGAGCGCTTCGTCGGGAGGCTGGCTTGACAGCGGGATCCGCAATATACATCGTCAACGTATGTTGCGGACCCAAATCTACCTGACCGAAGAGGAATCCGCCGGGGTCACCGCATTGGCCGGGGTCACCGGGAAAAAGCAGAGCGAGATCATCCGCGAAGCGATCGATGCCTACCTCGACGCGAACCGTCCTTCCGCGTTGGAGGAGGCGGTGAACCGCTGCGCGGGCATGTGGAAGGACCGCACGGATTTGCCGGATTTCGCGGAGGCGCGGAAGAGCTTTAACCGCGATTTCGGCCATGAGTGAGATCCTGGTGGACACCGACGTGATGATCGACTTTTTCCGCAACCAAGCCGCGGCGGTTGCTTTCATCCGCAAGAACGCCGGACGGATGGCCGTTTCCGCGGTCACCGAAACCGAACTTTACTCGGGGGTGCGCGAGGGTGCCGAGCGCCAGGCTCTGGAGGCGTTTCTGGGTTTGATCCCGGTGATTCCGGTGAATCGCGAGATCGCCCAATACGCGGGATTGCTGAGGAGGGACTTTTGGAAAGCCACGAAGATCGGCTTCGCCGATGCCTTGATCGCCGCCACCTCCCAAGTCGAGAGGCTGCGATTGCACACGCTCAATACGAAGCATTTTCCGATGCTGCCCGATGTGGTGCGGCCCTACCGCAAGAACTGATGGAAGACTCCCGCGGCAACTCTTCCGCTTCCATCCTGCGCCTTCAGGATTCGGACGCCTGGATCCGGGCCCAGGTCGTGCCGTTCGGCGTGTTCATGGGCTTTTTGCTGCTGCTCCAGGTCCTCGGAACCTTCCTGACCTGGGAGCATCCCGCAGCACCGTGGTGGCGGCATTGGCCGGAGCAATGGGTCTATCCGCTGCAAACGGTGGTGACGCTCGGGCTGCTGGTGAAGTGGTGGAAGTATTACGAGTTCCGTTGGTCGTGGAAATGGTCGGCGGTCGGGGTGGTGTTCGGCGCGGTGGGGATCGGCTTCTGGCTGCTGCCGACGGTGTTGCACGACCGGCTCGGGCTGAGCGACGACGGCTGGTGGCGCTGGTTCGGGGTGGAAGCCCGGACGAAGGGCTTCAACCCGGGTGAGGCTTTCGGCGACGGCACGCCGGCCTTCTGGGCGGCGCTGGTGATGCGCTTCGTCCGCGCGGTGGTGGTGGTGGCGCTGGTCGAGGAAATCCTGTGGCGCTCGTTCATGACGCGGCTGGTGAACGATTGGGAAGGGCCCTATTGGAAGCGGTCGTTCGGCGAGGCGTCGTGGAAGTCGTTCGGCATCGTGACCGTGCTGTTCATGCTCGCCCACGCGCCGGTGGATTATGCCGGGGCCTTCGTTTACGGCTCGCTGACCTACCTGCTGTGCATCTGGAGCAAGAACCTCGGGGCCTGCGTGGTGATGCACGCGGTGGCGAATTTGCTGATGGGGATCTTCGCCATGGCGTATGGGAAATACGGGCTGTGGTAGTGGGCCCCTTGTTCCGCGCCTTTTAGGGTCGGAATGATCCACGTCCCAACGGGACGATTTATAAGAGCCCGGCACACAGTGCCGGGTGCTGCCGGCAGCGGTCGGCGTCCTATCGGGACGCATCATCTGTGGGCGGCCCGGCGGCGATGTCGGGTCCGTGACGATGCCGACGGCTTAACCCCGCATGATCCGTCCCTGTAGGACGGCGGAAGGCAACTGGACCCACCCGGCACTGCGTGCCGGGCCTGAACTTTGGCCCCTGACTAGATAAACAGGTTGGCTGGAAGCCTCGGTTGTCCGCTTCTCCTGATTTTACTGGACCAAAGTCTAGTTATTCGACTA
>JAYTLR010000142.1:0-3697 GCA_043729195.1 Akkermansia sp.
GGGCTCCGCTTTGGGCGACGGGATGGACTGGATGATTCTCAGCAACGACTCGGTGTTCGCCGCCTTGATCTTCCGGCGCTTTCCATCGGCGGCGAACATTTCAACCGGGGGACAATTTGTCCCCCAGTAGGAATCCAGCTCGGAATCCCGCTTTCTTAGCTTTTTGACGTAGTCTTTGACATTCACCGATCCGGTGAGCGCCTGGACCACATCGTCGATGGAGAAATACCACTTTTCCTCAGTCGCGTTCCACGCGCGGCGGACTTGCTTCTCTTCGAACAGGGAGATGGCGGACATGGCGTTGAAAGTCAGAAAGGAGAAAGGCACAGCATGCCGAAGCCGAAGGCCTTGGCGGAGCCGATGCCGTGGTGGACGGACTGGAGAAAGGCCTCGCGGTCGGTGATGTGGAGAATGCCTACGAACTCGGTGGCTCCGTGGAGGCCGGCGTGGCGCTGCTTGTCGGCACCGCTCTTTTTCACAAAGACCTGGCGCGGCCGCGGGATGGTCTGGAGGGTCGTCAGATCGATGCGAAACCCGCTCTGGCCACCCTTCCGCTCGATCCATGCCACCAGCTCTTCCCGCGAGGAGACCGGGACCCGTTTCGCGTTGCGGCGCTTGCCCTCGGCATCGCGCGGCGCGGCGAGCTTGCGGGTCGGATTCGCCAGCAGCGAGAAGCGATAGGCCGGGTGCTGGAAAAAGCCTTCGGGGATCGGGCGGGTGTGCCAGGCGTCCACCGGGCAGGTCGCCGGCCGCTGCGGTTCGCCGGTCGATTGGATCAGGAAGCGGAAACCGTCGCCGGTGTCATCGAGCCGGGTGAGGAAGTCGCGTGCCGCGTCGGGCTGGCCGGGAAACGCCTGCCAGGCCCACTGGTGCCACGCGTAGGAATCACGGAGACCGGCCTTGTGTGCTGTCTCGTATCCGATCTCGATTTTGGTCAGATGGAGGCTCATGGTTCGGCGGAAATGGCGGATTCGGCGGGGGCCTGCCAGAAGGCGAGAGCCCAGTTGGTTTTGACCCGGTCGCGCAGTTCCGGCTGCTTCGTGGCTTTCCAGAAGTTCAGCTCTTTCAGGAGCAAGGAGTAGTCGAGCGGGACATAGGGACTCGAGCGCTCGAGGCGTTTGACCAGCCGGTGAAGCTGTTGGCCGAGATCTTGGAAATCATGGGCGGCGAGGAGCCGGCGAAAGTGCTTCTCCATCGACTCGAAGCCGGCCGCCGCGGTGCTGCCGCCCGCAAGCTTCAAGGTCGCGCCGCCAATGTTGTTCCCACCGGCGAGATGGGGTGAATTCCCGTCCCTCGCGTGGCTGGCATACAGGGCGGCCACCAGTGATTTCGGGTCATCGTCGATCGCCCGCAGTTTTCCGAGGACCGGGTAGGCGTAGTGGCGGGTGCCGTCGCTCCACCAGCGGCGGAGGGCGGCGCGATGTCCGCGGTCGGCGCAGACGCTGGCGAGCTGGCGGACGAAGTCGTCGTTCTGTTTCTGATAGTCGGCGGAGTTCATAAGTCGGTGGCGGCGGGGGCGGTTTTGCGCGGCTTGGCGGGGGTGGATTTCGGCAGCGGGCGGAGCACCCGCAATCCGGCGGCGTAGGCCTGGAGCTGGCGGGGATTCTGGCGCGGGCAGCAGTGCTCGTAAGCGGCCGCGGCGGCGGCGCGGACGGCGCGGGTCCACGGATCGCCCGCCTCGCCGAAGGTCGCGGAGCCCATCGGGTCCGCCGCGGTGCCGAGGCCCTTCAGCAGGTCGAGCAGGATGCCGGATTGCTGGTCGAGGGAGTTCCAGAAGTGCCGCTTGGCGGATGGAATGAGCGGATAATCCTTGGCCACATCCTTCTGCGGGCGTGATGGCTTTGGTTTCAAAGCATCCGCATAGTTTTTAACCGCCCTGATTAGCAGGACGGCCACACTCTCTGAAAATTCGACTCCGGCTTGGTAGCGATTCTGCCCAGCTGGCGTGAAGAGCAGGAACGGAACAGTGAAGACCGATTCAGCCGCATCAATAATCTTGGCGTGCTTGATGTCTTTGATGAGTTCACCGCACCAAAAGCTGACTTGGCGGTCGTCCTGAGCATCAATGTGACTGCGAAATATGAGCGGAGCATGAAGCTCCCCTTTTTGAAGGACCGCAATACAATGCAAGTCCCGCCAAATTCCTTTGCCAGCAGAAGCCCTGAGGAGGACTTTTGATTCGGTGCCTGCCCGGCGTCGAATAACGATG
This sequence comes from Akkermansia sp., assembly GCA_043729195.1. Lineage (GTDB taxonomy): Bacteria > Verrucomicrobiota > Verrucomicrobiia > Verrucomicrobiales > Akkermansiaceae > Haloferula. Next base: position 2,210 of record JAYTLR010000142.1, read on the forward strand.
GTCGTCGAAGTTTCCCGCATTGAGGATGTGTCGTACTCGTCGTAACGGGTACCTTCACCAATGCGGACTCGCATGCCTTCGTCGACGAGCCAGAGCTTGCAAGGTAAAGGAACAAGGCGGGCGAGATAGTCGTTCTTGCTCCCGCCCTCCCACACTGGCTTTCCAAGCTTTCCGGGCGCGAGCGTCTCTTGGTCGATGCAGTTGAGGACGATGGTTTCCCGCAGCGATCTACCAATGAGGAACGAATGCAGGGCCTTCAGCGCGGGCCCGTTGCCCTTCACCTTCGACGCGAGACTGCCGCCCACAAAGTGGTTCTGATAAGTCAACACAGCACGTGCGATAAACGGAGATTCAAGAACGCGGGGATCTTTATCGTCACCTGATTGATCAAAGAGAGTCGGGTTGTTTCCGGCAGCAAAATGAAAAACAAGCTGGGCCAGGGGGAAGCCGTCGCTCCCTTTCTTTGGTGCGGATCCGACCGGGCTCTGGAGAAACCGCGGACCATCGCCCATCAACTCAAAGTGGTCCTTCCATTTCGCGAGATAGGCGGCGACGGCGGCTTCGAGGCCGGTATCCCATCCTTCCCAGTCCTCGGGGGTCGCGGGCGCACCATGAGACGACTGGGCGATGCAGACGAGGAGTCGCAGGATCGAGACCCGCTCATGGGGCGGCACCGCGAGGTCGGAGATCTCCGGGGCGCGGGCGAAGAGTTCCGAAAGGCCGACGGAAGAAGAGCGCCCGTCTAGCCAGCGAACGGGGATCCAGGGGGCGGAGGTGAGATTAAAAGTCATGGAGGTGGAAAGACGGGTTAGAACCAGGAATCAAGATCGTCGGACTCCCAAGCAGGCGACTCCTTCGCGATCTTCCTTTCATAACTGATGCCCTGCTCGGAATGGAAGGAAAGCTGATGGGAAAGATCCTCCCCGCCGATCACCTCGAGGGCGGTCGATGTCGTGCAGCATACGCCGAGAACGGCCTCGCCTATGTGGCCTTCCAACCAGTCGGGCTGCCGCGCCAGGGCAGCACGGACAAGATAGGCGGGAATGCGGACGGCATTCTCATGCAGCGCGTTGGCGAGGTCGTAGTGAAAACGGCCGATCGTCACGAGCAGCGGGTCGCCGGCGAGCGGCGAGATCAGGACCTCATGGCCTTGGCGGCGGGGCGGCTCGCGGAGCAACACCAGCAAGGCGGACGGCTGCATGTTGTAACGGGTTTGCGCGCCTTCGGCATCGTCGAGGGCGGGGTCCCCGAAGGGACCCTGCCGGAGCGCCTTTTCGATCATGGCGTTCGTCCGGTTTTCCCATTCCTCCAGCAGGCAGGCAGCACCGGCCGGAAGTGAGGGAACCAGCGCCGCCGGACTTTCTAACAAGTCCCGGATTTCTCCCGGTAACCTCACCGCTGTCCGCCGCCGCCAGATCTCCTGCGCGAAGTGCAAGGCTACCGGCGGGTAGATATAGGCGGAGGCCCCGATCTCCTTGCGGATCGCGC
>JAYTLR010000143.1:0-25271 GCA_043729195.1 Akkermansia sp.
CGACATCGGCGACGCGGGCGTCAACGACGCGATCACCGTGAACAATTTCGCCCTCACGGCGAACAGCGCCTTCAGCTTCACCAGCATCGGCGCGATCGGTGGCAGCTACACCTTGGTGACTTCCACCAACCCGATCGCCAATGCAGGTCCATTCACCATCATGGGCCAGACCATCGGCCGGGTAACGCTGACCCCGACAGTCAACGCCAACACCATCACGATCGATTCGACCGTGTTCGAGGGCAAGTGGAACGTGGCTGGTGGTGGCAATTGGAGCTTGGGCGATCCTGCCATGACCCAGGACAACTGGCTCAACTACAAGCCCACCGTCGCCGGTGATGCCGCGCTCTTTGGCGACTCGATCACCGCGCCCTCCACGGTCGCCGTGGATACCCCGCACATCATGGGCTACCTGCGCTTTGACAACTCCAACGCTTACACCATCGGTGCCAACGGCAGCAGCAACCTGACCCTGAACAACGGCGCGAGCAATGCGGTGACCACGGTCACCTCAGGCTCTCATACCATCGCGGAAAATGTCGCGCTGCTCAGCCACCTCGACGTGATTCCTGCGGCGAGCACGACGCTCACCATGAGCGGTGTGGTCAGCGGAGCCACCCGGAACCTCGAGGTGAACGGACCGGGCGCGGTGGTGCTCTCAGGAGTGAACACCTACAATGGCACGACCACGGTCAGCAACGGCACGCTCACGCTCTCCGGGGCGCGTACGGCGACCATGGGCGTGATCACGGTCGGCAACCTGTCCTCCACCACCGGCACCCTCGACATCAGCGCCGGCACCTTCACGACAGGTACGTTCATTGTCGGTTCCGGGACGGGTTCCACCACGGCTGGCATTGTCAATCATACCGGCGGCACGCTGACGATGAGCGGCAGCCAGTTGCTGCTGGGCAACGGCGGCACGGGACTTATTGTCGGCAGCAACTCGACCGGCACCTTCAACCTGAACGGCGGCACTCTCAACACGGTGGCCGGCGCCCTAGGGGTGGTCATCGGCGTGAACACCGGGGCGACGGGTGTCTTCAACCTGACCAGCGGCACCTTGAACATGCCGGCGACGTCCACCATGCAGATCGCCCGCTCGGACAACAACGTCGCGCTGGCGACCACCGGCACCTTCAGCCAGACCGGCGGAACGGCGACGGTGGGCATCCTGCAGATGAGCGGCACCGCCGCAGGCGCAGCGAACAATGCCAGTGGCAGTTCCACCCTAAGCCTCACGGGAGGCACCTTCACAGCGGCGACCTTCAACGCGCTCTCCGGCGGCAACGGCAGCAGTTCCACCATTACCATCGGCGGAACCGCACAAGTAACCCTGCCCGTGTTCCCAACCAACGTGAAGGGTAGCGGTGCCACCGCGACCATCACCTTTGACTCTGGCGCGTCAGGCTTCCTCTCTCCCGCGGCAGCCAGCGCCACCTACATGCCCGCAGGCACTTTCACCAATGCCTACCTCACCGCCAACGGCGCGGACCTGAATATTCCCACCGGACGGGACATCACGATCACCCAGGTGTTTGGCGATGCTCCCACCTTCGCCGGCACGCTCACCAAATCCGGCGTTGGCACCCTGACCCTTTCGGCAGCCAACACCTACACGGGCCTGGCCTCAGTCAACGAGGGGACGATCAATCTGGGCAACATCGATGCCCTCGGGACCACGGCGGCAGGAACCACCGTGGCGAGCGGAGGACGCGTTACCTTCGGAACCCTGACGACTGCGTCCATCGTAGCCGAAGCATTTGACATCACCGGAACAGGAACCGCCACCAACGGCGCCCTCAACGTTGGCGGTAACAAGACGATCAACTTGAGCGGTGCGATCACGCTATCTGGCAATGCATCGGTCAGCGCGGACGGTGGATCTGCATTCAACTTCATCAGCGCCAGCGGCATTACCGGTTCGAATACCAACTTCACCTTCCAAGCCGATGGCAGCGTGGCAAACAGCATCACCGGGCCGATCAGCCTGGGGACGGGAAGCCTGACCAAGTCGGGCACCTCCACTCTGGTCCTGTCCGGAGACAACACCTATTCGGGTGGCACGACCATCTCCGGCGGGGTGCTGGCAATCCCATCGACGGGTGACGCGGGCACCGGTGACATCTCGATCGCCGGCGCTGTCCGCCTGGAACTCGGTGCGGTGACCTTGGCCAATGCCATCAACCTCGGTGCCAATGCCGGTGCGGTGGGCCGGGGGCAGGTCGAAGGCACCAACGGCATCACCACCCTCTCCGGGCCGATTTCGGTCACCGTTTCGTCTGCTGCCGGCGGGACTTTCGCCACGACAGGCGCCGGCACCCTTCTGAACCTCAATGGGGCGATTACCGCGACTCCCGCCTCGGTGCCGATTTCGGTCCGGCTGGGGAATGTCAACTTCGGTGGCGGTGGCAATTACACCGACCTGAGAATCAGTGGCAATGTCGGCCTCAATGCCGACGACGGGATATCGACCAGCGCCGTGACGATCGTGGGAGCGTCGGTAGCCTGTGTCATCGATCTGAGAGGCTTCGATCAGAGCCTCGCGGGAATGACCAAGGGCGGAAGCGCGGCGTCCGTGGTCAACAGCACGGCCGCCACGACCGGCACCCTGACGCTGACGAGCACGGCCGGCAGCACCAACGCGGTGGTTCTCTCCGGAACAGGCGCGGGGACCTTGGCGGTCACCCAAGCGGGTTCGGCGGTCCAGACCTTGAGCGGCGTGAACACCTACACCGGGCCGACGACGGTCACCAGCGGCACGCTTGCCGCGGGTGTGGCGTCGGTCGCGAATGTCAGCGGCGCGTTCGGCAAAAACTCGGCGGTCATCATGGCCGATGAGGCCACCGCGGTTCTGGACATCACCGGATTTAACACCCAGATCGGCTCCCTCACCGGCGGCGGTGCAATCGGAGGCAATGTCAACCTCGGTGCCGCGGACCTGACCGTGGGCGGCGACAACACCAGCCCCGCGGCCTACGCCGCGGCCATTTCCGGGACCGGTGCCCTGAGCAAGGTCGGAACGGGAACCCAGACCCTCTCGGGGGCAAACACCTACAGCGGCAACACCACGGTTTCGGCCGGCACCCTGGCCTTGGTCGGCGGTAGTCATGCCTCGGCGATCACGGTAGGCGCGGGTGCCTCGTTGGGCTTTACCTTGGGTTCACCGACAACATCCACAAACACCTTCAATCTGACCAATGGCACGATCAAGATCACGGGCACGCCGACCTTGCCGAGCTACCCCCTGATCAGCTCTTCGACGGGCATCACCGGCACACCGGTCCTGCACACGCCGATCGCCGGCTATGTCCTGAAAAAAGTCGGCAACACCCTCGTGCTGGAGAATCCCTACGAGGCATGGGCCGCCGCCAATGGTGCGACCGGCGGCAAAACCGGAGATCCCGACAACGATGGCCTCGAGAATTTGCTGGAATACGCCTTTGGCACTGATCCGACGGTCAGTTCCACCGCACCTCTGGCCTACTCCGGCGGCGTGTTGACCGCCACCGGCCAGCCGATCCTGGAAGAGGATGCGGGCGTCTGGTATGCAGTGTTTGGCCGTCGCAACGATTATCTCGACGAAGGCTTGATCTACACCGTGGAGTTCAGTTCAGGCCTTGCCCAATGGACGGCGAGCGTGACCGTGCCGACGACAGTAGCGACCGATGGCGTGATTGACGCGGTGCGAGTGCCATTCCCGAACTTCGTTCCCACCCCTAGCGGACCCAAGAAGCCAACCTTCTTCCGCGTTGAAGTTGCCGATTGAGACTGGCGATCCAAACCACCCGATCGGAGCACTAAAAGCCCATGAAACCCAACCTTTTCACACTCACCGGCACGACCGGCCTAGTTCTGTCGTTACCTGTTGGAGCCGACATCATTTACAGCAACCTGAAGGACATTTCGATCCCCGCGAACTTCGCGGGGGTCTATCTGGACGTCGATTCGGGCAACTGGAATACCAACGCGCTCGCGCCTCAGTCCGGCTGGGACATCAACCCGTTCTTCGGCGGTTCGGTGTTGTGGAACAGTCCGGGTTTCCAACCGGTGCGCAGTGGCACGGGCGAAATGGATGCGGTGCTGAACCTGGCGACGGGCACGCTGGTGAACGGCAGCAGTACTTTCTCTACCTTCGTCCAAGGACCCGGCGGGGAAAATCCGGGCGGACCCGGTTACGGAGCCTCGGAGACCCACCTCGGAAACGGCGTCGGACAGTTTGTCTCCGGCACCGAAGGCTATTTCGGCTTCCGCATGACGGGGGGGAATTACGGCTGGATGAGGGTGGTCCTCACCAACAACACCGGCGGTGCCCTGATCAAGGAATGGGCGTATGACAACAGCGGAGCCGCGATCGGCGTCGGAAATGTCATCAACAACGGCTCGACCGTGACGATGAATTCCAGCACCGGACCGTTCACGATTGCCTCGGCGATCACCGACAGCGGCGGCGCGACCAATCTCGTGAAAACCGCGAGCGGGACGGTGACCTTGACGGGAACCAACAACTTCAGCGGAACCACAACGGTTTCCAATGGAACCTTGCTCGTGAACGGTTCCAATACCGGCAGCGGCACGGTGACCGTGGACGCGGCTGCCACCCTGGGCGGCACCGGCAGCATTGCCGGGGCTCTCAACGTGACCGGCGTGCTGACTCCGGGCGGCTCGGTCGGCACCTTCTCATCCGGCGCCCTGACCATGACCTCCGGATCAACCTTCGCCTATGAAGCCACTGGCAGCGGTCCGACCGGAGCCGACTTGATCACGGTAAACGGCACTCTTTCGCTCACGGATGTCTCGCTCGATTTGCTTGGGGCGGACCTAGGTCTGAATATTTGGACCCTGGGCGATAAGATCACGCTGATCAGCTACACGGGCACGGGGATTACCGCGGGCTTTACTGGCTACGACGACAATACCACCTACACCTTCGGCGGAAATCTGTGGTTGTTCGATTACAATGACGTGATGGCTGGCGGCAACTTCAATTCGCAAGCGACTGGAACGAGCTTCGTCACCCTGACCGCGGTCCCCGAGCCAAGCGCCGCGTTCCTCGGCGGTCTCGGCATGATGTTACTTCTGCGCCGCCGCAGGAGCTGAGCCGTTGCAGAGCCAGTATATTTTCTCATCTGCGAAGCCATATTAACGACCGGAGGATTCGGCGACTAAGGATCTCAATTACCCGTTCCTCTCGCCCGCCCGAATGATGCGTCCAAGTCCGGTCAGTGGCTTGGTCTCGGGGCAACATGGAAGTCAACTGCACCGAGGGCTCCTGACGTGCTGCCGAACTTGCCATTGGGTCTCGCCCAAGGGATCAGCCCCTGGCCGCCGCGAGCCAGCCCAAGGGCTCGATTGACACTGAGCGATCCTTCATTGTTTTTTCGTCATCTGCGATACTGTTGATGTTGGACCCTCGAAAGAATCGATTCACTCTCCCGAAGCCCCAGCGGTCTTGACCGGAAGGTTTCCGCCACCCATGAAATTGATTTCCATCCTTGCCCTCGCGCTCGGTGCCGCCTTCGCGCAGGCGCAGACCACGATCAATGCAGTTTACTTCGGCCAGACCCATGTGCTGAAAGCCAGCGATCCGTATTTCGGCCTCGTCGGGAGCCGGGAAGCCTTGATCAAGGTGCATGTGACCGACCCCGCCGCTCCCGTGTCGCCAGCGGTCTCCGCAACACTCACTCTGAGCGGGCAGACCTTGGTCCTGCCGCTCACCGGTCCGGCCACGTTGCCTGTCTCCATTCCGGACGGACTGGGAGTGGTGCAGCACTCATATGCTAACAGCTTCACAGCGATCATCCCCGCTGCCTGGGTGAAAAAGGGCTTGCAGATCACCGTGAATGCCGGGGCGGCAAGCACCAGCCTCACCAACCTCGAAATCGGCGCGCCCACCAAGGTCGTCATGACCATGTTCGACGTGCAGTATTTTGCGGACACTACCGGCAACTATCCGACTAACACTTTTGCCGAGCTGGAAGCCAAGTGGCCGGTGGCGGATTTGGAAATCAGACGTCTGGGTCATATCGTCTTCCCCGAGCTGGTCATCCCGCCTCGCGCGGACGTCGGCACCAAGGCTGTCAGGATCAAGTCCAAGGCGGAGTACCAGGCACAGACGGGCCTCTCCTTCGATGGTGAGCAGTCCGCCGCGTTGGCGTGGAACGGGGCGCTGAAGCGTGCGGCGGGACGGTCGGGGCGGTGGAGTCTGTATTACCTGAATGTTTACAATGCTTTTGCTGGCGGGCAGGCCGGTGGATTTGCCGGCGTGGGCAGCGGCACCAGTGTTGGCATCCTGCATCATGAACTGGGTCATGCACTGTCGCTGCCGCACTGGGGCGATAGCGCAGCCTATCCTTACAAGGGCGACATGCACGGCATTCAGGCACCATCGAACTACAATGAAACCCATGCCGGTCCCGCGTGGGCGTTTCATCTGCCCACGCGTGCTTTTATTCCGCCGACCGTGCAGGCCGGCAATGCTGGCGGAAAGCCGGTGGGCACTTACAAGGTGGATCCGATGCAAGGTGGTGGCACCGGATGGCAGGAGCCGGCCTACCTGATGAATCATTTCTCCGACTACTCGGTGAACCAGATGCGAGACTATCTGCAAGGCCATGTCGTAGTCTGGAGCTCTGCGCTCAATAGCTGGGCCCAGTGGAATCAAACGGCCGGAGACTACACCACCACCGTGAGCAACAACGGTGTGCAGTTTCCCACCACGCGAGACACGCAGGTGATCAGCATCCTCGCATCCGTTTCTGGCTCAAACCCGGGCATCAACATGGCGTATCCGCCCATCGGTCCTTACACCTCCGGATTGATCCGCTTGTTTGATCCCACCGTCGCGGCGGACCGCACGTCGGCGCAGTCGATCTTCAGTCCCACCAATGGCTCCGATTACTGCGTGCGTGTGGTGCAGGGTGGTGTGACGAAAACCTACATGCTGGCCGCATCCAATTTGAGCACGGCTGATCCGTTTGCTGAGTCCAGCCTCATCACGGAGGCGATCAACCTGCCCGCTGTCGATGGAGCGGTGACAAAAATCGAACTGCTCTCCACGCCAAACGCGGAGGATGTGGGCCTGCCCGCCAATCCCACCGTGCTCTACACATGGGCACCGCTGATGCCGGAACCGGGTACCTTTGACTCGCCGCCCACGGCCAACAGCTCGTCCGCCATCACCATGACCGCGCTGCCCGGTGAGGTCGCCTTCGGTTTCACCGGGGGCACGGTGGAATACCTGTTCACCGAGACATCCGGAAATCCGGGCGCAACCGACAGCGCGTGGCAGACCTCCCGATCTTATACCGACACCGGCCTACAGGCAGGCACCACCTACAGCTACACCGTCTCCATCCGTGCAGGCACGCTTGCCACCTCTGCTTCCGCTCCCGCCTCGGCTACGACACCAGCCGCCAGCTTCGCCGGAACGATTACAGTCAACGCCACGGAGCCATTCACCCTGCAAAGCGGCAGCGGCTACAAAGCGGCTACCAACCTCGGCACCTTCGACGCCGCCACCGCGGATAAACTGGTAGTGGTTATCGCTGCGGAGAATGCCAACAACGATCACTTCGCCATTTTCGGCGTGCGCTACAATGGCGTGCAGATGATCGAGGCCGTGCAGCAAACGGGAGTCACTGCGGATGGAGCGCTGGCCATCTACTACCTCGACAACCCCGGCCCGGTCGGCACCGGCATCACCGTGTCAGGCTACAACCCGAACGGCGGACTCGGCACCGCCTACGCTCTCTCGGGCACGCGTCCCGGCTACGGCGCCTTCAACAGCAGGAAGGGCAGTTCTGTCACCTCGGTGCCAATCACGACCTCGGCCATCAATTCCATCGTCATCGCCGCGCTGGAAAACTCCGGCAACGGCAACAGTGCCGGCACACCCACCGCCAACTCGCCGCTCATTCAGACCCACAGCGCCAATTGGGGCAGCCAGTGGGGCAGCCTTGCCTCCGGCCACATCCAGGTCGCCACACCCAGCACCGTGACTCCCACCTTCACGACGAGCACCGGCACCAGCTACAACATCAATATCGCCGCCGTCGAGTTCCTGGCCGAGGTCATTCCCGGCGGCACGTGGGTGCAGACTGCCGGAGGGGCGCAGGACTGGACCACCGGAGCCAATTGGATTCTTGGTTCCGCACCATCCCCGCTGGCGGGTGATACCGTGGACTTCAGCACCGTAAACATCGCCGCAAATACCACGCTCAGCCTTGGAGCAAATCGCACGGGCGGCTTGTGGAAATTTGGCGACACCGCAGGCACAGAAACATGGACCGTCAGTTCTGGAAGCACGATCACGCTCGCCGGAACGACGCCCACCATGGAGGTCGTGAATAACAGCGCCCAACTTGACTGCCTCGTCGCAGGCACCGCAGGTCTGGCTAAAACCGGTGCAGGCACTCTCAGCCTCAGCGCAAGCAACACTTACACCGGTGTCACCCGGATCAGCGCGGGCACGCTCCAGGCCGCCATCCTCGCCAATGGCAGCAGCAACAGCAGCATCGGAGCTTCCTCCAACGCCGCGACCAACCTGATCCTGAACGGCGGCACGCTGGAATACACGGGAGCAGCAGTCAGCACCAACCGCCTCTTCTCGCTACAAGCCTCCAGCACGATCGATGCCTCCGGCACGGGCGCGGTGAACTTCACCTCAACCGGCTCCATGGGCTTCAGCAGCAGCACGGCCGCAAAGACCCTCACCCTCGATGGCGCCAACACGGGAGCCAACACCCTCGCCGCCATCATCGGTGACAATACCGGTGCGACCTCCATCACCAAATCCGGAGCTGGCACCTGGGTGCTCTCCGCTGCCAACACCTACACCGGGGCCACCACCATCAGCGGCGGCACACTCCGGCTCGCCAATGCCGCCGCCGTGTCAGGCTCCGGCTTGGTAGCAATCGGCGGCAACACCCTGCACCTCGCGACCAATACCGCGTTCTCGGGTCCGCCGATCACCATGCAAGCGGGAACCATCGTTTCGGACCGGGCCACCGCAGGCGCCGGCCTCACCCATGTCTTGGGGGACGCGGTGATTGGTAACGGACTCAGCAATTTTACGGCAGGGAGTAATGTGACGAGCGGAATCGCTGCCATCCAGCTTGGCAATATCACCAACAATAATGGCAGCACCGCCACCCCGGGGCTCAACCCCACCACGGCCAATCTCATCATCACGGGTAATGTGACGTTGGGCACGAGCAACACGGGCACCGCTAATTTGACCTTGGGTGGAACCGCCTCAGTGAACTCCATCGGCGGGATCATCGAAAATGGCACCCGAGCCACTGGAAACGTCATCAAGTCGGGCACCAGCACCTGGACCCTCTCCGGCCTGAGCGCCACCGCCGCGAGCAACTACAACGGCAGCACCACCATCGACAACGGCACGCTGAGATTCATCACCACCAGCCCCTCGCTTAGCGGCGGCCTCACCTTCGGATCTGCCGCGGGCGGCACCAATGTCGGCACCTTCGATCTGTCCTCCGCCAGCGCGACCTTTGGCGGGGCTTTCTTGGCGAGGACGGACTCCGCCACCGCCAATGCCGTCAGCATCGGCAGCGGTAGGACGCTCCAACTGAGTGGCTCGGTGACGGTGGGTTACAACTCTCCCGCCAATTCCACCACCAAGTTGAACGTCACCGGATTGGGGACCCTTTCCATCGGCACCAGTGGCGCTCCGACCAACGCCAACTTGCAGATCGGAAACGGGGCGACGACACAAATCAGCAACGCCGGCACGCTGGATCTGAGCGGGCTTTCCACCTTCTATTCCAATCTTGGAACCGGCACCTTCCGCATCGGCAGCCCGACGAATAGCGGTGGCGTTTCCGCCGGCGGGTCCACCGTGATTCTGGCGGCCAACAGCACCATCCAGGCGGACAAACTCCTCCTTGCATCTCCGGACGCCTCCAGTTCGACCCAATCGCTCAAGCTGGGCAGCGGCACCAACGTGATCCATGTGAATACCATCCACATCACAGGCACCGGCGATCTGTTCCCGATCACCAACGGCCGTTCCACCGGTAGCCTGACCTTCAATGGCGCAAGCGGCTCGCTAACGCTTCGCGGCTTGGCCGGAGGCACTTCCCGCTGCGACCTGAACGCAGGATGGTCGAACATGAACACGGCCAACGGCCCGACCGGCACTTTTAACACGACCGGCCACCCCGCCGACTTGCGCATCGGCACCATGACCCTTGGACGCCGCACCACCAACGCCACCTCGGGATTGGTTTCGGGAGTGTTCAACTTCGACCAAGGAACACTCGATGCTGACAACTTGATCGTGGCCTTGGCGGAGGTCGGCGGCGGTTCGTCTGGAACCGTTTCCCTGGGTGGGGGGAGCTCCACCTTCAACAACCTCACCAACCCCATCCGGCTCGGTGAGAACACCACGGGGAGTGGAGTCGCCACGGGAACGCTCAACATCTCCGGGCTTGCCATCGTAAACGTTGCCGCCTCTGGCGGAACCTCCATCCGCCTCGGCCATGCGACAGCGGCCGGAGGCACTGCCACCGGAAACCTCAATCTCACCGGCGGCACCCTCGCCGTCGCCGGCGACATCCTCCGCGGGTCCTCCACCGGCACCAGCAATGCGACTGTCAAACTCAGCGGCGGCACTCTGAACATGGGTGGTCACGACCTCGGCGCGGCCGGAAGCGGAGCCCTCACCTTCACCGCCGAATCCGGTACCTTGCAAAACGTCGCCAGCATCAACGGCACCGGCGGCCTCACCAAGACCACTGCTGGCACACTGATGCTGCAAGGCACCAACACCTACACCGGCAACACCATGGTCACGGCCGGCACGCTGGCACTCGCCGAAAATGCCCGACTCAACTTCGTGATCGGCACCACTTCCGGCACGAACAACCGCATCACCGGCGCGGGCACGGTCACCCTCAATGGCGACTTCAACATCGATACCAGCCTCACCGATGTCTCCCCCCTTACCTCCGGCTCATGGACTATCGTCGATGCCGCCACTCTAACGGAAACCTTCGGCACCACTTTCACCCTCACCGGTCCCGGCTGGACGGAAGCTTCCAACGTCTGGACCAAGACGGTTGGCAGTAAGAAATACACCTTCACCGAAGCCACCGGAATTCTGACCCTCGACCCCGCCACATCCTACGCTTCGTGGATCAACGGCTTCTTCCCGGGAGAAACCAACCTCTCGATCATCGGTGCCGATGCCGACCCCGACAGCGACAGCATCGAAAACGGCGTGGAAATGGTCATCGGCGGAAATCCCAAACTCGGCATGGACACCGCCTTGCTGCCCACCCTCGAGCTCGTGACCAATCCCATCGGTTCACCCGCCATTGCGGCCGGGAACTACCTCCTCTTCACCTATCGCCGTAGCGACCTGTCGGTTGCCGCGGGGGTCACGGCGGATTGCGAGACGAACACAGCCCTGATCGCGCCTTGGTCACCGGCGACCGGCGCCCCCGGCGTGGTGGTCCAAATTGATGACAACTTCACCTTCACCCCTCCGGCCGCGGCCGCCACCGACCGGGTCCGGGTTTATGTTCCTCGCGGCGTGAACCCCAAACTGTTCGCACGAATGAAAGTCCTCGTGCCCTGAACCGCCCCGTCATAGAATCCACCGCAAACCCAATCCATGAGAACCAACCCAGGTCACCGTTCTTTGAGATTCCCCCACCCTCCCTCCCCGCCAGCACGCGGCTTCGCGCTGGTTATCACGCTTTCGTTGCTGGTATTGCTGACGGTTATCGCGGTGGGCCTGCTGTCGCTCTCCGCAGTCCAATTGCGGGTGACCAGCCAAGGGCAGTCGATGGCGGCGGCGCGGGCCAACGCACGCTTGTCCTTGGTCCTGGCGCTTGGGGATTTGCAGCAGACGATGGGGCCGGATGGCCGGGTGTCCGTTCCTGCCGGGCAGTCGCTCCCCGGTGCGCTTGCCGACACCAGTCCGCACGGCCAGTGGACCGGTGTTTATGAAGCGTGGAATGCCGACGAAGGGCTGGCCGTGCGACCGGAGCCGAAGTTCGTGCGGTGGCTCGCCAGTTCCGCAGAACCTGAAGCCGCGCGACAAAAGACATTCGCGGAGACTTTGGAGGAAGAGGAGGTTCCGATGGTCGGCACCGGAACCCTCGGCACCCAGACCGGACCGGCCACGGGCGCGGTGACCAGTCCGGCACTCCCGGTCACCACCGGGCAACAACCCGGAAAGCTCGCCTGGTGGGTGGCGGATGAGTCGCTGAAGGCTCACGTGGTTTCAGGTTCACCTCGGCCGGAGTTCGCGACCGGGGACAAGTCAGAACCCCTGTTCGCAGCCAATGCCGGCATCGTCCCCAACGCGGCAGCCCTCGCATCGCTCGGAGAGATCCGGCCTGACGATCCGGAGCGTTCGAAATTTCTCAGCACCGGCCAGTATGAGCTGAAGAATCCCGAGGCCGGCTCGCTCTTCCACGATATCACCGCCTTCAGCCGCGGATTGCCGGTGGATGTCACCCGCCGCCGCTTCAAGTTCGACTTTTCCAGCTTCGCCCTACTGGATCGTAGCAAGGTCAGCAACCTGCCGCTCTACAAGGCCGACGGTGCCGTGAACGGTTTCACCGCCAGTACCGCGGGGATTTCCAACGACAGCAAGTTCAGCGCCTTCAATAGCAACCCGGCGACGATGCTGAACCTCTTCGGCGATGCCGCCCAGCAGCCGGGCATCCATCTCGAGGAACTGTGGACCCATGCCAACCTCTACCGCAATCTGACTTGGACCAATGGAGTGCCCAGCTTGCGCCTGATGAACGGCTCGGAGAGTGCCTCGACGGATTTCCGGCATCGCGCCCTGGCCGATCCCTGGTTCTCTTATACGAAGCCGGTCTTCGCCGCCGTGCAGTTCGTCTTCTCGTTCGTCTCCAAACCGGATCCGGCGGCAAACGGAAAATTTCGGATACTGCTCCAGATGGACGCGCTGGTGAAGGTCTGGAACCCGAACAACGTGCGGGTGGAAATCCCGCCCGGAGCGAGCTTCGTGGTGCAGTTGCTCGCGGTTCCTTTCAAGGTCCAGTGGTCGATCACCAATCCACAGGGCGCCCCGGTCCCCTTGGCCCAGTCGGGCGTCGGCAACAATACCTTCTCCTTCGCCCGCGGTGCCTGGGCGTCTTCCAGCAACAAGTTCGGCCAGGCGAGCTTCAACTGGCTGCGCGGAAACCTCGGCGGACTCGCCCAAAAGGGCGTATCGACCGGCTACACGCTGGAGCCGGGCGAGTGCAAGATCTTCGGCCACGACAAGGACACCAGCACCTCGGAATGGAGTGGCGACCCGAACGTCAACCTTTCCCCTGGCTGGGGGCCGGGGCGGCAGGCGCTGATCGTTGCTGACTTCGGTGCCAACGGGCTGGGACTGGATGACTCCATCGAGTTCATCGTGAGCCCGGACAAGGATCCCAATCCGTCCGGTGTCCGGACCTACTGCAACAAATGGATCGGCCACCGGGCAGCGGGATCGCAGAACCAGGGAGGCAACGGCGGCCTCGCGCTCGGCAGCAATTCGATCCCGACCTCGATCGATTTCACCCAGCCGGATCCCGCCTGGTTCCCCGAGGTCCGTTCCAGCCAGCGGCTGAAGGTCTCGCAGTATTCGACGCCCAAGCCCTTCATGATCTTCGGCCACTACATGAACGTGGAACAGGCCTCCGCGGGGACCCGTGATGCCTTTGCCAGCAGCCCCCGCCTGCTCACCAACCCGGTGATCACCACGCGCCGGCTGCGCAGCTTCGAGCCCGACCAACTGACCACTTACCAGGAAGTCTGGCGCTGCGATCCGCTGCCGATGGCATACGACTCGGTGCTGATTGACATCAGCTCGAAAGACCAGGGCCGCTTCGGAGGTGGTCACAACGCCCTGACCGGCGTGACCCGCTGCGCGACACGCCAACTCGACGCCGCACCACCGCTCTCGCTGATGTCGCTCTCCCACGCGATCGCCAACGGCTTCGCCGACCGCTTCGGCCAGGCCGCGGAGCGCGGAAGCAAGGGACTCGACGTCCTCCAGTCCGACGGCTTGGGCGGCAACTACAAGTTCGAGCCCGGAGATATCGCGTTTTCGACCGTGACGTATGCCGCGCCGCAGGTGGAACGCGCGATCGGAAACTCGTTCGCCTCGCCCTTCATCAAGACCGACAAGGTGACAGGCTCCGGCCCCTATAACGCCGCGAGTGCCAACAATCTGCCGCTTTTCGATCACTCCTATCTCGCCAATGCCGCCCTGTTCGACGCGTGGTTCTGCTCGAGCCTGCACGACGGCGGGAAATTCCCCTCAGGAGCTCCCTACAGCGACAGCCGGGATGCCCCATCGGTGCTCGGCGAGTTTTTCGAGCAATCCGTGGGCGATCCGGAGAAGCGCTTGCTCAATCCCCGGGTGATTCCCGCCTCTGCTGCGGTGCTTGCCAAGGAGCGCCTGCTCAAAGGTCAGGCGCTGCATCCCGAGGCCATCACCCGGCTCGCTGCCCATCTGTTTCTGGACGGTTCCTTCAATGTGAATTCCACCCGTAAGGACGCATGGCGGGCCTTGCTGAGCACCGCCCGCGACCAAGCCAAGCTGCTCAACGGAAACCCGCTCTCCAGCGCCGGCAAGACCCCGTTCGGATCATCGGGACTGGTCTCCGCCGGAGCTGCCCAACCTTCTGCGAATCCGACCGAACTGAATCAGTGGTGCGGCTTCCGCGAACTCGATGACACCCAGATCGAGAGTCTCGCCGAGGAGATCGTCAAGGAAGTGAAAGCCCGCGGCCCCTTCCTCTCGCTCGCGGACTTTATCAACCGCCGCCCCGGCGGCAGCGGCGACGCCCGCTTGCTTGGCACGACCCAGGCCGCAATCGAAGCCGCCGGCTTGAATGCCAGCTTCAAAGGCGGCGGCCGCAGCGTCTCCGCCACTGATTTCGGGAAGTTGCCCGCCCCTGAAGCCGCCAGCGCCGGCAGCGGACTCGCACGATCGAGCGGGATTCCCGGCTACCTCATGCAGTCCGACGTGCTCGCCGCCGTCGCCAACGAACTGACGGCGCGCGGTGACACCTTCCGCATCCGTGGCTACGGTGCCGCCACCGACCCGGACGGCAAGGTCATCGCGGAAGCCTGGTGCGAAGCCATCGTCCAGCGCATGCCGGAGTATTTGGACCCCACCGATTCCGCCGAGACAGGCTTTGCCGGTCTGACCGAAAAGGTGAACCGGGCCTTCGGTCGCCGCTTCCATCTCATCAGTTTCCAATGGCTCCCGAGGACCGCAGTATGACTCATCTTCCACCTATGTTTCGAGTTTCCCTAATCGTGCTACTGGCCTGGGCCCTTCCCTCCTTCTCACCGGGTCAGTCCGCGCCGCCCAAGGAGCCCCGGTCGCCTCACAGCCTTCGCCTGCTTTGCGTCGACGCCGTTCCCGCCGCGTCCCGGCTCGTCGTGATGGAAAAAACCGACGATGGCTGGGTGGCCCGCTGGCGGCTGACCGTGTCGGCCGGGTTTCTCACCGATCCCTTGGGTCTTGCCTCGCGTTCGCTTGGCCTTGCGATCGATCCCGCCCCGCCCCCGGCCAACGGTGCCTTCAACGGCCCCGCCCTGCGCGTCACCACGGTGATGGAGATCAAGCCTTTCGCCGAGTTTCAGCTGCCCGCCTCCGACACCGCCACCGCGGTGCTGGTCGCCGGCAAAGCAGACGGCCCGCCCTATCGCGTGATTCCGCTGGATACCGAGGCCGCCAACTTCGGCATTGGCAAGATGCTCGTCCAGAACTTCACCCCGCAGGTCGTCGCCGGGATGTTCGGCGGCAAAGCGGCGAAGATCGAGTCGGGGAAGGCCGTCATCATCGAACCCGGCAGCGACCAACCCGGCGAAATGGCCCAGATCACGCTGGCCACCCAGACCGGCGATTCCTGGGCGCCGTTCTGCGACACCCGCTGGCCCGCCAAGACCGACTATCGCCGCTACCTGCTGCTCATCCCTCGGGCCGATGGCACGGTGCACCCCTTCGTCATGCCCGAATACCCGCCGTTCCGGTAACCCGGAAAGCAGCTTGCCGGGTGGCTCTCAACTCGGGTCACCACCCGCCATTCCCGTCACGCCCCGACCTCTGGATCGAAGTCCTTCGGTGCCCGCACGATCCGGTCGATCGGCAGCTTGGTGACGATGTTCCCGCCGCTGCTGCGGCCCTTGATCTGGACCTCGCCGAAGTTGAAGGGCCGGCTGACATTCCGCAGGCGCAGGGCCGGCTTGATGTGGACGATCAGCATCTGCTCCGCGCTCTCCGCCTCGCTCCTGTGCACCGCGAAGTAGAAGATCCGGCTGCCCGGCGTGCCCTTGGTCAGCTCATACTCCTTGTCGCGGGTGATCCCGCCGACCCGGAAGCGCTTGGCAAGGATCGCGCCCTCTTTCCCATCGCGGTAGATGATTGAATAGATGAGGTCCTCGTCCTTGCGGAACACCGCCACCCGCATCGGACGAGGGCCGACGAAGAACTTGTCCGCCACCTTGACGATCCGCATCCTGCCGTCCTGGCCGAAAATGACGACGTCATCGAGCGTCGAGCACTTCTCGATCGGCGTCTCCTTCTTCAGCCCGTAACCCGCGAAGCCGTTCTTGTCGTCGAGATAGAGCGTCTCGGTCGCGAGGATCACCTGGCTGCGGTCAACGCGATCGAAGGTGGTGATCTCGGTGCGGCGTTCCCTGCCCTTGCCATACTTCTTCTTCAGATCCTCGTACCAGCGGATCGTGTAGCGGGTCAGGCCTTTGAGATTCTTCTCGGTCTCCTCGATGTCGCTTTCCAGTCCCTTGATCTCCTCGTCCGCCTTGAAGGAGTCGAACTTGGAGATGCGCTTGATCTTGATCTCAGTCAGGCGGACCAGATCCTCTTCGGTGACCTCGCGCTTGAGCAACTTCTTGAACGGCTTCAACCCGTCGTCGATCGCCTTGAGCACCGCTTCCCAAGTCGTGCATTCCTCGATGTCGCGGTAGATGCGGTTCTCGATGAAGATCTTCTCCAACGAGCTGAAGTGCCACTTCTCCGCCAGTTCGCCGAGGCGGATCTCCAGCTCCATGCGGAGCAGCTCGCGGGTCTGCTCGGTGTTCCGGCGCAGGATCTCGGAGACGCCAAGGAACTGCGGCTTGTCATCGGCGATGACGCAGGCGTTCGGAGAAATGCCGAGCTCGCAGTCGGTGAAGGCATACAGGGCGTCGCGCAGATTCTCCGCATCCACGCCGGACGGCAAGATGACCAGGATGTCGACATCGGCCGCGGTGTTGTCCTCGATCTTGGCGATCTTGATCTTCCCCTTGTCGGCCGCCGCGACGATGGAATCCATCAGGTTCCCGGTGGTGGTGCCGAATGGAATCTGGGTGATCCGCAGGATACCTTTCTTCTCCGTCGAGATCCGCGCCCGGACCCGGACCTTGCCGCCGCGCAGGCCGTCCTTGTAGTCGCTGGCGTCCATGATCCCGCCGGTCGGGAAATCGGGTAGCAGCACGAACGGTTCTTTCCGCAGCACGGCGATCGAGGCGTCGATCAGCTCGAGGAAATTGTGCGGCAGCATCTTGCACGCGAGTCCGACGGCGATGCCTTCAACGCCCTGCGCAAGGAGCAGCGGGAACTTCACCGGCAAGGTGACCGGCTCCTTGTTGCGGCCGTCGTAGGACGGGGTCCAATCGGTCGTCTTCGGATTGAAGGTGATATCGAGCGCGAACTTCGTCAGCCGGGCTTCGATGTAGCGCGGGGCGGCCGCGCCGTCGCCGGTCAGGGTGTTGCCCCAGTTGCCCTGGGTGTCGATCAGCAGCTCTTTCTGGCCGAGCTGCACCATGGCGTCGCCGATCGACTGGTCGCCGTGCGGATGATACTTCATCGTGTTCCCCACCACGTTCGCCACCTTGTTGTAGCGGCCGTCGTCGAGCTCCTTCAGCGAGTGCAGGATGCGCCGCTGGACCGGCTTGAGGCCGTCGTTCAGGTGCGGCACGGCGCGCTCCAGGATGACGTAAGAGGCGTAATCGAGGAAGTAGTCGGAATACATCGCCCCCAGTGAGGCGTGCTGGTCCGGATCGTGGGTCATGGCGGGCGGATGCTTGGCGCTCCGGGCCGGGGGTGCAAGACGGAGTTTCGGATGCCTGAAACAATCCGCCCCGCTCCAGCCTTCCCGCCGCTCCCCGTTCGGGTGACTGTCCTCCAGCCGTGATTTGCCCTCTACTGCCCGAGCTCCGATGAAAACCCTCGCCCTTACCCTCCTCGCCCTGTCCCCGCTGGCGCACGCCGATGACACCGCGTGGCCGTCGGTCACCCACGAGGCCAAGCCGTGGACCCGCTGGTGGTGGCTCGGCAGCGGCGTCGACGCGGCGAACCTGACCCGCGAGCTGGAGGCCTTCTCCAAAGCCGGCATCGGCGGCGTCGAGATCTGCCCGATCTACGGCGCGAAGGGCTACGAATCGCGCGACCTGCCTTTCCTCTCTGAAAAGTGGACCGCCGCCTACGCCCACACCGCCAAAGAGGCCGCCCGCCTCGGCATGGGCGTCGACCTCACCACCGGTACCGGCTGGCCATTTGGCGGCCCACAGGTGAAGGAAGCAGACGCCTCGGCATCGCTTGAAAGCATCAAGTCGAAGGTGGAGGGAGGGAAATCCGTGACCCTCAGCCTGCCCAAAGGAAAGCTCGAAGTCCTCTCCGCCTGGCCCGACGAGGGCGAGCCCGTCGACCTCCGCCCCCACGTCAAATCCGGCCGCCTCGAATGGACCGCCCCCACCGGCAACTGGCGGATCCACGGCCTCGTTTCCAAGCACGGCATCCAGAAAGTGAAGCGCGCCGCTCCCGGCGGGGCCGGCTGGGTGCTCGATCCCTTCTCGACGGACTCCATCGATCGCTACCTCAAGTCCTTCGACCCCGCCCTCGACCGCCCCGAAGTCCCCGAACCGCGCGCCCATTTCCACGACTCCTTCGAGTATTACCTCGCCGGCTGGACCGACGACTTCTTCACGAAGTTCCAACAGCTCCGCGGCTACGACCTTCGCGCGCAACTCCCCGCCTTCCACGGCGAAGGCGAGGCCGACACCGTCGCCCGCGTCCGCGCCGACTACCGCGAAACGATGAGCGATCTCCACCGCGACTACCTCGCCAAGTGGCACGACTGGGCGAAGCAACGCGGCAGCCTCACCCGCAACCAGGCCCACGGCTCGCCCGGCAACTTGTTAGACCACTACGCCGTCGCCGACATCCCCGAGACCGAGATCTTCCGCCACGTCGACGAGGCCCAGATCCCGATGCTCCAGTTCGCTTCCTCCGCCGCCCACCTCACCGGCAAGAAGCTCGTCTCCGCGGAGACCTTCACCTGGCTCGGCGAACATTTCCAAGTCACCCCCGCCGCCCTCAAGGAAGCCGCCGACTTCGTCTGGCTCGGTGGCGTGAACCACATCCTCTTCCACGGCATCCCCTACTCGCCACAGGACGCCCCCTGGCCCGGCTGGCTGTTCTACGCCTCCACCCACATGGGCCCGAACGGCGGCCTGTGGAAAGACCTGCCCCACTTCAACGCCTACATCACCCGCGTCCAATCCGTCCTCCAGTCGGGCAAGCCGGACGCCGATATCCTGCTCTATTTCCCCATTCACGACCTCTGGCACTCCGGCGAAGAGAAACTGCCGCTCTTCACCATGCACAACCAGGACCAGTGGCTGCACGGCTCGCCCTTCCACCGCGCGGCGATGGCACTCCGCGATGGCGGCGTGAGCACGGACTTTGTTTCCGACCGCTTGGTCGATGCTCTGGAGGTGAAGGATCGCCAGCTCGTCTCCGGCGGCAACCGCTACCCCCTGCTCATCGTCCCCGAATCCCGCTACCTACCCGAGAAGACCGCCGCCCGCCTCGCACAGCTTCGCGAGCAAGGCGCAATCATCATCGCCCTCGGCAAGCCCGGTCGCGACGTGCCGGGTTACTTTGACCTGAAGTCCCGGCGCGCACAACTGGCCACGCTCGAAACGAACATCGACTATGTCAGCACTTCCGATGCACTACCTATCTTCCGGAAAGTCGGTGCAACGCCCGCCGAGAACGACCTCGCCCGCCTCGGCATCCGCCACGTCCGCCGCCTGCTCGATGACGGTCACGCCTACTTCCTCGTCAACTCGTCCGGCAAAGCCATCGACTCCAGCGTTAAACTCTCCCGCCCGCACCAGTCCGCCGTCCTGCTCGACCCGATGTCCGGCAAGAGCGGCGTGGCGCTTCGCGGCGAAGGCATCCGCCTCGTCCTCGCCCCCGGGGAATCCCGCATCATCCGCACTTACTCCAACAAAGAAGCCGAAGGCCCGCGCTGGACCGACCTCGAACCTTCCGGCGATCCCATCCCTCTAACAGGCACCTGGCAGGTCCGCTTCCTCGACGGCGGCCCCGCCCTGCCCCCACCCTTCGAAGCCTCCACGCTCGACTCCTGGACCGCTCAAGCCGGCGATACCTACCGCAACTTCTCCGGCACCGCGCTTTACCGCCTGGAGTTCGACGCGAAGGGCCTCACCCACGCCCTGCTCGACCTCGGCGAAATCGCCCACACCGCCAAAGTCCGCCTCAACGGCAAGCCCGCCGGCACCTGCTGGGCCCCGCCGCACCGGCTGCCGCTTCTTGGGCTGTTAGAGAAGGGCAACAACGTCCTCGAAGTCGAAGTCACCAACCTCGCCGCCAACCGCATCGCCGACCTCGACCGCCGCAAGGTGGAGTGGAAGGCTTTCCACGAGATCAACTTCGTCAACATCGACTACAAGCCCTTCGACGCCTCCACCTGGCCGACGCTCCCCTCCGGCCTTCTCGGACCGGTCAAGCTCATCCCCCTCCGCTAGTCCGCTGAACGGTCTCACCCGCCTCGCCGCCCCTTCAAGTCCGCATCGCCAAGGAGTTCGCCCTCCCACGGGCCTTTCACCGGGACCGCGGATCTTTTCAGGCCTTCGTAGCTTTAGCGAAGTAGGCAGTCCGCAGAACGGTCCGTCCCGTCCCGACGCGACGGCGAGGAGACGGAGAGGCAGACCTTTTGCCACGACAGGAAGTTGCCAGCGGGATGCGGGAGAAGTAATCCAGAGACCGGCCTTACGGCTCGTCGAGCGGGCCGAAGCGTTGCAAAACTTCTACGCGGAGATCTGCGGGGATTGCTGCCGACTCTGCCGCACGCTGGGGCGGATCCACTTGTCGGAACTTGTCCGCGTAGGCGTCGAGATACAGATCCCGGACTAGAGAATTTTCCGCTGCACGGAGGCGGCTTTCGAGAGTGGCGGCATCGTAGGATGAAAGGGCGTGCACGATGCTTGCCCGCCGGTATCCGTCCTCCTCGTCCGCGGTGGACGAGGCGACCCTCGCCATGAGTTCCCCGGCCAAGGATGCGTCCGGGCTTTCTTCATGAGCGTGGTTCACGATCGCGAGCAATGCCTGTTCGCGAGGTGTGGATGTCGTCTCGAAGGGAAAGTCCGGCCCTCCCAAAGTCCGTGTCGTTTGCTTCAGGAATCCAGAGTCCCGCCAGCCTGTCTCGCCGGAGAATGAATCGTTTCCGAAAGCGCCATACTTATCAGAGGAACCTTGTCCGGGTGCCCGCTTCACTGGGACAGGATCGGGCGGAAGCTCGTCGAAGCGCCGGAGCAACATCCGAGGGTCCGTTTCTCCGGCGACCTCGATCCAAGTTCGAAGCAACGGCCACGTGGAAAGCCCGAACTTGGACTCCCGGATCCATGCCCAAACTTCCTCGGACCTCGCTTCAATGCCGGGCGAGCAGCCTTCAATCATGGATTCTCCGATGGCGGCGTGGAGGGCGGCTTCGAGATCGAGCATGCACCATTCCTCCAGCAAGGCCCTTTGCAACGCGGCTCGAGGGTAAGGATCGACTTTGCCGTCCTTGAGG
Organism: Akkermansia sp.; assembly: GCA_043729195.1. Classification (GTDB taxonomy): domain Bacteria; phylum Verrucomicrobiota; class Verrucomicrobiia; order Verrucomicrobiales; family Akkermansiaceae; genus Haloferula. Next base: position 21,876 of record JAYTLR010000143.1, read on the forward strand.
ATCTCCCAGGCCCCGGCATATGCGGCGGACACCCGCTCCCCACCTTTCATCTGCCGGTCGGTGGCGCTGCCGGTGACGGACGTCGCGGAAGCGCCCGTCGCCGGGACTTGACCGCCAGGTGGAGAACGATCTCCACCGTCGATACCATCCATCAAGGACGGGCCGAATACTCCTGACAACGCACCGGCAAAAAGCGCGCCGACCAGGCTTGGAAGTGAGTGGCGGAGCGGCTTCATGAACAGCTAACGGGGCGCAGGATCCGCGGACAAATCGGGATACTCGATCAGGGCGCGGACCCGGGTGACGAGGGCAGGATCGCCCGGATCGAGATAGTCCAGCAGGCCGGCGGCCGCCGCGTCGCGATCCGCGCCCGCGGGAAGCTGCTCCACCCAGCGGAGATACTCCCCGCCGTGACGCTCCAAGAACGACCGCGTCCGATCCCGCCAAGCGTTCCGGCGCCCCCCGTTCCCTTCATTCCCTTCCGGTTCGGGAACATTGCGCATGAGGGCGAGGAACGATTCGAGGGTGAAGCCGGACGCAAAAGATCTCGCCGCCCAGAGCCTGGCACCGGTGGCTGCAGCTTCAGCCAGGGGTTCTAACAGCACTTCAGCCCGGTCGGGATCCAGATCGGCTATCTGGTCGTAGAGGCTGAGCCGGACCAAGTCGGTGCCTGCCAGGATCGGGAGTTCCGCGGCGAAGATGTCGTGGAGTTCCATGGCCTCGATCCTTCCGTGGCGAAACGCGTGCCGGAGATCGAGGCCGTCATGCCACTCGAGGCTGGAAGCCAGAAAGCTCTGCAGAATGCTGTAGCAGAGGCCTTTTCGCGTTGGATCGAAGCCCGGGTAGGACGACGAAAACGTGGCGGGATCGATCCCAATGTCCTGCAAAGCCTCCGCATATCGCTCTGCCAAAGCGGATTCGCCGTAATTCACCTCGGGCAAGGAATCGCCGGCCGCGAGGCGCTTGAGAAGCAGCTCTCCCGCCGGGCGATCCGCCGGAACGGCAGTGCGGAACTTCCCGGCAGCCGCGGAATGGGTCGCGAGGCCTTCCCCATCAAGCTGCTGGTCCGAAAACAACGGTCTCAGCGACTGCACGATCCCCCACCCCGCCAGTGCGGCGGCCAGGTGGAGGAGGATGCGCCCTTTCATTCCCATGATGGGAAATGAGCGGCGGAGTTACGGGGAAGTCAATGCGGGAAGCGGTGCACGCGGAAGACATCCAGGCTCAACACCGGGTGCGCGGAGGCTCTGCCCCGCAGAAGCACGGGAGGTTCACGCTTCGGCAATGCGGGCTTGAACGGGCGGCGGGCTTCCGGGGACCGTTCTGCGGACTAAAGATCCGCGGTCCCGGTAAACAGCCAAGTGCCGAGACCTGCGGCCCGACTACACCTTCATCACTTCCTTCTCCTTGGCGACGATGTGCTCGTCGATGACCTTGATAAACTTGTCGGTGAGCTTCTGGACCTGGGACTCGTGGTCTTTCTGGCCGTCTTCGGTGAGGAGGTTGTCGACCTTGAGCTTCTTCGCCATGTCCATGCCTTCCTTGCGGATGGAGCGGACGCGGACCTTGGCCTCCTCGGAGAGCTGCTTGACGAGCTTGACCATCTGAACGCGGCGCTCTTCGGAAAGCTCGGGGATCGGGATGCGCAGGGAGCTCCCGGCGGCGGCGGGGTTGAGGCCGAGGCGGGACTCCCGGATGGCGCGCTCGATGTCCTGGGTGGTGGAGGGATCGAAAACCTTCACCTCCAGCATGCGGGCTTCCGGCGCGCTGATGAAGGCGAGCGACTTGAGCTTCTGGGTGCCGCCGTAGCTGTGGACATAGACGTCCATGTTTTCAATCAGGCCGGGCGAGGCCTTGCCGGTGCGGACGGTGGCGAATTCGTGAAGCAGATACTCCACGGCCTTCTCCATGGCGTCTTCGGTTTCGAGGATGGCGGTTTCCGGGTCCATGTCGGTGAGGTGGGAATTCAGGTGGTGGCGGGCTCGTCACCGCAGACCACGGTGCCGATGGGTTCGCCGCGAAGGGCCTTGGTGATATTGCCCACGGGGCCGAGGTCGAAGATGACGATCGGGATGGAATTGTCCATGCACAGGCTGAAGGCGGTGGCGTCCATGACCTTGAGCTGGCGGGTGATGCACTCGTGGAAGCCGATGCGGCTGTAACGGACGGCATCGGGGTTCTTCTTGGGATCCGAATCGTAAACGCCATCGACCATGGTGGCCTTGAAGACCACCTCGGCCCCCATTTCGCTGGCCCGGAGGGCGGCGGTGGTGTCGGTGGAAAAGAAGGGGCTGCCGGTGCCGGCGGCGAAAATGACCACGCGACCTTCCTCGAGGTGGCGCTCGGCCTTCCGCCGGATGAAGGTCTCCGCGACGTTTTTCATCTCGATGGCGGAGTGGACGACGCAGGGCACGCCGTGGTGCTCCAGCGAAGCGTGGAGCGCCAGCGAGTTCATGACGGTGGCGAGCATGCCCATGTAGTCCGCCGTGGCGCGGTCCATCCCGCGGGCGCTGGCGGCGGCACCCCGCCAGAAGTTCCCGCCGCCGACCACGATGCCGAGCTGAAGGTCGCCGGGGGCGAGCGCATCGCGGACTTCGCGGGCGATCCGCTCGACGATTTCCGGCGAGATATTGTCCGTGCTGCCGGGCTCGCGCAGGGCTTCCCCGCTGAGTTTGAGGACGGCTCGTTTGAACTGGCGTGGGGCGGATCCTTTAAAACTCATTCGGTGGGGTGGCGTTGGCCGATCCAAGCAAGGCGGCGCGGGGTTTGGAAAGGGAAAAGGCGGCAATCACTCTTCGCCAAGCGTGAAGGCGATGCCGAGGTCTTGTAGCGACGCCGTACCCTCGTCGGTGCCGGTGACGGCGACCTGGACTTTCAGCGGCTCGGTCTGTGGCCTCTGATATTCCTCGAGCGTCTTGCGGATGGCCACGAGGGCGAGCTTGAGCACCTGCCGGCCGGTTAGATCGACGCCTTCGGGAACGTTCAAGGTGGCCACATTCAAGACAACGTGAAGCCCGTCGTCCTTGGTCTCGGCGGTGATGCCGATGTTACAAAGGATGAGGAGGTTCACTTCCTCGACCTTGTAGTTGGGGTTGTTGGTCGGGAACTTGTGGGGCGAGCGGATGGACTCGACGAGGATCTCCGGCAGGGCTCCGGTAAGCGCCATCGGTCGGCTGGCGACCGTGGCCTGGAGTGCCTCCCCGGTATCGGTGATACCTTCATCGACATCGGTGCCGTGCATGCTCAGCGGCTCGAAGACCGGGACCACGGAAATGGTGGTGGCGGCCAGGGGCAAGGAGAGGGCAAGCAAGACGGCGAGCGCGTTCACAGATGGATGCTGCCGATTAGGGCGCAAAGAATCGAGGCAAATGACCTTGGACTCAATGCAACACCGGC
>JAYTLR010000144.1:0-57119 GCA_043729195.1 Akkermansia sp.
TTCGATTTCGAGCCCTACCCCGACCACGTCATGCGGGACAAACGGCGTCGTCAATCCCCCGTGGAATCAGGGATCCGGGCCTTAACCTGACGCGAATGAGGCTATACCTAAAGAGAATTTTCTAAATTGGCCTCTATTGAAAGCATTTCGAGAGACGCCTCAGTTTACCCAAGCATTCGATGAGCTTTTTAGCGCTGATGACAAAGAAAAGCTGCTTGAGGAAGCAAGGGAACAAATCGATGCCGAACAAGACGGCGCTGTCCAACCCGCTACCGCTCCGGAGTGGATGTGTGATGGCGATGAGAAACCCATATCTGAATCGGAGGGGCGCTCCCAGTAGCGGGAGGCAGACCTTTTACGCTCGACAGAAACCAAATGCAAATTGACACGCTATCCGATCTGTCGTCTTCGCCTGATCCTGCGTTGGCGGTTCAGCACAGGTGCCCTCGCTGCAAAAGAGAAACGAAGCGTATAAAGATTGAGCTCGAAGGGCGGGATTGGGGCAGGATCTTTGCTCTTGGCGCGTGGGCCGCCTTCTTTCCCGGCAGGGACCAGGCGCTGGTATGCGAGCACTGCGGCCACGTCTTTGAGAGGATGCGGGTGGAGAGTCATACGGCCAATCGTTTGATCGGGTGGGCGCTCCTCGGGATAAGCGTCGTGGTGTTTGCAGGGGTTTGTGTGCTTCTGATCCGCGGGATGATCGGCGCGAAATAATCCCAAGAGAGTTCGGAAACTGACAGGCCGAACACCATGGCAGACAATCCCGCGGGCCGCTCCGCTCGATCGGAGAATTCAGGCTCCACTTCAGCCAGCTGGTTGGCTACACTTGGGACGTTTTTCACCGGATGGACAAACAGCCCGTGCGCACATAGCCTGGGTGCATGGCGAAGATCACCCTTTCCATCGACGATGAGCTACTGAATCGCGGACGCAGCTATGCCCGGGCGAGAGGAACCAGTTTGAACTCCCTGGTTCGCAAGTTGCTGGCCGATGCGGTCTCGAACCCCGACGCCTCGGTCGATTCGATGATCGAGCGCCTCAGGCAAACCGCGGGCGACTCCAAGGGCGTCAAATTCACCCGGGAAGAACTCCAGCGTTACTGAACCATGGCCCGCCGGAGTTTTCTCGATACCGCTTTTGCAGAGGGAGGGGCATTCAAGCACTAGCGGCCGCTCCCGGGTGCGCGGAGCCTCCGGCCCGCAGAACGGTCCCCGGAAGCCGGCAGCCCATTCAATTCCGCATCGCCGAAAGGTGAACACCCGGAGCCCGTGCCCCGCGGCGGGACGTGGCAAGCCGGAAGCTTGGAAAAACATCGGCAACTCCGGGTGACAGGTGGAGTGTATCTCCCACCGCCCCACCTCATGAATCGCACCCCATTCCTTCTTTGCGCGACTTTCTTGATGACCTCCGTGGTCTTGCTCGAGGCGGCTCCGGGAAAAAAGGCCAGAAAGCGCCGGGCGGGCGGGGGTGAGGTGGCGGTGCCGGCGGATCAGGTGCCGGCCGCGTCGATTTCCTGGCATTTCTGGACGGCGTCGAGCGGGGAGAAGCTTGAGGCGAAATTCCGGGCGCTCGAAAACGGGATCGTGACGGTGGAAAAGCGGGACCAGAAGATCGTGCGCTTCCCGATCGCCCGCTTGAGTGCTGCGGACCAGGAATTCGCAAAGATCTGCAAGAGCGCCCAACCCCGGCCGCCGATGGCACAGGAGATTATCACGAAAGCTGCGGCGCGGATCGACGATTCGATCAACGCCGGACTCAAACTGAGCAGCACCGCGCCGAATCCGCCGACCAGCGACGCGCAGTTCGTCCGACGGCTCTATCTCGACGCGATCGGCCGCATCCCCACCGAGGAGGAGGCGAATTCGTTCCTGACGGATCCGTCGTCGGACAAGCGCGCGAAGTTGATCAACACGCTGCTTAACTCTCCCGGCTACACGATGCAGATGTACAACTGGCTGGCCGACATGCTGCGGGTGAAGGACGACTACGGGAAAGGCGCGAGGGCATTTCTCTACGAGGACTGGCTGAAGGACCAGATCGCCATGAACCTGCCGTGGGACGTGATGGTGCGCGACATGCTGACCGCGGACGGCAAGCTCAATGAGAACGGCGCGGCCGGCTTCCTCCTGCGCGACGCGCAAATGCCGCTCGACGGGGTTTCCAATCTTCTAACGACATTCCTCGGGGCCAACGTTTCCTGCGCGCAATGCCATGACCATCCGTTCGCGGACTGGTCGCAGCGGGATTTCTACGGCATGGCGGCATTCTTCGGAGCGACGGACGGGTATCATGAGGATGTTTACAGGAAGTCGCGCCGCCTGGCGAAGAGCGGGGACATTCCGATGGCCAACCAGAAGCAGGTTGCGATGCTGTTGGTGGGAAATGCCTACAATCTGGTCGATCTTCCCTCGAATCACCTGAAGTTTCCGGACGACTATCAATACAAGGATGCGAAGCCGGGTGAATCCGTGAAACCCGAGCTGATCCGCTGGAGCGAGACCACGAAGGCCAACGACGCCTTTCCGATGGACGACGTGAAGCCGTCGAAACTTCGCAATGAATTCGCCGCGTGGATGGTGCATCCGGAAAATCCCCGTTTCGCCGCCAACATCGCCAACCGGGTGTGGCGGAAGGTTTTCGGCATCGCCGTGCAGGAGCCGGTTTCAGATTTGGATGATCCCTCGCAGGCCAGCAACCCCGAGTTGTTGGCACAGATCACGACCTACATGAAGCAGGCGAAATTCGACTTGCGGGAATTCCAGCGGATCCTTTTCAACACCGCAGCCTATCAGCGCCGGGCGAGCGAGGCTCCGGAGGATCCGAAGAAGTTCCGGTTCCAGGGTCCCACGCTCCGCCGGATGAGCGCGGAGCAGGCGTGGGATTCCATCGTCACGGTGACCTCGGGTGGTGAGGCGGACCAGCTTTTGCTCCGGCGCGGCGACAATCTCCAGAAGACGGTCATTCCCGACAACCAGATCAATGCGGCGACCGTCACCAGGGTGCTTGCGGAACTGAAGGCCGATGGCAACCAGATGCGCGCTGGCAGTGGTGGCAAAAAAGGCGGCAGCATCAATCCCCGCGCCCTTGTCGGGCTCTATGAAGGAGGCAAACCGGAAATCCGCTCCGGCCTGCTTCTCGCGCGGGCCAGCGAGTTGCAACAGCCCGCGCCGGAGAACCATTTCCTGCGGCTGTTCGGCCAGAGCGACCGGCTCGTTTCCGACACGAACACGACGGACGGCAGCGTGCCCCAGATGCTTCAGCTCATGAATGGTCCGGTGCAGGAAATGATCACCGGGGATTCCAAGGCGCTGGTCACCGCGAAGAAGTCGGCAAAGCCCGCCGAACAGATTTCATCGCTTTACCTGAGTTTCCTGAGCCGCCAACCCACCCCGGAGGAAACCGCGATCGCCACCGCCGCGATGGGCAAAGGCCTCGGCCTCACCGACCTCGCATGGGTGCTTCTGAACTCCCGCGAATTCCTCTTCATCCCCTGATCCCAACGCTCGAACCCCCATGAAATCCGATCTGCTCCGGTTCAATGAAATCTCCCGCCGCTCGTTCGTCGAGCGCATGGCACAGGCGGCCTTCGGCCTCAGCCTGCTGCCGTATTTGCCCGGTGAGAACCTGTTTGCCGCGGAGGCGGTCGCGGCCAATCCGGCCGCTGCCCGTGGTCCGGGATTTGGCAAGGCCAAGGCGGTCATCATGCTCCAGCTGTCAGGCGGACTGAGCCAGATCGACAGCTTCGATCCCAAGACCGGTGCGTCGAAGGGCCCCGGCAGCGCGGTGAGCACCAAGGCGGGATTCCAGGTTTCCTCCTACCTGCCGGAAACGGCGAAAGTGGCCGATAAGATCACCGTCATCCGCAGCATGACCGCCAAGGTCGGCGTCCACGAACCCGCCCGCTACCTGATGCGCACCGGCTTCGAGAAGCGCGGCACCATCGTCCATCCGACGCTCGGTGCCTGGGCGCAGAACTACCTCGGACCCAGCCATCCGACCCTGCCCAGCAGCGTCTGCGTCAACCGCCCGTCCAACCACGGCAACGGATTTTTCCCCGCCACCATGAGTCCGTTGCCGATCCTCGACCCCGGCGAGGGGCTCCCGCACGCGGTCTCCAGCACCGACGCCAACATCATGGAACAGCGCCTCGCGCTCCTGAGCGACATGGACCGGAAATTCACCAGCAGCGTGAAGGACAGCAGCGTGGCCGCTTACAATGATTTCTACGAAAGCACCCTGCGCCTCATGAAGGGCAAGGATCTCGAGTGTTTCGATCTCAAGAAGGAGCCTGAAAACCTGCGTACGAAATACGGCACGAACCGCTTCGGCCAAGGCTGCCTCCTCGCCCGCCGTCTGATCGAGGGCGGCGTCCGTTATGTCGAGGTCGAGAGCGGCGGCTGGGACATGCACAAGGACATCGAGGGTGGGATGGAAGACCGGGGTTCGGAATTCGACACCGCCTTCGCCGCCCTCATCAGCGATCTCGAATCGCGCGGCCTGTTGGAAAGCACCATGGTGGTCGTCGCCACCGAATTCGGCCGCAAGCCGCAGTTCGATGGCAGCGGCCGCGGCCACCACCCGGGAGTTTTCTCCTGCGTCCTCGCCGGTGGCGGGGCGAAACGTGGCTACGTCCATGGTGCCAGCGATGCTGCCGGCGGACACGTCGCCAGCGATCCGGTCAGCGTCGGCGACCTCCACGCCACCGTCGCCTACGCCTGCGGCATGCCCATCGAGCAAGGCGTGATGAGCCCGAGCGGCCGGCCGTTCACCGTCGGCAACAAGGGCAAGCCCGCGACCGCGGTATTTGCCTGAGCCAAACGGGGGTCCGGCTCGCTCGCCGAAGTAGGAGCGCAGAGGGACGGACAAGTTTCAGCAGGTGCTGTCACTTGCCAGCGGTGGTGCCGGGACCCATGTTTCGCGGATGGCCTTGGCAGCGGTGATCTTTGATTTCGATGGCGTGGTGATCGACTCCCACGAAGCCCACGAACGATCCTGGTTCGCGCTCGCGGCGGAACTTGGGAAAGAACTCACGCGCGAGACCTTCGTTGCCACCTTCGGCCAGCGGAACGAAAGCATCCTGCCCTTCCTCGGCTGGGCGGAAGAGGGGGACCGCGAGCGGATCCAGCAGCTAGGCGACCGGAAGGAAGGGCTCTACCGCGAGATCTTGCGGGCGGAAGGGATCGAGCCCTTGCCGGGAGTCGTGGCCTTGTTGGAAGACCTTGCCGCGGCGGGGATTCCCTGCGCGATCGGCACTTCCACACCGCGGGCGAATGTCGAGTGTGTGCTGGAGATCACCGGGCTCGGCGGGTTCTTTAGAGACATCGCCGCATCGGAAAACGTGACGCGCGGCAAGCCGGACCCGGAGGTGTTTCTCAAGGCGGCGGCGAAGCTTGGTGCGGAGCCTGCGAGTTGCGTCGTGATCGAAGACGCCCACGTCGGGATCCGGGCGGCCAAGGCGGCGGGGATGAAGTCGCTGGCGGTGACGACGACTCATCCGGCCGAGTCATTGGCACCGGAGATGCCGGACCGGATCGAGGAATCGCTGATCTCGGTGAATGCCGCTTACTTGCGGGGATTGTGGTGAAAGGCCGACCGGCATGCCGGCCTCCGCGGGGAGGCCAGCATGGGGCGGTCCCACTCGGGATTACCCTGTCAGGAGCAACTTCAGAATAAAGTTGTGATAAAGAAAAACCTGTTGGACTGGACCGAGCAGTCCTTCGAAGGGAACCAGGCCTGGTCGCGCGACTGGATGCAGGTGTGGGCGGAGATGGACCGGTGAATCCGGCGCATGTTCAGACCGTGATCTCGAAGCCTTTCCGGTAGCTGCCTTTAAGCAGCGCGTTCGCCTTTTCAGCGTGAGTGCCGGTGAAGGTTTCCTTGGCGCCGTCCAGGGTCAGCGCAGCCCCGAGGCGGACCGGTTGCTTGGCGGGATCGACGCCGTTCGCGGCGAGGTGGGCGGCCATGCGGACCACCGCATCGGCGGCGGCGGGGTGGGGGAAGGCTTCCTGGATCGCGGAGGCCGACGCGCCCTGGCCCAGGTCCCACGAGATATTGCCGATGTGGGCGAGGGCCGAGGAAAGGTGGCCGCTTTCGGCGGAGTGGATCGGGTCCTGTTTGCCGGAGCGGATCGCATCGACCCAGCTCTGGAAGTGGGAGCGGCCGCCTTTGAACTCCTTCACTTTTTTACCGGCGGTGTCGAACACGCTGCAACCCGCGCCATGGCCGCCGGCGAGCCAGCCGCCTTCGTATTCGATCAGGTTGCCGATCTGCTGGCCCTTGAAGTCATCCATGCCGGACTTGTAGTCGACGCCCTTCTTCGGCAAGCCGCGGACTTCGAACAGGATCGGCGCGGGCTCGTAGCCGAGGAACACGATCTGGGTGTTGGCGATATCGCCATCGTCGTCATGGGCGAAACGGCCACCGCAGGAAATGACGGATTTGGGCAGCTCCTTCGGATCGCCGAGCGCCCAGCGGCAGACATCGAGCTGGTGCGGCCCCTGGTTGCCGAGATCGCCGTTGCCATAAGTCGACTGCCAGTGCCAGTCGTAGTGGAACTGCCGCCTCTTCACCGGCGCGGTTTCGCGCGGGCCGGCCCACAGGTCGTAGTCGACTTCTTCCGGTGCCTTCTTCGGCGCCTCGACCTTGCCGATCGACGGCCGCGGCTTGTAGCAGAAGCCGCGGGCAAGGGTGAGCTTGCCGAGGTTGCCTTCCTTCAGCCACGCGAAGGCTTCTTCCCAGCAGGTCTCGGAGCGGCGCTGGAAGCCGTGCTGGATGATCTTGCCGTATTTCGCCTGGGCCTCGGCCAGCTTGCGGCCTTCCCAGACGTTGTGGGAAACCGGCTTCTCGACATAGACATGCTTGCCGTTCGCCGCGGCGGTGATGGCGATCAGGCAGTGGGTGTGGTTCGGGGTGGCGATGCAAACGGCGTCGATGTCCTTCGACTCGCACAACTTCCGGTAGTCGGCAAAAGCCTCGACCTTCACGCCCTTCTTCCCGAGCTTTTCCACGTTCCGCGCCAGCACCTTCGAGTCGCAGTCGCAGAGGGCGACGAGGCGCGCGCCCTTGGCCGAAAGAATGCCGTCGATGTGGTTGCCGCCGCGGCTGTTCAGTCCGATCACGGCGACCCGGAGGTCACCGTTGGCCCCCTGAGCGCGGGCGAGCGGCGAAAGCAGGGACCAGGTGCCGGCGAAGGCGGAGGTGCTAAGGAAGTGGCGGCGTTTCATGGGTTTTTGGAGAAGTCCTTCCAGAGCTCCGGCAGTTTCGAGGAGTCGAGGCTGCCGTGGTGGAGGACCACTCCGTAACGGAAGGTCATCGCCTCGCCTTTCTTCAGGACGAGATTGCCGAGGGTCTTGTCCTTCTTGCCTTCGAAGTCGTGGATGCCGAAGGGATTCGCGGCGAGCAGGCCGTAGTCCCGGGCGTGCCACCAGGTCGGGTGGCGGAGGTTCGAGGGATGATCAAGCACCGCGATCACCGCCGGCTCGTTCTTTTCATCCGGGCCGGTGAAGGCGACCCAATTCGACCGCTTGCCCCAGGTGGCGCCGTCCTTGCGGCCTTCGGAGTCGGCGATCGCGCCCTTCGCGACCGGGCCTTTCTGGCGGAGGGTGCGGTCGACGCGGATCGCGAAGAAGCCCTCCTTGGTGTCACCGAAAGTCGCGTCGCCATCGGCCGCGGTGAGCTTCGAGGTGAAGTCGATCATCGTGGTTTTCGCGTCGATCTTCTTGAAATCGTAGGTCCGGGTTTCGGTGAGATGGGTCGCGCCGCCGGCGGTCCAGGCGAGGTCGACGGTAAAGGAGTCCTTCTTGATCTCGCCGACCTTCTTGAGCTCGATCTTCGGGTCCTTGCCGAACTGCCAAGCCCAGAAATCGTGGCCGTTGACATTGCCGTGGCTCATCCAGAACGAGCGGTGGTGCGGGTGGTCCTGGTCTTCCTTGAAGCCGTTCTCCATCGGCCAGCGGCGGCTCAGCACCGCGCCGGAGGCCGACATCAGCGGGGCGCAGTAGGGGACGCGCGAGTCGGTGCGGAAGGTGGTGTAAGGTTTGCCGTCGAGCTCGACGTGGATCATCATCGGGTCGGATGCGCCCTTGATGGTGAAGCCATCTTCGGCAAGGAGCGGCGAGGCGAACAGGAGACACTGGAAAAGCAGCCGTTTCATGGCAGGACGCTGGAGTGGATCGGCGGATGGCGCGATGGAAAATTGCGGAATAACCGCAATGGGTGACACTCCTAGAACAGCCTGATGTCGGAATTCCAACAGCTCGTCGATGCCCATTACGAAGCGCTCTACCGCTTCGCGATGTCCCTGTCGAAGAACGCCGACACGGCGGCCGACCTGGTGCAGGGGACTTTCTGCATCTGGGCGCAGAAAGGCCACCAGCTCAAGGAACGGGACAAGGCGAAGACGTGGCTTTTCACCACGCTGCACCGCGAGTTCCTGTCGATTGCCCGGAAAGCCAAGCGCTACAGCGACGAGGAACTGACGGAGGAGATGGCCGGCCGGCTTTCGTCGGAGGACGACGACACCGAGCGGACGATGGACGGCCAGCGCGCGCTGGAGTTGTTAGGCGAGCTGGATGAAAATTTCCGCGCCCCGCTTGCCCTGTTTTATCTTCAGCAACACAGCTACAAGGAGATCGCGGAGATCCTCGACGTGCCGATCGGCACCGTGATGTCGCGGATTTCCCGGGCGAAGGAAATGCTGCGACGGCGCATGACGTCTGAGCCATCGACCGCCCCGAAGAACATTCTGCAACTCCAACCGGAGGCTTTGAAATCGAACCATGGATAAGGAGGAAGCCCGCTTCATTCTCCGTTGCTTCCGCCCGGATGGCGCGGATGCGGAGAACCCCGACTTCGCCGAGGCGCTGGCCTGGGCGGCGAAGGACCGCGAACTTGGCGAGTGGCTGGCGCGCGAGCGGTCGAGCGATGCCGGCTTTGCCAAGGCACTCGTGGCAGTGAGTATTCCCGCCTCGCTGCGGGAGGAAATCCTAGCGGCTCTGGCCTTGGAGCGCGGCGATGAGACCTGCCTGCCGGACGAATTCGACACCTGTGTGATCGGGGCGATGGCGGCCGTGGTGCCGCCGCCGGGTCTGCGCGGCGAAATCCTTGCCGCGATGGAGCGGACCGTCGCGCCCGCGCCTGCCTCCAATAAAATCTTGTGGCGTTTCGGCCTGCCGGCCGCGGCCGCCGCGGGGATTGCCTTGGCCTTCCTGCTTTCCGGTCCGGGCTCGAAGCCGGCCGATTCGGTGGTTTCGAATGTCCCGGCTGCGGGTGGCGTGGTTTCGGTTTCCCATCCACTGACGATCAGCGTTGTGGAATCCGGGTTCATCAAGGCTTTTGAGTCTCCCGGATTCACTCTCGATCTCAAAAATCCTGATCACCACGCGCTGTTCGATCACCTCAAGTCCGCCAAGCTCCCGTGCCCGAACCGCTGTCTCCCGAAGGGCTTGAAGGGTGTCCCCGGGCTCGGTTGCCGGGAGTTGGAGATCGGCGGCAAGCGCGGCGCGTTGGTCTGCTTCAAGCAGGAGAGCGACATGGTCCACTTGGTAATCTTCAAGCGCTGCGACGTGAAGTGCAAGCTGCCGCAGACCGGCAAGCCGGACTTCAAGAAGCATGGCAACTGGACGGTCGCCCGTTGGAGCGACGACGAATGGGTCTTCGTCCTGATGGGCAAGGAAGGTGTGGATGCCAAGCGGCTGGAAGAGATGTTCTGAGCGGGGTGTTTTCCGAAGACGGCTCCGCTCGATTCCGGAAGGGAGGGGGGTGGATGGTTTTCGTGGAGGCGCCGGAATGAGGGTCCCCGGTCCGGGCTTGGTCATGTTGCCCGGGTCGCCAAGGGCTGCGTGGGCGATCCGGACCCGACGAAGGGGCCGACGCAATCCGCGTCCACGAAAAAGCCCGGCCCCCGCGAGGGGGCCGGGCTTTCGGGGAAAAACGGAGCTTACTTGGAAGTCGAGATGAAGCTCGCTTGGGTCGCCCCCTTCTTGAGCTTCTTCTGCTTGATCCAGCTCATCGTGGAACGGAGCTTCTCACCGGTTTTTTCGATCTGGTGGGCGGCTTCGGCCTTGCGGATGGCGTCGAACTTCTTGTAGCCGCCGGTGGTGGCTTCGGCGATCCACTCCTTGGCGAACTTGCCGGATTCGATCTCCTTGAGCTGCTTCTGCATGCGCTTCTTGACGCCTGCATCAATGATCTTCGGTCCGACCGAAACGTCGCCCCACTCGGCGGTCTCGGAGATCGAGAACCGCATGCCGGCGATGCCCGCTTCGTTCATCAGGTCGACGATCAACTTCAGCTCGTGGAGGCACTCGAAGTAGGCCATTTCCGGCTGGTAACCGGCTTCCACCAGGGTTTCGAAGCCCGCCTTGACCAGCGCGGAAGCGCCGCCGCAAAGGACGCACTGTTCGCCGAAGAGGTCGGTCACGGTTTCCTCGCGGAAGTTGGTTTCGAACACGCCGGCACGGGTGCAGCCGACGCCGCGCGCCCAAGCGAGGGCGATCTCCTTGGCCTTGCCGTCGGCATCGTTGTGCACGGCGATCAGTCCGGGAACGCCCTTGCCGTCGACGAACTGGCTGCGGACGGTGTGGCCCGGGCCCTTCGGCGCGACCATGATGACGTTGACGTCCTTCGGTGCTTCGATGGTTTTGAAGTGAACGGCGAAGCCGTGCGAGAAGAGCAGGGTCTTGCCCTTGGTGAGGTTCGCGGCGATGTCCTTGTTGTAAACGCCGGCGATCTTGGTGTCCGGCACGGCGACGAAGATCACGTCGGCGGCTTTCACGGCCTCGGCGGTGTCCATGACCTCGAAGCCGAGCTTCTTGGCGACTTCACGGGACTTCGACTTCGGGTAAAGTCCGATGATGACCTTGAGCCCGCTGTCCTTCAGGTTGAGGGCGTGGGCGTGTCCTTGGGAACCGAAGCCGATGACGGCGAGGGTCTTGTTCTTGAGCGGCGTGAGCGTCGCGTCCTTGTTGGTATAGATCTTCGCGGCCATGGCGATGAGGTAGGTCTGATGGTGGAATGCCGGAGCCTCCTGGCCGCGGCGGGCGGACACGCTGGACGCTTGATTACGAAGGGTCAAGCGCGCGGTTTGACCGCAGATTGCCTCGCCACTCCGGCAGATCAAATCCGCCGTCCCTGCCAAGGCGGGCCCGGATTGGTGGATTGCCATGTCTCCGCAGAGATGGCTTTCTCCGGGAGATGTCCGTCACCCGCATTTTCCTGATCCGCCACGGGGCCACCGTCCTCACCGCCGAGGACCGCTTCGCCGGCGCCACCGATGTCGAGCTCTCCAAAGAAGGCCGCGCCCAAGTCCGGCGGCTGGCAGAACGGCTGAGCCTGATCCCGGTCGATGCCGTCTATGCCTCGCCGCTCGGCCGGACGATGGAAACCGCCAGCATCCTCGCTGCGCCCCACGCCATGGAGGTCCAGGCCCGCGACGGCTTGAGGGAAATCTCCCACGGCCACTGGGAGCAGATGACCCGCAAGGAAGTCGAGGCCGCCTACCCGGACGAAGCGGCGGCCTGGGACCGCGACCCTTTCACCTTCGCCCCGGAAGGCGGCGAAAGCGGGCTCGCCGTGACTGCCCGTGCCTTGCCCGCCCTGCTCGACATCGTCAGCCGCCACGAGGGCAAGCCGGTGATCGTGGTTTCGCACAAAGCGACCATCCGGCTGCTGCTCAGCTCGCTGTTAGGCTTCGATCCCCGACGCTACCGCGACAACCTCGACCAGGACCCCGCGGCGTTGAACATTGTCGACTTCAAGGATCCGGTCCGCGCCCGGCTGATGCTCTTCAACGACAGCTCGCACTATTCCGAATCCGGTCTCGCCCTGCCCGCCACCGCCGGTGCCTGCCTTTCGAAGTGGTGGGTCCAGGAACCGGCCGATCCATAACGGCCCCTTCCTTATCCTATCCCCCGGTCCGCTCGCTGCCTGCGAATTGCGCTTCGCGCGTGACGCGAAGACCCGTGTTTTTCATTTGCTACCAGGAGACAAGGTAACGGCCATGGTTCAAATGTAGGGGGATTATTTCAACAAGTTCTTCATTCCCTCGCCCAGCGCATCGCCAACGAGAAAGTAGCTTTCCGCATTGCCGGACCAGTGATGCCCGTGTCCGGGATTGGGCGAAAGCTCCGGAGGGCGGGCGAAACCGGTGGTCTTGATGAATTTGGCATTCTTGATTTTCCTTGTTCCTTCTTCCTGTGCGTTTCTGAAATCAAACATGTCGCCGCCGGTCACCGGTCCGCCATTGCCAAGCTCGCCGACAACCACGGGCATATCCGGTGCCTTGAACTCCTTGCGAAGATCTTTTATCAGGTTGACGAGATTCCGCGCGTATTCAGGAATGGCCTCTTTCGTGCACATGTCGTTCCAACCCTGCTGCCAGACAAAACCCGCAACCTCGTATTTCTGATCCCCAAGCTCAGTCAAGGCAGCGCGCACCTCTTCCACCATCTTCGTGTAGCAGGGCCCGACCTCGCCGCCGGAACTTGGAGGCCTGAAGTCAACAAACAGGCTCTTGCCGCCCCAGGCCGTCTTGATCAACAGCACCGGGTTGTCGAGATAGTCTCCCATCACAAGCCCGAACCCCAGCTCAGGCCCGATGTGGCTGCTTCCGCCATAGCCGGTGTAACCCACGGTCAAACCGCCCTTGCGGACCTGATCGCCAACCTTGAAAGAAACCTCAACGTCCTCCCGCACAACCCATTCGCCCTTCTCATCCTTGAGGCCCTTCATCTTCCCGGCACTCTTGGAATTGTTCATCGACCAGACCAGGTTGCCCTTGCCGCCGTTGTAGTCCCTCTCTCCATCCATGGACACTACTCCCTGTCCTTCCATGTTCGACTGCCCGGCTAGGATGAAAACCTTCACCGGCCCCTTGAACTTCTCCTGTGGCATGCCGCCCCCGGCCTGCTGGGCCATCACCGCATTCGCCACCAATGACATGGCAATAACCGCGCCAACCATAGCTTTTGTTATTTTAATGTGCATGTTTTATATTTTTAATGTTTACGGATGAAGACAAGGTTGTTATTTCAATCGTTGTTGTTTTCCTATTTTACTGTGCTCGTGTTCATTTGGATGACTGCATGAAAACCGCGTTACTGATTCATAAGAATGCGGGGCCGCCGGTGCGCACCGCCGGCCCCGCGGGGATCCCGGAGAAAACCCATTAACTCCGGGAAAGGGGTGGGCTCGCAGGCGAGCCGATTGTGGATCGTGGATCGTGGATTGTAGATTGTAGATTGTAGATTGTAGATTGTCGTAGCGAATTTTCTCCTTCTATCCTCCATACTCTATCTCCGATCCATAATCCTCGATCTCTTCTCACCGACATCAGGGCGTTGGCGTGGCTTCCACTCGCACGAACAGCTTGCCGCCGACCGGTGGGGCCGTGACATGGACTGTCACCGTCTGGATATTGCCTGCGGTGGTGAAGCCGGTTTCAGTCGAGCCGCCCGGTGCCCAGGCCGCCAGAGTGCTGGAGGTGAGCACGGTGTAGGTGAGGCCGGTGGCGGCCGGAGTGGCACGCCGGGTGTATTGGAAGTTGCCGGTGGCCGGGTCGAGTTGCGTAACTATCGGGTTGACCGAGGAACCAAGCGTCGGATTGAGGCCAAAGGCGAATTCCTGCTGGTTGCTCATCCCGTCGCCGTCCGGATCGCCTGTCGGCATGGTGTCATCACCCTGTGCGAAGGTGAACCCGCCAAGCCAGATTTGATAAGGGTCGGTGGGAGTCGTCGATACGATGGTGAGGATTCCCGACATCGCGTAAACCCGACCCGCAGACGCGGCTTCCTCGCTCCAGTCCTGCATCCAGCCGTTTCCGCCGAGACCACCATAGAAGTCAGGGGCATAGTTTCTCCCGGTCGTGACTCTGGGCGTTCCTTCCGCCGAGCCGCCGAGCACCCTGCCGGCATCGGTGCTGGCCGTGCCGTTTCCGCTGCTGCCGGTGCGCACACGTTCGTCAATCGTCTCAACACCATTCTCATCAAGGTGAACACTGAGATAATTCAGACCCGCAACATGGCTGTTGTTGATTCCGTTCCACAGGTCCGCGTAGTTGTTGGCGATCACGAAGATCCCGTCCATCCGCAAAACGGGCTCACCGACGCCGTTCACCCCCGGATTCGTGCCGGTGTTGTCCCGCGCATTGACCGTTGCGGTCGAACCGACTGCCTTCCAACTAACCGGGCCGAGCGCACTGCTGCCGAGGCCGGCCGCATCGGCAAGGCCCTGGACGAACGCGTTGTAGGTGGCGATGTTGGTTGAGGTACACACCGTCGTCCCGCTCGTCACAAAGACGAGCCGGTATTTGTCGCCTGCCGCCCATGGCAGTCCCGTGGCGGGGTTGATCCCGCCGTTGGCGCTGAGATTGAGGACGCCGAGTTGGCAGGCCAGGCTCGGGGGCGCGTTGACGACGATGATGGTGTCGTCGGGTAGCGCGCTGGTCGTGTCCAGTTCATTGCCCGCCAGGTCAGCCAGCACGGCATTCGCCTTGATCCGCAACTGCAGCGTACCAACTCCAATAGCAGAAGCGACAGTGACATTGAAGACCGCGGGATCTCCGGTCGCAGCCACGCTGGTGATGCTGGCGGAAGGGCTGCCGGCATTATCAAAGTCCGTCACATCGACCGTCGCGGCATTCATTGCTTCGCTGAAGGTCACGGTGTAGGTAACCGCCGTGCCTCCGACAATCGGCCCACCGCCCACGTTGTCGGCAAAAGAGAGCAGAGTCGGAGGAACGGTGTCCCCTCCGCTGCCGGACTCGAGGAGCGTTTGCATTTCCTGCGCGATGGATTTGCCGATCTGATAGTAGGTCCCGGCGTTGCGGTTCCAGTGATAACCCTGGTCTGCCGGAGATTGCGCGACGCTAAACCAGAAGCTCTGGGTGTCGATGGCCGCCACGTTGCCATTGAAATCCGGGTAGGCCGTGAAGTTTTCCATTTGGAGCTGCGCCAGTTCCACCTCGCTGTAATCGGGGTTGCCGTCCATGCCGGCTGAGGCGATCACAAACGGCATGCGAGGAACGCCGACCGAGGAACGCACATCCCGGATGAATCTCGCCATGTTCACTTCGTACTCGGTGGCGAAAGCCGGTGTCACACGGTCGTTCCAGCCTTGATGCCAGGCAAAGCCAGCGATCTCGTAGCCGTCGGCTGGATTGTAGGTGGGGAAATACGTTTGCAGGTTGGCGGTCGCATCGACCACGGCGTCGAGCATTTGCTTGAAGTAGAAACCCTCGTCGCCGTTTGTTACGGGTTCATCACGACTCCATCCGGAACCGGGTGGGCGGAAGTCCGTCCGCAGGCTCTTGCCGCCCCATGCGGTTTTGATCAGGAGAACCTTCTGGCCGTAGTAATCGCCCATGGCATGACCGAACTGCAGTTCAGGCCCGATGGTGGTGCTGTTCGCGCCATAACCGGCGGTGAGCCCGCCATGGAACAGGGTGGTGCCTTCGCGCTTATACCAAATCGACACATCGTTGCGCACCGCCCAATTGCCGCCGCTCTTCAGATGCGCATAGGTCGCGGGATTATTGTTGTAGATCGTTTGAAGGGTTCCCGGAGTTCCAGCCGGGTTCATTTCACCATGGCCTTCCATGTTTGACTGACCGGCCATGATGAAGATTTTCACCTTGTTAGGGCTGGTGTTGGGAGTGGTGAAACTCCAGACATCACCAGTGGTGGTGCCTTGGGCGTTCACCTGATCGACACGCCAGTAATAGGTTGTTCCGGCACTGAGCAATCCCGGATTGAAAGTCGTGCCGCTCTGGTTCCCAATCAGCTCGCCAGCATCGGGAGTTGAATCCGTTCCAAAATACACATCATTGGAGCTCGCGGTGGCGGACTCGCCAGCGACCCATTTCAGTGTTCCCACGTTGGTGGCGACCGCCGACATGCCATCCCAAGGCATCGGGCGGAAGGCCTTGGCGGGCGACCCGACCGCGAAGCTCCAAACCGGCCCCGTCGTCGTGCCGTCCGGGTTAACTTCGTCGATCCGCCAGTAATACGTTCCATTGGCCAAAGTGCCCGGATCGAAGGTGATTGCAGTTTGATTCCCCCGGAGTTCACTGGCTCCGGGCGTGGGATTCGTGCCGAAGTAAACATTTCTGGAAACGGCATCGAGACCGCCAGTCCAACTCAAATCCGTGCCGGACGCATGGCCCACGCTGGCATCCGCCGGATTCGGGTTGGCAGCCGGGCCGGGAGGAATCACCCCGCTGCCATCCTTGACGATTTGGAACCCGGACGGACCGATGTGGTTGAATCCATTGCCCCATACTTTCAAAGTCAGGGAAGGGTTTCTCAATCCTCTGAAGATGATATAATTGCCGGGTGTGACGGCATTGGTGATTTCGGCAAACCCGTTGAATTCGCCCGGAGGCAGGGTGAAGTCCTGCACCGCACCCCCATTGAGCACCAGCTTGCCCGTGCCGTTGCCGAATTGCGCTTCATTGGAACCGATGTAAACGATCAGGTCATACACCTGATAGGAAATATTCGTCACCACCATGTCGAAGAAATTGGATCCATCATAGGGGTCTTCCGTGCCGTTGCAGTGACCATTCATCAAATCCCCATTGCCACCGGCGAAGTTCGTGTGAGGCGGATCCGAATAGGTCCAACCGTTGCGAACATCATTGAGAGTCAAAGTCGCCGTCGCTCCCAGATTGCTTGTGAGTGTGACCGGTGCCATGGGTGAATCCAGGCCGAACGGTACCTCGAAGTTCTGCCAGCCGCTCACATTGAAAGCACCGACACCTGCAGATTCACCTGCATCGAGTGTCACCGTGTTATGGTTCGACGGGGCATAACCGCCATACGCATAAAAATTGAGACTCATCAGATCCAGTGGCTGACTGCCCTGCGTTGTTGCGCTGGCGGGGCCGGAGGCAGTCCCGGTATTGCCCAGTGCATCGCGCATGGTCACGGTGTAGGTGTATTGCGTCGCGGCAGTCAGCCCGCTGTCGGTGTAGCTCGGGCTGGTCTGCCAGCCACTGCTGGTGCCGCCGGGATTGCCGGAGGTCTCGGTGAAGAGATACTGGACCGGGCCGTTGGCAGAGGTTCCTGTCGTCGCGGTCATGCTGATGGCGGTGGGGCTGATCGCCGCAGGCGCGGACTCAAAGGATGCCTGAAGCACGCCAATGCCTTCGATGGCGACATTGTCAAAGATGACCCGGTTTCCGGCATCATTCGCGTTTTCGACGCCGAGGACGATGGTGAGACTCGCGCCGATGTGACCGGCGAGCGCGGCACCTTGGTAGGTCCTTGAGATTTGCTGAAAGCCTCCGCCGTTGGGGAGGGTCGGGTTCACCGAGGAAGTCGGGGTGAGTTGGACTCCGCCTGCAAGCAGGTGAAATGCGAGAGGGCCTTGGATCGGTCCGTCATCCGGACCACCGACCATGGCGGAAATGGTGTAAACGCCACCGTCTTGAACGGCGCCGAGGGCACTGGCGGATTGAATGCGCCCATCACCTCCCCATGCCGCAAAGAGATTCATGCCGGTAGAGCCATCCACTCCGTTGGCCACCAGATCGTTGCCACTTTGCAAGGGAGTCCAACCCGGCAAATCGACCGTCGTGCCGGTGCTGCCGTCGGCATAGTTGACGGTGCCGCCTGCGAGCACGATGCCATCCCCGACGCCTCTTGCGAAGGAACTTCCGTCGGCGAAGGTGGCGGTGACGGTGTAGGCGGTCCCGGGCTTGTACATCTGGAAGGTGCCGTTGGTAACAAGTCCGGTACCAGCGGAGATGACGCGCTCGGAAATCATCAGGTTGCGTTTCGGCAGGGACAGGATGAGCGCGCCGACGCTGGAGGCCACGAACCGCGGAGCCTCGCCGTAGCCGGCGTTGTCGCGGTTGGGTTGATAGTAAAAATTGCCCTCCGGCGTGTGCGCGAGCGAGAACCACCAGCGGTTGTTGTCCAGCAACTGCCGGAAGCTTGCCGGGTCGAAGTGGGCTCCCATCGCGGCATAGGCCATGCCGATGGTGGGGGAGCCATGCGTGTCGGGAAAGCTCTGGGGGTGGGCACCCATGAAGCGGGCATGGCCGATGGCGCGGGTGGCATAGGCGGGCTCGGTGTAGGGGCTCATCCAGTTCGCGATCGCCGCCGCGCCGGTGCGGCCGGGGTCGGCCCAGTCGTTGGGGCCGCCGCCTTGGCTGTCGGCATACCAAACGTAGCTGTTAGCGCCGGTTCCTTTCACGAGAAAATCATAGGCCGCGTCGAGACGGGTGCGATCCACATTGACACCAACGCGTTTCATAAGAGCGAGGGCGAGGGCTCCCTGCCCGGTCGTCATGCAGATGGGTCCATAGCCCTCGAATCCCGGGTTGTGGCCCCAGCCTCCGAAGCCGAAAACCGTCGGGTCCGACCCGAAGGCACCGGGAACAATTTGGGAAACATTCGTGTATTGGCTGGCGAGCAGGTAGCTGTAGAGGGTGTTCAGTTTGGTCAATACCCATGCCTGGTTGGTCTTGTGGTAATACTCCGACAGGTAGATCGAGGCGGCGAGATACTTCCAGTTGTTCAAGCCGTCGGCCGGGATTGGTCCGTTGGTCTGATTGTTGTAGTACGTCGCCAGATTTCCGGCAGCGGTCATGCTCGCAGGACTGCCATCGCTCAGAAGGGCAAGACCGGCGAAGAGATGATTCTCGTGGCCTCCCTCGCCTCCCCAGGCCCCATTGCCATTCTGGGTCTGACGGAGATAAGTCAGCAATTGACTGAGAATGAGGGCGGACTTCGGGCAGTTCGTCGGGAAGGTCGGTGAAAAGCTGCCATACACCTGGCCGACATTGAGGGTGACGTTCAGGGTGTTGACGCCTCTCGTCAGGGTCACGCCTAACAGACCATCGACGCCCTGGGCGTCATCGAGGGCGATTCCGAATTCGCTGATCGGCCCCTGGGCGCCGAAGACAGCTACCCCGTAGCCATCCTGGTGGTCTGCGGTGAATGACTGTCCCTCGACTCCGGTGATCACGTCATTGACTTGAACACCCGCTGCGGCGGCGGGGGTGCCGGCAAAGACATGTTTCACCACCAGGGTGCGTTTGGCGGCCGGATCGAGTTGGACCCGCATTCCCGTGATCCCGAGATTGTAGAACCAGCCCGGCACTGCCGAGTCGGGAGCGACGCCGGTCGTTTGCGACCACGGATAAGCGCCGTCGTAATCGACCTGCGCCGTTAGCGGCAGGCACGAGAGAGCCAGGGTTAGCAGTGGAATGATCCTTTTCATGGTGATGCGGCTTTCTTGATAGGTTCGGTGATTTTGGAGAAAGGTTTGAGGGTGATGCGGACAGGCGATCCCTTGCCGGGCAGGATGCTTTGGTTTACCGTCCACACCTCGTCGTTGGTTCGTGCCTCGCCGGGGAAATTGATCATTGCCGCAGGGTTGCTGAACACGGCGATGATGTCGCCGGTGGCCTCGGCCCGGAACACGCCTTGGTGGATGAGTGAGCCGTTGTAGAGCCAGGGGCCCGGCTGCATGACGGCATCGGTGGCGGTGTTTTTCACCAGTTCGTTCACCACGCAGGTCTTCTCCGCGCCATCATGCTGCCAACTCGCGGAAATCACGAGACGTGCTCCGGTCCTGACCTCCTCCGGCACCTCCGGGTATTTGCCGGTGGGGCGGTGGTCGGGTGCCAGGATCTCGAACAATTCCGGCGACGATGGATAGCCCAGCAACTTGAAGGCGACATTGAGATCGGTCGGGCTGATGATGCATGAGAAGAGCGACTCGTGGATCTTCCCCTTTTCGGTGACGAGCAGGAATTCGATGAGGCCCCCGGTTTGGTTGACCCGCGCGTCGAAGGATATCTCGCGCGTGCTTTTCCGAAAAGTGACACCACCCAAGATGTATTGATTATCATCGATTTTCTGCACCTCCCCAGAGACGGAGGGAGGTTCGGCCGTGTCGGTTTGCACTGGCGAGTCGGTGGAGCGGACCTCAGGGGCGGGCGGGCGGGCATCCTGGGCGCTCGTGGCCATGGTCGCGCAGCCCATCAGGGAAAGCATCGCCGGTGGCAGCCGGACACGCGGTTCGGCACGCTGCCGCCCCGCTGGCAAGCGAAACACTTGCGGCCCACTATTCTCAAATATCGGCATCATGGGCGTGTTATTGCCGGTCCGGGTGGCATCAGGGCGTTGGCGTCACGAGCAGACGGACGAACTGGATCCCCAAGCCGGTTGGCAGGAGGTAGCTCAGGTTGCCACCCGAGGGCGCGGGCCGCGGATCGACGTTCGTCCAGGTGCCGAGGTTGGGCGAGGTTTGGACTTCATAGGTGCCATTGAAGGTAGGATCCATCGGCCAGTTGACCGTGTTGGTCCCGTCCAGGCCGGGCATGGCGGTGAAGGAGGAGCCGGTCTCCCCCATGAAGTATTCGATGCCGTTTTTCACGCCGTCGTTGTCGTGGTCCTGATCCGGGGTTTGGCCGGTCGCGTCGTTGGCATCGGCCCAGGCGGTAAAGGTGTTGCCGGGAGTGCCCTGCAAGGTGATCGGGGCCGACATCGCATAGACCCGACCCGCAGACGCGGCTTCCTCGCTCCAGTCTGCCATCCAGCCATTTCCGCCGAGACCACCATAGAAGTCAGGGGCAAAGTTTCTCCCGGTCTGGACTCTGGGTGTTGCCTCTGCCGAGCCGCCGAGCACCCTGCCGTCACCGGTGGCCGTGCCGATTCCGCTGCTGCCGGTGCGGACACGTTCGTCCGTCCTCACAACACCATTCTCATCAAGATGAACACTGAGATAATTCTGACCCGTAACATGGCTGTTGTTGATTCCATTCCACAAGTCCGCGTAGTTGTTGGCGATGGCGAAGGACCCGTCCATCCGGAAGACGGGCTCACCGACGCCGTTCACTCCCGGGTTCGTGCCGGTATTGTCCCTCGCGGCGACCGCTGCGGTCGATCCGACCACTTTCCAGGTCACGCTGCCGAGGGCAGGAAACGTGGTGCTGGCATTTGCAAGTCCTTGCACGAACGTGTTGTAGGTTACGATGTCGGTCGAGTTACAGGTCGTCGTCCCGCTCGTCACAAAAATGAGGCGGTATTTGTCACCGGCTTGCCACAGGTTGCCGGTCGCCGGATTGATTCCGCCGTTGGCGGTGAGATTGAGGACTCCGAGTGGGCACACCAAGGTCGGGGGCGCGTTGACGATGATCGTATTGTCATCAGGGACCGGGGAACCTGTATCAAGCGCGAGGCCCTTGAGATCCGTCAGGTTGGCCCCTGCCTTTATCTGCAACTGAAGGGTCCCGGCCGCGGTCGGTGTCGCGTCGATCAGGAAGACCGCCGGATTCGCGGTGGGAGTGACGCTACCGATGGTGGTCGGCGTCGGGATGGACGCGTTCTCGAAATCCGTAGCCTCAAGCGTCGAGGCATTCATCGCCTCGCTGAAGGTCAAGGTGTAGGTGACGGTCTGGTTGAGGACGACGGGGCCGCCGCCCTTGTTGTCCACCACCGAATTCAGGGTCGGCGCGGTTGTATCCACATCGACGGCAATGAGGGTATCATCTTGAAGTGCAGGGGATGTGACGAGGCCGACTCCCGCGGCATCCTCAATGACGGCTCCCGCCTTGACTTGCAGACGCAGCGTCCCCGCTGCGGTCGGGGTGACCGAAACCTGGAAAACCGCCGGATCCACCGTCGGTGTCACGCTGTTGATGGTGATGGCCGTCGCCGAAGCGTTCTCGAAATCGGTGGCATCAATCGACGATGCTTTCATGGCCTCGCTGAAAGTCAGCGTGTAGATCACCGGTCTGTATTCGAGGACCGGGCCACCGCCCTGGTCATCCACAAAGGAGTTCAGGGTTGGGGGAGTCAAGTCAACCCCGGCGGTGAGGGTGACATTGTCAAAGATGACACGGCCCCCTGCATCGTTGGCGTTTTCGACGCCGAGCACGATTTTGGTGGGTTGTCCGACGTGGGCCAAGAGAGCGGCCGGATCGTAGGTGCGGGAAATCGTCTTATTGGCTTCGCCCGAGACGTTGACGGATGAACTCGGAGTGACCAGCGCACCATTGGCATAGAGGTGGAAAGCCAGGGGGCCTGCCATCGGCCCGCCAGGCCCGCCGCTCACATTGACCGAGATGATAATGGTTTCGCCAGCCGCAGTGGTATAAAGCGATCCGGTTGTCTCGACCCGTGTGTCACCGCCCCATGCCGCATAAGCACCGAGCGCCATGGAACCACCAGGTCCGCTGTAAGCTAGGTCCACATTCCCCTGGATCTTGGACCACCCGGGGAGATCGACCGTGGGCCCGGTCGTGCTGTCGCTGTAAGCGGCCGAACCGCCGAGTACGGTCAAATTGGTCGGAGCATTGGGCGGATTCCAAGGCACATAAACACCGCCGCCGACAAGCTCCGCGGTCACAGTGGTGCTGCCGGGTTTATAGAGCTGGAAGTCACCGCCGGCAATGACCTGCGAACGGGCCGGGGTGGTGGCGAGGGCGAGGGCGGCGAGCGAGCTGGCGATGCGGGCGGGGGCGCCGGCGAGCGCGAGCCGATGGAGGCTGTTTCTCATCGGGTGGATTCGATGCAGTGTTATCATGGCGATTCTGGGTTGGAGTTCTTTCAACGTGACCATTGTCTTGGATTCGGTGCTTGAAGTCCGGAAATGCAGAGGGAGAGCGGGGATGGTGATGCTTGACGGGAGGAAAATTGGGAGTGATCCGCGCTCACATTAGCGCGTTTGACCGCTACAGCGATCCGCCGGGGGGCCTAGAATTTTTAATTTCCCAACTGGCCCCAACATTGAATAGGTTGCGCGGCCATGGAACCGCTTCGCCGCATGTCGATCAGCGAGCTCTCCGCCGAACACCTGCGCACGGACCTGCGGAGTGGACGCTGGGGCGGAACCCTGCCCGGGGTGGCCCGCCTGGCGCAGGATCTCGATGTCAGCCGTCACACGGTGCGAACGGCGCTGCGGCAACTTGAGGCCGAGGGCGTGATCACCGGCCGCGGGTTGGGCCGCAGTCGTGGCATCACCGCGGTGGGTGCGAACATCGTCACGCAGCGACCGCTGCGAGTGGCGATTCTACGTCACGACGCGCGCTTGGCAGACACCAATCCCCAAGCGTCCGCAGTCTTAACCGAGATCGTGCATTCACTGGAAGCGGCGGGTCATACCGTTTTCTTCTTCAATAAATCCCAGATCGAACTGCGCCATGTGGTCGGGCGCATTGCCAGTGAAATGGTGAAGACCCCGGCGGATGCCTGGGTGATCATTGCCGGATCCCGCCCCCTGCTGGAGTGGTGCGCCAACCAGAAGACGCCCTGTCTCGCGCTGTATGGCCGCACCGGTGGGCTGCCGCTGGCCCGCACAGGGCCGGACAAAGTGCCGGCGTACCGGGCCGCCACACGCCGCCTCCTGGAACTCGGGCATCGCCGCATCGTGAACATCGCCCGCGCCGCCCGCCGCTTGCCGGTCCCAGGGATTACCGAACGCGCCTTTTTCGAAGAGATGGCCGCCCACGGAGTAGTTACGGGCGACTACAACCTGCCGGATTGGGAGGAGACTCCCGAAGGATTTTCCGATTTGCTCGCACGCTTGTTTCTGCACTCTCCTCCCACTGCGCTGATTGTCGATGAGGCCGCCCGCTACATTGCCGCCGCAGAGTTTCTCGCCCGGCGGGGCATCAAGGTGCCGGAACATGTCTCGTTGGTTTCCACCGATGACGATCCCTCGCTGGCCTGGTGTCATCCGCCCATCGCCCACATGCGCTGGGATCCCAAGCCCGTGATACGCCGGGTGGTACGCTGGGTGGACGCTGTTAGAAAAGTCAAGGCCGACCGCAAGATCATCAATTTCCCGGCGGAGTTCATTCCGGGCGGCAGCATCGGGCCGGTGTGGAAGGGGTGAGGATTTTCACTTTATCTCGCAGCTTGGCAAAACCGCCGCGATGCCCCATGATGCGCTCCCGCGAGACGCTCTAACTCCCCCGTGAAACCGGGCGGTCTCCGTATCGACCACTCATGAAAATCGTCATCGGATCCGACCACGCCGGCTTCACCTACAAGCGCGAGATCATCGCCCAGCTCCGCGCCAAAGATATCACAGTGGTCGACGTCGGGACCGATTCCGAAGCACCGGTCTCCTATGTTCCCTTTTCTCGCGAGGTCGCGCAAGGCGTGGCGGCCGGCAAGTTCGACCGCGGCATCGTGCTCGGCGGCTCCGGCAACGGCGAAGCGATGGCGGCGAACCGCGTCAAGGGCGTCCGCTGCGCCCTCTGTTGGAGCGTGGAATCCGCCAAGCTCGCCCGCCAGCACAACGACGCCAACGTCCTTTCGCTCGGCGAGCGGCTGCTCGACCTGCGGACCGTGCTGGCGATTCTCGACACCTTTCTGAACACCCCGTTCGACGAGATCCGCCACGAGGAACGCGTCGCCGAGCTGGACGAATGAAGAAGGGATGCATGACTTTCGTGGGAGCCTTCGTCGCGATCCAATGAGCGCCGAGACCCTCGCCCACCTCCGCGCCGGAAAGCTCGCCGGCTCCACCCGCCTCGACCTTTCCTGCGGTCTCACCGATTTCCCGCCGGAGATCTTCGACCTCGCGGACTCGTTGGAAATCCTCAATCTAACAGGCAACCGGCTTTCCGGTCTGCCCGGCGACCTGCCGCGGCTGAAGAAGCTGCGGATTCTGTTTTGCTCGGACAACGGGTTCCGCCACCTGCCGCCGGTGCTCGCGGAGTGCCCGGGACTTTCAATGATCGGCTTCAAGTCGAACCGGATCGAGGAAGTCACCGCTCTGCCGCCCTCGCTGCGCTGGCTGATCCTCACCGACAACCGCGTCGAGGATTTGCCGGCGTCCATCGGGAACTGCACCCCACTGCAAAAGCTGATGCTTTCCGGCAACCGGCTGGCCTCGCTGCCCGAAGAAATGGCCGCCTGCGTGAAGCTCGAACTAGTCCGCCTGGCTGCGAACCGCTTCGACCGGCTGCCGGACTGGCTGCTCGAATTGCCGAAGCTCGCTTGGCTCACCCTCGCCGGGAATCCGCTATGCCGCGAGCCGCAGGTGACTGCGGCAGCAATCGACTGGGCCGACCTCGAGCTTCACGAAAAACTCGGCGAAGGCGCGTCCGGCATCATTCACCGCGCGACCCGGCTTTCCGACGGCAGGCCGGTGGCGGTGAAGCTCTTCAAAGGCGCGATGACCAGCGACGGGCTGCCCGAAAGCGAGCGCACCGCCTGCCTGGCCCCGGGGCCTCATCCGAACCTCATCCCGATCGTCGGCGAAGTTACGGGACATCCCGACCGCACGCCGGGGCTCGTGATGGAGCTGATCGGACCGGAGTTCGCCGCGCTCGCGGGACCACCCAGCCTCGAAACATGCAGCCGAGATGTCTATCAGCCGGAGGAATCTTTCCCGGCGGGGGTGGTCTTGAAGATCGCCCGTCACCTCGCATCGGCCGGTGCGGCGCTGCAAGTGAAAGGCATCCTCCACGGCGATTTCTACGCCCACAACGTGCTGCGGGATCGGGAAGGCGCGGCATTTCTCGGCGACTTCGGCGCCGCCTCGTTCTATCCGCCAGACGATGCCCGCTTCGAGAAACTCGAGGTACTCGCCTTCGGCCGCCTGCTCGGCGAGTTGCTGGACCGCTGCCCTGACGCAATCCCTGGGTTGCAAACCTTGGCCGACCGCTGTCAATCGCCCAAACCATCGGCTCGCCCCCGCTTCGCGGACCTGCTGGAAGGAGCGCTGGCTTCCGCCGGCGTGGACGGTCGGGGCGTGGGTGGATGAACCCGCTCGCCGAAGAAGCCTGAAGCAGCCCAAAGTCCCCCGCCAAAGGGCAAATCCCCGCCTTTCCCGATGATTTTCAGCACCCCGCGGCAGGAACGACACGTGCTTCCCCTTGCCAATCCGGGAAAAAGCGGCCATAGCCCGCCCGCCTGCCGTCCGGGCCCACGCCGTCATGTCTCTTAAGATCCGCAATCTCGCCATCATCGCCCACGTTGACCATGGGAAAACCACCCTCGTCGACCAACTCCTGCAAGCCGGTGGCACCTACCGCGACAACCAGGCCCAGCAGGAACGCGCCATGGACTCGATGGACCTTGAAAAAGAGAAGGGCATCACCATCAAGGCGAAGAACACCGCCATTCACTGGGAAGGCTACACCATCAACATCGTCGACACCCCTGGCCACGCCGACTTCGGCGCCGAGGTGGAGCGCGTGATGAAGATGGTCGATGGCGTCCTTCTCGTCGTCGATGCCTCCGGCGGCCCGCAGGCCCAGACGCGCTTCGTGCTGCGCAAGGCGATGCAGGAAGGCCTCAAGCCGATCGTCGTGGTCAACAAGATCGACCGCCCGCTCGCCACCCCGCTCAAGGTCCACGACCAGGTTCTCGAACTCCTGCTCGACCTCGACGCCGACGAAGAACAGTTCAACGCCCCTTTCTGCTACGGCTCCGCCCGCGACGGCTACTTCATGGATCACCCGGATGACGAGCGGAAGGACTGCATCCCGCTGCTCAAGAAGATCATCGAGCACATCCCCGAGCCGAAGGCTGATCCGGATGCGCCGTTCCTCATGCTCGTTTCGAACATCGAGTGGGATGACTACGTCGGCCGGGTTGCCGTCGGCAAGATCCTCGGCGGCAGCGTCAAGAAGGGCGATACCATCTACCTGATGCGCCAGGACGGCACCAAGGTTCAGTCCAAGGTGATGAAGACCTTCACCTACTCCGGCCTCGCCACCGCCGACTCCGACGGTTGCGGCGCGGGCGGTATCGTCGGCATCGCCGCCGGGATCGAGAACGTGGACATCGGCGAAACCATCGCCGGTTCGCCCGACCAGACGCCGCTTCCGTTCGTTGCCATCGACCCGCCGACCGTGTCGATGCAGTTCTCCATCAACGACGGCCCGCTGGCCGGCAAGGAAGGCAAGCACGTCACTTCCCGCGCCATCCGCGAGCGGCTGATGCGCGAGTTGAAAACCAACATTTCGATCACCGTCGAGGACACCGACATGTCCGGCGTCTTCAACGTCTCCGCCCGCGGCGCGATGCAGATCGCGGTGCTGGTCGAGCAGATGCGGCGCGAAGGCTTCGAGGTGCTGGTCTCGCGCCCGGTGGTGATTTACCGCCGCGACGACGCCGGCAAGCTGCTCGAGCCCTTCGAAACCCTCTATGTCGAGGCTCCCGGCGAATACACCCAGGGCATCCTCAAGATCCTCATGAACCGCAAGGGCATGATGGAGCACATGGACACCGAGGCCAGCGGCCGCGTGTTCATCCAGGCGACCATCCCGACCCGCGGCCTGATCGGCTTTGAAACCGAACTGGTCAACCTGACCTCCGGCCACGGCATCATGAGCCACCTCTTCAAGGAATACGCCCTTCACGCTGGCGAGATCCAGAACCGCACGACCGGCACCTTGGTCTCGATGGATTCCGGCACTGCCACGCCTTACTCGCTGCAGATGCTCGAGGAACGCGGTGTGCTCTTCGTCGCTCCCGGCGATGCCGTTTACGAAGGCATGCTGGTCGGCGAAAACCCGCGTGTCGGCGACCTCCCGGTCAACCCGGTCAAAGAGAAGCACCTCGACAACATGCGCTCTTCCGGCAAGGACAAGACCTCCAAGCTGACCCCGGCCATCCGCTTCTCGCTCGAGCGCGCGATCGAATACATCGACGCCGACGAGCTAGTCGAAGCCACCCCGCAGAACATCCGCCTGCGCAAGCGCATCCTCGACGCCAACGCCCGCAAGCGCGCCGCCAAGGGCCCGAGCGTCGAAGACCGCAGCAACCGCGGCTGAAACACGATCTTCCCCCTGCCTTCCCCGCACGGGCCGCTTCGCGAGAAGCGGCCCGTTGTCTTTTCGAGGGCCGCTTTGCTCCTTGTTCAATTCCAGCGAGCGCTTTATTTCATGACCGATGACTGCGAAGCATTGGATCATCGTGGCAACTTGTTTGGCCGGGATCTATCTGCTGTTTCAACCCGACTCACACAAAGGAATGGGGCCCGCGAGAAGCGACGCCTTCAGCAACGGCAGGCGACTCCACATTACGCTAATCGCATTCTCGGAGAAATACGGGACGTTCCCATCGTCGGAGACACTTCAAAAGATCGTCGAGGAGAGAAAGATCACCGATTACCCCCTTGCCACATCCAACGACTACCTGCGGCAGTTCGTCGCCTCGGGAATCATCAAGTATGAGAATATCGGATGGTGCCATCATCCCAAGGTCACAGGCAAGAAAGCGGACGATATCGTATTTCCGCTCGATCAGGCCTTTGCCCCCGGCGAATGTGGCTTTTGCTACATCCCCGGACTCTCCGCCAATTCGCCGCCCGACATGCCGGTCCTTTTCGCGCCGATAATTCCCGGAACCACACTTTTCGACCCCGAGCCGTTCATGGGACGCGCCATTGTCGTGCGGGTGAACGGGACGGTCACTGCGGAGACGATCAGCAAGGATGGAAGAGTGCGCATCGGCTCTGGAATAACATTTTTCGACCCGGATGCCCCCCATTGGTACGGCACGACGCCCTACGTCGTCCACCCGGCGGAGCGACGGAAGGATTGATGAATTCCCATCTTACTTTGGAGTGCTGCGGCATGACGCAGCTTTCGCTGCGGGTGCGGCCCGCATGTTCACCAGGTCCGAATCGCCCGAGCGGCAGCCTTGCGCAGGGCTTTGCGTCACTTCGAAACGAACCGGCAGCCCGGAGAATCAGGCTTCTGGCGGCGACTCGGACCGCACGAACGAACCAAGCCCTCCCGCAGCCAAAGCGATGTCATGCCATCGCACTCCATATCGGAGAAAACTCGTCGTAAACCTTCACCCGGTCGATGGGGAAAGACTCGATGGTTCTTCTTTGCGCGACGCTCGCGTTCCTCGCGAACCACCCCGCCGAGCACCATGGATAGTCCGCCGGTTCAGGTACCAAGCCGTGCTTTACCGCATTCCGATGCACGTAGTTCAAGCGCGCGAGGTAAGCCTTTTCAAAGGTCAGTTTCGTGTCGCGGAAGTTATACCAGATTTTTCTCCCCGGAGCGTTGTCGAGTTTGTTGATCCATTCCGCCGACTTCATGTGCAGCTTCCCGAGCATTTCGCTCAGGTTCTCCGCGCCCGCGTCCGGCGAAGCACCGATGAAGTGGTAATGGTTTGAAAACACCGCCCATGCTTCCAGCCGCCAACCGAATTCTTCGGCCAAGCCCAGTAATCCGCGGTGCAGCACTTCAAGTCGGCTGTTTCCCGGAATCGATGGGCTTTCAGGTATGTGCCCGGTGTAACGAAGTAAACGCCCGTTCCTCCAAGCAGATGCATCGGCGCATGAGGCCAACGGACGGGACGACCTCGCTCAGTCATAGTGGTCTTTTGAACAAATGATGCGTCGCCGCGGGAGCAAAATATGGAGTGCTGCGGCACGACGCAGCTTTGGCTACGGGTGAGGCCGCGCTGTTCGGCAGCGCCGGATTGCCCAACGGCGATTTCTCGGAGGGCCTTGTTTCGCATCGAAACGAAACGGCTGCCGCGGAGATCGCACCACGGGAAAACCGGTCCGCTCCGCGAACGCCCTCTCACCTGCGGGGTCCCGTCGGTGGACGATCACGACATCGACGAAAGGAACCCGCCCCGAAATCCGTTTCCCGCTGCCATTCCGCATGCTTGCCATGCCCCGCAAACCCCGTTAGACAGACCCCCACTTCCCAAGAAAACCATGAGTCAATCCGACACTGACAAACCAAACATGGCCCTGTTTTGGGGCTGTTTCATCGCGCTGATCACCACGGCGTTCGCGTTCTTCTCTCGCATGTATCTATGCGACGTGCGCTTCGGGACCGACTTCGGTATCGATAAAGTCACTATCGGAGCCCTCAAGGGAGCCGGCGTGTGGCCCTTCGCCGTATCGATCATCATCTGGAGCCTTTTCATCGACAAGGTCGGCTACAAGGCGGCGATGATCTTCTCCTTTGCCTGCTACGCGATTTACGGGTTGCTGGCCTTCATGGCTTACGGAGCGATCCAAGGCGTCGAAGGTGCGGCACTGGCTGCCGCCCAGGCGAAGGGTCTCAATTATCTTACCGTCGGTAGCATCATCCTGGGTCTGGGGAACGGAACCGTGGAGGCCTTCATCAATCCGGTGGTCGCCACGATGTTCCGCAAGGACAAGACCAAGTGGCTCAACATCCTGCACGCGGGTTGGCCGGGTGGTCTGGTCTTCGGCGGCTTGGCGACCCTCGCATTGGCGGGTCAGGCCAGCGGGGGCGATTGGCGCCTGGTGATCGGCCTCGTCTTCGCGCCTGCCATCATTTTCCTGATCATGTTGATCGGCGCGCGCTTTCCCAAGAATGAGCGCGAGGCCGCCGGTGTCGGATATCTGGAAATGCTCAAGGAATTCGGGGCGATCGGGGCTCTCATCGGTTTCGGCCTCGTGTTCCGTGAAGTCGGCACCACCCTAAAGTGGCCGCAAGGGCTCCAGTGGGGCTTGACCGCCGCCGTGGTCGTCGCGTTCGGAGTGCTCACCAAGAGCTTGGGCCGCCCGCTGCTGATCTTCCTCACCATCATCATGATCCCGCTGGCCGTCACCGAGATCGGTACTGACGGCTGGATCACCGGCCTGATGGAAGGGCCGATGAAGGACGCCGGTTTCAATCCCGGCTGGATCCTGATTTATACCTCTGCGATCATGATGGTGCTGCGTTTCTTCGCCGGTCCGATCATCCACAAGCTGTCGCCGATCGGATTGCTCATCCTCAGCTCGGTGCTGGCGATTGTCGGGCTTCTTTGGCTCTCGAAGTGCGGCAATGCAGGCCTTGGCGTGATCTTCGCCGCTGCCACGCTCTATGCCTTCGGCAAGACCTTCTTCTGGCCCACCATGCTCGGGATCACCGCCGAACAGAGCCCGAGGGGTGGTGCGCTGACACTGAACGCCATCTCAGGCATCGGCATGCTCGCCGTCGGAGTGCTTGGCTTTCCCTACATCGGCTACCTTCAGGAAAAGACGACGACTGAAATCCTCGCCGACAAGGCACCGGCGCTGGTCGAGCAGGTCAAGACGCACAAGGACTACGTGCTCGGTGGCTACGACGCCGTGGATCCGGCGAAGGCGGAGGCTATCACTGACGCCGCCTCGAAGGAAGCACTCGCCGAAGCGACCAAGTCGGGCCAGTTCGCGGCCCTCGGTAAGATGGCCTTTTTCCCGATGTTCATGCTCGTCTGTTACATCGTCCTTGCCCTCTACTTCAAATCGAAGGGCGGCTACAAGCCGGTGGACATCCACGGTAAGGACCGGGCCCATGAAGCGGAGCCGGGAATGTAGGACCGCTTGATTTCCCCAAGCGGCGTGGCCTCCAGGTCACGCCGCTTTTTCGTGTCGGGGTGAGAACGGCCCGCGCTCAATCGAACCCCAACTCGTCCGCCCCGGCGCTCTTCGTTCCGAACTCCCGCTCGAGTTCCGCGCGGCGCATCGCGTTCTCGGCCTTCAGCGCGGCGATCTCGCCGGCCCAGCGGTTGATCTGCCATTGGCGGAAGAACCAGATGCCGGTGCCCATCATCACGATCAGGATGACGCAGGTGGTCCAAGCGACGGTGACCGGCAGCCATTCGCCATCGAACACTTTCACCCATCCTGCCACGGCGATGAGCGCTTCCACGGCGGCGAGGATCCCGCAGGCGTGAGGGGTGGAGGTTTCGGCGCGGATGAACCAATAGATCACCGCGCCGAGGAAGAGCAGGTTGGGAATGAGCCAGAGGGTGAGGAGCAGGACCGGGCTGGCGAGGAGCACTTCGAAATCAGCGCTTCTCCCGTCGGACAACTGGCCGGCGATCAGGGCCGCCCCGCCCATCGAGCAGCCGAGCCAGATCGATGCGGTGAAAAGAAAAAGCTGCTTCAAAAGCCAGCC
Organism: Akkermansia sp.; assembly: GCA_043729195.1. Lineage (GTDB taxonomy): Bacteria > Verrucomicrobiota > Verrucomicrobiia > Verrucomicrobiales > Akkermansiaceae > Haloferula. The sequence continues at coordinate 31,841 of JAYTLR010000144.1, forward strand.
GATGCCACTGGCGAAGACGTCCCCGAAATCGATTTTCATCGCGGTGAGCTTATCTCCCGCAAGGCGGAGGATCACAAGCCTGGGGTTTCCCACCGGGACCGCGGAACTTTAGTCCGCAGAATGGTCCCCGAGGCGCGCCTCTTTTTCCGATGCTTGGAACACCAGGTGTTGGATGTGGCGGCAGGAAAAGGCGCCCAGGCGCACCTCTTTCTCCTGTGCTCGGAACTCCCCGGAGGGGTGGCAGCGTCAGTAGCCGGGGGTTGAGGCGTAGCCGATACCCCCGGATTCCCGCCCCCATCCCTCACCGATCCCGGCGGGATTGAAGCCCGGCTCGACTCATTCTGGCGGCCTCCTTGGTCCTGCCGTGCCGGCTGCGATCCCTTCAGGATCGGTAGCGACGATTGTGATCATCCGGGGAGGTCGCTTTGCTCGCTCCCCGGCTACCGATGCTGTCTTCCCGCCGGGAAGAGGGGATTGGTAAGGTAGGGGTGTCGCTGCGGATGACATTCTCCGCATCGCGGCGAAGCGCTTGCGGAGCAGGTCCTTTTGCGAAAGGTCGGGGGCCTTGGCCTGCGCCTCTGTCACCCATTGCCATTCGAGCTCGTTCTTGGTCGGCCTACGGGTTTCATAGTAGACGCCGAACTTGCCCGGGAAATCCTCCTCGGCCAGTGACATCGCGGCGGCGGTGGATTGCATGTCGCGGGCGGCCTCGTCGATGAGCTCGAAGGCCCCTCCCTTTCGCGGGTTGCCGGCATCGAAGGAGCCGGGGTAGAACATGGTGCACTCGGACAGCGTCTCGACCACCGCGAAGCCGGGGTGCAGGATGGCGCGCTCGAACATCTCGAGCCGAGGTGGACTTGGAAAATGCTGGGGCCGCCGGAGATGGTGCTCGGGATGGTCATGTAGGTCATGACGTCCTGGGCGGTGGAGCCGGCGAGCTGGGCGAGGAACGCGCCGATCGACTGGATCCCGTCCTGGGAGTAGCCGGCGAGGCGGATCACGGCGTTGCGAAGCGCGTGGGGCGCGGAAGCGGATGCTTGGGACATCGGCGGTAAGAGGAATGGGTTCCTCCCAGACATAGCAGCCGTGACCGCTTCGTGAAGAAGAAAGCGGGGAATGCGCGGATCCCGTTGTGTGAAATATGGGTGCTGCGGCAGGACGCAGCTTTGGCTGGGGGAGCGGACGCTTTGTTCGGCTGGCCACGGATTGCCTTTCCGGCCGGTCCGCGGTCGTCGGGGTGGGGCGGTGTTCACCCGGAGCCAAAGCGACGTCATGCCGTCGCACTCCAGCTTGAGATCAGGTCAAACCGCGGCGCCGCGCGATTTGCGGACCATCCGGGTCATCGAGTCCTCGGTGGTCAATGTCGGCACCTCATCGAGCGGGACCCAGCGCAGGTCGTGCGATTCGTCGCTGACCACGTAGTCGGTCGCCCCGGTGGCGCGGAGCAGGTAGCGGACGTCGTAGTGCAGGTGCTCCGGATCGCTTTTCCGCGCGGGGATCGGGTGGATATCGAGATCGAAGATGCCTTCGATCACCGCTGCGAAGTCGCTCAGTCCGGACTCCTCGCGGGCCTCTTTCAAGGCGACCGCGAACACGTCGGGATCGCCATCGGCATGGCCGCCGAGCTGGAGCCAGCGGTCGAGCTTGCGATGGTGGGTGAGCAGGACCTGGCTGCCGTCGGCATTCACGATCCACGCCGAACCGGTGACGTGGCCAACCGCCAGCGAGCGCTCGAAGCAGGCGCCCTCGCTGCGGACGAAGTCGATGAAGCGGCCGACGGTTTCCGCCTCGTCCGGGTGCTTCGCGGCGTAGTCGGCGAGTTGGTCGAGGAGCGGCTGGCGGTGCATGGCGCGGACGCTGGCGGCTCGCGGTGGAAAATCAAGGGTGGCGATTCTTCGCCGGGTCTAATGGTGGCCGCTCCCCGGATTGGGTTCCGCTTCCAGGGCCAGGGCGGCGGCTCCGATCACTCCCGCGTCATGGCCGAAGGCCGCGGGAACCAGCATGAGGTGATCGGTGAAAGGATGTGACAGCCCGGCGAACAAGGATTCGCGAAGCGGATTGAACAGGAGTTCGCCGGCCCGCGTGATGCTTCCTCCGACCACCACGACCTGCGGGTTCAGCAGCCAGCAGCAATTTGCCAGGGCGCTGGCGAGCATGGCCGCGATCTCGTTCCATCGGGCGGTCGCCACCGGATCCCCGCGGTGGGCCGCGGTGATCAGCGCGCCGAAAGAACATTCGGCGACGGATTTCTGGACGCCCGCGTCGGCGTAGGTATCCCGGGCGTCCGCCGCGAGCTCCTCGGTTCCCAGGTATCGTTCCAAGGCACCGCGATTTCCGAACTCGCCCGGCCGTCCGTGCCAATCGATCGAGGTCTGGCCGATCTCCCCCGCCACGAAGCGGGCACCGCGGATCATCCTGCCGTTGGCGATCAACGCTCCGCCGACACCGGTTTCGAGATTGATGAACACGATGTCCCGAAAGCCCCGCGCCGCGCCCAGCCGCCACTCCGCGACCGCCATGCAGTTCGCCCGGTTGTCGATGACGGTAGGCAGGCCGGTTGCGTCATTGAGGATCTTGCGGAGCGGAATCGAGGTCCAGTTCGGCACGTTGGTCAAGCCGTGGACCAGGCCCTTGCCGAAGTCGACGAAGCCCGGCATGCCCGCGCCGAGCCCGGCCACTCTCGGGTGCTTGTCCCGCAGGTCATCGACGGTGCGGACCAAGGCGTCGATCAACGCGGTGGGAGCCTCGAATTCCCGGGTTGCGATCGGCGGCGCGCGGTCGATCACGTGTCCCTGGAAGACCACTCCGGTCTTGATGGTGGTCGCTCCGAAGTCGATGCCGATCGCCAAACGATTCTCACTCATGACGGATTCCGGGATACCAGATCACCGCCGAAAATGAACGGCTTTTCTTGGTCCCGGTTGCGATTGGGCCGTCTCAACGACCGCCCGCAGGATCACCGGGTCCATGGCGCGCCGATTGCCGTGGGCAGGCGGTCGGCGTCGAGGTCGATCCGGCGCTCGTGGAGGATGGCTTTGGAAGAGCGGGGCATGGGTTGCGATGAATCGGATTTTGGGCGGGCAGTGAGTTTCAACCGGGATCGTTCCGCTGATCCCCGCATAATTTAGGTTTCTAAGCCCCATCCGCCGTGGCGGACGCTTGCAGTCGATCCGCGGCCGGATGCCGGGGCAAGGGGAAAGGTGGCGGGTGGCGCGGGAACTTGACGGCAGCGGCGGTCGCGGGCACGGTGATGCCGCCACAAAGCGCCGAAGCGATGCACAGCCGCAAACTCGAGGAATTGATCGTTTACCTGGGCAAGCAGCCCGGGGTGACGAACCTTGGCCTCACGAAGCTGTGGAAGCTGATCTACTTCGTGGATTCCCAGTCGCTCCGGCAACTGGGCGAGTCGGTGACCGGCTCCGAGTTCATCAAGTACGAGCACGGCCCGGTTCCGAGCCGCGGTGACAAGCATTTGCGCCGAATGACCCGCAGTGGCGAGGTCACGACCACCGCCCGCGACATCGGTGGCAAGACGCTCAATGAGGTGAAGACGACCCGGGACCCGGATCTCACGGTGTTTTCCAAGGTCGAGCTGGAGATCATTGATCGCGTCTGTTCCCTCTACGGTCGCAAGACCGCGAAGGAACTCTCCGATCTCAGTCACCAGGAACCTTCATGGCATTATGCCGCGATGAGGGACAAACTTTCGCCGGAACTGATGCTGTACGGGGCCGAGGAAGATGCCGACGGTCTGTGATCGATGGAAGCGAGATTCCACTGCGAGAAGCGCGTCAGGCGCTCGGGGAAAAAGTCCAAGCATGGAGTCTTGGAAACGTGCCCGACGGTCCGGCAGGTGCTCGGCATGAATCCCCAATACGGACCTCGGATTCCGCGCTTCGACAGCCTGCGGAAAATGCGACTTCAAGTTCCGGGGCTGAACGCGGGCAAAAGCGGTGGCTATCGCTTGATCTACTCGGTGAAGGAAATGGACGAGGCTTTCCACATCGTCTTCCTCGAAACCTAGTTCAAGGGGGACAAAGAGGACATGTCGGATGGAGAGTATCAAGACCTCGAAGCGGCTGCTGCTTTGGTCTTTGCTCATCCGACGCTTTACGATTGGGACTGAGCGGGGTGGGGCTCCGCCGGGAAGTTATTCTCCGGCTATTCGCGGGATGAGTCGTCCGGCGTTGGTGTCGGAAATGAAGTCCGTGTCGTTGCGAAGGCGCTTGATCTCCATTTGCTAACGACATGCATGGGCGATGTCTTCCAATGCCTCGGTCAGACCGTACTGCCGGGGGATGCCGCGTTCGCCGAGCGCCACGCCCATGCTGAAGTGGTCCAGCTTCGCCAGCTTCGCCGCCTGTCCCAAGGTCAGCCAGCCGTTGGCATAGTAACGGCATGCCAGCTCGGTTTGCATGTGGCGCTCGCGTTCTCCCGGGCCCAAGGGCAGGGAGGCGAGCGTTTCGTCATCGAGTTCCAGCGTGATGCTCATGCCTGACAGTGCCGATTGGCGGAGGGTCCGTCAAGGAGGCGGCTTTCCGCCAAAAAAGCCGCCCCGGTTTCCCGGGGCGGCTTTGGATTCTTCGGATGTCAGCGTTCCCGCTTACTTCTTCTTCGCGGCCTTTTTGGCGGCCTTCTTCGCAGGAGCCTTCTTGGCGGCAGCCTTCTTCGCAACTGGCTTCGCAGCCGGGGCGGCCTTGCCTTCCTCGATCGCGGCTTGCGCGGCGGCGAGGCGGGCGACGGGGACGCGGTACGGCGAGCAGGACACGTAGTCGAGGCCCAGCTTGTGGCAGAACTTCACCGAGTCCGGATCACCGCCGTGCTCGCCGCAGATTCCGAGCTTGATGTTCGGGCGGGTGCTGCGGCCCTTGGTGACGGCGGTCTGCATGAGCTGGCCGACGCCGGTCGTGTCGAGGGTGGCGAAGGGGTTCTTGCTGAACACTTCGCTTTCGATGTAGGGCATGAGGAACGCGCCCATGTCGTCGCGGCTGATGCCGAGCGCGGTCTGGGTGAGGTCGTTGGTGCCGAAGCTGAAGAACTCGGCGCCCTTGGCGATCTCGTCGGCGGTCAGGGCACCGCGCGGGACTTCGATCATGGTGCCGACCTGGTAGTCGAAGCTGACCTTCTTCTCGGCCATGACTTCCTTGGCGACGCGGTGGACGATCTCGGCCTGGAGGTCGAATTCCTTGCTGAAACCGACGAGCGGGATCATCACCTCGGGCTTCACCGGGATCTTCTTCTTCGCCACGTCCGCGGCGGCTTCGAAGACGGCGCGGGCCTGCATCTCGGTGATTTCCGGATACGCGATGCCGAGGCGGCAACCACGGTGACCGAGCCTCGGGTTGAACTCGTGGAGTTCGGCGACGCGCTGGATGATGGTTTCCACCTTGACGCCGATCTTCTTCGCCAGATCGAGCTGCTGTTCCTTGCTGTGGGGCAGGAACTCGTGAAGCGGCGGGTCGAGCAGGCGGATGGTGGCGGGGAAGCCCTTGAGCTCCTTGAAGATGCCGGTGAAGTCCTCGCGCTGATACGGGAGCAGCTTGGCCAGGGCGGCCTTGCGGGCTTCGACGTCGGTGGCGAGGATCATCTCGCGCATGGCGTCGATGCGGTCGCCTTCGAAGAACATGTGCTCGGTACGGGTCAGGCCGATGCCGGTGGCGCCGAAGGCCATGGCGATGCGGGTCTGCTCCGGGGTGTCGGCATTGGTGCGGACGGTCATCCGGGTGGCCTGCTCGCACCATTCCATGAGCTGGAGGAAGGCCTTGAACTTCTCGGTCTTCCGGGCGGCCTTGTCGCCGCTGACGATGCCGGTGATGATTTCCGAAGGAGCGGTCTTCAGCTCACCGCCGTAGACGGTGCCGGAGGTGCCGTCGATCGACATGTAGTCGCCTTCCTTGAAGGTCTGGCCGGAGGCTTTCACCGTGAGCTTCTCGTAGTTGATCTCGACCGCGGCGGCGCCGCAGACGCAGACCTTGCCCATCTGGCGGGCGACGAGGGCGGCGTGCGAGGAGACCCCGCCCTTGGCGGTGAGGATGCCTTCGGCGGCGATCATCCCGCGGAGGTCTTCCGGAGAGGTCTCGTTGCGGACCAGCAGGACTTTCTCACCGCGAGCTTCGGCCGCGGCGGCGCGGTCGGCGTTGAGGTAGACCTTGCCGGAAGCGGCACCGGGACCGGCGGGGAGACCCTTGGCGAGTTCCTTGGCCTTGGCGACATCGGCGAGGTCGAAGATCGGGGCGAGCAACTGGTCGAGCTGGTCGGCCGGGTTGCGAAGCACGGCGGTCTTCCAGTCGATCAGGCCTTCCTTGACCATGTCCATCGAGAACTTGAGCGCGGCGGCGGCGGTGCGCTTGCCGTTGCGGGTCTGCAGCATGAACAGCTTGCCTTCCTGGATGGTGAACTCGACGTCCTGCACGTCCTTGAAGTGCTTCTCGAGGATCTGGCGGACCTTCATCAGCTCGGCGTAGCTCTTCGGCATCTGCTTCTTCAGATCGGCCACCGGCTCGGGCGTGCGGACGCCGGCGACGACGTCTTCGCCTTGGGCGTTGATGAGGAACTCACCGTAGAATTCGTTGACGCCGTTGGCGGGGTTGCGGGTGAAGGCCACGCCGGAACCGGAGGTGACGCCGGTGTTGCCGTAAACCATCGCCTGCACGTTGACAGCGGTGCCCCACTCGGCGGGGATGTTGTACTTGCGGCGATAGACGATCGCGCGGTCGTTCATCCACGAACCGAACACGGCGCCGGCGGCACCGCGGAGCTGCTCCCACGGGTCGGCCGGGAAGCCCTTGCCGGTGCGGGTCTTGACCAGCGCCTTGAAGCGCTTGACGAGTTCCTTCTGGTCGCCGGCCGTCAGGTCGGAGTCGACGAGGTCCTTGCCGTATTTCTCGTGCTTGAATTCCTCGATGACGACTTCGAAGGGCTCGTGGTCCTCGCCTTCAAGCTTTTGCACGCCGAGCACGACGTCACCATACATCTGAACGAAGCGGCGGTAGCAGTCCCAGGCGAAGCGTTCGTTCTTGGTGGCGGTGGCGAGCGCTTTCACGGTCTCGTCGTTGAGGCCGAGGTTGAGGATGGTGTCCATCATGCCCGGCATCGAGTCGCGGGCACCGGAGCGGACGGCGACGAGGAGCGGCATGCCCTTGGCGTCGCCGAACTTGCAGCCCATGATCTTCTCCATGTTCTTCACGCCGGCTTCCATCTGGGCCTGAAGCACGGACGGATAGGTCCTCTTGGTGGCGTAGAAGTAGGTGCAGACATCGGTGGTGATGGTGAATCCCGGAGGCACCGGCAGGCCGATGCGGGTCATTTCCGCGAGGTTGGCGCCCTTGCCGCCGAGGAGGGGCTTCATCGACCCGTTGCCGTCGGCTTTGCCGTTGCCCCAGGTGTAAACGTATTTGGTGCCCTTGGAAGAGGGCGCTTTCTTGGCCGCTTTCTTAGCGGACTTTTTCACGGTAGCCATCGGTAGTTCGTGGATCGGGTTAGCGGTGTGGAAAGGCGCTCGGGGAAGACGGAACAGGCCATGTTCCCTGGCGCGGACGCGGGAGGCTAGCGGTGACGAACACCGTGTCAATGAACCAGTTGTGCCCGCGGAATGCGTTGAAAAACACCGCGACACTCCGAGCCGGGGTTTCCGGATGCCCCGATTACGGCAGCCCTTCATCGGGCGGGCCGATGACCACTCCCGAGGGAATCAAAAAAAGACGCGTGGCTGGAATCCTCCATAGGATCCCGCCGCGCGTCCGTTGCTGAGATGAGCGTATGCTTCCTTCGGGCTTACGGCTCGTTGGCATCGATCTTGGCCTTGTCCAATTCGGCTTGGGCATCGGCCTTCTTTTTGTCAGCATCGAGCTGGGCCTTCATCGACTCCTTTTCGGCCTCGATCCGCGCCTTGTCGATCTCGGCGTTCGCGTCGGTCTGCTCCTTGGCGTTCTTGGCGGCCGAGTCCACCGCGTCCTTGCGGTCGTCGAGCATTTCCTTGGTGGCCTCGGCGTTGTTATCGATGGCTTTTTTCTTCGCGTCGCAGCCGATCAAAAGCAGGGCCAAGGGAGCAAGGAGGATGAGTTTTGCGTGTTTCATGATGTCTTCGGTTGGAGATTGTTGCCGGGCAGTCGGACCGACCGCACTAACAGCTTTGCCCAACATTCGTATGCCTCGCATGAGGTCGCCATGGGGTATAACCCTACCCCGGATCCGGTTATGGTCGGCGCAGGATGTGGAGGGAGCTTCACCGCGGTGTCAGGTGATGACTTGGTCCGCGCTTGGCGGATCGATGACCGGCAACCTCAACTACAACAGCAGCCCGCCTTCATTCATCCTGCCGGGCTTCGAGCAGCAGGTGGACGGGGTGCTGGCGTGGAACGGCCGCAAAAAGGTCGATCCTCGCGCGCTCTACACGATCTGGGTCGGTGCGAACGATTTCTTCGGCTGGCTGGCAAGCGGCAGTTCCGACCCGTCCCCCATGATCGGGCAAGGCGTCGCTAATACGATCGGCGGCATCGCGGACCTGTCCGAGGCGGGAGCCCGCTACTTCGTCGTGATCAATCTGCCCGACCTCGGGAAGACGCCGACGGCGACCGGCCGTCGTCGTGTCGTGCCGATTGCTAGAAGGTGACCTCGGGCGCGATCACGCGCTTCAAGACCGGCGGGACCGGATCTTCGAAGGCCTCCATCTCCTCCCAGTCAAGGGTCGCTTCTTTTAGGTTCGCTACCTTTAACGGCATTTCTTTCAGGCGCGCGCGCAGGGCGTCGAGCTTCCAGAAAAACACCCCCCCTGTTTGGCCGACGGTAATCATGATCCGGCCGGTGGGATCGAAACAGAGCGGTGACTCGCGGTCGAAGTCGGGACTCGACAGGACATCGAGGGTGAAGGGATTCAACACCTTCAATTCGGCCCGCCGGCAGGCGACGATCAGCGCGGTCGGCCGGGGACTGAAGGCCATCAGGCCGCTGGAGCGCGTCATTTGACTGAGGAATTCGTTTTTCATGGTCCAGCTGCCCGTCTCCCAAAGCCGGTAGCTCTCGGCGTCGCCCGTGAGCAGGCGGGGGAAGTGAGGTGAAAATGCCACGCGGGCCGAACCACGGATCGGCAGGTCGGCCACGACGGAAAGATTCGCGAGGTCCCACACCCGCACGCCATCTCCCTCGGAGGTGCCCGCCGCCAGCCAGCGCCCGTCCAGCGGGCTGATCGCGCAGGTGGCCACCTTGGCCGGTGCCTCGAGTCGTCGCGGCGGCGTCGCGGCCGTCAGGTCGAACAGCCAGATCGCCGCTCCTGGAGGACCGTCGCGGCTTTCGCCGGCCATCGCGAGCAGCGACACCTTTTGGTCCTTGTTTTGGTAAGGCGAGAGTTGTTGGCACGCCCGGAACGAACCGACCGCCACCGGGCTTCCAAGCGTCACCACGGGACCATCCTCCCCGCCGGCCTCGGCGACCGGCCACCGATGGAGCCCTGCGGGCGAGGCGACGAAGAGCGAGTCCGCGGCGAAGGCGACACCGCGCGAGCCGGGCACCTTGAGGAAGCCCAGTTGACGGCCTTCGCGATTCCACAGCCGGACGCCGTCGTCGCCGGTCGTTGCCAGCAGCGTCTTCGAAGGGCTCCACGCCCCGTCGAAAACGCCGGCATCCCCCGTGTGCCCGCGACCGCGGTAGCAAACGTCGCCGGCTTCAACCTCCATCACCATGATCTTGTCCCGTTCGCGGACGATCGACAGCCGGGTGCCGTCGGCCGAGAAGGCGAGGTCGCTGCTCCGGCCAGCGTGGCGGCTGAGCGAGGTGCCTTGAAAGGGATCCCACAGGCGCAGGTCGCCGTCCTCGCTTTGCGACGCCAGTAAGCGGCCGTCCGGACTCCACGCCACCGCATCGACCGTGCGCGAGTGATTCGCGAGCAACATCGGAGTGGACCAGTCCTCGGCATTCCAGAGCCGGACGAAGCCATCCATGCAGCCCGCGGCCAGGGAATCATCGGTTGGGCTCCACGCCACCGGCTGCGCCGGACAGGGAAGCGTCAGCTGAATGGTCCCGCTTTCGGCATCGAGCACCTCCACCCGTGCGGGCCGCGAGTCCGAACGGCCGAAGCTGGCGGCAATCCACCTGCCCTGCCGGTTGACGGCGAGCGAATGCGCGGCATCGGGAAAAGAAAATCGATGGAGTTCCCGTCCCGTTGAGACCTCGAGCACGGAGAGACTACCATCCGGGCGTCCGATCACGCAGCGCGCGCCGTCCGGGAAAAAGGCGAAGGCCTTGTGGCTGCCCTGCCCCAGATCGACCGGCGCGGCCGCACCTTCCACGCGCCACGACTTCAAGAGCAACCCGGCATCGCTTTGGTAGCCCGCGACCAATCGCGAGCCGTCCGGGCTGAACCGCAGCACGCCGGCCACGGGAAAGCCCGCGCCCGGCAGCTCGCGCTGGATCCGATGATCCGGGTAGCCGTGGAGCAGGATCCGGCCGTCCGCTGCGGTGCTGGCGTAGCGGGTCAGCGCGGGATCGGCCGCCATCATCTCCGCTTGGTCGGGATAGGGAGACCACTCGTGCAGCGCTTGCATGTCGACGATCGCCAGGCAGGCGATCGTCGAGTCACGCAACCTCACCTCGTTGCCCGGCTCGTTGGCTTCCCTCTCCATCGCGGCCGCTTCCCGCAGCGCCTTTAAGGCTTGGAAGCGACGCTCCGGCTCGCCGCTCCAGCGCAGGGCCGCAACTTGCGAAAGCAGCGACTCCCAGGTCTGCCGCTCGGCCACCCTTTCCGCCTCCACCGCCTTGGTCCGCTCGCGTTCGGTCGCGGACGCCTCGCGCTTCTTGTCGAAATACAGCGCCGTCATGCCGATCGCCGCGACCAGCACGACGATCATGAACACGATCGTCCACGCCGCGGCGGCGCGATGCCGTTTGGCGAATTTGGCGACGCGGTAAGTGGCGGACGGCGGCGAGGCTGAGACCGGTTCGTCGTCGAGGAAACGGCGGATGTCCATGCCGAGGCCGTTGGCGGTCTGGTAGCGACGGGAGCGGTCTTTCTCAAGCGCCTGCATCACCACCCAATCCATCTCCCGGCCGATCGACGGCTTATCGGGACGAGCGCTCGCGGGTTGCGGCGGGCTTGCCGCGCCCTGCTGCCGGAGCTGGGTGATCCGCGAGCTTGGCTTGAGCGCCTTGTCCTCCCGGATCATCCGTTGCATCTCGGTGAAGCCGGCCTTGCGCAGCAGCGCCGGATCGAGCGGCGTGGCGCCGGTCAGCAGTTCGTAGAGGACCACCCCGAGCGAATAGATGTCGCTGCGGGTATCGACATCCAGCACGTTGAGTTCCGCCTGTTCCGGGCTCATGTATTCGGGCGTGCCGATCATGCGGCCATAGGCGGTCATCACCGTGGTGCCGGTGAGTTCCATCGACACCGCCTTGGCGATGCCGAAGTCGATCACCTTGACCACCGGCCTGCCGTCCTGGGTGCTGACCAAAATGTTAGACGGCTTGAGGTCGCGGTGGATGACGCCTTTCTGGTGGGCGTGCTGGACCGCGGCGACCACATCGAGGAACAGTTCGAGCCGCTGCCGGACGCCGAGTTGGTGGACTTCGCAGTAATTCGTGATGGGCGTTCCCTTCACCAGCTCCATCACGAAGTAAGGCCGTCCGCTGTCGGTCGCACCGCCGTCGTAAACCCGGGCGATGTGCGGGTGGTCCATCAAGGCCAGCGCCTGCCGTTCCACCTTGAAGCGCGCCAGCACCTCGCGGGTGTCCATGCCGAGCTTGACGATTTTCAGCGCGACCATCCGGCGCACCGGTTCCTGCTGCTCGGCCATCCAAACGCGGCCGAAGCCGCCCTCGCCGATCATCTCGCGGAGCTTGTAGCGGCCGATCCGGTCGCCGGGGTTCTCCGCCGGTGGCCCGCGGTCCGGCACCAACCGAGGTCGCAGAAAGGTGTCCGCCGCGAGGTGGGCTTCGACCAGCGACTCGACCTCGCGCCGCAACTCGCCGTCACCCGCACAGGCGAGGTCGAGAAAGCCCGAACGCTCCTCCGCTTGCTCGAACTCGAGGGCCCGCGACAGCAGGAGTTCCAAGGATGAATCTTCAGTCATGATCGTTGAGGGGGCCGGAGTTCAGGACTATGCGTAGGGAAAAGTTGCGCCAATCCTGTGCGGAGGGGATCACGAAATACGCCGGTGCCGGCAGATTTCCCAAATCCGAGAGAGGTCGGCAATCCTGATCGAAGAATGGACTAGGCAGGATGCTCATTTTGAAACTCTCTGAATAAGGTTTGCCTTTCGTTTGATCCAAGGAGTCCCCCGGCTTCGCTGCCGGTAACGGACCTTTGCCAAAGCCCCATCGTCCTGTGATGCTGCCGCCGTGACCGACGACATCGATGCTGCTTGCCGCCGCGCCTTGGGTTTCCTGGAACTCGGGATGCCGGAGGATGCGATCGCGGAGCTCGACGAACTCTCGGTGAGCTCCTCGCTGGTCCTACACATCCGGGTGGACGCCCTTTTCCGCCTCAAGAACTGGGAGGAAGCTTCGGCGATCTGCCTGCCGATGACCGAGCAGGAACCATCCGACCCCGGGTGGTGGATTCAGGCCGCGTATTCGCAGCGTCGCGCGCGGTCGATCGAGTCGGCGGAGACCATCCTGCGCAAGGCCCTGCGCCATCATCCGCGGCACGGTCTCATCCTCTACAACCTCGCCTGCTACGCCTGCGTCCAGGACCGGCCGGAGGAGGCACGCGAGCTGATGTTGCAAGCGCTTGAAGTCGATCCCGCGCAAGTGCTGGCGATGGCGAAGAAGGACCCCGACCTGCTCGCGATCCGTTCTTGGCTGGACGGTTTCAAACCCGGAGAGGCCGCCAAGGCGGAACAGGATGACGAAGCGGACGATCTCGGAATTTTCTAAAATCAATTTGACCGATGAGGGACTTCACCGCGGAGACGCCGAGTTCGCGAAGGGACGCGGAGAAAATCCCATAAAGGGTTCCTCTCTGCGGCCCTTCGCGACCTTCGCGCCTCCGCGGTAGATTCCCCTGACGCACCATGAGTTCATTCCTCGACCGCTGCGCCACCGAACCGTTCCGGGTGTTCTTCCCGCTCGGGGTCATCGCGTCGGCGATCGGCGTGCTACTGTGGCCGGCGTACTTCCAGGGCTGGACCACGGTCTGGGTCTGAGTGCTGGTCCTGTTCACCGCAGCCACTCGCCTGACCTCGGACTTCGTGCCGAAAGTCCGCGTCACCCATTTTCTCTACGCCGCCATCCTGTGGGTCGCGATCCTCGCCTTCTGGGGGTGGAAGCTGCGGCGCGAACTGCGCCTGCCGGAGTTCAGTGAAACGGTCATCCGCCGCCGATGCCCGCGGCGGAAGCCTAGGTGATGGGTCATCTGGTAGCAACGGAACACCTCCGGCAAGCTCGCTTCGAGCAGGACGCGCTTTCCCTAGTTCGCGGATTTTGCGGAAACCGCGCCGGATTCGCTTAATAAAAGAAATAATCTTCCGGAATTGGATCGGGCGGCTTATGGTGTCACCGGTCCGAAAGGATCCCATATCATGAAAACCACCGCCATTCTACTGAGCCTGCTCGGGGCTCTCCTCCCCTCCCACGCGGAAAGCGAAGTCCGCGCCAACGGAGACGTCAAACTGCCGCCGGAAATCCGCGGTGAAGAAGTCGCCGTGCTGACCGATCCGCCGAACGTCCCGCCACCGATCAAGCGCAGCCACCCGACCAAGGTGATCGTGAAGCTCGAGGTGATCGAGAAGACCATGCGGATGTCGGATGGCGTGGAATACAACTTCTGGACCTTCGGCGGCTGCGTGCCTGGCAAGTTCATCCGCGTCCGCCAGGGCGACTTCGTCGAGTTCCACCTGATGAACCACCCGACCAGCAAGATGCCGCACAACATCGACCTCCACGCGGTGACCGGCCAGGGCGGCGGCGCGGCGGCGTCGTTCACGGCACCCGGACACAGCTCGACCTTCTCGTTCCGCGTGCTGAATCCCGGCCTCTACATCTACCACTGCGCGGTCGCGCCGGTCGGGATGCACGTGGCGAACGGGATGTACGGATTGATCTACGTCGAGCCCGAAGGCGGCCTGCCCAAGGTCGATCGCGAGTACTACGTGGTGCAGGGCGATTTCTACACCAAGGGCCGCAACGGCGAACAGGGCTTGCAGCCCTTCGACATGGAGAAGGCGATCGACGAACGGCCTGACTACGTGGTCTTCAACGGTGCCGTCGGCGCGATCACCGGCGACAAGTCGATGGTCGCGGAAAAAGGCGAGACAGTGCGGGTGTTCTTCGGCAACGGGGGCCCGAACCTGTCGTCGTCGTTCCACGTGATCGGCGAGATTTTCGACAAGGTCTATGTCGAGGGCGGCACCAAGACGATCAACGAGAACGTCCAGACCACGATGGTCCCGGCGGGAGGTTCGGCGATCCTCGAGTTCAAATGCGAAGTCCCCGGCACCCTGATCCTGGTTGATCACGCGCTGACCCGGGCCTTCAACAAGGGCGCGATCGGGATGATCAAGGTGGGCGGCGAGCCCGACCCACTGGTGTATTCGGGCAAATTGGACGATTTGGTTTACCTGCCTGAAGGCGGCACGCCGCAGACCATGCCGCAGGAAGGCAAGCCGCTGGCCGCGGCCGCGAACAAGGCGGAGCGGATGGAACGTGGCAAGAATGTCTACACCACGAACTGCCTCGCTTGCCACCAGGCGGAAGGGCAGGGAATTCCAGCCGCCTTCCCGCCACTGGCGAAGTCCGACTACCTCAACGCCGACGTTGACCGCGCGATCGGGACGATCCTCCACGGCCTGACCGGCGAGGTCACGGTCAACGGCAACAAGTATAACAGCGTGATGCCCGCGCTCGCCCTCAACGACGAGGATGTGGCGAACGTGCTGACCTTCGTCCTCAACTCGTGGGACAACAAGGGCGGCGAAGTGACGCCGGCCGACATCGCCAAGGTTCGCGCCGCCTCGGTCGAGAAGTGAAATCGATGAACGCGTTCCTCACCGGCTTTCTCGCCATGCTGTCCGTCCTTCCGCTTGCCGGCGAGGTCGTGATGGTGCGGATCGACGGCGGCCCCTACACCCGCCCGCTGGAGAAAGCCGGGCAAGTCCGGCAGGTCGCGCCGTTCGAGCTCGATGTCCGGCAGGTGACCAACGCGGAGTTTCTCGCCTTCGTCACCGCCCGGCCGGAATGGCGGCGTTCGCGGGTGAATCCTTTGTTCGCCGACGCTGGCTACCTGCGGCACTGGGCGGGTGACACCGAACTCGGGCCGCTGGCTCCGCCCGACGCGCCGGTGACGAATGTCTCGTGGTTCGCCGCCCGCGCTTATCTCAAGTCGCTCGGCAAGCGCCTTCCCTCGCTCGACGAGTGGGAGTTCGCCGCGCGGGCCGACGCACGCCAGGCGGACGCCACGAAAGATCCCGAGTTCCGCAAGCAGATCCTCGCGTGGTATTCGACGCCGACGCCGGCCGTGTTGCCGGCCGCCGAGACGATGCCCGCGAACTTCCACGGCGTCCGCGGCCTCCACGGGCTGGTCTGGGAGTGGTCGCGGGACTTCGTCGCCTCGATGAGCGGCGGCGAATCGCGCTCCGACGGCTCACCCGACGGCCCGCTGTTCTGCGGCGGCGCGGCGTCCGACCCGAACCAGGCGGTCGAGTATGCCGACTTCATGCGCGTCGCCTTCCGCTCCTCGCTCCAGGGCAACTTCTGTCTCGCGGGCCTCGGCTTCCGCGGTGCCCGGGACGCACTCGCTTCTTCTTCAACTGATCCGAAACCATGAAAGGACTTCTTGTTATCATTCTGTTAGGCGCGTCGGCCATCGCCCGCGCCGAAGAGCATCCGGCTCCCGCGGCCGATGCCGCCCTGCCGCAAGGCTCGCTTTACGCCCTCGATGCCACCTGGACCCACCAGTCGGGCAAGGAGGTCGTGTGGAAAGACTCCGCCGGCAAAGCGCGGATCATCGCCCTCGGCTATGCGACCTGCAAAGGCGTCTGCCCGCGGATCATCGCCGACATGCAGCGGATCGAGAAGGAACTGAACGCCGGCGAACTGGAGCGCAGTCGTTTCACCTTCGTCACCCTCGATCCGAAGAACGACAAGGTCGCCGAGATGAAGGCGCTCGGCGAACGGCACAAGCTCGACGCGGCAAAGTGGGACCTGCTCACCGGCGACGAGGAATCCGTGCTGGAGCTCGCTGCGGTGCTCGGCATCCGCTACGACCGCTTGCCGAACGGCATCGACTTCGCCCACTCCTACTTGATCGCGGTGATCGGCCCGGACGGCAAGCTGCTCCACAAGTGGACCGAGCCCGGCCAAGGCGCGGAGCCCTCGGTCGAGGCGGTTCGCAAGGCGGTCAAACCGTGACAGCGATCAGGCCGACGCGTCCGCGCGGTAGGATGCGTAGCGCGCCCGCTGTTCCGGCGTCAGTTTCGAGGGATCGAGGCGCTCGTCGGGGATGGCGTTGATCTTCGAGTGGATGACATTCGCCATGTCGGCGGCGCAGCGCTTGATGTGGCCGGCGTTATCACCGGTGAAGAGCTCGTCGACGGTTTCCTCGAACAGCGCCAGCCAGCGGTCGAACTGCTCGCGACCCATGTTCGTGAGCGGGACCAGCCGGGCGTGCTTGCCGATCGGATCGCCGCGGAAGCCGCCGTCCCGAAAGAGCACGGTCTGCCAGAAGTCGTACATCCTCGGCAGGTGCGCGGGCCAATCGACGTGGGCCACCTGGTCGAAGATGAAGCCGAGCGTTTCGTCGTCGCGGACCTTTTCGTAGAAGCGGTCGACGAGCCGGACGATTTCGTCGCGGCCGAGGATGTCGGTGGTGGCGGTCATGGGATCAAGCTAGCGCGGCAAAGAGGACAATAAAGGAATAAAGTTTCTTTATTAAGGAATTGATTCGACCGGTCGCTCCGATCCGTTGATGCTGCCGCCCCATGTTCGGCTATGGAAAGATGAGCGGGTGCGCGGTGGCGGCGATGAGCGCGTTGGCAGAAAGCCATGCCGACGGGGTCCAGCTCAGCTCGCAGCACATCGCGGAGTCACGCAACCTGTCGCAGCCGCTGGTGGCGAAAGTGCTGACCGTCCTGTCGCAGGCCGGCTTCGTCCACGGCACCCGCGGCCCCGGCGGTGGCTACCGTCTCGGCCGCGCGCCGGAAACGATCACGCTGTTCGAAGTGGTGGAGCTGTTCGAAGGCCACCGTGACCCGAGCGCCTGTCCCTTCGGTCCCGGCTACTGCGGGGTGGGGGATCCCTGTCCCTTGCACGGCCTGCTGGTTGGCATGAGCGAGTCCGCCGCGGCGCAGCTCAAGAAGGCGAACTTCGGGGCCTTCGTCGAGCACGGGAAACCAGCTTGATCGCGGGGGGGATCCTGTGAAACTGTGAGAAATGAAAAATATCACAGTTTCAATCGACGAGGAGCTGCATCGGAGGGCTCGCGTCCGTGCCGCGGAGAAGGAGACATCGTTGTCGGCCGTGGTGAAGGAGTTCCTGACCCGGTTTGCCGAGGAGGAAACCGAGTTCGAGCGGAAGAAGCGACTACAGGACGAGGTGCTGGCAGGGATCTCCAAATTCCGCGGGCGGAACCGGATCTCGCGCGATGAACTTCACCGGCGCAACAAGTGAGCGTCTTCCTCGATACCAACGTGTTGCTCTACGCGGTGAGCAAGGCGCCTGCCGAGGCGGCGAAGGCGAAAGTGGCGCTGGGGCTGCTCGACCAACCCGACGCGGTGATTTCGACCCAGGTGCTTCAGGAGTTTCACATCCAGGCCACACGAGCCAGCCGGTCGGATGCCTTGAGCCACGAACAGGCTGCTCTGCTGATGGACTCGTGGCTGCGCTTTCGGGTGGTGCCGGTGACAGCGGAACTAGTGTTCGCGGCGCTAGCGGCGAAAAAGCGCTGGGGGTGTCTTATTGGGACAGTGCGATCCTTGAAGCGGCGCGGGCGGCGGGCTGCAAGAGGGTGATGTCCGAGGACATGCAGGACGGACAGGATTTCGCCGGAGTGAAAGTCGTGAATCCATTTGCCTAGAGGGTGCCCTTGCGATGGGAGCTTTCCGCCGCTACATCTCGGCCGGATGCCCTTCCAACTCACCAGCGACTATTCCCCCGAGGGCGACCAGGCCCAGGCGATCGCCAAGCTGGTGAAGTCGATCCGCGCCGGGAACATGCACCAGACGCTGCTCGGCGTGACGGGCTCGGGGAAGACTTTCACGATGGCCAACATCATCGAGCAGATCGGCCGGCCGACGCTGATCATGAGCCACAACAAGACGCTCGCGGCGCAGCTCTACTCGGAGTTCAAGAACTTCTTCCCGCACAACGCGGTCGAGTACTTCGTCAGCTACTTCGACTACTACCAGCCCGAGGCCTACATCCCGCGGACCGACACCTACATCGAGAAAGATTCGTCGATCAACGATGAGATCGAGCGCCTGCGCCTCTCGACCATGGGCTCGTTGCTGACCCGCGAAGACACCGTGGTGATCGCCTCGGTGTCGTGCATCTACGGCTTGGGTTCGCCCGACGATTACGAAGGCATGATGGTCCCGACCTGGGTCGGCCAGCAGATCCGGCGCGATGATTTTCTGCAGGCGCTGGTGGCGATCCTCTTTGAAAGGAACGACATCGCCTTCGGTCGCGGCAAGTTCCGGGTCCGCGGCGACGTGGTCGAGGTGCATCCGGCTTACCTCGATGAGACCGCCGTGCGGGTGGAGTTCTTCGGCGACGAGATCGACCGCATCAGCACGGTGAACACGCTGACCGGCAAGGTCATCGACAAGCAGGACAAGCACACCTTTTTCCCCGCCAAGCAGTTCGTCACGCCGGCGGACAAAATGAAGACGGCGATCGTCGAGATCCGCAAGGAAGCCGACGCGCGGGTGACCGAGTTCGAGAAGGAAGGCAAGCTGATCGAGGCCCAGCGGCTGCGGATGCGCACCGATTACGACATCGAGATGATGCAGGAGATGGGCTTCTGCCAGGGGATCGAAAACTACTCGCGCCATCTCACGGGAAGGCCGCCGGGATCGCGGCCGCACACCTTGCTCGATTTCTTCCCCGAGGACTTCCTGCTGATGATGGACGAGAGCCACGCGACCATCCCACAGGTCGGCGGGATGTATGAGGGCGACAAGAGCCGCAAGACGGTGCTGGTCGATCACGGTTTCCGCCTGCCGAGCGCCCTCGACAACCGGCCGCTGCGCTTTGACGAGTTCATGCACATGACGAAGCAGCGGCTCTACGTCTCGGCCACGCCGGGGCCCTTCGAGATCGTCAACTCGCGGCCGGACAACAAGCGCTTCATCCCGGTGAAGGGCCGCGGCGACGACCGGGGCTTCACGCACATCGACCTGAAGAAGCTCAAGGTCATCCCGAGCGGCAGCGCGGAAGCGGTCGGCAACTTCGATCCCTCGAAGCCCGGCAAGCCGCTGGTGGTCGAGCAGATCATCCGTCCGACCGGCCTGCTCGACCCCACCCTGATCCTGCGCCCACTGAAGCACCAGATCGACGAGACCATCGAGTTCTGCCGCCAACGGGTCGAACGCGGCGAGCGGGTGCTGGTGACGACTCTAACAAAAAAGACCGCCGAGGACCTTTCGGAATACCTGCAGGGCACCGGCTTGAAAGTCCGCTACATCCACGCCGACATCGACACGGTCGAGCGGGTGGAAATTCTCCGCCAGCTCCGCGCCGCGGCCTTCGACATCCTGGTCGGCATCAACCTGCTGCGCGAAGGCCTCGACCTGCCGGAAGTCTCGCTGGTCTGCATCCTCGATGCCGACAAGGAGGGATTCCTGCGCAACGAGACCAGCCTGATCCAGACCGCCGGCCGGGCGGCGCGGCACTTGAACGGCCAGTGCGTGCTGTTCTGCGACACGGTGACGGATTCCATCCAGAAGCTGATCGACGTCACCGAGTACCGCCGCGCCCGCCAGATGGCGCACAACGAACTCCACGGCATCACTCCGCAGGGCGTCCAGCGCGCGGTTCAGGAGAGCTTGCAGCTTTACTCGAACCAGCGCGAGACGGCGGACAAGCTCAACCGCTCGATGGTCGCCGAGGACGAGGAAACCTACGACAAGGTCCGGGTCATCGCCGAGCTGGAGCGCGAGATGCTGGACGCCTCCGCCAAGCTCGAGTTCGAGCGGGCCGCGCATCTGCGGGATCAGATCGTCGCGCTTAAAGAAGGCACCCCCGCCGCCTCTGCACCGCGGAAGAAGGTCAGCTATCCGAAGGGGAGGGGAAGGAAGAAGTGACGTCTCCCCGGGACCGCCGGTCCTCAGACCGGCTCGAATGGTCCCCCGCTGCCGGTCTGCCTACTTCGCTCAAGCTACGAAGGCCAGGAAGGACCGGCGGTCCCGGGGGAGGACCCATCTAGCTTCTAACAAAGACGACGATGAGGCCCGCACCTATCCTCCCAACCCGCTTCACCGCCTGGTGCCTCCACCATGGCGCAAGCGAGACCGCCGCGGCCGACCTCTGGACCCAATTGAGCACGCTCTACACCGAAGCCCACCGCCACTATCACCACCTCGGCCACATCGCGTCCTCCCTCGCGGAGTTCGATGCCACCGGCTCTAACAACTCTCTCATCGAAGGTGCGATCTGGTTCCACGACGTCATCTACGACCCCAAGCGCGGCGACAATGAGTCTGCGAGCATCGCGTGGTTCCTCAATGCCACGTCGCCATGGCTCGATCCTCGATCCGCCACCGCGATCACCCGCCTGATCGAGGCGACCGATTTCCGCCTTCCCTCGTCCGATGATCCCGACAGCCGGCTGATGGTCGACATCGACCTCGCCATCCTGAGCGCTGGCCCGGAAGCTTACGCGGACTACTGCCAAGCCATCCGCCAGGAGTATGCCTACGTCAGCGACGAAGCCTTCCGCGAAGGCCGGACGAAAGTGATGGCGGGATTTCTCGAACGGCCGATCTACCGGACGCCGTGGTTCATCGAGCGGGAAAGGCGGGCGAGGGAGAACATTGGCTTGGAACTTGGCCGCTTGTCCACCGGAGCTCCCGGCTAGTTGATTCGGGCCTCCGCGGGGGAGAGGCAAGGTTGGACGAGGCGGGGCTAACGACGATGGCGCTTCGGCTGCAACGTTGACGGGCGTTTGGTGTCGGGCAGTCTGGACAGATGAAGACGCCCTGCGAAAGAGATGCTTCTGGCCGGACCTCGTCGAGCATGTGGCGGACGGATCAGGACTCCCGCTTGAAGTCGACTTTCGCAGGAATCGCTTTTCTTGTTGGCTTCCTTCCTGCCATCGCCGCGGCCAATCCCGTGAATCCCGGCGGCGAGGCGCTCGGTATCGTCGGTATCGCCCTGACCGGGATTTCGCTTTCGGTCGAGGTCGCGATCTCCGCCGCCCTGCTCGTGTTGATCTGCCGCGTCGAACACCGGGTGCGTCTGGTGGCGGGGCTGCTCGGGTTGAACTTGCTGTCCTATGCCATCTTCGTCGCTTTCCTCTTGCCCCGGTTTCCTTATCTCGTGGTGATCGAACTGATGATCTGGCTGCTGGAGGCGGGAGGGATGATGCTTCTCGTCCGCTGGGCGGGAGGCAATCCGCTCAAGGTCTGGCAGGCGCTCGCCGTTTCGCTCGTCGGGAATCTGGCGTCGTATTTGATCGGGGAAGCGATCTGGAGCTACGAGGAGCCTCCGATGATGGATTGACGAAATCTGGGAATCTGGGAATCTGGGCACGTGAAGACTACGTTGGAAATTGATGATGCCCTCTACCGGGAAGTGAAGGCACTGAGTGCGATGACCGGCCGCAAGATGAAGGATCTGGTTTCAGACGGGCTGAGGTATGTTCTCAATCCCCCGCCGCAGAAGTCGTCCGGGCCGGGCGATGTCGCGGCGCTGTCCGAACTTCGTCAGTGGTTCAAGGCGGCCGACAAGGCGATGAAGAAGGCACCGCCCGGGCCGGGCGTCCGGGAGCTCCTGGAAGCCGATCGCCGCCGACTTGAGACGCCATGAAGCCGGTAGTCCTCGACGCCAGTGTCTTCATTGCTGCCGCGGAGCCGACGGATGCATTTCATGCGGAAAGCCGGACGTTTCTGGAAATGGTGATCATCCGCGGCGTGCCGGTACAGGTCCCCGCGTTCGGACTCACCGAGATCGCATGTGCTTTGTCCCGCAGGCTCCGGGACCCGGTCGTGGCAAGGAATCTGGCGATCCGGGGGCTTGCCGCGGTTCGGGCGGTCGAGTTGCCGGTGGATGCCGCCTTTCTCGCCCATGCGACCTTGAGCGGGACTCGCGATTTTCTCCGGGGTGCGGATGCCCTCTACGCGGCCGCGGCCGAGATGACGGGCGGCGTCCTCGTGTCGTGGGATGGCGAGCATCGGTCGCGGGCGGGGGCGCTAACGCCGGTGGAATGGATGGTGGCGAATTCGAAGTGACGGCTTCCGGGAGCGCTGCTCTTCAGACCGGCAGCGGGGGACCCTTCGAGCCGGTCTGAAGACCAGCGCTCCCGGGGGCTTTTCTTCTAGGAAAACCGCGGCGTCTTGCGTTGAAGAAGCCATGCAGCGGAAACTCACTCCCTCCACGTGGATCATCGTGGGCCTGTCGCTTGCCGTCTGCGGGATGGCGGCGGCGGTGTTTGTGTCACCGTCGAAGGTAGACCGGAGCGCGGCGGCGGGTCATGTGGGGCGGCTCGATCCACCGCTGCGGCGGGCCTTCAGCGACGGCGGGGAGTTCGAGGCGAAGCGGGAGCCGGGTGGCGGCGACTGGCTGGCAGCTCATGACGAGCCAGGGCAGACTTTCGAGCGCTGGGTGAATTCCAACCCGAACATCCCGGGCGCGGGGCGGACGAAGTTGTATGTCTTGCCGATCGGAGAATTTGAGAAGGGGATCGCGCCTGATCTGGAGAAACTGAAGGCTTACACCGCAGCCTACTATCATCCGATGCCGGTGGAGATGCTGCCGGTCATCGCGGATGCGGAAGTGCCGGCGAAGGAGCGGGTCAACCTCAGGAAGAAGCAGTGGAAGAGCACCGACATCCTGCGCTGGCTGCCGAAGAAGCTGCCGGCGGACGGCTACGCGATGATCGCGGTGACGATGACCGACCTGTATCCCGACGAGAAGTGGAACTTCGTGTTCGGCCAGGCTTCCACCAAGGACCGCGTCGGCGTGTTCAGCTTCGCCCGCTATCATCCGGCGTGGATGGGAGACAAGGCGGAGGCGGGCACCGAGGCGCTGGTCTTGCGGCGGGCGGCGAAGGTGCTGACGCACGAGATGGGGCACATGTTCGGGATCCGCCACTGCATCTACTATGAGTGTAATATGAACGGCGCGAATCACCTGGACGAGGCGGACTCGACGCCGATGCATTTGTGTCCGGTGTGCCTGCGGAAGCTGCACCGCGCGGCGCGATTCGAGCCGGCGGAGAGGTATGGGAAGCTGCTGGAGTTCTATGAGGCGAACGGGATGAAGGCGGAGGAGGAATGGGTGGGGAAGCGGATCGGAGAAATCAAAGGGGCGAAGTAGGGCGGAGACCGCGACAGCGGGGATCGGTTTTCTCGATCTTCTGCCAGTGATTATCAATGCAGCCAGAGCCTTGCTTTGGGGCACGCTGACACCATGTCAGTCCGGATCCATTCTCAGAAGCTGCGGATTGCCGAGGCGAACCAAGGACTCCGGGAGCAGATCTACCGGGCACGTCACGAGGTTTACGCCCTGGAGATCGGCCAGCATGCGGCGAACGAAGAAGGGCGGCTGAGCGACCGGCTGGATGCCTCGAACCGCTACCTCGTCGCGCTGCGTGGGGATACCTTGGCGGGCTTCATCAGTATCACGCCGCCCGGTGGGGACGGTTATTCGATCGACAAGTATTTCCGCCGGGAGGAGCTGCCGTTTCCGGTGGACGATGGTCTGTTCGAGATCCGCCTGCTGACCGTGCTGCCGGGGCATCGGGCCACTGATGTGGCGGCGGCGCTGATGGTCGCGGCGTTCCGTTGGGTCGAGGCGCGGGGCGGCGTGCAGGTGGTGGCGATCGGGCGGCGCGAGGTGGTGGGGATGTATCGATCGCTGGGGATGCGCGAGGCCGGCTTGTCGGTTCAAGCGGGCGCTGTGACCTATGACTTGATGTGGGCGACGGTGATCTCGTTGCGGAAGGAACTCGACCGGCGGGGCGATCTGGTCGCGCGGATCGAGCGGACGATGGAGTGGAACTTGCAGGTGCCCTTGCGGAAGCCGGCGAGCTGTTTCCACGGGGGTGCGTTTTTCGAAGCGATCGGGGCGGATTTCAGATCACTGGAGCGGCATCGTTCGGTGATCAATGCCGACGTGTTGGACGCCTGGTTCCCGGCGGCTCCGGGGGTTCTCGCGGCGCTCCGCGACGAACTGCCGTGGTTGCTGCGGACTTCTCCGCCGACCGGGTGCGAAGGCTTGATCGCGGCCATCTCGGCTGCCCGCGGCGTGGCGGAGGCGAGTCTGCTGCCGGGGGCGGGATCGTCGGACCTCATCTTCCGCGCCTTGCCCCGCTGGCTGCATCGCGGATCCCGTGCGCTGTTGCTCGACCCGACCTACGGTGAATATGCACATGTGCTGGAGCAGGTGATCGGCTGCAAGGTGGACCGGCTTCCGTTGGAGAGAGCGGCGGGATATGCGGTGGATATTGAGCGCTTGAGATCGATGATTGCCGCGGGACCCGATCTGGTGGTGGTGGTCAATCCGAACAGCCCGACCGGCCGCGGCCTGCGGCGGGACGAGATGGCAGTTCTGCTCCAGGCCGCTCCTCCACAGACCCGTGTCTGGGTGGATGAGACTTATATCGACTACACCGGGGAGACAGTGGAGCCCTTGGTTTCTCATTACGACAATCTGATCGTGTGCAAGTCGATGTCGAAGGTCTACGCGCTGAGCGGCGCGCGGGTCGGCTACTTGTGCGCGAGTCCTCATCAGTTGGAAGAGTTGCGCGCCCATACCCCGCCGTGGGTGGTCAGTCTGCCCGCGCAGGTGGCGGCAGTGAGGGCCTTGGCGGATCCGGAGTACTACGAGGCGATGCGTGGTGAGACGCGGTTGCTGCGGGCGGAACTCGCCGGGGAGTTGGCCGCGCTGGGTTGGGGCGTCGTCCCCGGCTCGGCGAACTTTCTTTTGTCCCATCTGCCGGACGAGGGGCCGGACGCCCGGGAACTCGTGGCAGCTTGCAAGCGTCACGGGTTGTTTGTTCGCGATGCCGCCGTGATGGGTTCGTCTTTGGGCGGGCGGGCGGTTCGGATCGCGGTGAAGGACGCGGAGACCAACGGCCGGATGGTCGGGATCTTGTCCGGGGTCTCGGGGGCGAGGGTGCTTTCCCGGGAGCGCTGGT
>JAYTLR010000145.1:0-51144 GCA_043729195.1 Akkermansia sp.
ACAGGACACTCCGCCATGCCCCTTCTCGAACGCACCAAGCTCTACAAGGACGTCTGGTCCCGGCCGTGCACGAAGATTTCGGCGGAGCTGGGGATCTCCAGCAGCGCGTTGAAGCGGATTTGTATGGAGATGGACATCCCGACGCCGGTGGCCGGATATTGGACGCGGGTGCAGTGCGGCAAGCAGGTTGCCAAAGACCCGCTGCCGAAGGCGAAGAAGGAAACGCGGCTGACCTGGGATGTGGATCTGGAAAACAGCAAGCGGCAGAAGGTCGAGCGGGTGAGGAAGCAGAAGGAGGTGCAGGAGGTGACCGAAAGGGTCGAGGCCAAGGCATTGCCGGTGATCGCGATCGCCCCGGACTTGGAGAACCTTCATCCGCTGGTGAAGGCCACCCGCACACAGTTGCGCGAAGAGTTCAGCATAAAGCCTCGGGACCAACGCAAGGAACGCAAGCACTTCGATGCACGGGTGTTCGAGGGCAGTCTGGACCGCGCCCTGCTGTTTCTCGATGCCTTCGCGCGGGGAGTCGAAGCTCTCGGCTTGAAGTTTCGATGTGACCTCGACGATGCCGAGCCAGCGAAACCCAGGCGCGAATATGGCTACTACCGGGAGCAACGGCCCTCGCCGGTTTGCTGGGTGGAAGCCAGCGGCGAACGGGTTTCCTTCGTGCTCAAGGAGAAGAGAAAGCGGGTGATGTATGAGGATGCCGTAGAGAGAAGGCGCAATTGGCAGTCGACGTACGAGGACGTGCCTGCGGGCGTCTTCGAGTTCTCGATCGATGCCGGCTGGGGCTTCAAGCGAACCTCGACATGGAAGGACGGCAAGATCCAGCGCATCGAAAGTTGCCTCGATCAGATCGTCGCCACTGTCCCGCTTGCGGGCGAGTTTTTCCAACGAGAGCGTCTTCGCCGGGCAGAGGAAGAGCGCCGACGCAAGGAGCTTGAGGAACTCCGCTCTCGGATGGATGCGATCCAGCGGAAGGAGAACGAGGCCGTTGAGATCCTTTTGAATCATTCGGAGAATCACCGTCGTGCAACTGAGTTGAGAGATTTCATCGAGGCCGCGAGAGCGCTGTATATCCGTGATCATGGACGGTCTCCGGAGGAGAACTCACCGGCAGATCTTTGGCTCAGATGGGCGGTGCACCATGCTGAAGAACTGGATCCGCTGGGCGAAGGGTTCAGACCTTGGAATGGCAAGGCGTTTCGGCAAATCACCGGACTTTTCGCAGAACCTTGAGTATTGATCCGCCGCCAGTTTTGCTGGCGTCGTAATGGCTTCGTCGAAATGGCCCTTCCCTCGGAGAATCGCCGTGTGGAGAAGGCCAGCATTTATTTTGGGTCGCGCATTTCCGATTCCCATCGCTTGCGTCTGCCCCGCGACCCCGCGCTCGCTCGATTGATCAAGGTGGTGCCTCAAGACGCAACTGCGGGTAGTAGTAGGCGACGCGGAGCCGGCGTGGGCGGTGCCTTCGGGCTGGAGGTGGTGGAGTGATTTCTTGACGGGACCGGAGTCCGGGTGTCATCTTTCCTTCGGCAAGCGCAGGAAAAGTAGAGGTCGCTCTCACGAGTGGCAGCCCGAATGGGTGGGATCCTCGGTTCCTGGGGCCACTGAATCTCACAAGCCCTCGAGGACTGAAACCTCGGGGGCTTGGAGTTTCAGGGTGGCAAGGTCTTCCGGCCACAGCTTGAGCCCGTAACCAAGCGCCATGTCCTTGTGCCGGTAGATCGACTTTTTGAGATGACCGACATAGCCGGTTTCCGTCTCACCGTAGCGATTCACCTTGAGGGCGAAAAGAAACCCCGAAGCAACCGCGTCAGCGACTTGCAGGCCGGCGAGTTTTGAATGCTCCACTGCTCGAATGCGGGAAGGATCGATCACCGTCCGGTCAATCTGCACGCTCTGCGGATTGCTCTCCGATTGCTTCAGCAGCAGGCGGAGATACGAGCGAATCTCGTCGTAAGACATGATACTTCGATTGGAAAAGATCACCTCGGCGAATCCGTCTCCCTCGCCGGGCCGTCGCTGATCCCTGCAAAGCCAGGAGATCCGCTCCAAAAGGGAGGCGCGTGGCGTTGCGATAGAGAAGAAACTTGGTGTTCTGGAACTTCTCAGGTTCGGTGATCTGCGGCTTGTGGACCAACATGCTGACCGTTCGTATCGGCAAGGCTCCGACTCGCCTGATGTAGGGCACGCGCTGTTCGTGTTTCAGGTCCACGAAATGCAACGCGGTCTTTGGCGGCTTCCGCAAAATAAGGCGAGTTTCGTTGAGGCACGATACCATCTGCAAGTCGTTCGACCGCCGGATGACCGCGGCGGAGAGGATGAACCAGCGGGAGCTGCCGCTTCCGTCCGGATGGAAGACGAATCCCTCGTCACCCGATTCGTCGATGTAGGCAATGAAGGAGGTATTCATGGCTTCGGCCAGCGAGCCTCAGCGGCTTGCTCACGGTGGCCCATCGTCCTCACGACAATGGGAAAGACGAGGCGAAAAGCTCTCCACCCCACTTCGCAAAGACTTCGCGCCAACTCCACGCTCCGGAATCGGCTTTACCTTCGAGGTCGGCGGCGGTGAGGATCAAGGGATGGACGCCCGGCGAGATAAACCCAATCCATGAAGGAGACCCGGATTGATGACTTCGCGACGGCGGAGGGCTGGCAGGCGTTCGCGTCGGGCGAGGCGGAAATGAAGGTCTCCGTGGAAGCGGGTGCGCTGCGGCTCGACTTCGATTTCCATGGCGGCGGCGGCTTCGTGGTCGCGCGCAAGGAGTTCCGCTTCGCGATCCCCACCGACTACGCTTTCACCTTTCGCGTCCGCGGCGAGGCACCGAAGAACAAGTTCGAGTTCAAGCTCGCCGATCCTTCCGGCAGGAACGTGTGGCGCTGGCAGGAGGAGAATTTTGATTTCCGCATGACTCCGCGCGAGCTGCACTTGCAGGGCAGCAGCATCGACTTCGCCTGGGGCCCGGCCGGCGGCGGACTGATCCGCAAGATCGGTGCGGTCGAGTTCGTGCTCAGTGCCGGACCCGGCGGCAAAGGAACGGTGTGGATCGACGACTTCCGCTTCCAGGACCGCACGATCCGACGCCGGCCGCGGGTGTCTGCCTCCGCCTCCGCGCCCGGCAGCGACCCGGCGGACCTGCTCGCGGCGAAGCCGAAATCCGGCTGGCGTAGTGAACCCGCCGATGCCCAGCCTTGGGTGTGCATCGACTTCCACGAGCCGCGCGAGTTCGGCGGACTGATCATCGATTGGTTGCCGCGGCCTGCGAAGCGCGCATACGCCGTGCAGGCTTCCGACGACGGCGAACTATGGCGTGAACTCCAGCGCGCGCAGGATGCCCGAGGCGCACGCAGCTTCATCCATCTTCCGTTGACGCGGGCGCGGTTTCTGCGGCTCGCTTTCGACCTCCCGTCGCCGGGGTTGAAACGGCTGGCGGTGCAGTCGTTCGCCTTTTCGCGGACCTTGATCGATACCTTCCACACCATCGCCGAGCTCAACCCACGGGGCCGCTATCCGCGCTACCTCAGCCGCGAGCAGAGCTACTGGACCTGCGCGGGCGGGCCGGACGGCCTGACCTGCGCGCTGATCAACGAGGAAGGCATGGTCGAGCCCGACAAAGGCAGCTTTTCGCTCGAACCGTTCCTCCATCTGGACGGTAGGCTGGTGACCTGGGCCGACGTGCGCCGCTCCGTCAGCATGGAGCCGGGCGGGCTGTCGATCCCGTCGGCGCACTGGTCGCTGCCGGGCCTTAAGCTGCAGACCACCGCGTTCGCCACCGGCAGCGGCACGAATGCGGTGCTCTTCGTGCGCTATCGCGTGAGCAACGGATCGGACCAGGCGCGCCGGGTCCGGCTGCACGTCGCGCTGCGTCCCTTCCAGGTCACGCCGCCATGGCAGGAGTGGAACCAGCTCGGCGGCGTCAGCAAGATCAGCTCGATCGCTTGGAAGCACGATGTGGCTTGGGTAAACGGCGACAAGGCGGTCGTTCCGCTGACCAAGCCCCAGTCGTTCGGCGCGGCGACCTTCGAGCAAGGTGCGGTCAGCGAGCACTTGGAAGTGGGCAGCTTGCCCGACCAGTCCGAAGTCACGGATGAGTTCGGCTTCGCATCCGCCGCGCTGGGATTCGAGATGGAGATCGCCGGCGCTGCGTTTCACGAGGTGTTTGTCGCCGTTCCCTTCGGCAGGAAGGCCACGGCCGAAAGCGTGGCGGAGCTTGCCGGACTCTCGGGCGCCGCCCAGTTGGCCGAAGCGAGACGGGTGATGGAGGCGCGGCTCGGCGCGGTCACCTTCCGCCTGCCGCGGGGTTACGCCCGCGACGCGGCGGCGACCTTCAAGACCGCCGCCGGGCAGATCCTGATCAACCGCGACGGGCCCGCGCTCCAGCCCGGACCACGGCGCTACACCCGCTCATGGATCCGTGACGGCGTGATCATGGGCGCGGCCCTGTTGCGGATCGGCGAAATGACGGCCTTGCCCGATTTCATCCGCTGGTATGCGCCCTTCCAGCGCCGCACGGGCTTCGTTCCGTGCTGCGTCGATCGCAACGGCCCCGATTGGCTGGTCGAGCACGACAGCCATGGCCAGCTCGTTTACGGCGTCGCGGAAAGCTTCCGCTTCACGGGGGACAAGGCCTTCCTGCGTGACCTCTGGCCTCACGTGAAGAAGGCGGCGGCCTTCATCGAGAAGCTGCGCGCGCAACGTATAACCGCGGAATATCATGAACCGGACAAGCGCGACCGCTATGGCCTGCTGCCGGAGTCGGCCAGCCACGAAGGCTACCTCGCCCACCCGGTGCATTCCTACTGGGACGATTTCTGGGGCCTGCGCGGCTTGCTCGATGCCGCGGCGATTGCGACCGCCCTGGACAAACCCAAGGAGGCGGCGCACTTCCAGGAACAGGCCCTGTATTTCCGCGGCGCACTGAGCGAGTCGATCCGCACCGTCATCGCGGCCAAGGAGCTCAATTACGTCCCCGGCTCGGTCGAGTGGGCGGACTTCGATCCGACCGCGACCGCGAACGCCATCTCATTGCTCCAGTTCGCCGACGACCTGCCGGCGGAGCAGCTCGACGCGATGTTCGATCTCTTCGTCCGCGACTTCCGCCGCAAGCACTCCGGCGGGATGGAGTGGAACAACTACACCGCCTACGAGATCCGGATCGTCGGGGCGCTGGTCCGGCTCGGCAAGCGGGCGGAGGCGAATGAGTTGTTAGGCCGCTTCCTCGACGACCGCCGGCCGCTGCGTTGGAACCAGTGGCCGGAAATCTCGTGGCGCGACCCGCGCAGCCCCGGCCACCTCGGCGACGTGCCGCACACCTG
Source organism: Akkermansia sp. (assembly GCA_043729195.1). Taxonomy (GTDB): domain Bacteria; phylum Verrucomicrobiota; class Verrucomicrobiia; order Verrucomicrobiales; family Akkermansiaceae; genus Haloferula. Next base: position 5,320 of record JAYTLR010000145.1, read on the forward strand.
GATCGCCTCCGAGTTCATGCTCGCCTTCGCCAGCATGTTCGCCTTCGAGCGCGAGTCCGACGACTCGCTGGTGATCGGAGCCGGCCTGCCCTTGGCATGGGTCGCCGCAAGAGGTGGGATCAACGTGATCGGGCTGGGCACCTGGCACGGGTCGCTCGATCTTTCGATCACGATCCGGGGTGAAATGGTCATCGAACTCGGTGGCGGGCTGCGCGTTCCAAGCGGTGGCTTCGTATTGCGCCCGCCTTGCCCCGCAGCGATTCGTTCGGTCACCGTCAACGACCATGCATTGGAAAAATTCGGCCCGGATGAAGTGACGGTCCACACGTTGCCGGCGACCGTCCGCATTGCCTTTGAAACACCGATTCCGGAGAAATGATGATGAAAGCTCCAACACCCGCCAACTTCCCTTTTCGTGCCGCCAGCCCATCCGGCATGAGCGTCGAGTTGAACGCCAATGGCTCGGTCCGTCGGATGGACTGCGGCGATATCATGCTCAATGTCTTCCTGGGCAATCAGGCCGAAGGCGGCCCGGTCAATATCCACCTCCGTCGGCTCGGCGAAGCGGTGGAGACCATCCCGCTGTTAGGCCCCGGCAGTCCGGCATCCTACCAGACCGACAGCCGCGGGATCCATGCGGCTGGCAAGTGGAACGATCTCTCATTCCGGGTGCGCCTCGTGCTCGCCGAATCCGCCAAGGCGTGGTTCTGGCATGTCGAAGTGGAGAACATCGGAACAAGCGCCGTCACCTGTGATCTGATCCACACGCAGGACGTCGCCATCGCCCACTACGGCGCGACGCGCTTGAACGAGTTCTACGTGAGTCAATACGTGGACCACACCCCGCTCAACCACGCGGCGGTCGGCACGACGGTCGCATCCCGGCAGAACCAGCCGATGGGTGGCCGCTTCCCGTGGACCGTCATCGGAGCGCTCGGCAAAGGCGTCTCATGGTCGACCGACGCGCTCCAGTTCCACGGCCTGGCCACCCGTGCGGGAAAGCCCGCCGCGGCACTGGTGGCGGGTCTTCCGGGGGAGCGCCTGCAACACGAGCATTCGCTGGTCGCCATCCAGGACGAACCCTTCGTGCTCGAGCCCGGCGCGAGATCCCAACGCGGTTTCTTCGGCTGGTTCGAAGCCGACAAGCCCGCCGCCACTTCCGCAGAGGACGCCCTTTGGATCGATGCCGCGCTCGCGCTGCCGGAAGCCGTTTGCCCGCCTTGGCCACCTGAAGCTCCGGCAAGCCGCCCCGCTTCCAGCCTTTTCGCGACCGCGCCCTTGTTAGAGGCGGAGCCGCTCGATCCGGCGGAGATCCGCGAACACTTCGGGGAGGAACAACGCCATGCGGAAGTGGAAGGCGGCCGGACCTGGTCGTTCTTCACGGCCGGCGGAGCCCATGTGGTGCTCATGGAGAAGGAGCTCAAGGTGCTCCGGCCTCACGGCGTGATCCTGCGGTCCGGTGGCTCTCTCACACCCGACGAATCGGCTCTTGTTTCCACCGCGTGGATGAACGGTGTCTTCCATTCGATGGTCACCCAGGGCCACGTCAGCATCAATCGCTTCCTCTCGACCTGTCATAGCTACCTCGGACTTTTCCGGAGTCACGGACAACGGGTGTTTATCGAAAGCAACGAGGGCTGGAGATTGTTAGATAGACCGTCGGCATTCGAAATGAAGCAGGATTCCTGCCGGTGGATCTACAAGCACAGCGGCGGTGTGATCGAAGTGACGTCCTCCGCCCCGGGTGACCGCCACGAACTCGGTCTCTCCCTGATCGTCCTTGAGGGCGCTCCCGTCCGATTCCTGATCTCCCACCACGTTGCCCTGAATGGCGACGACGGAAGCGCTTCGATTCCCGCGGTTTTTGAGAGAAATGGCAACTCCGCAATAGTCCGTGCGATACCCGACAGCGATGTCGGCCGGCGCTTTGCGCGAGGAGGGTTCACGGTGGACGCAACTGCGGGCACGGGCATTGATCAGATCGGCGGCGACGAGTTGCTTTTCCCGGATGGAGCTTCGCAAAGCCAGCCGTTTCTTTGCTTCGTCACGGCACGGTCTACCGCGGTCACACTCACCATCCGCGGCGATCTGATCGAGGAGGCTGTCGAGCAAGTCGGGAGCTTTTGGGATACCATCGCATGCCATTTGAAGATCGCCGCGCCAAAGACCAGTCCCCTCGCCGCGGCAGCGGAACGCGCGGGCACGATTTTCCCGTGGTTCATCCACAACGCGCTGATTCATTATCTATCTCCGCGCGGTTTGGAGCAGTACTCCGGCGGTGGCTGGGGCACGCGTGATATCTGTCAGGGACCGGTCGAACTCCTCCTCGCGCTCGGACGCTTCGAGCCGCTCCGCGATCTGTTGTGCCGGGTCTTTCGCCAACAGAATTCCGACGGGGATTGGCCGCAGTGGTTCATGTTTTTCGAACGCGAGCGGAACATCCGGCCGGGGGATTCCCATGGCGATATCGTTTACTGGCCGTTGCTTGCGCTCGCCCAATACCTCTCCGCCACCGGCGATGCGAGTTTGCTGGATGAAGCGCTGCCGTTCTTCCACCAGGATCCGAATGCCGCCGAAGTCGCGAGCATCGGCGATCACGTCACGCGGGCCCTTGATCTGATCCATCGCAGGGTCATCGAAGGCACAGGCCTTGCGGCCTACGGCCATGGCGATTGGAACGACTCGCTCCAGCCCGCCAAACCCGACATGCGCGAGCGACTCTGCAGTTCGTGGACCGTCACACTCAGCTATCAGACGCATGTCGCGCTGGCGGCTGCCTTCAGGCATCTTGGAGACGAGGATCGCGCAGGGGTTTTCGAAACGCAGGCCGCGACGATTCTCGATGAATTCCAGCGTGTCCTCATCGTGGACGATGTCATCACCGGGCTCGTCTATTTCCACGAAGCAGGAAAAGCCGATTACCTCCTTCATCCCCGCGACCGCATCACGGGATTGTCCTACAGCCTGCTGCCGATGATCCACGCGATCATCAACGACATGCTGAGTCCGGAACAGGCGGAGACCCACCTCGGGATCATCCGGGATCACCTGCTGGGACCGGATGGTGCGCGCCTGTTCGACCGGCCGATGGCTTATCACGGCGGCTTGATGAGCAATTTCCAACGGGCCGAGAGCGCGAGCTTTTTCGGTCGCGAGATCGGCGTCATGTACATGCATGCTCACCTCCGTTACTGCGAGGCACTTGCTCGTTTCGGCGATGCGGCTGCGTTCTTCCGCGCGCTCGGTCAGTTCAATCCGATCGCCATCCGCGAGCTGGTTTCCTCCGCCGCGCCGCGCCAGGCGAACTGCTACTATTCGAGCTCCGATGCTGCTTTTGCCGACCGTTACGCGGCCTTCGATGATTACGAAAAGGTGAACCTTGGGGAGATCCCGCTGGAAGGTGGCTGGCGGGTTTATTCCAGCGGCGCCGGCATCGGAACCCGGCTGATCATGCAGTGTTTCCTCGGCTTGCGGGTGGAAAAGTCCGCCTTGTTCGTGGATCCCGTGATTGCTCCGGACCTGGATGGCTTGAACGTATGCCTTCAGCTCGGCCGGAGTAGGATCGAGGTGGTTTACCGCACCGGCCGGACGGGGCGTGGGCCGGTCTCGATCGACCTCAACGGCAGTTCGCTTGAGTTCATCCGCGAGAAAAATCCCTATCGCACTGCAGGCGTCCGGATCCCGATGGAGTCGTGGAACGACCGACTAACAAGTGGCACGAACCGGATGACGATCACGCTTGAGTAACTGCTCTAACCGAATCGAATCATGCTAAAGGAGATCGCCGACAAGCTAGCCCGGCTCCCCCAGGAGTCCGTTCACCAATGGTTGAGAGATAGCACCCAGCTCGCCACGGAAGACTTCGGCCCGATCCCGTTCGTGGAGGCTGAAGCAGAAGCCAAGGCTAAGGGCTGGGAGCTTGTCGACGGGTGGCAAAATGGCACGGCGATCTTGCGGCGTTATCGGATCACAGAAACCACGTTCTGGTTCGGCGATGTGCCTGCTGATGCTTATCTTTTTTACTCTTCACGGAATCGGAAAGAGGGTTCGTGTCCATTCATCGCAACCGATGTGTGCTCCATCGAGGTCGGTTTGAACTTCAACTTCGGCCGTCCTTACCAGGACGTTTTGGCGGAAGCAGCGCCTTCCAAGCCAACGGTGATCGAGCATGTGTTGAATCTCGATGAAGTCCGCCGCCAAGGCCTGAGGTGGCCGTTCCTCCGGCGGATGAGGGTGCATTATGGATTGCGATTCCAATTCAGCTCCGATCAGGATCATCACCCGAGTGGCTTCTTTGTGGAAACGGAGTTTACGGCAAATCTCGACCGGCCGGTCGGCTATTGCCATGTGGAGGCTTTCGTCGAGAGCAAGCTTGATCCGTGGCGCGACCTCGCAGGCAACGCACTTGAGACGGGCTACATTCCGCAAGATGAGTTGAGTGAGACCCGGGCCCGAATTGGCACGGAAGGATGGCACTGTACGTCGCCTGAAGAGGCTGCGGAGCTGAAGCGCACCTACTTGAACTCGGGTGGGAGCGAAGGCGTTATCGGGTAGTCTGGCGAATGGGGGGGGCTCGAGACGGCTCGTGGCGAGAGGCCGCCGCCATTTTCGAACATGGCACGACTTTCGCCTCCAGGCCGCGCCGATGGTTCCCGCATCACCTCACCTCGAACGGCATGTTCGCCGTCGCGGCGTGACCCTTGCCGTCCTTGACCCAGACGTGAAGCCGGTAGATCCCGGGCTTGGCGGGTGCCTTCACGGCGACGCGTTCGCTGGAGGGTTCGGCGATCGTGCCGGCGATCGCCTTCGGCATCGGCGGGGCCTTGTGGCCGTCGTGGCTTTTCGGTTCGGGCAGCACGGACCAGTGAAAGGCGAGGGGATCGCCCTCGGGATCGGTGGCCTGCACGGTGGCTTCGAAGGGGCTGTTAGGCGGCAGGGCGACCGGGGGAACGCCGCGGACGGGCTGGATGTCCGGAACCCGGTTGGCCGGCTTTTTTCCGCTCCACAGCTCCTGAAGCGTGTCGGCTGCGTTCGTGGTGTCACCTTCATGGGTGATCAGGCCGAACCAGGTGGCGGAGGCCTCGAATTTCCAGCCCCAGAGAAAGACATAACTTCCCAGGCAGCCACCGTCGTTCGAGATGACGGTTTCATAAGCCTTGCGGATCATTACTGCCTTGTCGCTGCTGGTTTGCTCGATCGGTGCGCCGGATTTCGCCTTGGGGCTTTCCCAGAATCCGCGCGGTCCCCACTCGGTCAGCATCCAGGGACGCTTCCAGCCGACGTTCTCCAGATGCTTCCGCAGTCCCATGACACCGCCGTAGGTGTTCACCCCGAGGAAATCGAGATGGGGCACGTGATCCATCAGCCCTTTCACCTTCGCCTCGTTCGCCCCTGCCACGGCCGTAAAGGTGGGGTGCGCCGGATCGAGTTCCTTGACGAGTTTCGCGAGGCGGTCGAGCTGCTGCCAGAGCGGAATGTTGGTTCCGTCGCCTTCGATCTCGTTGCCGACTCCCCAAGCAAGCAGGGCAGGGTGATCGCGGTAAAGCAGCACTTCCTTGCGGACCCGGGCGGCTTGCTTCGCGCAGTGTTCGGGGTTCGCATAGGAGAACCACGAGCACTCCGACTCCAGCCAGATCCCGGCGCTGACGGTGAGGCCGAGCGATGCCGCCTGGTTCAGGATTTCCTCGAGTCCGCCGGTGGTCCAGGTCCGGGTCGAGTTCGCACCGCGGGCGGCCAGTTGTTCCAAGTTGCCGCTGCCGCCGGCCCCTTTGACAAAGTAAGGTTTTCCGCCGCGCGTCATGCCCTTCACGGCGTCCACGGTCACAGGAATGGCGGCGGGCTTGCCCGGCGGCACGCTTGCTTCGTCGCCCGCCGGCACGGCAACGGGCGGCTGCGGAGTCTTGGCAGGCTCCGACTTGCGGCAAGTGGTCAGCGCCGCGGCAGCGAACGCGAGGCAGGCGGCATGGCGGAGATGCTTAGGCAGGAGAGGGGTGCGGGACATGGGCAGGAAGCGGTGACTGCTCGGTGGATGGGGTGAAAACCGTGGACCGTGTTCGGTGGTGCGGTGGCGACGCGATAGTCAGTCGGCCCGAGATTGTCGATCCGGATCGCCCGCCTGCCGCCGCAGGGCTCCTCCATTAGGGAGAGTCCCGGGTCCTTTGAGGGAAACATCAATCGCGGGACCAGGATGGATGGGATGGATAGGATTCAAATCAGGGAAAACATCTTCCTTCGGTCTCAAAACATCCCATCCATCCTATCCATCCTGGTCCAATTTCTGCCTTTGATCCCGGATTTCTCCCGGGTGTAGGAATCCCAGCCTGCCGCCGCAGGGCTGTTACACGAACGAGGACGATGGGGTCGAGGCACCCGCGTTGGGAGATTTTCAACCGCAGATCAACAGGATGGACGCAGATTCAGGGGAGAAAGCCCAATCGGCTGCCATTTCCAGCACCCGATTTCCGGATCCTCATCGGATTTTTGGGTTCATCTGCGTTCATCCCGTTCATCTGCGGTTGGGTTCTTCATTCGTGTGGGAACCCAGGTCTGCCGCCGCAGGGGTTCCCTGTCAGGGGGGGCATGCCTCGTTCCAGAGCCCGGCTTCCTTCGGGCCGCGATGCCGCAGGGACCGGACTCACGCAAAAAAGTTGAACCATGGGGAGCTGTCGAATTGCCTCAGCATGTGCCTGCTGTGCTTCTGCGTCGGAACGGCGGGCGCGGTATGGTTCGGCGTGGCGGTGAAACCGGGGGGCTTGCTCTGCAACGGAGAAGTAAGAACGGAATGATCACGGACCCAGGTGCTTCCAGAATAAGCGAATGTGGAAGACTGCCACTGGAAGCATCGACCTGCCACCGATAGCGTGACGGGAATGAGAATTGCCGTGAGGTTCCGAGCGAAAACCGTTCTGTTCGCCAGTTTGCTGTTGGCAGGACCGGGAGCAGATGCCGTGCCGCTGGCCGGCGGGATGAAGCTCGGGATTGATTTCGGGCCGACGCTCACAACGAACTGGAACAACATCACCACCAACAACCAGGCGATCGCCGCGGGTTCGGTGATCAACCTGGCCGGAGTTTTGATAGACGGGGTGGAGATCGCCACCGTCAACAGCGAGTTCGTCAATGACGACGGCACCGACAACTGGCTCGGGCTTGCGGCCAGCGGCGGCGGGGCTCCCCCGGAATTCGTCGACAGCGTGGTGACGGATATCGCCGGCAACTACAGCTTTGGTGACGGCGCGCCCTATCGGGTCACCATCAGCGGACTCAATCCCGCATTCTATTACAAGGTGGATGCGGTGGCGACGGCCTTCAGCAATCCGGTGGACACTTTCACCCTGACCGGACTGGCGGTTTACGGTCCATCGGCGATTTCGCGACTGGACGCGGCGGCGCAGGGCTTGTTCCACAGTTTTACCGACGTGAGGCCCGACGCCGCCGGGACGCTGGTGTTCGAGGTCAGCGATTCCGGACCGGCAGCAAATCCGATCGTCAACGGGATACTGCTGACGGCATCGTCGGTTGCAGCGGGAGCCGACGCCGATAGCGACGGGATGCCCGACTCGTGGGAGGTTTTGCATTTCGGCGGGATCTCGCAAGGCGCGGCAGGAGACTACGATCAAGATGGCGATCCCAATCTAACCGAATTCCAGGAGGGCACGCTGCCCGCCTCGATCGCCTCGAATTCCGGCGCGGCGAAGGCGTGGCAGATCGACTTCCAAGGCGGCCCCGGCGGGGCCTTCGGGTCGGTGGACCCGGTGACCGCGACGCAGGATCTCGGCTACGGCGCGAAATGGAACGCGTTCGTGGTGCCGGCCACCAACGCCGACGTTTTCGCCAACCCACCGACCAATCACAACGCGGTGCAGGATCCGGTCCTGAGCAATCTCGCCAACTCTGCCAACGCCGCGACCTCTGTCAGCTTGGCGATCAGCGGTGGCGTGTCCGCTTACAATGCCGGCCGCATCATGACGAACGGCGGCATCGACCATGCTTTCGGTGATCACTGGTTCTGGGGTGCCCAGGGGCTGACCAGCCTGACGCTCGGCTTTAACTTCTCCAACCTCTCGCCCGGCACCTACTCGCTGACCGCCTACGCCAACCCCGACCAGCACAACCCGCCGCGCGACTTCGGGATGAGCGTCGGCGCGGCGAGCGTAAACATCGTGCCAGTCCACGGAGCGACCTTCTACGCCAATCCAGGAACCTTCGCCGGGACGATCCGCGGGATCACGGTCGACGGCTCTGGCAACCTGAGCGGCTCATTGACGACGATCGCCGGTGATCCGAGCATCGCGGCAATGGTGCTGCGCCAGGTGAGTGCGCCGATGTCCGCCTATGCTGCGGCGGATGCCGTGACGATGAATCATGGGGGGAAATGGAAGTTTGATCCGCTGGCGAACGACGTGGTGTTCCCGCCGCTCGTCTCGGTGGAAGTCGTGCAGGCCCCGGGCTCGGGCACGGCGGTTGTCCAGCCGAACCGGACCATTCTTTACAGCCATGTCAACGGCACCCCGGCGACCGACACCTTCCGCTATCGCTTCACCGATGCGACCGGCGTCTCAAACGAGGCGCAGGTCACGGTCACTTTCACCGGCGACATCCGGGTCGCTCCCGCGACCGTTGACTTTCCCGCCGCCCTGCCGCTCACCACCTTGACCACCGAGGATGCCTTTGCCGGCCGCGGCGCGTTCACCTTCGAAGCGCCGACCTGGATGACCAGCATCGAGGGCAACAGCCAGCGCTTTTTCGTCGCCGAGAAGGACGGCATCGTCTGGGAAATCCCCGACATGGCCGCGACGCCGGTCACCCGCCATGTCTTCATGGATTTCACCAGCCCGGCGTGGAAAGCCGCGCAGGCCGGGCAACTTGACTTTTACATCGAGATGGGGATCAAGGCTTTCGCACTGCATCCGGATTTCGAGAATGGCAGTCCCTATGTCTATGTTTCCTACAACTTCGAAGCCGGCGGTGCGAACAACGGGGCGGTGGGATCCGTCCGGCTTTCACGCTTCACCGCCACCGGGCCGGGCCTCGCCAGCGTCGACATGACGAGCGAGGTGGTGATGATCGAGATGGACAGCGGGTCGCAGGACCACAACATCGACGGCGTCAAATTCGGCCCCGACGGCTACCTCTACCTCGGCTGCGGCGACGAGCGGGATCAGGGAGCAAATTCACAAACGATCACCAACGAGTTGTGGAGTTCGATCATCCGGATCGACGTCGACCGCCAGCCCGCGAACTTCGAACCAAACTCCGCGACTTTCGTCAAGACCAGCAGCGGCGTGGCACATTACAAGATTCCCGCCGACAATCCCTACGCCGCGACTTCCGGCACGGTGAACTACAGAGGCACCGCCTTCGCGTGGAACGCCGTGCGGTCGGAAATCTACGTTACCGGCGCGCGCAATCCCTGGCAGTTCAGTTTCGACACCATCGATGGCGAGCCGGTGATCTGGCACGGCGACATCGGCAGCGACGGCGGATCGAGCCGCGAGGAGGTCAACATCCTGCGCAAGGACGACAACGCCGGTTGGCCGCTCCGCGAAGGGTCCGGCGGTCTCCAGACCTATACCCGCGGCGATGGCACCGCAGTCAACGGCCCGCTGAGCGGCAGCAACTATGCGGCCCCGCCGGCGGGAGTGACGCTGCGCGATCCCGAATGGTTCTACGAACGGGGCGGTGGCAACTACCAAGGGGCTTCGGTCACCGGCGGCTTCGTCTATCGAGGCGCAAAGTATCCGTCGCTCGATGGGAAATATATCTTCGGCGACTGGCTCAACGGCCACGTCTGGTCCTTGGCGCGCGGTGCGGCCCCGGGAAATCCGACCGTCAACCGGATCGGCGGGATTCCCGGAGTGGTCGGCTTTCATCAAGACCCGTCGAACGGCGACATTCTGATCCTGAGCTGGAACAGCCAGCGCGGCGCCTTGTTCTCCTCCGAGGTGACCGGCAAGGTGTTCCGCCTGAAGTCGAACACGGTGGGGGCGGATACCTTTCCGGCCACGCTTTCGGCCACCGGCCTGTTTGCCGACCTTGCCGGCCTCGCGCCGAATCCGGGCGTGCTGCCGTACGAGCCGACGGTCACCTTCTGGTCCGACCACGCGAAGAAGCGCCGCTGGTTCGCGCTGCCGCAAGGGCAGTTTGGCTTCGATGCCGATAACACTTGGACCTTCCCCAACGGTGCGTTGTGGGTGAAGCATTTCGACATGGAGTTGCGGCAGGGCGACCCCGCCAGCCGCAAGCGCTTGGAAACCCGCGTGCTGGTCAAGAACGCCGACGGGGTGTATGGCGTTTCGTACCGCTGGAACGATGCAGGGACCGAGGCGAACCTCGTCGGTCCCGGCGGCGTGTCGTTCGATCTGCAGATCGACGATGACAACAACCCGGTGACCCCGGACATCACCCGGCCGTGGTTGATCCCGTCGCACACCCAGTGCATCACCTGCCACAATCCGGGGGCCGGCTACGTGCTCGGCTTCGACACCCGCCAGCTCAACCACGCCCGCACGCCGCTGGCGGGGCAAAGCGGGAACTACCTCGAGTTGTTAGAATCGGCCGGCTACCTCGGAACGCTTCCGTCGCCGACCGCCAGCCTGCCGGCCCACGTCGACATCCACGACACCAATGCCAACCTCGAGGACCGGGTCCGGGCCTATCTCGATGTCAACTGCGCGTATTGCCACGAAGACTCCTCGTTCAACCTGCGCGCGGCGGTGCCACTCGAACTGACTGGCCTGCTGCACATGCCTGACGGCGGCCAGATCACCCATCCGGATCCGGCGCTGCGCCGCGTCATCCCGGGGAATGCCGCGTTGTCCAGCGTGCTCCAGCGCACGGCCGGCGCGCCCTTGTTCAACAGGATGCCACCGCTCGCTTCGAACGTCATCGATGCGGAGGGTGTGGAGCTTTTGACCGCCTGGATCGAAGGCTACGCGAACTCCGCCCCTGCCTTCATCCTCGGGGTGGGACCGCATACCGTGGTGATTGATTCCAACAGCACGGTCGGCACCCCGGTCGTCCTCGCGGCGGCGACGGACCCCGAGGCACCGCGGGACGGCGTGAGCCACTTGATCCTTTCCGGCAACGAAGCGGGCCACTTCGCGATCCATCCCGCCACCGGCCAGGTGACGCTGGCCAGCGCGCCGTCGGCCTCCTCGTTCACGCTTGTGATCCGTGCGACCGACAATTTCGCCACGAATCCGCGCGAGGTCAGTGCCACCTTCAACATCGTCTTCGGCACCAACACGCCGCCGGCCTTCCACGGCCCCGCCGACTTCTATCCGCTGGCATCGCTGCCAAGTGGCAGCCGCATCGGCAGCGCCCTCGCCCGCGATGCCCAGGCGACCGCGCTGGTATACACGCTGGCCGGCGGAAGCGGCACGGGCTTCTACGCGGTCAACTCCGCGACCGGCGCGATCACGGTCAGCGGCAGCCCGGTGGCGGGGACTGTCTACACGCTGGAAATCCAGGCGAGCGATGGCAACATGCCGGAGTCGCGGACCTTCACCATCCGCCCGGTCGCCGCGGAAAGCACGGCGCTGGCCGCGGAAAGCGGACGTGTTTTCTGGAACATTGACTTCCAGGGCGACGGCAGCAGCACCGCCGCCGGCCAAACCACGACACCGGCCACCGCGACGGATGGCGGGATGACTTGGAATGCCTTCCAAGTGAAAGCCTACACGGGAATCCCCACGGCAGCCTCGGCCAATCCGTCGATGGCGCTCGCGATGCACACCGGTGGGGCGGCGACACCAGTGACCTTCGCGTTCCAGACCGACAACGATCCTGGGACGCCGGTCGGCAGCGGGGTCTACGCCTACAGCGGGCGGGACGGGTTGGATCCGCTGACAGGGGACTACCTGCTGTTGTTAGGTTATGGCCAGACGGGAGAGCCGAATGCCTCGACGCTGCATCAGTGGCAGATCAACGGCCTGGTGCCCGGTTGGCAATACGACCTGCTGTTCCAGGGCGGATACGATGCCACCAGCCGCGGGATGGCCATCACGGTGGATCGCGATGGCAACAGATCGCTCGCCGACGAGACCCCGGTCTACGTCAACCACGTCGCCGACCGCGTCGCGAACTCCGCCATGTTCCGCAGCGTCTTCGCCGATGCCGCCGGAACGATCCGCGGTACCTGCGGTCGCACCCCGCCGGGGGCGACGACGTGGGACGAGTCGAACTGGAGCGGCCTTCAGATCCGCGCGGCTGGCAATACCGGACCCGTCGTCACCGGGCCATCTGCCCTCCAGATCGCCGAGAACAGCCCGGCCGGAACGCTCCTTGGCACCTGGACTGCGGTCGACACCGAAGCGCACGCCTTCAACTGGTCGCTGGCCGGCGGCGGCGGGCTTTTCGCCATTGATCCCGCCACCGGCGAGCTCCGCCTGCTCGCGCCACCCGACCATGAAAGCGCCGCCTCCCACCTGCTGGTCATCACCGCCACCGACAGCGGATCGCCCGCCGCCGCGACCACGGCCAGCGTGACCGTCAGTATCCTTAACGTCCTCGAAAACAATGGCGAACTCGTGACCGCTGCTCTAACAGCTCCCGGCGGGCCCTTCCCGGGCTCGACCGATCCGGCCCTCACCGGCTTCAACGCCGATCCCAACGGCAATGGCTTGGCCAACGCACTCGACCTCTTGTTCGGGATCGATCCCGCGCAGGCCGCCGGGCAGCCCGTGATGCGGGTTTTAACCGCAGGTCGCACCCACGCCGCGTTCGAAGTGGAGGTCGATGCCGTCATGGCCGAGCTGCTGGTGTTCCATTTCGAGGTTTCCGACGGGCTCGGCGGCTGGGGACCCTGCGGCAACCCGCCGACGATCATTTCCGAGAGCGGAGGGGTCCGTACGCTGCGGGTCGCCGACACGGAACTGCTGTCCACCAAGCCCGGCCGCTTCTTCCGGATCCGCATCGAAGCGGGCGACTTCTGAACCCTGAACCGCGCGAACGAGCACCACGTCCCAAGTGGATTTGAAATAAGCGGAAGAGGCGTGGGGCTATTCCCAATCCGCCCGCGCTCTGCGACAACAGTAGCGGAAAAATGTGTTACGATCCTGAAAGGGATTACCGTCCCTCCGCTAAAATCCCCAGAAAATTACCCATTATGAACCCAAGTTACATCATTCCTGGAGCCCTGTTCGCAGCCTCCCTCCACCCTTTGCTGGCCACCGTGACATCGGTCGGCGTGGATACTACGACCGTCGCGAACTGGCGCACTGCCGCGAATATCACGTTCCAGGCGGACAACCAGTATGGAACCTCCGGCTACGTGGTGTTCGGACTCAACGTGGCCGACGCAGTTTACGTAGGGGGGCCGGGCTACTTCGACATCACCAGCGCGAACCCACAAAACGCGTACAATCTCCCAGCCGGGATCTCGCTGACCACCGCCGATACGAACATCAATATGTGGTCGGGCAACGGCAACTTCGGGTTTATGGAAGACCCCGGTGCCGGCAATGCCCTCGTCACGGCCGGGCTGCTGGCGAATTCCGCCGGGCCGAGGCAGTTCACCATCAGCCGCTCGCACACGACCCCGATGCGGCTCACGCTGATGACCGCATCCGGCGACGGCGCGGGTGTTACTTACACCCCCAGCGTGAACGACGGCTCCGGGGCGGTGAGCACCACCCACACCCACGCGGTCAACGGCGTGGTCTACCACGTCTTCGACATCTCCAGCGGGAGCAGCAACATCGTGGTCAACATCACCAGCATTGGTGCGAACTGGAGCCTGACCGGGATAGCATTCGACGAGGTGCTGCCTCCCCCGGTAATAGTGAACTGGATCACCGACGGCAACGGCAGCTGGAATACCCTCGCCAACTGGGATGCCCCTGTTCCGAACGCGGCGTCCGCCAACGCGAGATTGTCCAGCCCGCCGCTGACCGGACCCGCCACGGTCACGCTCGACGTCCCGGTGACCTTGGGGTCTCTTGTCATCAGCGGTGCCAATCCCTACACCGTGGCAGGAGCCAATTCTTTGACGCTCGACAACGGCGGATTTGACTCGGTGATCAATGTGGCCGGCGGGCTGCACGAGATTTCCGCGCCCGTGGTGCTGGTTGGCAACACTGCGGTGAATCCGGGGGCCGGCTCGGAGCTGACCATGAGCGGCACCTTGACCGGCACGTCCACCTTCGGCATCGGAGCACCTGGCACGGTGAATCTGAGCGGTGATTTTTCGGCTTTTACCGGTGCATTCGCGATCAACTCGGGTGTTCTCGGAATCAATCCCGCAGCCCCGCTCACGCTCAACAATGCGATTTCCGGGAACGGCTCGCTGAGGCACAGTGGCACCGGCCTGGTGACCCTCACCGGTCCCAACACAGCCTGGACCGGCGGCCTGGTGGTCACCGGCGGCGGATCGGTCAGCGCCGCTTCCACGGACGCGCTCGGGACGGGGCCGATCACCCTGGCCGGCGGCACCTTGACCGTCACCGGCGATTCCAATCTCGGGACCCGCAACCTGCCCGTAGGCAGCGGCGATGGAACCCTGGTGATTCCGACCGGGGTCACCGTCACTTCCCGCGCTCCCGCGCCAGCCGGTGGCGGCGGGCTGGTGAAGAGTGGCGGCGGAGACTGGAAGATCCCGCTGGCAGTGGGGCCGAGCACTTTCCGGCTCGATGTGAGCGCGGGGAAAGTCGATCTTAGTGCCGTTGACACCTATGGGAATCACACTCAATCGAATTTGACGCTCCGCATCGGACCGGGAGCGCTGGTCACCAACGGTGCTGCTGCACCAGCCTTCGAAGGCTTCAATGCGATGGCAGCGCTTGAGCTTGAAGGCGCCGAGTTGCGGGCGACCAACGGAATTTCGGTGGTCGGTTCGTTCCAAGGTTCCGGCCTGTTCGAAGCTTACGGGATCCGCAATTCCATCGTGGTCACGGGCATCGCTCCGTCCCTCATCTCCGACGTGGGCCAGGACCAGGGCGCCATCAACATCGGCGGCAATACCGATATGGGTGCCGGTTTTGGTGCTCCGCTGAGCATCGTCGTCGCGGATGTGACCTCCAGCTCCGCGTCGGACCTGATCGTTTCCGCCAAGCTGCAGGATAACGGCGACCTGGCCTACGGCCGGTTGGCGAGCGGCTTTGTCAAATCGGGAGCGGGCACCCTGGAACTTTCCGGCGTGAATATCTTCACTGGCAACAGCCAGATCGACGAGGGGGCTCTCCTCCTCGCCGCGAGCGGCAGGATGCTGTTCGCGCTGGGTGCAACCAGCGGCACTTCCAACCAACTCTCGGGCGCGGGGGCGGCAACCATCGAGGGTGATTTCGCGATCGAAATTGCTGCCGCGGCCGCCTTAACCAGCGGTTCGTGGACGATCGAGAACGTGCCCTCCCTCGCGGGTCCCTACGGAGCGGGCTTCCAGGTGACGGATCCCGACGGCACGCCGTGGGTGGATGCCGGCAGCCAGACGTGGACGAAGGACGGTGGCGGCGGCAAGACCTGGACCTTCAGGGAGTTGACCGGCGTGCTGGAGCTGACATCGGCTGCCAATTTTGCTTCGTGGGCCATCGACAATGGAGTGATCGGCGGAGCCGACGGCGACTCCGATTTCGACGGTATTCCCAACCTGATCGAGTATGCCCTCAACCTCAATTTCGCCGGCTCCGACGGGTCCGCCGGGACCTTCAACAACAACTTGCTCAGCTTCACCAAGCGGGCTGTCGCCGTCACCAACGGCGACATCACCTACGCCATCCAGGAGTCTGATGACCTCGGCGTGGGAGATCCTTGGGCATCGGTGACTCCAACCGTCAACAACGCTACCACGATCTCGTATCAACTGCCGGTGGGCCCCGGTCCGAGGAAGTTCGCCCGCTTGCTGATCAGTCAGAATGAATGACCCGGAGTCTTTCGACTCTCCAAGCCGTTCCGGGGGCGAGACACCCCCGCAACGGACTGGCGCGAGACGCGCCAGCTATGTTGTCAGGGGCCGGCTGCGCTCTTTCGCAGAAGTCACCGAGGAGACAAATGCACATCATCCCAACCCTTCGCCCTTTCGTCCAACTCACATTGCTCGCTGCCACGGTGGCGATTGTTCTAGCGGGTTGCCGCAAGAGCGACGCATCTCAACCGTTGGTCGCGCCGCCGGAAAAAGTCGTGCTCACCGAGCAGTCCGCCGACCTCCGTGCGTTGATCAACGGCGAACTTGCGGCAGGCAAGAAGCGAATCGTGATTCCGCCAGGTCGTTATCGCGTGCCTTCCGAGCAGGGATTTCATCTCCAATTCAAAAATCTCTCCGATGTGGAAATCATCGCGACCCATGTCGAGATGGTTTGCACGTCAACGGTTCAGGCCGTGTTGTTCGATCATTGTTCGAATGTGACTCTGCGCGGACTGGTCGTGGACTATGATCCTCTGCCCTTCACGCAGGGGAGAATCATCGCCATGGCACCGGATAAGAGCTCGATGGATTTCGAAGTGGCGGGAGGTTATCCGGAGAACAAACTGGTGGAGCGCGTCCAGATTTACGATCCCGCCACGGGTGAACTCCGGAGGGGAGACGCCAATTGGAAGCAGGAAATCCAAGCCCTTGGCGGACGCCGCTACCGTGTCGGGAAAGATCACTACCGATTCGATCCGCTTCACGACACCGAGCAGGTGGGAGATATCCTCGTGACCAATCACAGCTTCGGCACCCCGGGTTCGCCGCACGCGGTCGAGTTGAAGGACTCCAAAGGCGTGCTTCTCGAAGACATCACCGTTTTCGCCTCCCCTTGTTTCGGGTTTCTCGAATACGACTGCGACGGAACCCGCTACAGCCGCTGCAGGGTGGATCGGCGCGATCCTGCGGATGATCCTGTCAAGCGCGCCCTCCCACGGATGCGGTCGTTGAATGCCGACGCGTTTCACAGCAAGGATGCGGCCAAAGGCCCGGCCATCGTCGGATGCACAGCGCGCTTCCAGGGTGACGATTGCGTGAACATCAACGGAAAATACCACTACGTCTGCGGCAGCCGGGGACGCTTGGTGCGCGTCGCGGTCCTCGACAACAATCCCAAGATCAAGGTCGGCGATCCGGTGGAATTCCTGCCCTACTCCGGGCCGCGTCCGCCGGATGCGGTGGTCATGGAAATGCAACCGGATCCCGCGCCGATTACCAGGGAGGAAGAAGCCCTCATCCGCAAGCTCGGTCTTAACGAGAATATCCGCACAGGACTTCTGACAGGAAAAGCGCGGTTCTACACGCTCACGCTGGATCGTGAAACCGCGTTGCCAGCCGGATCCGCGGTGTGCTGCCCGCTGAGGATCGGCAGCGGGTTCGTCGTAAAGGACTGCGACTTCGGCCACAACCGCTCGCGGGGCATCCTCATCAAAGCCAGCAAAGGCGATGTCAGCGGCAACCGCATCGTCAAAAGCCGGATGGCAGCAGTGCTGATCTCGCCGGAATTCTGGTGGCTGGAAGCCGGGACTTCCAGCGACCTGGTCATCAGAGACAACTTCATCGAAGGTTGCCTGCAAACGCCGATCCAGATCCTCGCCCCCGGCGGAGACGGTCGGCCGCTCCCTTCCGGTGCCCATCGGAATATCTCGGTCTTGAAAAACCGCATGGCCGATTGCCCCTGGCCGCTCATCCGCGTGACATCAACCAGCGGCGTGGTCCTCAAGGATAACGAGTATCCTGATACACCTCCGACATGGCAATCCGCCAGCTCCGGCGGAAAGAAACTTGTTGCCATCGAGCTGGAGCAATGTGAAAGCGTCGAATCAAGCAAATGATGTGGGATGGGCGGAGTTTGCGACACGCGTTTCGATCATCAATGTTCATGACTAAATGTCCGCCGTGTTGTCGGGCTGCTCCGTAGCGAACACCTCGCCCGAGCTGAGTGGTATCCCGGGGGCGAGACGCCCCCGGAACGGACTGGCGCGAGACGCGCCAGCTACGCTGTCAGAGCCCGACAGCGGCCCCACGCTACTTCGCCAAGTACGTCGCCCGTAGTAGCTCCATCGCCGCCGCCAGCTCCTCATCGCCGAGCGGGCGCTCCCAGATCAGGAAGCGGGCGATTTCGCCGTCGAACGACTCGACGCCGGGATGCTGGATGGCATCGCGCTCCTGGCCGATGGCCATGCGCGACGGGTTGGCCTTCGGATCGACCGGGAAGTCGGCGGTGGCGGCGGGTTTGGGGCTGTTCGAGAAAAGTTCGAGCTTCACCGTTCCCTCGCCCGCGGCCATGCGACCGGCGATCAGGTGGAACTTGCCGGTCGCCAGCTTCGGCCCGAGGAGTTGCGGGTTGTTGGCGTCGAAGCGACCGAAAGTCAGGCCGTTGCGGGCACCCCACCACAGCGTGTTGTCGTCGTTGAGGCAGCCCCAGATCCCCTCGAATTTTTCGCCGTTGCGGAGGTTGCCAAAGAAGGAATTCACGTCCTTCAAGCCGACCCGCTGCTCATGGACGGCGAGGACCGCGAGCCAGGTGTGGCCCTTGCCGGTGCTCAGGCTGTCGAAGCTGTCCTCGTCAAGGCAGACCAGTTCCTGCTGGAGGAAGACCAGCGCTGGCCTGCCCTTGAGTTCCGCGACATCCTTCCGCAGCACCGGCCGCCCGCTGCCGGGCTCCTTGCGGCCTTCGTCCCGCTTCACGAAGTCCTTGGCGGGCGAGGCGGCGACTTGATTGCGCCACGCGGCGACCTTGTCGCCGTCTTCGAGCACCAGGCCCTTGGCGGCGTCGAGGTCGAGCACGAGGCCTTTCGCGGGGAGTTCCTCCGCGGCGGTGAGGACGGCGGAGCAGCAGAGCGTGAAGATCGGCAGGATGGGATTCATGGTGTGGTTTGTTAGAAGGTCAGGAGCGGTTGTCGCGTTGTTCGGACGGGCGCCAGCCGATCCATTTTTTGAAGGTGTTGGAGAAGGTGAACGAGCTTTCGAAGCCGACGGCGTGGGCGATGACCTCCACTTTGTCGTCGGTGACCGAGAGCAGGTGCTGGGCGCGCTGGAGGCGGAGGAATGTCAGATGCTGCATCGGGCTGCGACCGAGTTCCTTGCGACAGACCCGGCGCAAATGCTCCTCGCTCATGCAGGCGATGGCTGCGATCTTGGTCAGGCTCCACGGGTGGGCGAGGTTGGCCTCCACCCGCTGCCAGACCTGCCACAGCCGTTCATCCGGGCGGTGCGGTTGGGCGAAGCGGACGACGTAGCGGTGAACCAGTTCGTTCCAATGGTGCAGCAGCGCCGGCGAGGCTTCCCCGGCGGACTCGCTGTGCAGTCCTTCGATTGCGGCTTGCAGCGGGGCGGCGGTGAAAGGGCCGGTGACCGGGGAGTGCGACGACACGATGGGCCGCACCTCGCGCGATTCATCGTAGCGGACCCAGGCGAAGGTCCAGCGCTTGCCGGGCAGGCACTTCAGCGCGTTCATGACGAAGGGTGGCTGGAGGCAGGCCTGGTTGGCGCGGATCCGTTTCCAGCGGCCGTCGGCGAGCACCACGCCTTCGCCTTCGATGCAGGCGATCATGAAGGTCCCGCTCTGGTTCATGCGGACCACCTCGAAGGGCGACGCGGCTTCCATGATGCCAACGTGCGAGATGTGGTGCTGGTGGAGCAGCGGGCAAACGCTGCCTTTCGAAAGCCACGACCGCGCGTCCGCGGCATCAGCCCGCACCACGCGGTAGCGGGTCCGGGCACCGAGGATCTGGACGTCGGCGGAGGGAGTCATGCTTGGTTTCTTCATCCCTGTCCCGCTATCCCTAGCCGCGGCGGGGTCCCGGCGTCGAGCCTTCCAGGTGCAATGTGGTTCCGGGATATGAAGAGGTGGCCGCTTTTTGCTGCTCAAGGTGCTAGATTTTTCCGCGGGGTCGCGTCAACCTCCGTGCCATGCCGAATCCTTGGACCGGAAAAGGGAATCCCTACACGCGGACGGAAGTGCTCGAACGCCTGCACGACACCCTCTCGAAGGGGCTGCCGATCATCGCCGCCGGCGCGGGAACGGGGATCAGCGCGAAGTTCATCGAGAAGGGCGGCGCCGACCTGATCATCATCTACAACTCCGGCCGCTTCCGGATGGCCGGCCACGGCTCGACCGCGGGGCTGATGGCCTACGGCGACGCGAATGCAGTGGCGATGGAGATCGGCGAGTTCGAGGTGCTGCCCGTGGTCGATGAGATCCCGGTGATCTGCGGCGTCCACGCAACCGACCCGCGCCGCCGGATGTGGCACTGGCTGGGCAAGGTGAAGGACATGGGCTTCAGTGGCGTGAACAATTTCCCGACCCACTGCATCGTCGACGGCAAGTTCCGCCAGATCCTGGAAGAAACCGGAATGAGCGTGAAGAAGGAGTTCGAAATGGTCGCGCTGGCCCGGCGGATGGATCTCTTCAGCATCGTCTATGTCGATGCGCCCGAAGAAGCGAAGGCGATGGCGGAAGCCGGGGCGGACGTGATCATCGCGCACGCCGGGACCACGGTCGGCGGCTCGATCGGGGTGGTCGATGCCACGATGTCGCTGCCCGAAGCGGCGAAGCGGACGCAGACGATCATCGATGCGGGCCGCACGGTGCGCGATGACATCCTTTACCTCAGCCACGGCGGTCCGATCAACACGCCGGAGGACGCCGCCTACATCAACGAGCACACGGATTGCGTCGGCTTCGTCGGGGCCTCGAGCCTCGAGCGGATGGCGGTGGAGAAGTCGCTGACCAAGCTCACGCGGGAGTTCAAGGCGATCCCGGTGAAGCGGAAGCATTGAAACAAAGTGAACCGCCAAGACGCCAAGTGCGCCAAGTTTTTGAAACCATCCTGATTCCCCACTGCCTTGAACTTGGCGTCCTTGGCGTCTTGGCGTTGAACCCGCATTTCTCATGAAAACCATCGCCGTTTTGGGAACCCTCGATTCGAAAGGGGAGGAGCATGCTTTTGTCGCCGGGTTGATCCGGGAGCGCGGGCATGCGGTGCTGCTGATCGATGTCGGCACTGGCGGTCCGCCATCGGTGACGCCGGACATCACGCGGGAGCAAGTCGCGGCGGCGGCGGGGCTGGACCTCGAGCCGTTGATCGCCAAGCGGGACCGCGGTGAGTGCGTGGTGGCGATGTCGAAGGCCGCGCCGCTTTTGTTAGAGAAGCTGGCGAGGGAGGGGAGGATCGACGGGGTGATCTCGCTCGGCGGCGGCGGTGGCACGGCCATCGGCACCGCGGCCATGCGCGCGCTGCCGCTCGGCTTTCCGAAGCTGATGGTCTCGACGCTGGCGAGCGGCAACACCGCGCCCTACCTCGGAACCAAGGACATCGTCATGATGCCGAGCATCGCCGACGTGGCCGGCTTGAACCGGCTGTCACGGGTGATTTTCTCGCGCGCCGCCGGGGCGATCTGCGGGATGGTGGAAGCGAAGTTCGAGGTCGATGCCGCGAAGCCGCTGGTGGTCGCAAGCATGTTTGGCAACACCACTGCCTGCATCACCGAAGCCAAGCGGATCATCGAGGAAGCGGGTTATGAGGTGCTGGTCTTCGCCGCCACGGGAGCGGGTGGCCGCACGATGGAGTCGCTGATCGAAAGCGGCATGGTCAGCGGCGTGCTCGATCTAACCACCACCGAGTGGGCCGACGAACTGGTCGGCGGCGTCCTGAACGCCGGGCCGGAGCGGATGGACGCGGCGGCGCGGGCGAAGGTGCCGGTGGTGATCGCGCCGGGCTGCCTGGACATGGTCAATTTCGGCGAAGAGGCCTCGGTGCCTGATAAGTTCGCCGGGCGAAATTTCTACATCCACAACCCGCAGGTGACGCTGATGCGGACCACGCCGGAAGAATGCTCCGAGCTCGGCCGGATCCTCGCGGCGAAAGCGAACGCCTGTACCGCGGGATGTGCGGTGATGATTCCGCGAAAAGCCATCAGCGTGATCAGCGCGGCGGGCCAGCCCTTCCACGACGCGGCGGCGGACGAGGCGCTGTTTTCAGCGCTGTGCGCGGCTTCGCGGCACCCGGTGGAGGAGTTCGAGGTCGAGATCAACGATCCCGACTTCGCCAAAGCCTGCGCGGAGAAGCTGCTTTCCCTGATGGCCGCGAACGCCCTCTGACTTTAATCTAACAAACACCCCACGAGACGATGGTTCGACACTACGGCATGTTCCAGTTCAAGGAGGGCATCACCTCCGCGCAGATCGACACCTGCTTCCGCGAGATGAAAGGCATGGTCGGGCAAATCCCCGGGCTGCTCGACATGGAACACGGGCCCTACGAGAGCGCCGAGGGCCTCAACGACGGCTTCACCCACGGCTTCATCATGAGCTTCGACACCGCCGCGAACCGCGACGCCTACCTGCCGCATCCCGAACACGAACGCGTGCGCGACATCGTCGTGCCCTGCCTCGAGCGGGTGGTGGTGTTTGATTTTGAAGTGTGAATGCCTTCACGGTAGGTCCGACCGCTGGGCGGACCCACTTCACCTTGAGGCGGAGATGCGGATGCATGGGCGATTTCTTTGACGTCCCACCCTCGGGGGTGAAGTGGGCGGGCCCGGTGGTCGGCGTGGGATTGTTGATTGAGGATTTTTGATTTTGGATTGGGGAGAAAACGATGGATCGCGAAGGCCGGCCGCCGCGTGATCCGGCCTCTTTAATCAGAAATCAGCAATCGTCATTCCTCAATCGTCAATGAGGTCTTGAGACGACGGCGGTCCAGCCCTACCTCTCAGGTTGAGGCTCGGTCTTTGTATCGACGAAGTGATGGGCCCGGACGAGGCCATTGACCGGGTTCGGGAAGAAGAGGACGAGCTCCCGCTGGGTGGGAGTGATCGACCAGGAGGTCTGCCGGACGATGCGGGGCTTCTTCCCTTCGACCAGGGCAAGGATGCGGATCGGGATGGCAGCCTGGCCCTCGCGGATCGGGATGGTTGCAGCGGCGTTCGGCTTGAGCAGGACGGGCTTGCCGGAGAACTCGGCACGCAGGGTAGCATTGGAAAAATTCACCAAGCGGAAGGATCCGAAAGGGAAATCGCCGTCCGCGATGTTGTAGGTTTGATAAGTTTTTTGATCCGGGCGGGCGGAGAACAGGATCAAGGACGCCTCGTGCTTTAGAGTTGTGGAAGCGAGCGGAGGGGGCGCTTCGGCAGCCATCGCCTCGGCCTGGTTGGGGAAGAAGGCGAGCGCGGCGGGGCCTTTGAATTCGATCGGTTGGGAGAAGACGCGGGTGTTGAGGCGGATCTCCACCGGGTCTTTCTCCGGGCCGGTGCGCAGCCAGAGGGTGTCGTGGTCCCCCGCAATATCGAGGGCGGCGACGCGGATGCTCCGGGATTCCGCTTCCGCCTGCCCGGCGAGGGGGATGATCCCTGCCACCCAGAGCAATGAGAAAGTTGATATCTTCAACCCCGGACACGGATTGCGCGGGCGAAGTGCGGGTGGGGCGAAGGGTGTCATGCGAGGGCCTAGTTGATGGTTTCAATTTGCTGGATTTCGCCGGAAGAAATCCAACGGAAGGAAATGATCTGGAATTGACGGCCGAATCTCCGGTTGATCGGGGATTTGAGATCTGCAGTGGCGGTTTCCGGCAGGTCGATCGCTTCGAGAAAATCGGGAACACGGCGAACGACCAGTTCGCACCAGCTTCTGGCCTGAACGTTCAAGTTCGGATCCCTTGCCTCACCGTATCCGCGGACGCGGAAGGTGTCATCGCGCGGGGTGATCATGTTGCCGACGCGCTTGAGGATGTCCGCTTGGGTAAGGTAGCCCGGAATCCCGGCGAATCGCGAACCGGTGGCGGCTTGGGAAAACGGCAGGCCCCAGAGGCCGACCTTCCCGGGGCTGATGAAGTCGTCGCCGCCCTTGAAGCGACCGTTGATCGACTCCTCGTTGCCGGGTTCGGGCGAGCGGCCGAGGGTTTCGTCCCAGTCGATGGCGGCTTGCAGCGCGCCGCGGACGCCGGTTTCGTCGGTAGCGAGGCGGCGGTTGACGAAATCGGACAGATTGAGGAACGGGCCGCGCTCCTTGACCTGACGCACGCACTCGCGGGCGAGACGGTCGATCTGGCTCCGCGTGAGATGGCGGACACCGAGCCACGATGCAGGATCGCCGGCGTCTTGCCCCTCGTCCGGTGATGCGGGTAACGAGAAGCGGGAGTATAGCACGCGGTCCTTGGGCGCGTTATCGCTGCGGATGCGACCCGTTTTCGCATCGATGGAAACGAGGGTTTCATCCCGGGTGCCGGCGAGGAAAGCCTTCCAGGCATCGACCGAGGTCGAGTTGATATTGAAGGCACCCTCAATCATGAAGTAGCGGGCGGCGATGCGGTGGCCGTCGGCGCTGGGCATTGCGCCGCTGAGCAGGCGGTCTTCGGGTTTTTCGCCGGTACTGGAGGTGGGGCGCCACGGGAGAAGATGTGGGTTCCGGGTCGGTGCCGTGCCGTCCCAAACCTCACGCACGACCTGCCGCATGTCGCGCCCGGTGCGGAAGAGCCCCTCGTTCTCGCGGGTGATGCCGGAGCAAAACCAATCGTCCCACAGCGCGTCGTTGTTGAGGTAGGAATGGTCGTGGAAGTCACGGATGAGTTTCATCTGGAGGGCGCTACCGCGGCAGGCGGAATCGGGGATGTCCTGATAGATCGCGCCGCCGGCGATCAGCGGGTGGGCGAAAGAGTTGCCGATCCCGAGCGCCTGGTTGGCCGAAATTTCCCAGAGGTGCCTGCCGCTGGCAAAGTCGCGCGTGTCGGACGGGTTGAGCTTGAAATGCATCAACGAGGCGATGGAGGTCACCGGGACGAGCGGGAATTCGTTGGTCACGACGGCCGGCTGACCGGGCCAAACGGAATCGCCCGCCGAAATGGCACTGCCGGTGTAGGCGCGGTTGGTGGCGGGGTCGAAGTCCGGGTTGAGGGAGTTGCCGCTGCCGGTTTCGATCTGGACGTGGTATTGGGCCAGGCCGCGCATACGCGGAGTGGCCTCGCCATACATGGCGCGTTGGTTCACCGGGTTGGCATGGATGAAATTGCGGCAACGGGAGTCCTGTTCGGCATATCCTTCGGAATTGCGCAGATCCTCACCCGACTTCGTCACGAACTGAAAGTTTGCGAACGGGACGCGCTGCGGCGAGCTGGTGAAAACAACCCGTTTGCCAGCCTTGTCTTCCGCGAGATAGATGGGCTTCCCGTCCTCGACCGGATTGACCGCCATTTCGTTGTAACGCTGCGCATTGCCGGTCTGGGCATTGCGGACGGTCCAATACATCTGGTATTGGCCGCCGTGGTCGGTGCGTTCGTCTCCGAGCCGCATCGCCAGTTCGACCCGGGCACTGGCGGCGAGGCCGGTGAGCCCTTGCAAGTCCACCTCGAATCCGCCGCCGGCATCCGGGGCCTGATAGCCGGGGTAGAGCTCCGCGTGGCGGAAGTTCTCGGCGTTGACGAAGCCGCTGACCGCCGAGTAAATACGGGTTTCGCCCGGTTTCAGAACGATCGGAGTGGTTGCCAAGCCCGGCCCTTCCATCGGGTAGATATTCAGCTCGAAGGGGCCGCTGGCGCGCTTTAGTTGCGCCCAGTCCGCCTGCACGGCGCCATCGACATAGGCCTTGTACTGCAGCGCGCCCGGGGTGATCTGGACCCAGAGGCGCGGCGAGTGGAGGGTCACGTTGTAGGGGTTCCAGAGGACGACGACGGGGTTGATGCCGAGTTTGTAGTCAAAGGTCGAGCCGGTGGTGGAGGCAACGCGGCGGGTTGAAAAGACCAGCATCAGGCGGGTGACGAGGGGGGTGCGGCCGATGCCGAAATAGTCGAGGTTCTGGCGGTGCCAGTTGAAATTGATGTTCGGTTGAGCTGCGGAACCCCATAATCCGCCGTTGAAGGCCAAAGGCTGGCTGTCGGCGGTCGCTTCGTCCCCACCGCCACGATAGAGTTGATAGTATTGGTGCAGCTTGTACCACGACGGGAAGTTGTTGTTTTGCGAGTAAAACGGCGACGGCAGGTGTCCCTGGTGTGGTCGGATCGGGACGATCTGGCCGCCGGGATTCGCGGCCGAGTAGGTGCCGAACGCATTCGGCAGCCGGTTCATTTCGAGCAGCAGGTTGAGGTCCTTTTTCAGGCCGCCGTGCCGGACATTCGTGACCAGCCCGGTGGCGTCCACGGTGAGATCGTGAAAGCGGGCGAGGAGTTCGGGATGGATCGCCGGATCGGACGAGCCAAGACCCAGCGTGGGCAGGGTGACCGAGCGGTCGAGCAAGCTGGAGTCGCTGGTGGCCTGGTCGAGTCCAGCGAGCCAATCGGCCCGTCCGCGCGGCCAGTGGGACCGGTCGTGGAGACGGGCGGCTTCACTTTCCGCCTCCGGCGGCGTGAGTGCGACGTGCGCCTTCTGGTTTTCCCCGGCGATCCACCAGGCGTAACGGCCATTGCCCTGGGTTCCCACCTTCGGCGCCTCCACCTGGAGGGTTGGTATGCCGGAAGAGCCCTCCGGGGAAGCACTTGCCATCACCGCGGAATTCCCTGGAGTGGCGCTGCGCGCGAGAGTGAAATCGTCCGTTGTGGCGGGATCCGGCTGGGAAACGAGCCACCTTCGAAAGCGGGAACTACGACCTTTGTCGTAGGTGTCCTTGATTGCGGGGTCGTTGAGCCAACCGGCCCACGACTCCCAAACGCCGAGCCAGTGCGGATTGGAAACCCCGTCCGGTGTGGGAGATGAGGTGTCGCCATCGAGGACGGACGCTCGGGCGCTAATCCGCTGATCCGGGCCGAGTTCCTTCTGTAGCTCGCCGAGCGCCAGCATCAGCGCGAGGCGGGCATTGGCGCGGGCCTCGCTTTGGTGTTTTCCGGCCTGCGCCGTCCGGAGGGATACCGAGGACAGCGACAGAAGACCAATGGCAAGCGTGGTGAGAAGGACGAGCAGGGCGAGGGTAATGACCAAGGCGAAACCGCGGGAGTGCAGGAGACGATTGCGGGTGGGTTCTCGGCACTTCATGAGAAAAACGGGTCGGTGGGTTTGGCTGGCTCCGCGGGCATTCCAAATCGCCCGTGAATACGTTGACCAAGAGAGAAACTAGGGCGCGGGATATCTCCCTGCAAGGGATCCCTCCTATCAGGAACACACCACGTTCTATCGAAAACCCCCATGCCTAAGGGGTAGGGACCGACCGCCGGGCGGACCCACTTTACCCTGAGGCGGCGCAGGCGAATGCATGGGCGGATTCTTCTGCATCTCACTCTCGGGAGTGAAGTGGGCGGATCCGGCTATCCAGCATTGGTCGCCCGCTCGCGCATCACCTACCGAGCCGCGCGTTGGTGCGATAGCGTGACGGGGTGTTTCCGTGGTGCTTTTTGAAGACCGGGATCATGTGTTCGACATACTTGAACCCGCAGGCCTCCGCGATGTCGGGGATGGACATGCTGGTGGTGTCCAGCAGGTGCCGCACTCGGTTGATTTTCACACGGCGGATCTCGTCCGCCGGGCTGCGGCCGAGCAGATCCTGAAAGCGCCGTTCGAGGGAGCGGCGGGCCATCGGTACTGACTTGAGCACGGCGCGCACGTCGATGCCTTCGTGCGCGTGGTCGCGGATGAACAGCAGGACTTGCTGCACCTGCGGATCGCGGCATGCGACCAGATCGGTCGACTGCCGGGTGGTCACGCCGAGCGGAGGAAGGTGGATCTGATGCGGCTCCGCCGGCTCGCCGCGGAGCATGCGATCGAGCTGCGCCGCCGCTTCATAGCCGATGCGCCGGATGGGGATGTCGACCCCGCTGAGCGGGGGATGCACCACCCGCCCTAACAGATCTTCGGTTTCCAGACTGAGGATCGCCACCTCCTCGGGGACCTTGATGTTTCCCTCGGTGCAGGCGATGGCCAGGTAGCGGCAAATTCCAGTGGCCCAGCCGATGATGCCGACCGGCTTCGGCATCGATTCGATCCAGCGACGGCGGTCGTTCTGCCGCGCTTCCAGGCCGGCCTTCGGTCCGACGCGAGCCGAGGGTTGATAGATCACGGCTTCCGTCCCGTCTTCCGCCATCACGCCGCGGAAGGCGTCGGTCCAGAAGTCGATGAACGGACGCTGCGGCTCGCCGCAGAAGGCGAGGTGCTTTAGGCCCTTCTCGCGCAAGTGCGCCACGGCCATCCGGATCACCGCTCGGGCGTCGCTGGTCACCCGTGGGAAATCGACGCCCTCCCGGACCGAGCCCGAAACGTTCACCACCGGCACACCGAGGGCGCTGAGCTTGGCTGCCAGCCGACGGGTGTGGATGGAGGCGATCACTCCGTCGCCGCTCCACCCCCGCGGCATCGCGGTGTTCTCATCCGGTTCGCCCGGCTGCATCTCCAGCAGCCAAGGTCCGTGCTGTTGGGCAAACTCCCACACCCCCTCAATGAGGCCCCGGCCATAGTCGCTCCATGCCGGGATCAACAAGGCAACCCGAGGCAGACCGTGCCGGATCGGCGGGGCGGCCGCCTTCGGTTTCACGGGCGTGGATGATCGGGTGGCCTTCATCGCTGTAACTGCTACGGAGAAGTTCTCGTCTCCTCAAGAGAATTTGGCGCAAAATGGTAATAGTAGTACGCGGGGTAGCCAAGCTAGGGCTTCAGGCAACACCATCCGAGTGGTGGCGTGAATTCGTAAGTATAATGCGCGGTGGCGCATTGAATCCGGGTTGCCGGGCAAGTATCGTCCCTAGCGGAGCTGGGTGCCACCCCGCCGTCAAGATCCTCAGAAGCCCTATGTTAAAAACGTCCATAATCCTGTGCGCGGTGCTCGCCACCGGCTTGCTATCGATTTCCGCAGCCACCGAAATCCACGTCTCGCCCGCTGGCAACGATGCCAACGCGGGCTCGGCACTCCAGCCCGTGGCAACGCCGCAACGGGCCCGGGATCTGGTGCGCGGACTGATCACCGCCGGTCTCAGCGAGCAGGTCGAGGTGATCTTCGCCGCGGGAACCTACACGATGGACGCGGAGCTGGAGCTCCGCCCGCAAGACTCCGGCACGGCAGCCTTTCCGATCACCTGGAAAGCGGCGGCGGGCGCGACGGTGGTGCTCGATGGCGGCAAGCCGGTGACCAGCACTTGGACCAACGGAGGAGGGGGCCTCTGGTTCACCGACCTCACCGGCATCGGCCTTGGTGCGGGCCAGTGGAATTTCCGGCAGTTGTTCGTTAACGGCAGCCGTGCCACCCGGGCGCGCTTTCCGAACAAGAGCCAGGCCAATCCTTTCCTCTACGCCACCGGCGGGAACTTCGATCACGCCGTCATCGCCCCCGCCCTGATCAAGACGGCATGGGGCACGGCCGCCGACGCGCAGATCAACATCGTCCCGCAGTCGCGCTTCTTCAACCAATGGAACACCGTCACCGCGGTCGACCCAAGCAACGGGCGGATCGACATCGCCGACAGCGAACGCCATCGCATGATCGACAGCGGAAGCTGGTTCTGGATCGAAGGCGTCCAGGCGGAGCTCGATGAACCCGGCGAGTGGTTCCTCAACCCGTCCAGCGGCCGACTTCACTACATGCCGCAGCCGGGAGTGGATCCCAACACGCTGGATATCGTGGCGCCCTTCCTCAACCGCATCGTCAACGTCAAAGGAGACGTGAATGCCAACACCCACGTGAAGCATGTGCATTTCGACGGCCTCCAGTTCCGCCATACGAGCTTCACCCTCGGGCACATCGAAGCCCGCACCCACACCGACACGGCGGTCATGTTCGAGAACACCCTCGATTGCTCTGTTAGAAACTGCCGCTTCGAGAACATCGGGGGCTATGCCTTGTGGTTGCACCTCGACAGCCGGCGGAATGTCTTCGACCGCAACACCGTGCGCCATTCCGGCGGGGGAGGCGTGCTGATGACCGGCGCGCGGCTGGCCTACATGGACGACACCAAGATCTACACGCCCGGCGAGGCCGCCTCCAAGGTGGCGCCGATCCTCAACGAGGTGACCCGCAACACGGTCGAGCACTGCGGGAAAATCCGCTACTACGGCGGCGGCGTACACATGGATTCCCGGCCGTTCTCGATGTCGATGGCGCCGGGAAACCTCATCGCCAACAACGATTTCAACGACCTCTCGCGCAACGGCGTCTTCGCCTTCCGCAACCAGGGCGGCAACGTGGTGGAATACAACCGCATCCACAACGCGATGCAGACGACTATCGACGGCGGCTGCATTCACTTCGCGACGATGAATCATCTCAACGCGCCGAACTTCATCCTCAACAACTGGCTCTATGACATCTGGGGCTACGAGCAGAAGCCCGATGGAAACGTGGTCCGCCGCCTCGCCAACGGGATCTTCCTCGATTGGGACACCAGCAACACCACGGTCCGCGACAACTGGATCTATAACTCCGTCAGCGGTTCGGTGAAGACGATCTGGGACAACTGGAATCTTGTGGTGATCAACAATCCGAGCTCCACCACGCCGATCATGCCGCCTTTCGCCCCGAGCATCGGCCCTGACGGCACCGCGACCAACGGCATTGATCTCCCGAACAACAAATTGACCGGGAGTGTGATCCATTACACCCAGGCTGAGAATTTCACTGCCACCGGCACGTGGACTCAGGAGTCGGCCACCGGGATCGCCGGCCTCTTTGAGTTCAATTTCCTCACCGGCACCGCGGCGGTGCCTTCACAGGCGGTTTACACGCTGCCCATCCCCGAAGAGGGGAACTACCAGATCTCACTGCTCTACAAACCCGGCAGCAACCGCGCTTCGAACGCACCCATCGCGATCGCGCATGCCGATGGCACGGCGAACGTGAGCTGGAACATGCGGCAGGGATCGACGCATGGCTTCGCCGTGGAAGTCGGCACCTGGCGCTTCACTCCCGGCGGGACCAATACCGTCACGCTTTCGACCACCGGCACCGACGGCAAGGTCATCGCCGATGCGGTGGCCTTCGTGAAAATCGACGAGAACCTGCCTCCTCAGGCCTCCAACGTCCAGGTCGCCGGCAGCCCCAGTGTGGGTGGCACGCTGACCGCTTCCTACGCCTATTCGGACGCGGAGGGCGATCCCGAAGGCGGAAGCAGCTTCCACTGGTATCGCAGCGAGGACGGCATTCTCGACGCCGGCGACGCGCATGTCGGCATCGCCACGGCCTACACCGTGCAGGCGGCCGACATCGGGAAATGCCTGATTTTCCAAGTTACACCGGGCGCTACCGCCGGAGCCAGCCCGGGCAGCCCGGCGTCCAGTGCCGCGGCGCTGGTGCGGGATCAGGCGAAGTTCGTCCGCCAGCTCGCCAGCGGAACGCCACAGCGCAGCGTGCTCTACGGCACCAGCCTGACGGCCAACGGAGGCTGGGTTTCCCAACTGCAAGGCGCCGTCGAAGCTGCCTATCCCGGCCTCGCCATCTGGATCAACAGCGGTGGCTCCGGCCAATCTTCAAACTGGGGTGTCACCAATCTCCAGACCAAGGTGATCGACCAAGATCCTGACGTGGTCTTCATCGAGTTCTCGATGAACGACGCCGCGGAAACGCTCAACGTCAGCCGGGCGCAGGCCATCGCCAATCTCACCACCATGAGAAATGGGATCCTCGCCGCGCATCCGGACTGCGAGATCATCCTCCAGATCATGAATCCTGCCGATCACCAGCCCGGCGACACCTTCAACGTCCGGGCCAACCTGGCGCTCTATCAGCAGGACTACCGCGACTTCGCCGCTGCGAGCGGGCTCCTCTGCATCGACCACGCGCCCGCCTTCGCCGCGCTCTACGACAAGGGCAGTCCCGCTTACCGGGTCCATGTTCCCGATGGCATCCACCCCTCCGCCAACGGCTGGGCGCTCTTCATGACGCCGGTGCTCCTCCAAGCCATCGGCGTGCCCGTCCAGGGATCCGTGATCCCCGCGACGATTATTGACAACACCACTCCCACTCCCGCGATGGTGATCAACGGCGACTGGTTCGCCAGCTCCGCGAGTGGCGGATTCCATGGAACGAATTACTTGCAGGATGGCAACACGGGCAAAGGCCTCAAGTCGGCCGTCTTCACTCCGGAGATCTCACAAACGGGCAGTTATCCGGTCTATCTTCGCTGGGCCGCCGATCCCAACCGCGCGACCAATGTCCCGGTCACGGTGAATCACAGCGGCGGCTCGAACGTCATCACCGTCAACCAGCGCAACTCCGGCGCGACTTGGTTCAAGATCGGTGACTTCCCCTTCGCCGCGGGCACCGGTGGCAATGTCAGCATCGGCACCAGCGGCACGAACGGTTATGTGATCGCCGATGCCGTCGGCTTCGGCGTCGGGCAGAGCGGTCCGCCCGAAGTCCGCTTGCGCATGGACCATGCCCGTGCCGCCGAGCCGATTGCCGGGGGCGGAGCAGCCCGCAAGAGCCGCATCATCGTCTGGGTGCCGCAGCCGGTGACCTCCGGACTTACCGTGAATCTCAGTTACCCGGCCGCCACCGCCACCGCCGGCGTCGACTATTTGTCGCTCCCTGCATCCATCACCATCCCGACCGGGAAAAACGTTGCCGCCATCGATCTCGTCCCGCTGGCCGACAGCCTCGGCGAAGCCGACGAGACCTTCCGCATCGCCGCCACCGCCGGCACTGGCTACATTCTCAGCTCACCGGTTGAGGCGAATATCCTGATTGAGAACAGCTCCTCCGCCTTGATCACGGAAGCCTTTGGCGGTGCCGCCATCGCCTTGAATGGAAGTTCCGCCGATACCTTCTCGCCGCTCATCACCGCCGCCGGCGGATACTCGACCTGGGTTGCCGCCAGCGGCTTCCTGCAGAACGGTGCGGCCAGCGGCGGCAACGGATCCGCCCACCTCAATCTCGGCACGTTCATCAACAGCGCCAAAGGCACGCCGGAAGGGAAATTCAAACTCTCCGCCACGCTGGCGCCCACCACCGGCAGTTGGTTCACCCTGGGCTTCGGCAGCCAGAATGCCCCCAGCACTTTGAAGAACTTCACCAACACCGGCTCAGGCGTCACCACCACCGGAGTCGCCACCATCATCTATCGGAGCCAGACCGGCGTCGCCGCTCCCAGCGCCAATGGCGAACTTGATATGTTTGGTGGCACCAGCAACACCAACTCCGTGGACGGTCCGGATGGCAACACCGGGCCCCGCGCGGTCTCCATCACCCTCGATCTCACCCCGTCCGGCGGATACAATGGAACCACCCACTTCGGAACCGTGACCTGGTCCGACAGCGTGCTCGGAACCATCGGCAGCTTCACCTACCCCAGCGCACGAGACTTCGGCTCGATCCTCATCTCCGGTGCCAATCCCTTCACGGGTGCAATCAGCAACCTGGCGTTCGAGCAGGTGCTCCCCGCGGTTGCCGCGCTCACCTTCGAATCGTGGATTGCGGGATTCAGCCTCGACCCCGCGGATCAGGATTTCCTCGATGACCCGGACCAGGACGGCATGGCCAACGGCATCGAACATGTCTTCGGCACCAGTCCTAACGCAGCAAGCACTAGCATCAGCGGAGTCTCCTCCACCTCGTCCTCGCTGACCTTCCGCCACCCGCTCAACCCGGATCTCGCGGAGGACGTCTCCTACGCCTACGAGTGGTCGTCGGACCTCGCGGACTGGCGATCCGGCGGCGAAATGAATGCCGGTGGCACCCGAGTCGGCATCGCCCCTTCCTTGCCAGACGGGAACGGAGTGGTGTCTGTGGTCCTCACCGTCACCCAGGGCTCCGCGTCGAAGATCTTTGGCCGTCTTTCCGCTCAGACGACTCCTTGATCCGTCTTTTTCGGCTGCTGTCGAGTTTCGCTCTGACGCAAAAAGGTAAATCAAATACGCATCCGAGCATTGCGGAAATATCGCCGGGTTGTTCTGATCACGGTGCAGCTTTGTCGAGGCTCCCAAGGCCTCCCATCGTTCCGGCGAAGCGCAGATAAAGCCCAAATGAAGCCCAGCTTATTTCTCACACTTGTGGCATCGACTTTCGGTCTGATGTCGGGTGCCCACGGCCAAGCCATCGATGCCGCCAACATCGAATGGAAGCAGTCGAATGCCTTAAACACCTTCCGCCTCGCCTCCAATTTAGAGAACGCGACCGGCATGGATGCAGGGCAGACAATTCTCTACAATCTCGACGGCACCCCGAGTGGCGAACCGGCCACCGCAAATAACATCTCGTGGCTGACGTCTTCCAAGGTGAGCAGCCCCGCAACGCTCGCCACCGAGATCGCGGCGGGAAAAGTGTGGATCGTGGCTGACCTCGGAGCCTCCTACGACCTCACCTCCGTCAAGATCTGGAACTTCAATTGGGACAACACTCCGGGCAGTCCGGCGACCAGCCTGAACAACCGCGGCGTCAACCAGTTCGACATTCTCGTGCGGAACACGGCCGCTGACACGAATGATGGCACGGTGGGCGGCACCCCCATCAACGTCACCAGCGTCAGCGATGACACTGGTGCGATTACCCTCTCCGCCCCGTTCAACCTCGGCACCACAAGTCCATGGACCGTCGCGCTCGAGAATCAAACTCTCAGCCAGGCTCCTAACAACGACACCTACACCGGTCAAAACTTCATTATCCCCGCCGGCAACACCGCACGCTTCATCGCGGTGCGAGCCGATAGCTTCTATGGCGGGACCGGGGTCGGTCTTGGTAAGATTCGCTTCATTGTCGATAACTCAGCCCCGACGCTGGGACTTCGATCCCCCGCGGACAATGCGACCGGCATCGCCGCCAACGCGAATCTGGTGGCAACCTTCAGCAAGCTGATCCAGGCGGGCACCGGCAACATCACCATTAAAAGAAGCAGCGACAACAGCGTCGTCGAATCCTTCGATGTCGCATCTTCGCCCCAGCTCACCATTTCCGGCGCACAGTTGACGATCAACCCGACCAACAACCTGATCGTCGGCACCGAGTATTACGTGCAGATCGATGCCGGTGCGGTGCAAGACCTGACCGCCAGTCCCTACGCTGGCATCGTCGATCCCGATACCACGAGCTGGAGTTTCACGACCGATGGAACCGGGCCGATCCTCACAAACAGAGTGCCTCTCGACGATGCGTTCAAAGTGGCGACGGTCAGCAACCTCGTCGCGGTCTTCAACGAGCCGATCCTGACGGGCACGGGCAACATCACCGTCCGGAAGACCGTCGGCGACAGCGTGGTCGAAAGCTTTAACGTTGCGGCTTCAACTCAGCTCACCATTGCAGGTGCGCAACTGACGATCAATCCCAGCGCCGACCTTGAAACCGGCGTCGAATACTACGTGCAGATCGATGCCGGTGCGTTTCAAGATGTGTCCGGTAATTCTTATCTCGGAATTGTCAGCCCGGACACCACGAGTTGGAGCTTCACCACCGATGACACCGCACCAACCCTCACCGGTCTGAGCCCGTCCGCTCCGACCAAGGCGTTGGTCGGAACCCGCCTGCTGGCCCAGTTCGACGAGCCTGTCCAAGTCGGCACCGGTTCCGTGACGGTTCGCAAGGCGAGCGACAACAGCGTGGTGGAAACCATCGACGTCACCACGCCCGGTGCCGTGGCCAGTATCGGCGATGTGATCGCCATCGTTCGCTCCGTGGTGCTCGATCCCAGTACGGCTTACTACGTCAACGCCCCGGCCGGCGTATTCAAAGACATTTCCGGAAATCCTGCCGCAGCAATCACCGGCACCGCCGCCTGGACCTTCACGACCAGCTCCGCGGTGCCCGTGTTGCTTGAGCATTTCAACGGTTCCAATTCGTTACTGAGCGGAACATCTGCCGATGTCTTCGCCGCCGCCATCACCACTGCCGGTGGCTCCGCCGTCTGGACGGCCGGTGCCGGCTTCCTTGAGAATGGCGCGGTCGGAGCGACTTCTAACAGCCAAGCATTCCTGAACCTGGGCTCGTACATCAACAGCACGAAGGGCACCCCGGCGGGCAAGTTCGAACTCACGATGACGATCTCCGAGAACGATCCTTCCTGGATTTCAGTCGGCTTTGCGGGAAGCAGTACCCCGGGCACTGTTGGCAATTTCACCACCACCGGGACGGGCGTCGCCACCATCATCTACCGCGGACAGACCGGGGGAGTGGCCACGCCGAACGTCAACGGGGAAATCGACATGTTCGCCGGGCTGGGCAATGCCAACGGAGTCGATGAAGGCGCGATCCCCTACACCGGATTCCGCACGCTGACCATCGCACTCGATCTCACCGCTCACAACGGAATCAGCAACTACGGGACGGTCACTTGGTCCGACAGTGTGGTGGGTCCCCTTGGCAGCCACAGCTTCACGGCCAACCGGAATTTCAATTCGATCCTGATCACCCAGGCAACGTCCAATGGCACCATTGATGGTCTCGCCCTTTACCAAACCGGAACTCCCGGTGCCACCTTCGCCAGTTGGATCGGCACCTTCAGCGTCGGCGGTCTCACCGGAGCGGATGACGACTTCGACCAGGACGGCCTTGCCAATGCCGTGGAGAACCTGCTGGGCACCAGCCCGGAGGTGTTCAGCCCGGGTCTAACAAACATCTCCCGCAACGGCGCAAATCTGGTGTTCCGCCACACGCGCAGCACCACCCCGGCCACGGATCTGACCGGTTCCTACCAATGGTCCACCGATCTGGTAAACTGGCAGGCATCCGGAGTCCAGGCAGCCGGCACGACGGTCACTTTCGCGACTCCGGTGGTGATCACGCCCGGCACACCGCAGCTCGTTGAAGTCACCGCCACCGTCACCGGCACGGCGGTTCCGAAAGTTTTCGCGCGCTTCAGGGCCACGCAGAACTGAGCGAGATTACGGGGCTTTCCTTCGAGACATGGCCTCTCCAAGCTAGAGCCCGTGCGCGCATTCATCCTCCACGGAAAAGAAGACCTCAGGCGCGGCGAACTGCCGACGCCCGGCGCACTGCCAGGACAAGTGCTTGTGCAAGTCCGGCGCGTCGGGATCTGCGGATCGGACGTTCACTACTTCAACCACGGACGGGTGGGGAATTTCGTGCCGAAGCGCCCGTTCGCGCTCGGTCATGAATTTGCCGGGGAGGTGGTTTCCAGCGGGCAGGGCGTCGGTGGATTCTCCACCGGCGATCGGGTGGTGATCGATCCCTCGCAGCCCTGCGGGCAGTGCCGTCACTGCCGCAGCGGCCGCTACAATCTGTGCGAGAACATGCGCTACTTCGGCTCCGCGAGTTGTGATCCGCATCTCGACGGTGGCTTCGCGGAGTTCGTCGCGGTGCCTGCACGCAACTGTCACCGCATGCCGGACGCCATGACCTGGGGTGAGGCCGCCATGTTAGAGCCCTTGTCGGTCGCGCTTCACGCCGCCCAGCGCGCCGGAAACCTGGCGGGCACCTCCGTCTTCGTCGCGGGCGGCGGGGCGATCGGGCAGTTGATCGCACTTGCCGCAAGGGCCTTCGGCGCGACGCAGGTCATGCTCGGCGATCTGGCGGAGTTCCCGCGCCGCTTCGCCGTGGAGCAAGGCGCGGACGCGGCGCTCGATCCGGCCGATGCGTCTTCGGAGCAACATGCGCTGGAACTTTCCGGCGGCGGATTCGACGTGGTGTTCGAGGCCGCCGGATCGACTCATGCACTGGTTCACGCTCTCAAGATTGTGCGCCGCGGCGGCACCGTCGTGCAGGTCGGCACCTTGCCACCCGAGGTGCCGATTCCGGCGAATCTCATCATGTCGAAGGAACTCGCGGTCACCGGGTCCTTCCGCTTCGCCCATGTTTTCCCGGCGGCGCTGAACTTTGCCGCGACCAAGCGGATCAAGGTCGAGCCACTCATTTCGCGGACCTTTCCTTTCGATGAGACTCCACAGGCGATGGCGATGGCCGTCGCGAAGGAAGGCGTCATCAAAATCCAGATCGAATCATGATCACCCGACCCCTCGGCCGAACCGGCCTCCAGGTTTCCATCCTCAGCTTCGGCGCGTCATCGCTCGGCGGTGTCTTCCATGCGGTGGAGGAAGCCGACGCGATCCGCGCGGTGCACGCGGCGCTCGACCTTGGCATCAACTACTTCGACGTCGCCCCGGCTTACGGCGGCACGCGCTCGGAAACGGTGCTCGGCAAGGCGCTCCGCGGCATCCCGCGCGACCGCTATTACCTCTCCACCAAGATCGGCAAGTACACCAACCCGGAGAAGTACGGCGACGACACGCTCGATTACTCGCGCGAGCGCACCCGTCGTTCCATCGAAGAAAGCGCGGCGCGGCTTGGCACCGATTACTTCGACATCATCCACATCCACGATATCGAATACGAAGGCCGGCGGCACACCGAATGGGCGCTTGGCGAAGGCTTCGAGGCGGTCTCGGAATTGAAAGCGGAAGGTCGCATCGGCGCGGTCAGCTTCGGAATCTATCCGATGGACCTGTGGCACCGGATTCTCACCACGCTGCCGGTGGATGCCGGGCTGGTCCACAATCACTACAGCCTGCACGATACCCGGATGCTGGAGCTTCTGCCGCTGGCAAAAGAGCGGGGGATCGGCCTCATCAACGCCTCGCCCTTCGGCAGCGGTCTTCTAACAGATCGTGGACCGGCGGACTGGCATCCGGCGAATGCACTGCAGCGTGCCGTCTTCAAACGGGCGGCCGACTACTGCTCCGACCGGGGCACGAGCATTTCACAGCTCGCGCTCCAGTTCTCCAGCCAGCACTCGGGAATCACGACCACCATGTTCAGCAGCGCGAGCGCGGATTCCGTGAAGCGCAATGTCGCCTGGGCCGAGGAGGCCTGCGACCTCTTGCTTGTCGAAGAGGTCCGGCAGATTCTCAAACCCGTCACCCACATCGACTGGTTCTAAATGAAAATCGATTCCCACCAGCACTTCTGGAACTACACCGACCATGCGGACGACTACGTCTGGATGAGCGATGAGTACGGCGCCCTCCGTCGCGATTTCCTGCCGGGTGATCTTGCTCCGCTGCTCACTGAGCTGGGCTTCGACGGCACCGTCGCCGTGCAGGCCCGCGAGATGGTGGCGGAAACGGATTTCCTGTTAGGCCTGGCGGATCGCACGCCGTGGATGCTCGGAGTCGTCGGCTGGATCGATCTCTGTGCGTCCGATGCCGCTCCCTTGGTGGAGCGATATGCCAAGCACCCGAAGCTCAAGGGCCTTCGCCTGCTGATCCACGACCGGCCCGATCCGGAGTTCGCCGTTTCTCCCGAACACCTGCGCGGCATCGCCTTGCTGGAGCCGCACGGACTCACCTACGACCTGCTGCTCAAGCCGCCGCATCTCGGCCCGGCGACCCGGCTGGTGGATCAATTTCCCAACCAGAAGTTCGTCGTCGATCACATCGCGAAGCCCGACATCCCGGGCGGCGGACTCGCGCCGTGGGCCGAGGACATTCGCGAGTTGGCCCGCCGGCCGAATGTTTTCTGCAAGGTCTCCGGCATGGTCACGACGGCCGACTGGGCGACCTGGACACCGGAGATGTTAGAGCCTTACCTCAACGTGGTGCTCGATGCCTTCGGACCCTCGCGCCTGATGATCGGTTCCGACTGGCCGGTCTGCACCTGCGCCGCAAGCTACCGGCGCACGATGCAAACCACCATCGACTGGACGGCACGACTGAGCGCCAGCGAGCAAGCGGCGATTCTCGGCGGCACCTGCGCGCGCTTCTACGGACTGGAGCCGACGGTGAGGCGATATGGCATGGTCATCGGGCTGCGCGACGAACGGGAAGCGGAATACCGCCGCGTCCACGATGGCCCAGGCGTCCGCGATTTGCTGCGCGACGCGAATATCCGCAACTTCAACATCTTCCTCCACCGCCTGCCGGACGGGAAGCTTTACGAATTCGCCTACTACGAATACTGCGGCACCGATCACGCCGCCGACATGGCCCGGCTCGATGCCGATCCGCGCCATGTCGAGTGGTTGAAGCTGTGCGACCCGATGCAGCTCCCGCTCCCCGGTGAGAAGTCGTGGTCGATCATGGAGCCGGTGTATTTCAACCCCTGACCGCTCTCACCCATGGAACTCGGACTCGGACTTTACCGTCACCAACTCGACGACGAACACTTCGCTTTCGCCGCGCAGGCCGGCTGCATGGCTCTGGTGATCCACCTCGTGGACTACTTTAATCAGGGCGGATCTAACAAATCAAAGGACCAACCCACCGGCGACCTCGCCGGCTGGGGCAGGGCGGGGGATCCGGACACGCTGTGGAGCGAGGAAATGCTGCACGACATCGTGGCGCGGGCGTCGAAGCACGGCTTGAGGATCGCCGCCATCGAGAACATCGATCCGGCCTTCTGGTCGGACGTGCTGCTCGCCGGTCCGCGCCGCTCCGAACATCTTGAAAACGTGAAGACGCTGGTGCTTCGAATGGGCGCGGCGGGGATCGGATGTTTGGGCTACAACTTCAGCCTCGCCGGTGTGGCAGGTCGGGTCCGCGGTCCCTTTGCCCGCGGCGGTGCCGAGGCGGTGGGGATGGACGGCCCGGTCGATGATCCCGTGTTGGACGGCATGGTTTGGAACATGCGCCTGCGCGACACGCTGGGGCCGGGAGCAATCCCCGCCTGCACCCACGACGAGTTGTGGGACCGCGTGAAGGTGTTCCTTGATGCCGTGCTGCCGGTGGCCGAGGCAAGCGGCGTGGTTCTCGCAGCGCATCCCGACGACCCGCCGATGCCCACGGTCCGCGGTACGCCGCGGCTGGTCTATCAACCCGGGATGTATCAAAGGCTCATCGACCTGAACCCGAGCCCGGCCAACCGCCTCGAATACTGCATCGGCACACTGGGTGAGATGACGGAAGGCGATCTCTACGCCGCCACCGAAAGCTACGCCCGCCAGGATCGGCTGGGCTACGTCCATTTCCGCAACATCACCCACAAGGTGCCCTACTACAAAGAGACCTTCGTCGATGATGGAGACATCGACATGCTGCGCGTCGTCCGCATCCTTCACAAGGCGGGCTTCAAAGGCGTGATCATCCCCGACCACGCGCCGCAGATGAGCTGCGCCGCGCCGTGGCATGCGGGCATGGCCTTCGCCCTCGGCTACATGCGGGCGGCCCTGCAGGGGTTGGAGACGGAAGCGAAGTGACTCAATGAACTGGCGCAGTTCCGCAATTTAAAAACGCAAAAGCGTTCCCCCATCGTGAAAGATTGGGGTGTTCACCGACTCTATTCAGAAGAACGTTCGGGCTCTCGGTTTCTCCATTCCTTTTCATGCGCTCATTCATCCTTTCGTGCCCCGGCTCTCGCCGGATGCTTCTCACCTTGCTGACTATCCTTCCGGCGCACCTTTGCGTCAGTGCGGAAGTTCACGTTGCACCGACTGGCAACGACTCCAACACAGGCACCGCCGAAAGCCCGCTGGCGACGCCACAAGCCGCGCGCGACAAGGTGCGGAGCCTCGTTTCCAAAGGACTCACCGAACCGGTGCAGGTGGTCTTTACGGCTGGCAACTACCCGTTGACCACACCGCTTGAACTCCGGCCGGAAGACTCCGGAAGCAAGGACTTCCCGGTCACCTGGAAAGCCGCTCCCGGGGGCAAAGTCGTCTGGGACGGGGGACTCGCGATTCCCAGAAAGTGGAGCAAGGGCGATGGTGGCATCTGGCAAGTGGACCTCAAGGGCGTCGGCCCGGACGGGTGGAACTTCCGCCTGTTGTTCGTGGACGGCAAACGCGCGACTCGCGCCCGGTTCCCGAACGTCGATGCGAAGAACCCCTTCCTTTACGCGACCGGCGGCGACCTGGACCACGCGATCATCGATCCCGCCCTCGTTAAGGAAAGCTGGGGAAGGGCCAAGGACGCGCAGATCAACATCGTGCCCCAGTGGAAGTTCTTCAATCAGTGGAACACCGTCACCAAGGTCGACAACAAGACCGGGCGCATCGACATCGCCGACAGCGAACGGCACGCGAAGATCATCCCGGGCAACTGGTTCTGGATCGAGGGCGTGAAGGAGGAACTCGACCAGCCCGGCGAATGGTTCTTCGACGCGGAAGCGCGCCGTCTGCACTACCTGCCAGCCGCCGGCGTCGATCCGAACACGCTCGCCATCACCGCTCCCGTGCTCAACCGCCTGGTCAATGTCCAGGGCGACGTGAATGCCGGCACCCATGTCCAGCATGTCCACTTCGATGGCATCGAATTCCGCCACACGTCCTTCACCCTCGGCCACATCGAGGCGCGGGTGCACACCGACACGGTGATCATGTTCGAGAACACGCTCGATTGCTCGGTTAGAAACTGTCTCTTTGAGAACATCGGCGGTTATGGGTTGTGGCTGCACCTCGACAGCCGCCGCAATAGATTCGACCGCAACACGGTCCGTCAGTCCGGCGGCGGCGGCGTGCTGATGACCGGCGCGCGGCTTTCCTACATGGACGACACCAAGATCTACACGCCCGGCGAAGCGGCGGCGAAGGTCGCGCCGATCCTCAACGAGATCACCCGCAACACGGTCGAGCACTGCGGCCGGATCCGCTACTATGGCGGCGGCGTGCACCTCGACTCGCGGCCCTTTGCCATGTCGATGGAGCCCGGCAACCTGATCTCCCACAACTACTTCAACGACCTCTCCCGCAACGGCGTCTTCGCTTTCCGCAACCAGGGCGGCAGCGTGGTGGAATACAATCACATCCACAACGCCATGCAGACGACCATCGACGGCGCCTGCATCCACTTCGCCACGATGAACCACCTCAACGCTCCGAATTTCATCCTCAACAACTGGCTCTACGACGCCTGGGGCTACGAGCAGAAGCCCGATGGCAAACCCAAGCGCAAGCTCGGCAACGGCATCTTCCTCGACTGGGACACCAGCAACACCACGGTCCGCGACAACTGGATCTACAACGTCGTCGGTGGCGCGATCAAACCGATCTGGCAGAACCAGAACCTGGTCATCGAGGACAACCGCGATTCCGAGACCCGCATCGTGCCGCCCTTCGAGAAGGAACTCGGACCCGAAGGCACGGCGACGAATGGCATCGACCTCGCTGCGAACCGCCTCACCGGGAGCGTCATCCATCACGATGACAAGAAGCAGGTTAAGACCGGCGGCAAGTGGACGCCACGGGAGGTCAACGGCATGTGGGGGCTGTTCCGTTTCGACTACCTCGTCGGCACCGCCGCCGATCCGGCGGAGGCCACTTTCACGCTGCCGATCCCGGAAGACGGGACCTATCAGATTTCCCTGCTCTATCCCTCCGGCAAGGACCGCGCCGGCAACGTGCCTCTCACCATCGTGCATGCCGATGGCAAGGCGGAACTGAAATGGGACATGAAGAAGGGCTCGAAGAACGGCTTCTCCACCGAAGTCGGCAAGTTTCGTTTCAAGGCGGGAGGACCGAACACTGTGACGCTTTCCACCCGCGGGACGGATGGGAACGTCATCGCCGACGGTGTCGCCTTCGTGAAGGTGGCGGAGTGATCCGGGCAGTTCGGGGTATCACAGGCTTGAACATTGCCTGGCGATGCACTAGGTCGGGACATGGGCCATTTTGAGATCATCGAATTCTACCTCGACCTGGTGCGCCGGGCGCAGGAGCGGGGGATTCGTTGCGCGATCACCAGTGGCATGGCCTGCGTGGCCTTTGAGATCGCGGAGTCCACCAAGGATTGCGACCTGCTCTGCGATCCGGAGATGGCGGACAAGTTTCTCGCGCTGCTTGCGGAAAGCCCGCTGGGTGATTCCCCCTGCCAATATCGCGGCAACATCAGCCCGCCGCTGGATGGACGCTGGCTGAAAGGCGGGTGGACCAGCCACTTCGAGTGGCCGGGGACCGAGGCTTTCCTCGATGTTTTCGGCATCGCGCCGCGGGCGAGGTCCTCATGGTTTGAAGGAACTTCGGCCATCTATGCGCACCCTCATGTGGTCGCAGACATGAAGCGCACCGGGCGTGACAAGGACTGGCCGTTTCTGACCGGGTTGGGGGTCAAACTGGTCGAGGGCGGCGATCCGCGAGGATGGCTGCACATTTACGACGAGGACCGGATGGCAGACTTGCTGGTCAAGCATCCTGAAATCCCGACGGCGATCATTGAGTCCAGGCCCCTGCTGCGAATGTTCATGGATGGTGTTCCGGGGTTGGCCGCGGCTTTGCGGCTGGAACGGACGTTCTGGATGGATCTCTCCAAGCTGCGGGTGAGAGAGTATGAGAAGCCGCTACGCCCCTATCTCGCCGCCGTGCGAAAGGCGTCCGCTGGCAGGAAGTTGAGCTTGCTGGAGGATCACCAAGTGCGTGTGGCCTGCGCTGAGGCGCATCTGCCGCTCCATCCCCTGAGTCCCGACATCCTGAATGCCATGATCGCTTCTGCCAGAACCAGCGCACTGGTGGGCATGACCCCGGACATGGCCTGCTGGCTTCCCAATGTGATTCCCAACTTCACATTGCTCATTCCCGGGCTA
The DNA here is from genome assembly GCA_043729195.1 of Akkermansia sp. Lineage (GTDB taxonomy): Bacteria > Verrucomicrobiota > Verrucomicrobiia > Verrucomicrobiales > Akkermansiaceae > Haloferula. The sequence continues at coordinate 49,512 of JAYTLR010000145.1, forward strand.
CAATCTCCAATATGAGGCCTGTTGAAAACCTCGCCGAAGTGCTCGTCGACGTCGAAGATCAGCGCTCGGTCTTTGAAGACCACATCCGCCAGTCCTTCGGCGACGAGATCGCCCGCGTGAGCAAGCTGCCGCTGATGGAGCGCTACCGCTACGTCGCTTGGATGATCGACAACGGCCGCAAGCACGGTGTGAAACATACCCGCGAGCCGCGGGGAGTGACGGAGTAGAGGCGCCCGACTCGAAAACATGGAGCGACTGGATGTTCACGCGGAAGAAATCGCTGGCCAGATGGGATCGATGACCACCAGAAAAATTCCTCTGATATCTGCCCGAGCCGTCGCCGCCCGTCTGGGATTCATGGCGGCCATGGTGTTCGCCGCGCTTCTTTCCGCTTCCCTCCCGGCATGGGCGGAAAGCGGGGAAGCAACTCGGGCGCCACAAGAATTCCGCACGGCCATCATTTACGACGACCTGTTTCTCGAACACGACACCGGTCCGCGGTTTCCCGAACATCCGGAACGCTTGCGCTGGTTGATTCCCCATCTCAAACAGCATCCCGTCGGCGGGCGACTGCTTTGGACGGCTCCGAGTGAGAAGATTGACCCCATGCCGTGGATTCTATCCGTGCATGAGGCGGACTACGTGGCGGATTTGAAGAAGGCCTGTGAAGCGGGCGAGACCCGGATGCAGGGAAGCTCCGACAGCCCGATTTCCAAACGCACCTACGAGGTGGCGGTCGGGGCGGTGGCAGGCAGCCTGACCGCCGTGGATCTGGTGATGGAGGGACGGGTGAAAAATGTCTTCGCGGCTTTGCGACCGCCCGGTCATCACGCCATGCCCGACAAGGCCAAGGGCTTTTGCTTTTTCTCCAATGCGGCCATCGCCGCGCGCTACGCGAGGAAGCACCACAAACTGGATCGCGTGATGATCGTCGATTGGGACGTGCATCATGGGGACGGCACTCAGGCGGTCTTTCTTGCCGATCCCACCGTGTTCTTTTTCTCGACCCACCAATACCCGTTCTATCCGGGCCCCAGCGGGTCGCCGGACATCACCGGCGAGGGCGCGGGCAAAGGATTCAACCGGAACGTGCCGCTGGCGGCCGGCAGCGGGGACGAGGCGGTGCTCAAGGTTTTCCGCACCGATCTGACCGAGGCTTTCCGGAAATTCAAACCCCAACTGGTCATCATTTCGGCCGGCTTCGACGCCCATCAGGATGATCCGCTCGGCGGCCTCGAATGGTCCAGCGGTGTGTATGCCGAATTGACGGGAATCCTCCGGGCCCTCTGCCGGGAGCAAGGCCACGAGCGGATCGTCTCATTGCTTGAGGGCGGCTATAGCGAACGGGCGATGACCGAGGGGGTGCGCCGCCATGTGGAGGCCCTTGAGGCGCTGGAAGCCCCGCCGGGAAAACCATGACCACTTGGCGCCACCTGCCGCCGCAGGTGTATTCAGCGCATTTGCTGAGGGAAGGACCTTTTCGCCGACCGCAGGGGTCCGGCGCGTTTGGCAGGGACCGCCTCTCCGAGCGGTCCGGTGCATGGAACGCGGATGAATCATGAATGAACGATCCCGAGAGCCATGCATTCGCTGGCCATCCTCACCTCACGCGCCGGACCGCTCGGAGAGACGG
>JAYTLR010000146.1:0-9813 GCA_043729195.1 Akkermansia sp.
TTCGATTTCGAGCCCTACCCCGACCACGTCATGCGGGACAAACGGCGTCGTCAATCCCCCGTGGAATCAGGGATCCGGGCCTTAACCTGACGCGAATGATAACCCGCCGAGAAATCTCCTTAGTCATTCAATCTTCCCAGCCTCCGTGTGGCACGTGCTCAACTTCAGCTGGGTGGTCCATGTTATCCTCCCAAGCTTCAGCGCCGGGTTCATTTTTAAGGACTATAAAATAGTCAAATTCACAATACGCAGCGACAGATTTTGCATGTGCCACTTCGTTGATCTTTTCATTATCCCTCACATCAGTTCGCCCCAATCCGCCCATCCCCGTCTTTGCTTCTACCGCAACGTTACCCACTAATCCATCAAACTTTTTAGTCCGCTTTCCTGAGAATGGAGGACAAGGCGGCAAAGGGTTTATTGTAACTCTCCTCCCAGTCACTGGGTCGTAGTATTGGTAGCCGTAGTAGTACAGCCCGGAAGTCGGATCCGCACCGCGGCTGGCGGGGACGAGGCTTGCGGGTGCGGGAATGAGGTTCATTTCGGCGTTTTAGGACGGTGGAAAGCTAGGGTGTGAGCCGGCCGCGTGTCACGGATCAAATGTCGCAGGGATGGCTTCGGGGAAATCGGCGATTCGTTGGCGATTTTGACGGCCCGGGTTACGTTGAGGGAACTCATCAGGGAGGCGACATCAACAGGGCCACGCCGGCGATGATGTGGCCGCCGGCTACGCCGTCCGGCGACCTTTGGCAAGACGGCGGGACATTCCCAGCCGGTCAGAAGCCCAGGAAATTCTCCAAGATCCGCTTGCCGTCCTGGGTCAGGATCGACTCCGGGTGGAACTGCACGCCGTGGACCGGGTGCTCCTTGTGCTTGAGTCCCATGATCACGCCGTCGGCCGTCCAGGCGGTGATTTCCAGGCAGTCGGGCAAAGTCTCGCGCTTGACGATGAGCGAATGGTAGCGGGTCGCCTCGAAGGGGCTCGGCAGCCCGGCGAAGACGCTCTTGCCTTCGTGCAGGATCGGCGAGGTCTTGCCGTGCATCAGGGTGGCGGCGCGGACGACCTCGCCACCATACACCTGGCCGATCGACTGGTGGCCGAGGCAAACTCCTAGGATCGGCGTACTTGCCCCGAGCTTCTCGATCAACTCGCAGGAAATGCCGGCCTCGTTCGGCGTGCAGGGGCCGGGTGAAATGCAGATCCGCTCCGGCTTGAGCGCCTTCACCTCGTCCACGGTCAGCGCGTCGTTGCGCACGATCTTCATCTCCGCCCCGAGCTCGCCGAAATACTGGACGAGGTTGTAGGTGAAGGAGTCGTAGTTATCGATGATGAGGAGCATGGGAAGTTCCAAGTGAGAAGTATCAAGTGCCAAGGAAAGGCATCTAAGCTTCGAGGGTCTTTGCCAATGCGATGGCTCGGAGCATGCCTTTGGCCTTGTTGACGGTCTCTTCGTACTCGTAGGTCGGGTTCGAGTCGGCGACGACGCCGGCGCCGGCCTGGACGTAGGCCTTGCCGTCCTTGAGCAGACAGGTGCGCAGGGTGATGCAGGAGTCGTGGCCGCCGTCGAAGCCGAAGTAGCCGACCGCGCCGGCGTAGGCGCAGCGCTTGCTCTTCTCGAGCTCGTTGATGACCTGCATGGCGCGGATTTTCGGCGCGCCGCTGACGGTTCCGGCGGGGAAAGTCGCGCGCAGGACGTCGTAACTACTATGGGTGTCGTCGAGCTCGCCGGTGACGTTCGAGACGATGTGCATGACGTGGCTGTAGCGCTCGACGATCATGAAGTCGTCGACCTTCACGCTGCCGTGCTTCGCGATCCGGCCGACGTCGTTGCGGGCGAGGTCGACCAGCATCAGGTGTTCGGCGCGCTCCTTCGGGTCGGCCAACAGGTCGGCGGCGAGGGCATCGTCCTCTTCCGGGGTCTTCCCTCTCCAACGGGTGCCGGCGATCGGGCGGATGTCGATCCGGCCGTGGATGGCGCGGACGTGGACTTCCGGCGAGGACCCGACCAGCGCGAACTCGCCGAGCTCCACGATGAACATGTAGGGCGAGGGATTCACGTGGCGCAGCGCGCGGTAGAGATCGACCGGCGAGCGCTGGAAATCGGTGGCGAAGCGCTGGCTGGGCACGAACTGGAACACGTCGCCCGCGGCGATGTATTCCTTTCCGCGGAGCACCATGTCTTCGTATTCCGCCTGGGTCGTGTTGCTTTGCGCGGGTTCCGGCTCGACCGGCGCGAGGCCGTTGAGGGCGGGCACGTGGAGCGGGCGGTTGAGCATTTCCACCAGCGCGGCGACTTTCGTCCGGGCGGCGGCATAGGCTTCCTCCAGCGTCGCGTGGTCGCCGGTGAAGGCGTTGGCGATGATCTGCAAGCGGCGCAGGCGCTGGTCGAAGACGATCAGCGTGTCGGCCAGCATGAAAACGGCGTCGGGAATGCCGAGTTCGTCGTTCGGCGGCGGCGGCACGGTCGGCTCGAACTGGCGGACGGCGTCGTAGGCGAGGTAGCCGACCAGCCCGCCGCAGAAAGGCGGCAGGTTGCCGTGGAGCACGGGCTTGTAGCCGGCCATGTGGCGTTCGAGGGCGGCGAGCACGTCATCTTCGACGGTGAACTTCTCGACCGACGACCCTTCGCGGATGGTGAGGTCCTTGCCGCGGGCCTCGATGACCCGGCGCGGGCCGCTGCCGATGATCGACCATCGTCCGCTCTTGTCGGTGCTTTCGGCGCTTTCGAGCAGGAAGGAATGCCGCGCGTCGCGCACCTTGAGGTACGCCGACAGCGGCGTCTCGAAGTCCGCGGCGAGCTGGGTGTAAACGGGCACGACATTGCCCTGTTCCGCCAGCGCGCGGAAGGCTTCGAACGACGGTTCGACCGGGATGGGATTCACGACGCGCGGGAGCATGGCGGGCGGAGGCCGGGGCGCAAGCCCGGAGCAAGTGGCAGCATGGAGGGTTGCCAAGCCCGGGCCGGAAATGTAAGGCCGGAAAGTGGAAAACCCGATTGGCACGAAAATTACCCACCCCGGATTTCAAGCCCCCGGCGGGAAAGTTCGTCGCGAGACGCATGTACCCGCCGCCCGCCTTCCGGGGTTCGCGTTGGTGATCACCCTTTCCCTGCTCGTCCTGCTGACGGTCATCGCCGTCGGTCTGTTGTCGCTCTCAGCCGTTTCCCTGCGTTCCACCGGATCGGGCTCGGCCTATGCGGAAGCGCAGGCCAATGCCCGCCTCGCTCTGGCGCTTGCGATTGGCGAACTTCAAAAGTCGCTGGGACCGGACCGCAACATCACGGCACCGTCCGCCCTCCTCGACGAAAGTCCCGAGACCGAAGAGCTCCAAAGCCTGAAACATCGGCATCTCACCGGCGTCTGGCAGGCGCGCGGCGAAACCCTCGAACAGACTCCCGACTACTCGCGCACCTCGTCGTTCCGCCGCTGGCTGGTTTCGAACGCGGACAGGAAACCGCTCGAAACCCCCGAATTCGTCCGGAAGGGAACACTCGAAGAACCGGTGGTAGTGGTCGGAGCCGCCGACGGCGCGACCGGTGAAACCGCGGAGGATGAGCAGGTGCAAGCCGGACGCGTGCGTCTCGACGGCGGCGCGCTCGCATGGTGGGTGGGAGATGAGAACCTCAAGGCCTTCGCCAACCCGCGCGATCTGGCTGACCGCTCCGACTCACGGAGTGTCGCCGATCTGGTCGCAAGCGCCGCCACACCGGGCTCGCACGGCATCCGTGGGCTGGAGGATTTCGACGAATTCCCCTCCAACACCTCCACCAGCGACAAGCTGCTCTCCATTTCCACGCTTCCACTCGTCGATTCCGGTGTCTCGCAATCGGCGATGTTCCATCACCTGTCGCCCCATCCGCAAAGCGTGCTGGCCAGCGTCACCAGCGGTTCGCTGCGCAAGGATCTGAGCCTCTATCTGGAGCGGACCAATGTGAACTGGCGGGAAGGCTGGGGACGCCAGGAAGGCAAGTCGAGTCCGCCGTCCGGTCCGCGCGGGCCGAACGATGGGATCGCGCTGAGCGACCCGCGCGATCACGACGTGATGGCATGGAAATACCTCCACCACTGGTATCACATGCATCGTCAGCAGATTGGCAGCGGTTCCAACCTGCCGCTGGAGGCGATCAAGAACCACACCCCGTCGATCGACCCGATCCGCAACCCGGCCTGGAACAGCGGCGTGACACGTGTCACTCCGGTGCTGGTACGACTGCAACTGATCCTTTCCTTCGGCCTGATACGCAGGGGCGGCGCGGGCGGCGACGGCAGCTCGGACTATGACCTCTACATGTACAGCTATCCGGTGGCCACCGTGTGGAATCCCTACAGCACCGGAATGGAGGTCGAACAGTGGAGCACGTTCCTGCACACGCTGCCGCTCGAACACACGATCTTCAGGAACAATATCAAACACACCGTCGCCACCGGCGGGTCACCCGACGGCAAGTACAACTGGGGTTGGCCGCACGGCAACATGACCCTCCGGGTGGGCGGAAGCACCGGGCCGGGTCTCAGTCTGGAACCCGGCGAAGCCAAGATCCTCACCTACAACACCTCGAAGAGCCAGGAATTCAACGCCCACGACATGGTCAGCCAGGTGATCCCCTGGTTACCCGACCACGCCGGCCAGCCCCGCAATCTCGGGAGAATCAGCGGATCGCCCGCGGATCGCATCACCATCGCCACCGACATGGCCAAGTGGGACAGCAGCGGCACATCCTATGGCGGCCAGAATTTCCAGACCACCTTCGATTTCCGCTGCGAGTCGCGGGCGATCCATGCCGGCCACAGCGCGCGTTTCATCAACCAGATGTTCTCCTCTCAGGTCGGATGGCGTCACGAACCCGGAAACCCGCGTTCAAGTTCCATCTCGGAGCGGAACTTTCCCAGCCGCACCTTCGCCGAGCTCGACGGCAACCCGACGCCGTTCCTTCACCTGGACGTCCGCCTCAAGACCCTCGACGAGGTCCAGTTGCCGAACAAAACATGGCTGCACAACATCCCCTCGCTTCCGTTTGCGGGCGCGACCTCGACTGCGAAGCACAGCGGAAGCGGCGTGGATGCGAACACGACCTTTTTCGCCCACCCTTACACGCTGAGCTTCGAGCAGGTCAGCGGCATCGAGGGCTTGATCCAGAACCGACCCTACTTCGGCGCGAGCAACCGCCCCGGCGGGCAGCCCCGGATCGCCGCATGCTCGGTCCCGCTGGCGCCCCTCACCTCCCTGGCCCAGCTCCAGAACCTGCCCCTCATCCCCACCGAGGCACTCAACTGGAGCGGGTATTATCTCCAGAACCAGGCCATTGGAAACTCGTTCGCCTCGCCGGGACTGCCGCCCGTATCGATCAAGCAACGATCGTTTCCCTTCTATTTGGGCCAATACTACGCCTGGCAGGGCGGTGACATCGCCGGCCAGATTTACGACGGGCGGGATTGGTTCAACAGCGACAACTACACCATTGCGGCGGCACCGGCGTCCGTCATCGACCGCTCCTACGCCGCGAACCACCTGCTGTTCGACGATTACTTCTTTTCCTCGATGGCCGCGCAGCTCGGACCGGTTTTCCAGCGCTACGGGAAGGAGCGGCAGTTGCGCCAGGTCGTCGACGATTTCCTGAACGGCACCAAGGACCTGCCCGTCGCCAGCTACCGGCCGTATCTGCCCGCTGGCATCAGCCCTGGAACCGTGCGCGACCAGCTGGTGACGGCGACCGGCGTGAAGAATGACGCCCACCTGAAGGCCGCGGCCCGACTGATGGTGGATGGGGGCTTCAACATCAATTCGACCTCGGTTCCCGCCTGGACCGCGGTGCTTGCCTCGGCCCATCTCAAGCGCCCGGTCGTCCTTTCCGGCGGCACACTTCGCGCCGAGGAGCGCGGGCGTTTCATCGTCAACCGGCACTCGGCACCCCTTGCCGGAGCCGCGAACAACTCGCCCGGCGCCGATTCCGAATCCAAACGTTGGCTCGGCTACCGCGAGCTGAGTTCCGGGGAAATCGAGGAACTCGCGTCCGCCGTCGTCCGGCAGGTCAAGAAACGAGGGCCGTTCCGCTCACTGGGAGAGTTTGTCAACCGCCGTCGGTCTACCGACGAGGAGATGGCTGTGTATGGCGCCATGCAAGCCGCGCTTGAAGATCCGAAGGTCACCATCAACCAGAACTACAAGGGCGGATACAATGAGATTGGAAGTGCCGACCTCCGCGGCACCGCCTATCTCTTTCCCGCCGCAGCCCGCGGTTCGCGCTTTCAGGGAACTCCCGCCTACATTTCCCAAGCTGACATTCTCACGCCCATCGCCCCGATCATCCAGGCCAGATCCGACACCTTCGTCGTCCGCGGCTACGGCGAGGCAAGGTCCGCCGACGGCAGCCGCGTCACGGCGCGGGCGAGGTGCGAGGCGGTCGTCCAGCGGCTGCCCGATTTCGTTGACCCTCAGGACCCTGCGGAAACCTCCGCCGCCAGCTTGAAGTCATCCGCCAACCGCAGCTTCGGGCGCAGCTTCATCATCAAATCCTTCCGCTGGCTTTCCAACGGCGGCGAAATCTGAGATTCCCAAAGTCCGCCCCGTGCCAGCCACCATCGTTTCCACCACCGCGCGCCACCTCGCTTTGGCCGCATCCCTGCTTTGCGCGCAACTGCTCACGTCCGCCGCGCAGACCCGGGAGGCCCCATCTTCCTCGGTCACCTTTCGGGTCACCCGCTTTGACCCCGCCGACCGCGAGTCCCCGAAGTTCAAGGCCGGCTCCAGCGACTCGAAGGAGGAAATCGAGGTCCCTCTCACCCACATTGCCGGACCCTTCAAAGCCACGCTGCGGGATGCCAGGTTCCTCGATTTCTGGGGCACGGCGGCGACCGGAAAGCCCGAGGTATCACTGGAAATCACCGCGGCCGAACGCAATGACCTGCTCCTGATCTTCTTCCCCGACGGCGAGAGCTACCGCGTGATGAAAGTCAACGCCTCGGCCGCACGGATCAAGGGGGGAGACCGCTTCATTATCAACACCACTACCACCGAGATCGCCATCAAACTCGGCACGTCCGAACCAGTGGTCATCCCCCCCGCCAAGACCGGCCTGCTGGCCGCCCCGCCGTCGACCAAACCCGTCAGCCTGCCGGTGGTCGTCAACCTGAAACAGGACGGCGAATGGAAGCTCGCCAGCACCGAGGACTGGCCGTGCGACCCCCGTTTCCGCAAGTATCTCGTCGCCTACATGTCCCCCCGCAACCGCCAACTCGTCTTCCACAGCCTGTCCGAACTGGCCAAGGCGGAAGAATGAGTTCCGGCTCTGCATCGCCCACCCTTCCCGGTCTCTTCCTGCGAGTTGTGATGGGGTGCGGCGGACCCCAACCCGAAGCTTCGCAGCCACCCCGGTGTGGCGACCCGTCCACCGCGCAATTTGCAGAATTGCGCTACTTCGCCGCGACGCGGGTTTTAGCCGGGATGAAGCCGGGGGCTTCGGCGGTGATTTCCCAGGCCCCGCCGCTGCCGGCATTCGCAGGCTTCGGCGCGAGGGCGAGCTTGCCTTCCGCCGCACCGCGGGCCTCGGACATGCCTTCGGACAGGGCGAGGATGGCGCGAAGGATCGTCTCGCCCTCGGCGTCGGAAACGGCGATCTGCGGAGGCATCGGGACCTCGCCCCACACTCCGGCACCACCGGTCTTCAGCTTGCCGCGCAGCCGCTCCAGCGCGCCGACATCGGCGCGGTTCTTCATCGCGACATCGAGGTAGGACGGCCCGACCGAGGTCTTCTCGACCTGATGGCAGGCGAGGCACTGCTTGGAGGTCACCAGTTTCTCGATCTCCGAGCTGAACTGCGGGCCGCCGGCATCGTGGCCGGTCGGTGGGATGTAGCGGGCGCGGACGACGACCTTGGACGGATCGGCGGCACCCTTGACGGAGAAGGCCAGTTCCTCTCCAAAGCCGAGCTGTGAAGGTTTGCCGGCAAGCGCGAGGTCCAACGCGGGCAGCGCCTGCTCTTGAACCAGCGACACCCGGGCAACGGCGGTCTTCCCTTTGGCGTCCCTAGCCACGGCGCGCAGCTCGCTGCCGCCGGAAACGTGGGTGATCGACGGGCCGCTGCCGATCTTCAATTCCCCGGCACCTTCGGTCAGCCACCACTCGATGCTCACCTCTCCGCCGTCGGGGTCCGATGCGGTCGCGGTGTGGACGGTGCCGGCGGAAGCGATCTTGACGACCGGCGGCTTGTTGCCATCGGCCGGGAGCATGCGGCGGATCCGGCCGTCCTTGTTGAAATACCAGTCGCCGCCGTATTCCAGCAGCCAGACGGTGCCATCGGCCGCCATCTCCATGTCCATCGGGTGCTTCAGTCCGTCGATCAATGGGTCGATCTTCACGAGCTTCTCCTCGTCGCCAAGCTTGGCCTTCCAGAGCTTGCTGCGCATCCAGTCGTAGATGAGCAGGGTGTGGTCGTCTTCCTTGTTGAGCAGGTTGTACTTTCTACCAGGCTCGTAGTAGAAGACCGGGCCGGCCATCGCATTGCGGCCGCCCTTGCCCATCACCGGGAACTCCGGGCTGTCGGCATAGGGATACCAGATGAAGGCCTTCTGAGCGGGTGGAAGGTCGACCAAGCCGGTATTGTGCTTGGACGGATTCTTCGGCGCGGCGGGATCGGTCATCTCGCCGGGCTTGCCGGTGGCGAAGTCGACGATCGGATACGGCTTGTTATCGCCGATCACGAAGGGCCAGCCGAAATTGCCGGCCTTCTTCGCCTGGTTCACTTCGTCGTGGCCGCGCGGGCCCTTGGGGCCGGGGTCGCCTCCATCGGGACCGACCTCGCCCCAGTAAATCACGCCGGTCTTCGGATCGATCGACATGCGGAACGGATTGCGGCAGCCCATCACGTAGATTTCTGGCCGGGTCTTGGCGGTGCCGGGCGGAAACAGGTTGCCGGCCGGGATTTCGTAGCCGTCCTCGGTCGGGCGGATCCGCAGGACCTTGCCGCGGAGGTCGTTGGTGCTGCCCGCGCTGCGCATCGCATTGACGTGGTCGCGGCCATCGCGGTCGTCGATCGGGGCCACGCCGCCGCTCTCGAAGGGATTCGTATTGTCGCCGGTGGTGATGAACAGCAGGCCTTCGCGCGAGAAGGCCAAAGATCCGCCGTGGTGGCAGACGCGGTCGCGGCGGTCGCTCGCCACATCGAGGATGATTTTCTCCGAAGCCAGGTCGAGCTTGCCGTCCTTCAGCGTGAAGCGCGACAGGCGGTTGAGCATCTCCTTCGCGTGGCTGTAGTAGATGAAGACCCGCCGGTTTTTCGCGAAGGCGGGATCGAGCGCGATCCCGAGGATCCCGTCCTCGCGGGCCCAATTCGTTTTGGAGTCGGCCTGCTTCAGCGCGGTGACCGGGAGGTTGCCAATCTCGAAAACGCCGCCGGTCGAAGGCCGGACGCGGAGCACGCGGCCCTCGCGCTCGACCACGAACAAGTCGCCGTCCGGCGCGACGGCGATCTCCATCGGATCGCGCAGGCTTTCGGCAAAGTAGGTGCTTTCGATTTCGGCGGCGCTCGCAGCGGCGAGAAGTGACAGGCAGGCTAGGGTTCGCATAGACGGTGTGACACTACACTATCCGGCAAGCAGGTTTTTCAAGAGCCGACCGGGTGCGCGGAGCCTCCGGAAGGTTCTCATCCCTCCCTTTCACGGTGGGGCTGGCTCGAACTCGATAAACTCAGCGCCGTGCTGGGCTCGTTGAAAATCTTCCCGCGGACAGGGAGGGATTGCCGAAGCGGCCATGCCAGTTTGCGGCAAGGCCGATCTTGGATAGGTCGCGAAGCTCCCGCCGCGTTCGAACCCTGACCT
>JAYTLR010000147.1:0-27897 GCA_043729195.1 Akkermansia sp.
GGAGCAGGTGGTGAGGCCGTCGCCCTGGCCCTTGCCGCCGAAGGATTTGATCAGCTTGCCGGCCGCATCGAACTTGTGGATGTGCTGCGAGCCGTAGCCCATGGAGCAGAAGATGCTGCCGTCCGGCGCGACGGTGACGGCGGTGAGGCCCTTCCAGCCGCCTTTGACATCGCCGGCGGTCGCTTCGGAGATCGCGAGGAGGACCTTGCCGGTGGTGTCGATCTTGCAGATCCGCAGCGGATTCGGTCCGCCGAGCTGGGCGCCGTAGATCACGGTGGCGCCGTTTTCCTCGCGCACCGCCATGGCGTGGAAGCCTTGGCACTCCGGGGCGATGGCGGGGAGGATCTTGCCGTCAGGCTGATAGACGAGGATGCCGTGGGGGGCATCGGTCGAGACGTAGATGAAGCCGGTCTTGGGGTCGACGATCACGCCGCCGTGGGTGGGGCCGACGTTCTTGCCGTCGGGCAGCTCGCCCCAATGCGGGACGGCTTGGTAGGACCAGGCGCCGTTGCCGGTGCGGACCGGCTGGTCGATGTCCTTGCCCGGCTCGGTGCCGTGGTCGGGGTGGGCGAAGGCGAGTGCGGGGAGGAGGGAAAGGAGCAGTGCAGGTTTCATCAGGGGCGAGTGAAGCGGATTGGTCGGATTTGGCAATGCCCGGGGCGGGCAGGACGAGGGCTACGTGGGAAGGGGCGGGATTTTTCAAGAGGACGCGGGGATTGATCCGGGGGTGGCTTTTTGACAATCCACCCTCCATGGCCTGCCCTTCGCCCTTCTTCCGGCCGCTTGACACGGACGCTTTCCCGTGCATTCTCCGCCCTCCCGCCGCGTCGGAAACGTGGTCCGGCCCTCTACTGTCATGAAAAAGGAGCTTCATCCCAAATACAATCCGGTCGTCTTCGTTGACATGACCACCGGTGCCCGCTTCGTCACGCGCTCGACCAAGTCTTCCGAAAAGAAGGAAGTCATCGACGGCGTGGAACATTCGATCATCTCGATCGGCATCACCTCCGACTCCCACCCGTTCTTCACGGGCAAGGCGCAGTTTATCGACACCGAGGGCCGCATCGACAAGTTCCAGAAGCGTTTCGGTGCTGTCCGCCGCGTCGGCAAGCCGAAGGCCGAAGCTGCTCCCGAGGCCGCCACCGAAGCCTGATCGCCGGAGAAGATCCCGCGCATCGATTTCCAAAACGCCCGTCCGCCTCCCGCGGCCGGGCGTTTTCGTTTTCCGGCAGCCGGGATTCCCGAGCTTGCCCTGATGGGACGGGACGGTAGCGTCGTCGGATGATAGGAAAAATTCTCGCCCTGGTCCTGCTGGCCGGTCCGCTCGTTCAGGCGCAGCACGTCCATTTTCCGGCGGGAAAGTGGAAGGAAAAGAAATCGGACCACTTCACCCTGAGGATCGACTCCACCAGCGCGGATCCCGCGGCGCGCAATGCCGAGAAGGTTTGGGAAATCTGCGAAGTGGTGCTGCCGGGGATGAAGCAGGATTTCGAGAAGAACGAATTCCGAATGCCCGGCGGCGGCGAGGCTTCCGACGACGCGCCGTTCCGCTTCACCGTTTACCTGCTCGGGAATGGCGGCGATTTCGACGAGGTGGTGAAGGTCGATGCCGGGCGGAACGGCTGGACCGAGAATTTCATCCAGGTGGTGAAGAAGACCGCCAACTATGCCGACCCGCAGCATCGCTTCGTGGTCCTCTGCAAGGGGGCCACCGACCAGTCGGCCGGCGGCGACCGGGACATGACGCCGTTGTTCGTCCACTCGACCGGCACGACGCTGATGCAAGGCCAGGCGCGCGGGAAGAACCTGCCATTCTGGATGACCGCCGGCTTCGGCTACTACGTCGAACACCAGATGTTCAAGTTATGCCGGGTCCACTACCTCGACTTCGAGGCATACTACGAGGAACAGAAGGCCGACATCAAAAAGGGCGAGACGCTGGGGCCGGACCAGTCGTGGGCCAAGGTGCTCAACAAAATGTGCAAGAAGGAGCAGCGGGTGAGCCTGGAGAAGGTTTGCAGTGCCGAGATTCTCAACCTCACGCCGGAGACGTCCGGCTACATTTTCGCGCTTACCTGCTTCCTGGTCCGCGATGAGCCGGCGCGCGTGAAGTATCGGGAGCTGGTGGCGAAGTCCGCGGGGGGGAGCAAGATCGACAAGTCGATCCTGCTCTCGTGCTATGGCTACGCCGATGATGCCGCGCTGGAAAAGGACTGGTATGCGTGGGTCGAAAGCCGGGATTTCAAGTGAAGGCGGGCTGGGGTTCATTCAATGGTCTGCCATCCCTTGGCATCCGGCCGCCGGCGCGGGAGTTGAATCGACGGGTGAATCGACGGGTTGACCTTTTTCGGGCCGGTTGCTAAAGGGTCGGGATGAACTCCCTCCTCCTGTCCATTCTCGCGTTTTCCACGGTCGCACTCGCGGTCGAACCCGTGAAGCTGCCGCTGGAGGTGGGCACCTTGAAAACCCGCGAGGGGAAGGTGCTGGAAGGCGTCAAGATCGTGGGGGCGGACGCGGTCGGGGTGAAGGTGATCCACTCCGGCGGCACCGCCCGCCTGCCCTACGAACGCTTGCCGAAAGAATTGGCGGCCCGCTTTCCGCGCGATGACGGTGCCGCGAAGGAGCAACTTGAAAAGGAAGCCCGCGAGGAGGCGGCCCACGATCGCTCGATGAACCAGGCGGAGGCCCGCGAGAAGGCGAAAGCCGTCGCGGAGGATGAGGACGAAGGCGGGGACACCGCGGTCGAGGGAGCGCCGGAGCTGGCCGGAAGCACGCAGGCGAGGATAGCCTCGCTCGAAGGCTACGTGAAGCGGCTGCAGGCCGGGATCGCGAAATCCCGTGACTTGGCGGCCAAGGCGCGCGAGCGAGCCCAAGGGATCCGCGAGAACGCCCGGATGACGGTGCGCGATATTACGCCAACCGGCAGGAGCAGCGTGTACGAGGTGGAAAACCGCTCCAAGATCAAGCGCGCGGAATTCCAGGAAAAACGGGCGGCCCGGGAGGAAGCCAAGGTCGCCGAAGCCGAGGCGCTGATCTCGACCGCCAATGCCAAGATCGAGGCGCTGAAGCAAACGCCGGCGAAGTGATCGCCGTCACTTGATTGCTTCCAGGTCGCTCGCCGCCTGGTTCCCGGCCAGCGGGCGGGTCGCGAGGTCGATCAAGCGCTGGCGGGCTTCAAGCATCGGACCGGATCTAGCAGGCAGTCTGCCTTGCGCAAACCTTGCTGTTTATGGAGCAGGCCGATCCTCAGTTGCCGAAGATCTCCTTTTGCGGGACCTCGATCGTGTCGTTGGGCAGCAGCGGCTCGCTTCGATATTCCGGCCGGGTGGTGTCGAACACCCGGGTCGTCCCGCCCCGACAAAGCTTGACCCGCTTCATGGATCCGAAAGGCGTGGGACCGCCGGCCCGCTCGATCGCCGTGAACAAGGTGCTTCCCGAGTTCAGCGGCAGGGGCCCGGGCCGATGGACCTGTCCGCCGACCGTCACCTCGCCTTCGCGGCGGAGCCGGGTGGCGAGCGATTCGTCCTTGATCAAGCCCCGGGCCTTGGCGGGAAGCCGGCCCTGCGATTCCGAAGACGTGGAGGTCCGGAGCTGATGAAAGCCCGGAGACTTCCGGAAATCTTCGGAATCGGCATCGTTGCGGAGTGTTTTGGTCCGGGCGGCGAGGGCCAGTGCGCTGCCAAGACAGGCGGTCGCAAGGGAACGGGTGATCCACGGCTTCATCATGTTCGGGAAATATCCCAATCGCTTTGTCGTGCAAAGTTCAATCGTGCGGGGCCGTTCGGGTTGGCCCAAGATCGGCCGATTTGCAAATTAGTTTACCTCCCCTAGATCGGGAGCTGGACGCCTTATTGGAATTTCCCATTGACCGGGTTAAACTCCACCCCCGGCGCGGAGCTAATGCTTGATTTGGTGAGTGCTTTGCTTTTTCCTCCCAGCGCTGCTGTTCCCATGCCCGTCGGACGCAAAGAAGCCTTTTCGATCCAAGTCCTGCAACTTGTGGACGCAGGATTGGTGTGGCTGGCGTTCTGGTCGGCGTCCCAGTTCCGGGGGCCGATCCGCGGGGCGGTGGTAGGAGACGATTTCACGGTCACCCTCTCGCAGATGAGCTGGGTGCTTTATATCGTGGTGCCTTTCACTCCGCTGGCCCTCGAATTTTTCCGCTTTTACCAGCGTCCCAGGACCAAGACGGGCTTCCAAGCGTTTACCCAAGTGGTCAAGGCCATGCTCCTCATGGCGCTTGCGATCGGGATGATGGCGCTCTTCGCCCAGCTCGGCGGTGCGAGCCGCTTGATCCTCGGCTTGGGGAGCGCCCTGACGGTCGTCGTGCTGATGCTGCGCGACCGGGCCCTCCAAAGCTACCTGAAAGGCCAGGAGCTACGGTCGGACGCCTTGGAGAGGATCGTCATCGCGGGATCGGATGAGGAAATCGACGCCTTCCTCGGCGACGTGGACCTCGAGGTCAGCCGGCTCTGGAAGGTCGTGTCCCGTTTCGACCTGGCAGCCCGGCCGGTTGAGGATCTCTATGCCATCCTGAAGAACGAGTCCGTCGAACGGGTGATCTTCGCTGCCAAGGACACTGAGTTCGGCAAAGTGGCCGAAGGGGTGGAGGCATGCGAACTCCAGGGGGTGGAAGCATGGATCGTGGCCTCCTTCATCCGCACCCAGATCGCCCGGCCGACCTTCGACATGGTCGGCCGCAAGCCGATGCTGGTGCTGAGGTCCACCCCGGAGCTGTCCTGGGAGTTGTTCCTGAAGGAAGTGATCGACCGTGTGGGAGCCGCTCTGTTGATCCTGATGACTTCGCCGCTCTGGGTGATCGCCTTCATCGGGATCAAGATCACCAGCCCGGGAGCACCGGTGTTCTTTCGGCAAAAGCGGGCAGGTCGCTATGGCAAACCGTTTAACATGTGGAAGTTCCGCACCATGGTGCCGGACGCGGAAGCTCTCCTTGAAAAGACCAAAGCCGAGCACGGGAACCAGATGGATGGACCGGTTTTCAAACTCAACCAAGACCCACGGATCTTCGCCTTCGGCACTTTCCTGCGCAAGCTGAGCATCGACGAACTCCCCCAGTTGCTGAACGTGGTGAGCGGGAAGATGAGCTTGGTCGGACCGCGTCCGCTCCCGCTTTATGAAGTCTGCGCTTTCGAGAAGTCGGAACACCGCCGCCGCCTGAGCGTGAAGCCGGGGATCACCTGCGAATGGCAAGTCGGGGGAAGAAACCGGATCACCAGTTTCGAGCAGTGGGTGGCCATGGACCTCGAATACATCGACAACTGGTCGCTGTGGCTGGATATCAAGATTCTGTTTCGGACGATTCCCGCGGTCTTCTTCGGCCGCGGTGCCAGCTGAAGTGGACATGATGCCGCTGCTGCGCCTGCCTCCCCTTTTGGACGAAAAGCGCGCAGTGACCTACACCATCGTCTTCGGAATTTGGGCGGAGGTTTTCCTCTACTGCGTGCTGCACGACCAGTATCTGATCCGCATCGCGCCGGAGCACTTCACCGAGTGGCATCCGCCGCTGTGGGGGATCGAGGACCTGACGCTGCTGGCGCTTGCCTGGGGCTTCCGTGCATCGGTCGGACCGGGGCTGATCCTTGGCCTCTCGGCATTGTTCCTGGGGCGGGCAGGAAGCCGTCCGAAGGTCGCGCCGGGGACGATGTTGAAAGTCGTGCCGTGCGGAATTCTCGTGACCGAGGCCGCGGGCCTGATGGCCGGGGCCTGGGTTTGGAAGACGGGCCTGCCGCTCTTCCCCTTGGAGCTGTATCCGGACTTCTCCAAGCCGCTGCTGATCACGCAGACCATCCAGCTCACCTGCTACGTGGTGGGGGGAGTGGTAGGACTTTTGTTTCTTGGATGGATCGTGGTGCGGGGGCGGAAGGCCGTCTAACCCTAGAATCCGAGATGAGAACAACGAAAGGGAGGAAACTGTCGAAATTGAAGAGGGTTGGGAAATTGGTAAGATCAACCTTGCTGGCGTTCGAACCGGTTCTCTCGACGCCTTGATTTTCGCGGAGTTTCGCTGATTTCGTTGTTACCATTATTCTTTCTTGGCTACCGGAGCTCGAGATCCGCGCTTCCGCCATCGCGCCGCCAGTTCTTTTCCGCGTGCAGCACGCCGGGCAGCCCTTTTGCCGCCGCGGGGCCGCTGGCGGAGATCGTCAGCTTGAGGCGGAGGGTTTGACCGGGGCCGATCGTCACCGTCTGCTCGCCATCGGAATCTACCTGGCCGTCGGCGGTGAAAAAACGCAGCGCTCCGAGTTCGCTGACGTCGCGCGTCACCGCCGGATCGTTGGATTTCAAGGTGAGCACGAGGTGGTCGTCGATGCGTTCAAAGCGGCTCGACCAGGCGGGATCCGCGGCCGGGAGCTTCGTTCGGAATTTCTCGAACAGAGGGCGCGTTGTTGGGTCCGCTTCGGCCGCATTCGCCACCGGCAAGGTGATTGTGAAAGGCACCTTTGCCGCGGGATGGCACTGGGTGCCGCAGCACATCCACGAGACGCGGGCGGTGAGTTCGACCGGCGACTTTGTTAGATCGAGCGGCGCGGTTACCGGCACCATCAGCAGGGTTTCGCCGCGATAGCCTTGCGCGGTGTAGCGTGCCATTTTCACCGTCTCTGGAGCCGGCCATAGGAGGTCGCCCGCGCTGAAGCCCTGCGGCAGCGACCACTCGACCGAGGTCGCCAGCCCGACGATCCCGGGATGTTTCCAGTAGGTGTGGAAGCCTTGCGGCGGCTTGAGGTGCAGCCCGACCATGAAGGTCTGACCCGGCGCGATTGCTTTCGCTTCCGACACCAGCGTGACCGACAGCGGGTTCTCCGCGAGCGCGGGGAGAACCATCAGCGCGGCGGCGAGCAATCGCTTCATCGGTCGGTGATACGGAATGCGTGGCTCCTTATTTCTTCCGCGCGAGCGGCTTCGGTTCGGCTTCCGGGTGGCGGGCAAGGATGGCGCGGAGTTCCTTCACGACGTCCGGCATCTGCTTGGCCAGGTTCTCCGACTCCGGCGCAGCGACTTGGTAGTCGTAAAGTTCCAGCTCGGCTTGGTCGGCAGGCTTGCCGGGCTTCTTCCACTCGACCAGGCGGTAGCGGTCGGTGCGGATCGCCCGGCCGATGCGGCCTTCGCTGCGCGGGTAGCAGTGGTAGGCGTGGTCGCGGACGGTGGTCGACGGGTCTTTCAGCACGGGGACGAGGCTCAGGCCGTCGATCGGCTGCGGACCGGCGGGCTGCGGCAGGCCGGCGAGCTCGGCGAGGGTGGGGAAGATGTCCACGGTCTCGACGAAGCCACGGGCCGCGCCCGGCTTCATGCCAGGGGCGATGATGAAGAGCGGGATGCGGTTCGCCTGCTCATAGTTGGTGTGCTTGGTCCAGATGCCGTGGTCGCCGAAGTGCCAGCCGTGGTCGCCCCACAGCACGATGATGGTGTTCTTCGAAAGCTCCAGCCGGTCGAGCTCGTCGAGTACGCGGCCGAGCTGGGCGTCCATGTAACTACTAGCGGCGTAGTAGCCGTGGATCAGCTTGCGCGCGGTGGCGTCATCGGGCAGCCCGCTGGCGGGGACCGGATCGTAGTTGGAAATCTCGCCGCCGCGCTTGCCGGCGCATGGCGGGGCGTCGCGAGGCGTGTCGAGGTCGTGCAGCACGGTGAATTTCGCCGGGTCGTGGAGGTCCCAGTATTTCTTCGGCGCGGTGAAGGGCAGGTGCGGCTTCACGAAGCCCAGAGCAATGAAGAAGGGCGTGCCGCTCCGCTCCTTCGCGGCTTGCAGGCGCTTGATCCCGTCGTCGGCGATCCGCCCGTCGGCGTAGGCGCTGTCGGGAACGTCGCTGCTTTCCCAAGCGGCGCCTTTCGGGAGCTGGCCGATGCGGTCGAGCTGTTGGTTGCTGAAGTAGGCCTCCTCGCGGGTCAACTGGCCGCCGCCGGTGCTTTCCGGGTCGAGGTATTCGACGACCTTCTCGACGTTGGTCGGCACGCTCCAGGAAGCCTTGTCGTCGGTGTTGCCATGGCCGCTGTGGAGGATCTTGCCGACCGCTTCCGCGCGGTAGCCGTGCTTGATGAAATGCTGGCTCAGCGTCACCGCGTCCGGCACCGCCGCGCGGAAGTTCGGGACGAGGCCGTAGATGCCGATCGAGGTCGGGCGCGATCCCAGCATCAGGCTGTTGCGCGACGCGGCGCAGACCGACTGGTTGCAGTAGGCGCGGTCGAAACGGATGCCGCGGGCGGCGAGGCGGTCGAGGTTCGGAGTCTTGGCCAGCGGATCGCCGTAGCAGCCAATCGCCGGTTTCAAGTCATCGACGCAGATCAGAAGGACGTTTGGCTTTTCCTCCGCCGACACGAGCGGGAGAAGGAGGAGCAAGGCGAGCGACAGGGATTGCATGAAAGTTTTAGTGTCCCTTCAGCCCGAAAATCTTCTCGGCCTGAACAGAGGCGCGCAGCTTGTGCTCGTCCTTCACGTAGGCGGCCACGGTGCCGAGGGCTGTCACCAGCGCCGCCCAGTCGTCGCCATAGCCGGCCCCGGGAATGATGTCCGGCACCATGTCGACCGGCAGGATCAGGTAGCCCAGCGCGCCGATGATCACGCCCTTCGCCCAGGCCGGCGTGTCGTTGTCGCGCAGGCAGTGGTAGAGCGTGATGGCGGTCAGCACGGTCTTGCGACCGGCGACCAGCGCGTAGCGTGAAATCTTCCGCCACAAGCGGGGCGCGGAATACCAGCGCTCGGCGCGGTAGCGGGATGGGAGTTCGGGTGGCATCTGATGAACGTAGCGTCGGTCTGTAACCGTCGCTGGATGAAAATGAAGCAACGGAAAGGCTGATTTCTCCTTTGAAGGTAAAAGCAGGCTTCGAGGGTTGCTTCTCTTACAAAGTGCGGCGGTCATCCTTCTCCGCCAAGGCTACGAAGGACAGGTAGACGCGCCGCTACATGGAGGATTACTGGCTTACCGGTCCCATCGTCCCCTGGGCCGGCGGGGTCTCTGAGGCGGGCGTGCCCTGCTTCGGCTCCAGCTCGATCCCTTCCGCGGCGGCGAAGTCGGCGAGCGCCATGTCGGCCAGGGCCTTCTGCTCGGCTTCCTTCAGCACGGTGCCGCTCATGTCCACGCTGTCGCGGGCGACGCGGGCCCGGCCGGCGGCCTTGCTGCGCTCCTCCTCGACCATTTCCTCGAGGCGGTTGAGTGTGTCGCCCGAGCCGCCGAGGGTGCCGACCATGCCGGCGGCCATCTCGTTGAGTTCGGCCATGGCTTTCTGGACTTTCATGTCGTCGATGCCGCGCTTCAGCGATTCGATCTTGTCGCGGGCGGCCTTGATCGCCACGTCACGGGCGCGAACCAGTTCCTTGTAACGGGTCTCGGCGTTCTGAAGCTGGGCGTTGAGTTCCTCGTGCTGCTGGTCGGCGTTTTTATAACGCATCGCCATCTCCCCGGCGGCCTCGCGCTGGCCGGCCTGGAGCAGCGCCTTGGTCTTGGCCTTGAGTTCGCTTTCCTCGGCGTTGAGCTTTTTCACCTGGCCCATCAGCCGCTCGACCAGCCCGGCGTGGGCGGCGAGCCCGGCGTTGAACTCGCTGATCTGCTTGCGAAGGTTTTCCTTCTCCACGTCGAGCAGGGCTTCGGGGTTCTTCTTCTCGATCCCTCCGATGAAGAGTCCGATGAAGCCTTTGAATAGGTTGGCGATGCGTTGGAACATGGGCGGAGAGCGCGTTGGGCGCGGTCGCACCATGGGCGAAAGCAGCGGGTCGGGGCAAGTACAAGCCTTCCGGGGATTCGGAATCGGGGTGTGGAGGGGGATATTGAGGAATTAGGGGATTAGGAAATTGAGGAATCAGGAGATAGAACCGCGGAGGCTCAGAGGTCGCGGAGGTGAACACTGAGTTTAGTGGTGTCGGCCGATGATCTGATTCCGGTTTAACATGGGTCGGTTCCTAATCTTCGTGCTTTGCTCCGCGACCTCCGCGCCTTGGCGGTTCGTTTCCCCAGAGACTCCCACCAAAGCAGGATTGCACCCCCGCGGACGCAGGCCTAGCCTCCGCCGCGTGAGCCGTCCGATCGATGCCCTGCTGGATTTCCTCCGTGCCGAGGAAGCGCGCGGCGTGACCCATATCCATCTGGACGAGGAGGTGAAGGTGCTGCTGCGGGATTTGCACCGGCGGTCGAAAAGCGGGAAGACGGCGGTGGCAGCGCCTGCGGCGGCTGAGTTGCCGTCCAAGCCGGAGGCTGACCTACCGTCCAAGCCGACTAAAGTCAGCGCTCCGCCGGTCAGCGCTCCGCCGGAGCCGGTGGTGATCGCCACGCCGGTGGGGGGGAGCGCGGCGGAGAAGATCGCAGCGTTGGCCGTGCAGGCGGAGAACTGGGCTCCGGCGCGGAAGCTCGGGACGCTGCGCCAGACCATGGTCTTCTCCACCGGTGATCCCGAAGCCGGGCTGATGTTCGTCGGCGAAGCCCCGGGCTATCAGGAGGAACAGCAACGCGAACCTTTCGTGGGACCGGCGGGGCAAAAGCTCGACGACATCATCAAGGCGATGGGCCTGTCCCGTTCACAGGTTTACATCTCCAACATCGTCAAGTTCCGCCCGGCCACGCCCGGCCAGACGACCAACAACCGCAAGCCAACGGCAGAAGAAATGGCGTCCTGCATGTCGTTCATCCGCGCCGAAGTGGAGATCGTGAAGCCGCGCTGCATTGTCGCCCTCGGCGGCAGCGCCGGCGAGGGTCTGCTCGGTTTGAGCGGGTCCGTCACTGCCATGCGCGGCAAGTGGCATGACTTCGTGGGGATCCCGGTCCGCGTGACCTACCACCCTTCCTACCTCCTCCGCACCAGCTCCATCCGCGACAAGCGCGCGGTCTGGGAAGACATGCTCGAAGCCATGGAAAAAATCGGCATGCCGATCTCCGACAAGCAGCGCGGCTACTTCGCCACCAAACCCTGAGCCGTTCCAGGGTCTATCTTCTTCGGCACTTGGCACTTCTCCCCTTGGAACTTTTCTTTCCATGCTCCTCGTCCTCACCACCGGCGGCACCATCGACAAGGTCTACTTCGACGCCTCGTCCGAGTATGAAGTGGGTGAACCGACCGTCCCGCATGTCTTCCGCGAGTCCGGCGTGACGCTGGAGTGGCGGCTGCTGCCATTGCTGCGGAAGGACAGCTTGGAAATGACAGACCACGACCGCGCCGCGATCCGACAGGCGTGCGCGGACGCGCCGGAGGAGCGGATCCTGATCACCCACGGGACCGATACCATGAGCCTCACCGCCGAGGCGCTGACCGGAGTCTCTAACAAGACGATCGTCCTCACCGGCGCGCTGGCCCCGGCCCGTTTCCGGGTGACCGACGCCGTCTTCAACCTCGGCCTCGCGCTGGGCGCCGTTCAGTCGCTGCCGCCCGGCGTCTATCTCGCAATGAACGGCACGATTTTCCCCGCAGGAAAAGTCCGCAAGAACCGCGAGGCGGGGAGGTTCGAGGCGACGTGAACTATCGCCGCCCGCCCGCATGGTCGTGCGGGATCGCCCGCGATTGAAAAAGCGGGGTCATCCGCAGTTCGGCCTTCGGCTTGCGGAGGCTCCTCAGCCGGACCAGATCGCGACGGAGTTCGCGGATCAAACCTCCCAGCTCGCGGTGGGTGAACTCGTCGAAGCTCGGATCGTTGAAGAGCCGCAGCAGCACCCGCTCGAGTCGACGTTCGCTCCGTTCACATTCGCGCGGCAAGCCTGCGCGAAAGTTGGGGAATCGTCGGTTCACCAGGCTCATCCACAGGCGTTGAAAGCCGGCTTCCCGGCTTACTCCGAAATCGGGCTTCCCGCCGTTCCTCTCGATCAGATCGGCGATCCGGCCGGCTTGCGAGTGGCGTTCTTCCGCCGATTTCCGGCAGACATTTTCAAGCAGGCTGGAATCGGAAATCTTCGCCGCGTGCAGGTAGGCGGTGAGCGAGTCCAAGGTCCGGGTGAGAGCCTTCTGCAAGTCCACGGAAGAAGCTTGCGCGGGAAATTGGAGAGCAGTCATCCCCGCTCCTTCGCAGGGACCATGCCGATTTAGAGAGGTCGCATATTCGACGTCTCAACGGCGGCGCGCCACCCGGAAGTATCGCGCGAAAACGAGTGGACGGACTCTTCGACAAAGCGGCCGTCGAGGAGGCGGTGGCGGACGATTTCGATCAAAGCGCCGGACACGCGAATCTCGTGGAAGCCCTGCGGCTCGCCCTGCAGCCGGGTCGAGCAGACCGTCGCTGCTTGAGAAACAACGGTATGCCAGGAATCGTCCGGGCCGAGGGTCGCCATGTGGGACCGGTGAAAATGCCCGCAGAGGACGAGATCCAGCCGCTGGCGACCGATCACGGCGAGCAATTCGGGCAGCGGATCGACCACTGCCCTGCCGTGCCCCTCGGGAGCAAGCAAAGGGTGGTGGAGCATCAGGACGCGAAAGGCGGGCGGACCGTTTTGGAATCGATGTTCTGCAAGCTGCAATTGCCCGGCGTGCAATCTGCCCTCCGACCAATCGGCGTGAAACCCGAAGGCTCGGGTGCTGTTGAGCCCGACGACGTGGAGGCCGGGGATGCGGTAATCGGGCTCCAAGGGCTCGCCGAAAAAGTTCCGATAGCGGCGGAAAGGCCGGGCGAAACGGTCGTAGGGGTGATTGAGCCCAGGGATGTCGTGGTTCCCCGGAATCACCAGCCGCGGTTCGGGGAGTGCGTCGACGAATTTCCGGGCAGCGGCGAGTTCGCTGCGGCGGGCCCGCATGGTGAGGTCGCCGCTGAGCAGGGTCAGGTCGGGCGCGAGCTCGCGGGCCCGCTGGAGGAAGGTCTCCGCCACCACGGAATCCGCCGCGCCGAAATGCGGGTCGGAGAGATGAAGCAAGCGGATCATGGGTCGCTCGCGAGAGTCTCTTCCATGGTGAGAACGTTCAAGTGCAGAGGCCGGATCGAGAGGATCAATGGGAACTCGAGACGCAGGATTTCCCCGTCGATCATGACCATGGCGTGATGACGACCGCCGGCACCGAGCTCGAGCCGGGCGGCCTTGAAAATCGTCAGCTCCTCGTTCTCCTCCTGGCGGCCGAAGATGTAATCCATCATCCCGCGCATCGCCGCGCCCGCATGACGCTGCCGGCCGACGTAGGCGGTCATCGTGCCGGAACGGAAATCGGTGCGGACCGGGACGATGCCGGTGGTCGCCTTGTAGCGACCCGGCACGAAGGCGGAGAATTTCGTCCGCGCCTGACCCACGCCTGCCTCGCTTTTCCAAGTCAGCCGCAGCGGCCGCGCTTCGCGGAAAATGCGGGGCAGCGAGGTGACGAGCTTGAAGGCCTTCTTCCACCAGTGCCCGCCGTGGTCCCGCCGTTCGAAGGTGCGCGCGAATTCCGGGTAGAAGCCGAGGATTGTCGTGCACAGGCAGGCGTGGCCGGCGACATCGAGCACGTCGACCGCCATGACCTTGGCCTGCGCGAGAAAGCGGGCGGCTTCCTCGATGTCCAGCGGCACGCCGAGGTCGCGCGCGGCGAGGTTGAAGGTGCCCATCGGCACGATGCCGAGGGCGATCGGGGTGCCGCCTAACAGACGGGCGGCGGCCGACACGGTGCCGTCGCCGCCGGCGATGATGACGCCGTCGGGAGCGGCGGCGACGGCTTGCTTCAACGAGGGCTCCAATTGCCCCGGCTCGACGATGCTGGAGGTGATGTCGTGGCCCGCCTCGCGGAAGGCGTCTTCCACGGTCCGGCAAACGTCGCCGGCATCGAGTCCGCGGTCGTTTCCGCCGGAACCGCGGTTGAGGAGAAGGAGGAATCGGGGCATGGCAAAGGGGGCAAGATTCGGGTCGCGGGACCGCTCAATCGAGAAAGCGAAGTCTTCACCCTAGCAGAGCTTCGGATTGTCGCGTGCAAAAGTTCGCGATGGCTTGGAGGTCCTTGCCGGGTCGGAGGACGCGGTGCAGGGTCGCAGCATGTTTGATCCCCTCGCCGCGGTGGCTGCCGCTTTCGATGACCTGCGTCGAATGTCCTTCGCCTCGCGGGCGGCGGGCCTGGAGCGCGCGGCCGGGATTCTTGAAGAACGTCAGAGCGAGTGGGCGGAACTCATGGCGCGGGAGATGGGCAAGCCGGTGGCCCAGGGGAAAGCGGAAGTCGCGAAGTGCGCGAGCACCTGTCGATACTTCGCGGACCACGGCGAGGCGATGCTGGCACCCGTCGTGCAAGACGGAGCGACCCTTCTTCACCCACCGCTCGGCCCGGTGCTGGCCATCATGCCGTGGAATTTCCCGTTCTGGCAGGTCTTCCGCTTCGCCGCGCCGGCACTGATGGCGGGGAACACGATCGTGCTGAAGCACGCGTCGAACGTCCCCGCTTGTGCTGCCGCCATCGCCCGGATCGTGGCGGAAGCCTTCGGTCGCGATGACCTGCTGCGCGCGGTTTTCGTCCCCGGCAAGGAAGTCGAAGCGCTGATCGCCGATCCGCGGATCCGGGCGCTGACCTTCACCGGCAGCACCGAGGCCGGCCGACAGGTGGCGGCGGCGGCGGGGCGGCATTTGAAAAAGTCGGTGCTGGAACTCGGGGGCAGCGATCCCTACCTCGTGCTCGACGATGCCGACCTGCCATCGGCCGCAAAGATCTGCGCCGCCGCCCGCATGGTGAATGCCGGACAGAGCTGCATCGCGGCGAAGCGTTTCCTTGTGGCGGAGGATGTTTACCAGGAGTTCCTCGAACTGCTGGCGAAAGAGCTCTCGGTTTTCGTCCCCGGTGACCCGCTGGATGAAGCCTGCACGCTCGGGCCGATGGCGCGCGCCGACTTGCGGGATGAACTTCACCAACAGGTAAGGGACAGCATTTCGGCCGGGGCCCGATTGCTTTTAGGCGGGGAGATCCATGGACCACGAGAACTGCCGTACTACCCCGCCACCTTGCTTGCCGGCGTTCGGCCGGGAATGAGGGTCTTCGATGAAGAGACGTTCGGCCCGGTCGCGGCGGTGACCCCCGTGTCGGGCGACATGGAATCCATCGCGCTGGCGAATCTCACGCCGTTCGGACTCGGAGCCGCCGTTTTCAGCGCCGACGAAGACCGCGCCCGCCGTGTGGCGGACCAACTCGACACCGGCACGGTCGCCATCAATTCCCAAGTGGTCTCCGATCCCCGCTTCCCTTTCGGCGGTGTGAAAGATAGCGGCTGGGGCCGCGAACTCGGCGCCCACGGGATCCGCGAATTCGTGAATGTGAAGACGGTGCGGATGTAGTGCGTCTATGACCGCCGCTCCGTTCAAAGGATCTCACGGCCAGAACGCCAATATCGCCCCGCCACCCGCGAGCGCCGCGGTAAACCCCGCCAATGCCGGCCGGATATATCCCTTCACACCCAGCACCACCACCAATCCTGCCTTGAACACCAGGTTGGCGATCCCGCCTAACAAGATGACCCGCCAGCCGGTGCCGGCCTCGACATGCCCGCTCTGCACCAGCCCGGAAGTTGAAAGCGTGATCGCGTCCATGTCCGTCAGCCCCGAAATCGCCGCCACCGCGTAAAGCCCGGTCGTCCCGAAGTGCTCCTTCGCCAGCGCCACTCCGTAGAGCACCGCGACGTAGAGCAGCCCGAACATCACCGCGCCCTTGAGTTCGGACGGCGTGTCTTCCCCACCCGCCGGATGCCCCGATTTCGCTGCGAACCGGTGCAACGCGACCGCCACCAGCGCCGTCCAGACCATCATCGCGGCCAGCGGCGGCAGCATGGAAGGCCAGGCCCCCGGCGCGGCGATCATCACCTCCGCGATCACCCGCACGAACACCACCGCCGACGCGGTCAGCGTGATCGCCGCCAGCGAGCGACCGACGACACCCGCCGCCCGGCTCCGCCGCGCCACACTGGCCGTCGTCGCCGTGCTGGAAATGAGTCCGCCCAGCACACCCGCCAGCACCGCCCCTTTGGAACCGCCGAAAAACTTTCCTGTTAGATAAGCCGCGAGGCTGATCCCGATGATCAGCACGACCATCAGCCAGGCCTTGAAAGGATTCAGCACGCCCAGATAGCCCATTTCCCGGTTCGGCAGCAGCGGCAGGATCACCAGCCCCGCCAGCACCAGCCGCCCGATCTCCCGCAGGTCCGTCTCACCAATCCGCCGCACCATTCCGTGCAGCGGCTCTTTGCTCTGCAGCAGCACCATCACCGTCCCCGCGCACACCACCGCCTCCAGCCGATGCCCCAGCACCGCCACCACGCCGATGATGAACATGAGCAGAATCGAGATCTCCGTGGTCAGCCCGACGTCCGGGTCCGGCTGCTTGAGCTCCGCCAGGTAGCCGAAAATCACGACGCTCGCGCAGGCCACCAGTGCCGCGGCCACCACCCAGCCGCCGAGATGGAATGACAGCACCCCGCTCAGTCCGCCGAGCAGCGCCACCAGCGCGAAAGTCCGGATCCCCGCGATCCGCGCCCGCACCCACTCCCGCTGCAAGCCCACCAGCAGCCCGAGCCCCAGCGCCGTGCCGAGCGACTTCAACAACTCCGGCGTTTCCGAATAAATCTGCGGGTCCGTCATGGGTGCCGGCGCGGGGCCTGACGGGGACCTTAGAATGCTCCCTACGACGAAGCAAGCCACCAGCAGATCTACCTGCCGCTTGCGACCGGGGCCAGGAGCTCGGGACAGTGCCGGCGGATCAGTGCCTGCTCTTCTTCTGTTAGATCGGCGAGGGCGACGGGCTGATCCTGCGGGCGGGTTCCCTTCTGGTTGATCCGGTTCATCAGGCTCCAGTTCCGGGAGTGCTTGCCGGGCTCGGGGTCGGCCGGTTCCCGGGCAGGCAGGTCGTAGCGGGTGAAGTCGATGACCTTTTCCGGTCCGTCTTTCGACTCGCGCAGCAGCGCGAGCCGGAAGTCGCGGTTCATGAACCAGCGGATCCCGAGTTCCTCCTGCGAGGCGCGGATGCCGGAGCCGGAATGCACGAAGCGATAGTCCAGCGCGTCGTTGTTCTTGAAATGCTCCCGCCAGAGCAGCCCGAATTCACCCTGGGTGACGAGCCGGGCATCCGGCCAACGCTTGCGGGTTTCGCTGAGCCAGAGATGGAGGCCGTCCATGCCGTTGCGCCCGCCATAGCCGTAGATCTTGCGGGCCTCGACCAGACCCATTTCCCAGCCGCAGGTCACCCACGCGAAGCCGTTGCGCTTGAAGCCGTCGTCAAAGTGCGTGGCGGTCGTCGCCATCATCGACTTCAGCCCGCGCTCGGTGCCCATGTCGAGCAGCGTCTCGATCGGCCCGACGCCCTGGCGGCTGCGCCAGCGCTCGCCATTGACCATCTTGGATCCGGGGATGCGGGCGCAGAGGAAATCGACCGTCCAGCCGTCGAGGTTCACGCAGTCGATGAAGTCGTCCTTGCCGCGGGCAGGCTTGCAGAAATGCTCGCGGGACGGGTAGTAGGGATAGGCGATGGACCCTTCACCATCGCCGTTGTCGACCGCGTATTGGCTCCAGATGTTGCCTTGGCAAACGTGGATGTTTTCCTCCGCGGCGAGGTAGCGGAGGTTCGCGGCGGAAAGGAATCCGGCGACCACGCTTTTCGGCCGGTAGCCATCGCCGACGATTTCCGAAACGCGTTTCAAGCCGTCGCGCAGGTCGAGGTTCACCTGATCGCGGGTGTTGTACATATTGGCGAAGTAGGAGCCCGGGATGAAGGTGATCTCGTCGCCGAACTTCTTGTGATAACTCACGATCAAGTCTCGCAGCGAACGGTAGTTCTCGCGGGCATCATGCAGCGCCAGCCAACTGAAGGCCCAGGTGATGCGGGCCCCCGGCCATGCCTTCTCGATCGCTTCGCGGAACACCGCCGCTTCGGCCGGAGAGTGGATGGACGACTCGTCCGCGCCGTGGTTGCTGTCGCGGGCGACCTCGATCTGGTTGACCCGCACGATCGTGTTGAGGGTCAGGAAGCGCTGGCCCATGAGTTGGGAGGGAACTTCGCCTCGGACCATGCTGCCAACGCAGAAGACGGCGAGAAGTGACAAGAAAGCTCTCACGGACCGGGTATTGCGCAGTGATAACCGAAGGAGGTTCTCATCCGAAAGTTGCATGGTGCGGTGATCATGGTGTCGATTCTGATGAGCACCATGCCCAAAGCGTGATCGCCAATTACCCTGCCCTATTTCTGACTTCATCAACGAAAGGTAGGTGTTGCAAGCGAAGGGAGCGGCACCGCCGGCCGACTACTGGGAGGCTTTGCCGGTGATCGCGAGGCTTCGCTTGGGAATCGTGTAAATAAAGGCCACCACGCAGGAGGCCGTCATGCGCGCCGAGGAATCATAGCCTGAGTTGTCGCGATTCGGCTGGTAGTAGAAGGTTTTATCGCCGCATTGGGCCATGGTGAACCACCAGCGGTTGGCATCCATCAGCTTACGGAAGTTCTTCGGATCGATGTTGGCTCCGAGCGCCTCGTAGGCCATGCCCATGGGCGGCGAGGCGTGGGTGTCGGGGAAGCTTTGCGGATGCTTGCCGATGACATCCGTATGCTTCTTGGCCAGCCTGCGGAAAGAACCGCTGGATTTGGGGGCAAGAAAGCAGGCGATACCGGAGGCACCCGTCCTCCCCATGTCCGCCCATTCGTCCGGGCCACTGGCGGAATCGCCATAGCCGACGTAGCCATTCTCCCCGGTGCCGCGCTTCAGGAAATCATAAGCGGCGTCATGGCGCTTGGGGTCGATCTCGATGCCGCAGCGGTCCATCAGGGCATACGCGAGTGCACCCTGGGCGGTGATCATCGCGATGGGGCCGTAGCCCTCGAATCCCGGATTGTGCCCCCAGCCTCCATGCGCTTGCTTCGGCCCGGTGGGATAGGAATCCGGGTGTGATTCCTTGGACTTAGGATTGATCTGGGACATGTCGAGGTATTGGCCTTCGTAGAGAATTTCCCGGATTATCTCCAATTCCTTGAGCACCCATGACTTCTTCGTGATCAGGTAATACTCGCTCAGCACGATCGCGGTGCCCATGTACGTCCAGTTCATCAGGCCATCCTTTCTGGTGCCCTCGTCGGTCGATTTAATCGAATCACAGAGGTGGCGCAGGTTGCGCTCCACATCTGGAAGGTATTTCCTCTCTCCGCTCCCGAGCAGGGCGAGCGCGGAGAAGGCGTTGTGCACCGGGTCACCGAACGAACCGTTCTCGTTCTGTTGCTTGGCGATGTAATCGAGCAACTCTCCGAGGATCTTCTCCGACTTGGGGCAATCGGAGGGAAAGGTTCTGGCGTAGCTGCCATACTCCGTGCCGATATCCAGCTCGACCTCCATCGTTTTCTCACCTCGTTTCACCATGAGCTTGAGCTTGCCCGTGGCTGATTTCGCTTGGCAGGCCTCCAAGGCTTCCGCCAGTTCCTTGATCGGGCCTTGCGCGCCGAAGACCTCCATCCCGTAGCCATTGAGATGGGGTTTGCGGAACTTCTTGCCATCGACGCCGATGATCAGGTCGTCGATCTCGATGCCCCTCCGCGCCGGTGTCTTTGGGAGCACATATTTCACCCGCAGTGCTTTCGGTTCATCCTTCACCAGCTCGGCCCGGATCCCGGTGAGGCCCAGGTTGTAATACCAGCCGGGAACCTCCGCATCGGGCCCCGAATCCGCACGCTGGCTCCAAGGCGAAGCTCCATCATAGTGAACCTGCGCAATCGATGTACCAGGGACGGCGGCAAGCAGTGCCGAAAGGATCAAGAGCGGGTATGTGGAGCGGTTCTTCATGGATGGGTGTGTTGGTTATTGGCGGTTGAAATTCGGATTTCGCATCCACGGGATTGCTACCTCAGGCTACTTCATCATCCTCAGGCTCGCTTCGGCGAAGGCCTTGCCCATCTGTGCAAAGATTTTCGCACTGCCAAAATAGTGGTAGCCGCCATTGGAAGCGCCTTTGAGCGCCTCCCTGTCTTTGGGCGAAAGGACTTCCTCCAAGGCGAGATCGAGCTTCTTCTGGTCGGCTTTGGTGATGCCCTCAATCCGCACATCGATCGCGGCATAATGTTCCGGGGATTCAAGGTCATATTGGTCATTGGCATAGACCGCCAAGACGTTCTTTCCCTTCTTCAAATGCTTGATCTGTTCTTCTTCGAGGACGATTGAACCGTATTGCGGCTTGTCCTGCCACCAGATGTAGGTATGGATTTTCTGTCCGTTCAAATAGACATGGAATCCTTGTCTCGCCAAAATCGCGATGCGATACGAATCGAAGTTGAGGTCCTCCACTTCAAACGTTGTGCGCATAAGCAGGAACTCCCCCTCTCCCCATGTTGAGGGGAATTTGTCCATGGTGATTCCGCTGTGATTCCAGACGCCCTTTCCAATGGGAGCCTTGCCTTGCGTCCACTTGCTGTCATCGAAGTCGGGCATGAACCAATTCTCCATCCCGGCTGGCATGGTAATGTCACGGAATCTCCTGCCGTCATATTTTTCCAACTTGTCCTTCTTTTCAGTGGCATCAACCGCAGCGAAGCGCCAGATCCGTTCCTCTGGCAGCGGTTTGCCAAGCGGTTTCCAGTAATTCTCCCATTTCCAATCCCTGTCGATAGAGCCATCTGCTTTCAAGGTGTGCGAGGTGCCGACGATGTTGTTATACTCGCCCTGCTTGGGCTCTGCGGCGGCAATGTCATGATCCCAGAAGGGAGCGGTATCCACGGCAAGCACGTTGCCCTTGAACTCGGGCATGTCGGCCGGCGCGGCCATGGCCTTGCGGAAATTCACATTTTTATCCCCATCGACTCCCAGCACGCCGATCACGAAGGGCATCTTCGGAGCTGACAGGTCTTTGCGAACATCGCGAATGAAGTGTGACAACAAGCGTGAGTATTCATCATAATTCTCATTGGGATAGGTCTGACCATCAACCAGGTCGTTGAAACCCTGAAGCCAGACAAAACTTGCCAGTTGATAACCCTCCTTCGCATCGTATTCCGGACAAACCCGCTTGGGATCTGCCAGCACCTTTTTCACATGGTCGACCATCATCCGGTAAAACACACCCGAGGCGGCATCCTTTTCTTCCTGCCATTTCTCCCGGTCTTCGAGCTTGGGGACCCCGTGGGCACCCTGGGGATGCTGATCCCACACTTCCTGAATCTCCTTGGGCAGCTTGTAGGGTCCGGCGCTGGGTGGACGGAATTCGGTGTTGAGCGATCTGCCGCCCCAGGCGGTCTTGATGATCAGGATCGGTTCCTTCAACTCCTTCTCCATATAGATGCCGAAGGTGTACTCAGGACCAATATTGCCACACATCGCGGTGGGTTGATCACCACGTGCGCCAAAGCCCGCGGTCAACTTGCCCAGACCCTCGCCATTCGCACTGCCATCGTAAGGCCCCGTCAAATAGGACATCCAGACCTTGTCACATACCCGAGGGGTTCCATCGGGATTGCGCATCTCCTTGAGAATGGGTGCCGTGCGCGGATCTTTGCCGATATAGTCAAAAGTGCTGATTGCGGCATGACCCTCCATGTTCGACTGCCCGGCGAGGATGAAGACCTTCAGCGGCTTGGCGAAGGAGGTCGGCGATAGGGCGCACAACAGCGCTACGGTTAGAATTACGGATGGTTTCATAGTGGTTTTGGTGCCTTTTTTAAAATACTCGGGAGCGACTGCGCTCCAGGGCGCGTAACCATTGTCCCAGGTGCTGTCGCCAATGGCTTTAGCATCTTTCGGAAAGGCCTCGAAGTAGGCTTTCACCCGTGGCAGATATGGGTCGTCGCCGGTGGAAAGCAGGAACAGGAAGCCGAGGGCGCCCGGAATGCCGTTCTGGTTGAACTTCTCCGGATTGGAATAAAAGGGGCGGCTCCCTCTCGGCAACAACGAGATGCCATTTTTCTGGTCGTCAGTGAAAAGCTTCTCCCACACCAGCAACACATCAATGAGTTTGGCCTTACTTGCCCGGAACAAGCCAGATGTTGCGGAAGACCACCGGATTGCCGTGATGCTGGAGGAATACCGGTCCTTCGGGTGACACCAAAGGTTTGGAGTCCGGCGCGGCCGCGGTGAAGTCCCGGGCGAGCTCGAGGTTCTCGTGGATGACCACGTCGTTGAGCCGGACGGTGATCCGCGGCCACGCCGTGCGCTTGCCGGAGGCATCGAACTTCGCGGCGGTGAACTCGACGTCGTAGGTCTGCCAGGCGAGCGGCGTCAGGCACATGTTGAACCGGGGCTTCGAGACCGAGTAGATGCCGCCGCATTCGTTGGCCTCCCCTTCGAGACCGAAGGAATCGAGGATCTGGGTTTCCCAGCGGCCGCTGTGATAGATGCCGCTGTTGCCACGCCCTTGGCTGCGGGCATCGGGCATGTAAGGCGTGCGGAATTCGAGATGCAGCGTGTAGTCGCCGAAGCGCTGTTTGCTGGTGCACCCGCTGGCGATCAAGTGACCGTTCTCCATCTTGCCGTTTTCCCAGTGGTCGGCCGAGGTGCCGTCGAACAGCAATACCGCGCCTTCCGGCGGCTTGGCTCCCAGGGTGGGGCTGCGGCGCTCGACTCGCTCTAATTCGTGCTTCACTCCGTCCGCCGTGGTCAGC
Source organism: Akkermansia sp. (assembly GCA_043729195.1). Lineage (GTDB taxonomy): Bacteria > Verrucomicrobiota > Verrucomicrobiia > Verrucomicrobiales > Akkermansiaceae > Haloferula. The sequence goes on from JAYTLR010000147.1 coordinate 22,477, forward strand.
ACCAAGGCCCCGCTTTCGAAGGTGGCCGTGGACTTGCCCTCGCCATCCGCGAAGGTGATCTTGCCGTCCTTGCTCGCGCCTTTCAGCAGCGTGCGTGACTTGCCGGGCTGCCAACCCGCGCCGGGCAGGCCGCCCTCAAGGAAGTAAACGTCGAACTGACCCTTGCCGAGCGCCACGACCTGAGCGCCGATCATCACTCCGGCCTTCTCCGTGCGGTATTCGCCTTGGACCGCGAAGTCCGGATCTTCACGAAGCGCGGTTTCAGGATCGGTCCAGACGCGCTGTGCCGGCTTGGCGGTGGCGGCGGCGAGAGAGAGTGCCACCGTCAGCGCGGCGGAGGCAAAGTAGGAAACGGGTGGTATTTTCACGATGACTGGATGGATTGGAGGGGTCGTTCAGAGGGCTTCGCCGTATTGCCAGCCCTCGCGAACCGGCTCCTTGACGAAGGCGTTCAGTTCCGGGTGGTTGGTGATGCGGCCGGCCTTGGCGTCCCACTCGATGCGGGTGTTGAATCGCTGGGCCAGCACGCCTAACAGGATGATCTCGGTCAGTTTCGCGCCGTAGGTGAAATTGGATCCCGGCTCCGGGCCCTCGCCCTTGATTGCGCGCAGCCACTCGCGGAAGGGACCGCCGGCGACGCGCGGGATCGACGCCTGCGGCGGGTTCGCCTTCCACGATTTGTGGAGTTCTTCAGGGAGAATCAAGGGAGCGCCGGCATGGGTACCGCAGCCCATCATGCCATTCGTGCCGACCATCCAGCAAGCGCGGCCGAGGTGGGCGGCGTTCTCCGCGCCGAACTTGTCGATGCGGCCGACCTTGCTCCAGTCCTGCGGTCCGTCGAACCAATGGAGCGTGACCGGCCCGCGGTCGCCCTTGGCGGGAAAGTGATACTTGATCCGGCTGCCGGCCGGGATCACGCCGTCGAGCGAATCCTTGCGGTCGAGGCACTCCACCACCGTCGGCGGATCGAGGTCGAGCGCCCACACCGGGGTGTCGAGGGTGTGGCAGCCCCAGTCGCCTAACATGCCCGATCCAAAGTCATACAAGGCCCGCCATTTTTTCGGATGGTAGTCACTGTAGTAGTCCCGCTTCGCCGCGGGGCCGAGCCACAGGTCCCACGCGAGACCATCGGGCACCGGCGAGGGCGGCGGCGGCATGACTAGTGGATTGGCGAAATGCTCTCCGCCCATCTGCGGCCCGCTGTTATGGCAAAAGACCTCGCCGACCTCGCCGATGACTCCGGCGCGGAAGGCCTCGACCGACTGGCGGATGCCGTCGCCCGCGTGCCCTTGGTTGCCCATCTGGGTGACCACCTTGTAGCGCTCCTTGGCCTTCACCAGAGTGCGTGACTGCCAGATGTTATGAGTCAGCGGCTTCTGCGTGTAGACATGAATCCCCCGCTCCATCGCGGCCATCGTGGCGGCGAAATGCGTGTGGTCGGGGGTGGAGATCACCACGGCGTCGATCTCCTTGTGCATCTTGTCGAACATCACGCGGAAGTCCTCGAAGAACGGCTGCGTGGTGCGCCAGTTCTTCATGTTCTCCGCGCAGAGGTTGCGGTCGACATCGCAGAACGCGACGAGGTTTTCGTCGCTACAGCCCTGCTCGTAAGGTTGCTTGGCAATCCAGCCGCCGGACCCGATGAAGGCGACGTTCAACTTGCTATTCGATGACTTCCCGGGCTTGCCGATGGCGAACGACGGGAAGACGGCCCCGGCGGCCAGCGTGCCGGCCGAGGTGGATAGGAATGTTCGACGTTTCATGATGGGGACCGCGGACCCGCGGGGAGATTCGTTCTTCTGGGCTGGGGTGGGTCGCCGGGTGCCTCACGGCGTGATGATGACCCTCAGGCGGACAAACTTGGCGCGGTCGGCCGCGCGCGGCAAGGTGAGAGTCACGGTGTCGGTGCCGACGGCGGGGCTGTTCTTCACCACGGTGACGCCGGGATTGGTGGCCACGGCGGCGTCTGGCACCGGGTAGCTATTGGGCCATGCGGACAGATTGGTGCCGACCTGGAGGGTCACGGCGGCTTTGGGGTCGATCGATGCCTGCGCGCGCTCGAAGGTCACCATCAGGTTGTCGCCATTGGTGGAAACCGCCGGCAGCTTCGCTAGGTCCCGGGTGCTCGCGAGACCACCGAGCACGAACTCGACCGCGTTGTCGACGCCGTCACCGTCGAAGTCATCTTCGGGGGTTCCGCTCGGTGCATTGGTGGCTTTCCAAGTGTCATAGGCGGAAGCAGGGCTGACATAGACGAGCTTGAGCTGGGTGTTTCCCGCGGCTTTCTGGAGTTGATAGTTCGGGATCGCCGAGTCAAGAACCGGGGTGCCCGTGATGGTGGAAGCCGTCATCAGCAGATAGTCCGACGCGTTGTCCACGGCGCCGGTGATCTTCACCGTGCCGTTTGTCAGGTCGACGGATGAGGTGGACGTGGTCGACGAGCCGAGGGTGAAGCCGAGCGACGCGCCGCCGGCCACGGTGATGGGTGAGGACTGGCTGCCGCCGACCAAGGCGAGCGTTCCTTGGTTGACGTTGGTCGCGCCGGTGTAGGTGTTGGTGCCGGAGAGTGTTTGCGTGCCCAAGCCCGTCTTGGTGAGAGTGGTACCCGCCGCGAAATTGGCGATGGCACCGGAGTAGGAGCAGGTCTTGCCGGTGCCGGGATTGAGCGTGAAGCCGGTGATGGCGGTGACGGCGAGGTTGCTTTCGTTATTGCCGCCGGAAGGGCTGAAGACCAATGCCAGATTGCGGCTGCCTTTCAGTCCGCCGAAAGTCGGGCTGGAAGCGGCGGTTTCCCCGGTGAAACACCAAAGCCTAGGGCAACGCCCTGGGTTTCCCATCCGAAAAGGAACCGCGCTTGCCCGGCGCGAAGCTCTTTCAAGCTCCCCCCAATCCAAAACCGACAGCCGAGCGGAGCGAGACAGACTGCTATAAGCAGCCCGCAGGGCGAGGCCGGGGGCCTCGTCAATCCTCAATCAACAACCCGTCCTTCGAAGCCCCAAGGCGAAGTAGGATCGTCAATCGATCCCCTCCACCAGCACGCCGTCTCCGGCAACGACGATCCCCGCAACGGTCTCGCTCTAACACCCGACGCCCACTGGATGTTCGACGCCGGCCTGTGGACCGCGATCCCGAAGGGCGACGACTTCCTGATCCACGTCGCCAAGCCGCGCTTCACCGAATCCTCCCCCCCATGGCCGGCTCCTTGCGGACCTGCACGACCACCGCTTGATTTCCACGACCACGCCCGACTCCGGCCTGAGCCCCAACACCTCTCCTGGCATCGGAAGCGGCACCGGTTTTGATCATTTGGAACTGCTGGAGATGACAACTTGTCGCCATCGACATTCTTGTCGTGAACCCTTCGAACCGACCATCGCCCGCCACGCCTCGCTCGCTGAGATCCCGCCGCTCCGAACCACGGAAGAACGCATCGCCCGGATCAAGGACGAGTTGGCAGACAAAACCAAATCCCGCCCCGGCACGCGCAAGACCCTCGAAAACAAGGTCCAGTCTGCTTTCGAAAACAAAGCCGAACCGGAGTTCATCGAGAAGACCATCAAGTCGTTCATTCAAGCCGGCGTCCTCGACTTCACCGAAACGGACAAGGTTCTCTACAAGGTCGCCTGATCTCGAATCCCCAACGGGTGAATCATACCAAACCCGGGTGCAACCTTGCGTCTCAGGCCGAAAATAAACCCACGCTTTCCCCGCGCAAAGCCTCTCCCATGCTCTCCAGTCTTGCGTCTTGGGTCTTGAAGTCTTGAGTCTTCCCCTTCACCGGCCTCGGCCAAATCGAAACCTCGGAAACCAGGCCGCCCAGAACATGAAACTCTTCTACAAAGCCTGCCCGGCATAGCGCCGCGACGACGGGGCATGACCCGGGCCAAGGAACGGCTGCTGATCACGCCTTCGGGGAGGAATGAATTCACGAAAAACTTGGATCTATGACCGGTGTGGCATGCGCCGTCGCCTAGCACGGAGACTGAATTCATCGTTCCTTCAGCCAGGATGTGCAACGATGAGCGCAATCCACTATCCACGCTCGATGGTGCTTGATTGGAAAGGGACCGGACGATGGAAACCCAAGGTTCAGGCGGAGAGGCGGCGAGTCCTCCATTGCAGGCACTCCGCAGCCGGATGGAAGGCGGGATCCTTGGGCAGTAGCAGGGACTTCCCTGCGAGTTCGGCAAGCTCCTTCTCCCCGTTCGAGCGGCGAGGGTCGATGAATCTGGAAACATGCCAGTGATGATCCGGCCCGGGAGCGATGATGTCGCGATCCATCGCCCAATGGTGGTTCTTGCACAGGGCGAGACCGTTGGTGGGGTGATCGTCGCGGGACTCCGCAAAGGGGATGAGGTGGGCGGCGTCGATGAAGGAGACGTCGTGCGCCGCCGGAAGCTTAATCCTCAGGCCACAGGCAGCGCACTGGTGGTCGTAGATCGCGAGGATCTTGCGGCGGAAGGCGGGGCTGCGGCCGTATTCGAGTTCGTCTTCGTGGAGGGACGTTGATTGACGATTGTCGATCTGACCGAGGAGGGCGGAGGCGTGTTGGGGGAAGTAGCGGGAGACGAGGGCCTCCCGCATCTTGCGGCGGTTCTCGGGGATGGCGACGAGGAGGTCGAAGCCATCGGTGAAGCGGGCGAACACGAGGTCGAAGTCGCTGACAAGAGGCGGTCCGCCAAGTGCCCGATTGCCACCGACGTCCCGAATGAGAGGCTCCCAGAAGCCATCCTTGCGGAGGTAGAAAAACGGGAGGTCGGGATTGCACTGGTCGTTGTGCTTCCGGACGACGTCGAAGCGCGCCTTGAAGCGGTCGCGCAGGGCCTGGCACCATGGGACGTGGTCGGGCGTGGCGAGGCCGTCGTCGAGCAGGTCGAAAATCGCGAGCAGGAGCAGCGGCTTGTGCGGGCGTTCGTGAGGAGGTCCTTCCTCCACCGGCGTGGTGCCGACGTTCAGGTCGTAAAGTCGTTCGATGGCCTGGTCGAGGGAGGGCACGGGATGGATCGTGTCTGGCGAGGGCTTGAGGGCCAAGGGGGAAGTCGGTGATTCGGACGGCCTTTTCGATCCCGGAAGGATTGCAGCGCCGGTAGCCGGGGGTCGAGCGAAGCGATCACCCCCGGATCCGTATTCCCGGATTCCCGCTCGCCGGAGGGGTGCCAGCGCTTGTTGTCGTCACGCGTCGTGCGGCCTGGCTGCGATCCCTCCCGGGATCGAAGACGCATTTCAAGGTGCGACATTCCGGGGGTGGTCGCTGCGCTCGACCCCCGGCTACTTGTGCTTTGATCCCTCCCGGGATCATGAAGGGGCCTTTAGAAAATCTTTCCGCGGACAGGGAGGGATTGCCGAAGCGGCCATGCCAGTTTGCGGCAAGGCCGATCTTGGATAGGTCGCGAAGCTCCCGCCGCGTTCGAACCCTGACCT
>JAYTLR010000148.1:0-56232 GCA_043729195.1 Akkermansia sp.
GTTTCGAGGGCGCGAGACGCACCCTCTCCGTTCATGGCCCGACATCCCTGCTGCTCGTGTTCAGCCACACCTCGACCAGATGGCGGAACTCATCCGCCGCGTCCTGCGGGTCGGACGTCGTGGCCGCGATTTCATCCCGCACCCTCTGCCGGAACCGCTGGCGCAGCCGGTGGATCGCGACTTTCAATGCAGTGGGCGCGAGGCCGAGCGCCTCACCCGCCGCCGTGGCATCGCCCGCCGGGCCGCCATCGAGCCACGGGCGCAAAGCTTCGAACTGCGCCTGCTTCCCGGCGGCCCGCATCTCACCTGCGAGAGAATCCAGCGCCCGGCCGATCAGCGCGAGCGCCCAGGCCCGGTCGAACTCGCGCTCCCAGTCGGGGGAGATACCGGGCTCCGGTGCCTCGTCCCACGGCACCCGTTCGGCATCGCCACCGCGCTTCGCCGCCGCCTCCCGCTCGCGCTGGTGGGATAGGAAATGCTTCACCGCCGCCAGCAGGTAGCTGCGGAAGCGGCCCTTCGCCGGGTCCGCCGCGCCCAGGTTCTCGCGGCCTAACAGGTCTTCGAAAAACCCGTGCGCCAGATCCTTCGCCCGCTCCGCGTCGCCGCACCAGCGGCGGGTGAACTGAAGTACGGGTTCATAGTAGATGGAGCACAGCTCCGAAAGCGCGGCCCGCGCCACCTCGCCACGGCCTTGCGCCTTCCGGACGAGGGTCCAGCGGGTGGCATGGAAGGGTCCTTCGCTTCGCGGGGTCATGGCTTTTCCGGCACGTCGAAGGGGAGTTCGTCCAGTCGCCATTCGCCATCCTCGTAGAGCATGTCGAGCGTGCTGCTGCCGCCTCTCATCTTGCGCTCTACCGTGCACCGGTTCGGATCATTGGCGCCGCGGCTCGAAAGGCCCACCACCGCTCGCTGACCGAGGTTATCCATCGCGATCTCCCATCCGTCGCGCTTGTCGAGAAAAGTCCGGTTGCGCCGGCTCATGCCGCGTTTCACCGTCTCCAGATCACCCGCGTGGGCCGCGTCGAGCACGCTGCGGGCCGCCGTTTCAGGAGTTGAAAAATCCGCGGGCGCGACCGACGCCCGGAGCGGCGGAAGCGGATCGCCATCTATCAGCGGATCCCTTGCCAGCGGCGGTGCCAGCGCCATGGCTGCGACGCCTCCGAGGAAGACCAGCACGGGCTTCCACGAAGCCGGGAAGAGTGCTGATGCCGCGAGCAGGGCGGAAAGAGCCGTGGCGATCAAAACGCCGGATGAGATCACGAAATGGCGGAAGGAATAGTTCGGCCATTGCCTCCAATGTCGGCTCGCCAAGTTCAGATGATGCCAATCGAGCGCGACATAACATTCCGCCGGCAAAATAGCGGCGAGGCGCGCGGTCATCGCCCGCCAATGGGCGTCCCAACAGTCCCTGTCCGCCGCGAGGTAACGGACCCTGATCGCGGGTCGATTGGAGAGCGGGTCCTCCCCTGCTGCGATCTCCATCCGATCCGCATAAGGGCCGGCGGCCTTTCGCAGGGCATCCTCGATGAGCGGTGCCTGGCGCTTCCAAATGTCGGGCCGCTCCGTTTTCACATACACGGTTTCCCGGAAGTTCGCCACCGGCCAGCGGCCGTCGAGGCACTTGCCACCAGCGAGCGCTCCGGCCGCGAGCACCACGGCTACGATGACGGTGGTCCGCCGCTGGCGGGTCGCACCCGTTTTCAGGGCCGCAAGATGAAACAGCCCGGCCGCGGGGAGAAACGTAGCCATGAAGACAAAGGCAACCTTGGCGAGGTAGTCGCCCTTGCCACCGAACCACGGGGAAAAATCGTCCGCGATGAAAAAGGCGAGCGTCGCGGATCCGCCCAGCAGCGGCAGCCAGACCAGCAGCAGCATCAGCAGGCCGCGGCCGGTGAGGGGCATGACTCCCGTCTTCATCCGCCACAGCGCCCACCACCCGGCCGCGAAGCCCAGCACCATGGCGCAGGCTCCGGGAGCGGCGATCAACAGGCTGTTCGCCGCCGCCGCGATGCCGAGCAAGGTGCCGCCCGCCAGCAGCAGCCCGAAGGTTAAGGGCAAGAGGACCGCCATCGTTGCAGCAGGTCCAACAATTTTTCCGGACCTTGATGGGTCGCTTCGAGTCGCTTGGCTCCCCGTCTCCTTTCCACCGGGCACCCGGTCAAAGTCGCTCACCCCCGACTTCAACTCATCCGCGCTTTGGAACCGCTTCTCCCTTTCCTTTTCCAAGGTGCGGAACACCACCTCGTCGAGCCGCGGGTCGCTCGCCGACTTCTCGCTCGGTGCGGGGAAGCGGCCGAGCGGGAGTTCGCCGGTCAGCATCTCGTAAAGCACCACGCCAAGGCTGTAGAGATCGGCGCGGTGATCGACTTCGTGCGGCCGTTCGATCTGCTCCGGCGCGATGTAGGCGGCGGAACCCAGCACGCTGCCGGTCCGGGTGAGCGTGAATTCCATCCGCTCGTCGCCCGCGATCCGCGCGATCCCGAAGTCGGCGACCTTCACCCGGCCTTTAGGATCTAACAGGATGTTCTCCGGCTTGATGTCGCGGTGCAGCACGCCGTGGTCGTGGGCGTATTGCAACGCCGCGCAGAGTTCGGGAATCAAGGCCAGCGCCTGCGCCGGGGTGAAGCGCGCGGCTTGCATGGCCTGGCGCAGGTTGACGCCGTCGACGTATTCCATCGTCAGCCAGAAGTAGCCGCCGCTTTCGCCGAAATCATGGACCGCCACGATGTTCGGATGGCTCAGTTTCGCCAGGGCCCGCGCTTCCCGCGAGAATCGCTCCGCGAAGCCGGGATCGTGCTCCAGCCCGGGCAGCAGGATTTTCAAGGCCACCAGCCGGTCGAGCTGTGGCTGGCGCGCCTTGTAAACGACACCCATCCCGCCGCGGCCGATGCATTCGAGGATCTCGAACTGGGGCAGGGCGGCACGGATGTCGTCCATCGATGGCAAGTCCGGCGGCGCGGCGTCCTCGCGGGCACCGAGCAGCACGCAGACGGGACAAAGGCCGCCGGGGGCATCCGGTGGCAGCGGGCGACGACAGGAGGGGCAGAGTTCTTCAGTCACATCCGGTCCTGACGGAAAAAAGCCGAGCGGTTACACGGGACGGCCGGTTATTCTTAATGCCGCTTCTGGGTCATCATGAACTCGTTGCCGTCGGGGTCGATGCACATCGCAAGGTGCAGCGGGTCTTCCGGCGTGTCGTTCGGCTCGCGGGTCAGGGCACCGCCGCATTCTAACAGCCGCGCGATTCCCCCGCGCAGGTCGTCGAGCTGGAACGATAAGCCGGTCCAAGTCCGCTGACCCTCGCCGCCGCCGTGAATGCCGAGGGTGGCGCCGGCGATGACAATTTCGCTCCATACCTCGGACTCGAAGCTCACGGCACCGTCGAAGAGTTCGCGGTAGAATTTGAGGCAACGCTGCCAGTCGGCAGCCCAGAGGACGTATTTCACTTTTTCGACGCGCATGATGGATCAGGGAAGATGAGTTCACCCGCAGCCTGTTTGAAGCACGGCACTTCAGGCAACCTTTCGTTTCCCATGGCGGATCCTCCCGGAAATCTCCAGGCCGTTCGCGCCCCCGCTCCCCTTGTGCCGGAGCGCTTTACCGCGCCGCCTTCCCCGCGCGGGAATATCCAATCGAATGAATCCGCAGCGAAACCCGTCTGCCCCATGTAGCCTCCATCGGGAGAAAATCGTCATGAAACCAAGACACTTCAGAATCATCGGCACCCTGTCCGCGTTCATCGCGACCGGTGCCTTGTTCATTTCGCCGGAGGCACGGGCTCTCTCGGCCGAGGTCGAAGCGGCGCAGGACGTCGAAGTCCTCACCCGCGGGCCGGTCCACGAGGCCTTTGCCGAATCGGTGAGCTTCGACCCGCAGCCCGGCATGATCATCCGCAGCGCCCCGCCGGAGAACATCGAGGAACTGCCACCCGAGCAGCAGCTCGAAGGGGACAACGTGACCTGGATTCCCGGCTACTGGGCGTGGGATGATGACCGCAGCGACTTCATCTGGATCAGCGGCATCTGGCGCAATCTGCCGCCGGAACGCCAGTGGGTGCCCGGCTATTGGGACGCCCTGACGGGCGGGGAATACCAATGGACTTCGGGCTACTGGTCGGATGCCGAGGAAACCGAAGTCGCCTACATCCCGTCCGCGCCGCCGCGCAGCGTTGACATCGGCCCGAACATCGAAGCCCCGTCGGAAGACCACACCTGGATCCCCGGCAACTGGGTCTACGGCGAAAGCCGCTACGCCTGGCGCCCCGGCTACTGGAATCCCTTGCGTCCGAACTGGACCTGGGTGCCTTCCCGTTACAACTGGACCCGCCGCGGCTATATCTACATCGACGGTTACTGGGACTATGCGGTGGCCAGCCGCGGCGTCGTATTCGCCCCGGTCTATTTCAACCGTCACGTTTACTCGAGCCCCGATTATTACTACACACCTAGTATCGTCGTGAGCCTCGATGTGTTCGCCTCGCACCTCTTCATCCGCCCCCGCTGCGGTCACTACTACTTCGGCGACTATTATGCTCCCCGCTATCGTGATTCCGGGTTCTACGCCTCGTTTTCCTGGCACTCCGGCGGCCGCGGCTATGACCCGATCTACGCTTACAACCGCTGGGACCATCGCCACGAAGACAACTGGGACCGCCACCAGCAGGATAACTACAACTATTTCCGCGATAACGATGACTACCGCCCGCCCCACACGTGGTCGGCGATGCAGCGCCTTCGCGGCGAGAGTTTCGAGGATGACCGCGGCCGCAGTCGGATATTCGCCAACTCCTTCGACGGGATGGTGCAGAATCCCGAGCGCGGCCAGAGATTCCGCACCCTCGACAAGGATCGCCGCACCGAGTTCGTCACCCAGGGGAAAGAGATGCGCAAATTCGGCCAAGAACGCCGGCAATCCGAAGCACGTGGCATCGTTGCGGCAGATGCTTCCAAGAAATTGGTCACCCGTGAGAAAATCGCCCGTTCGCCGTTCGTCGGCCGCAGTTCTGAAAAGTTCGCAAAAGAGAACGCGCCGCCGGTCCGCCCGGAACCGCGTGGCAGCGTGATGCGCGAGAGACTCCAGGCAAAGCAGGCCGAGAAGGCGAATCCATCACCGGCCGACCGTGCCAAGCCGACCCGCGAAAGCGTGCGTCCGGGAACAACCCGCGGGATACCCGGCAAGGGTCCTGAAACCGCTAACGACCGCAAGGTCGGCCCGGAGCCTCAGACTCGCGATAAGGCCGAGCGCAAGCCGATGGTCAGTCCGGAACGCAAGGTGAAGCCAGAGCCGGAAACCCGGGAAAAGCCCGAACGCAAGCCGATGGTCAGTCCGGAACGCAAGGTGAAGCCTGAGCCGGAAACCCGGGAAAGGCCCGAGCGCAAGCCGATGGTCACGCCCGAACGCAAGGTTCAGCCCCAGACCCGGGAAATCCCCAAGCGCCAGCCGCAGGTCACGCCAGAACGCAAGGTTCAGCCTCCGACCCGGGAAATCCCCAAGCGCCAGCCGCAGGTCACGCCAGAACGCAAGGTTCAGCCTCAAACCCGGGAAATCCCCAAGCGTCAGCCGCAGGTCACGCCTCAGCGTCAGGTCCAACCGCAGCGCCAGGTCCAACCTCAGAGTCAGGTCCAACCGCAGCGTCAGGTCCAACCGCAGCGCCAGGTCCAACCACAGCGCCAGGTCCAACCACAGCGCCAGGTCCAACCGCAGCGCCAGGTCCAACCGCAACGTCAGCCGCAAGTGCAGCCTCAGCGTCAAGTGCAGCCGCAGCGCCAGCCGCAAGTTCAACCACAGCGGCAGATCCAGCCGCAAGTGCAGCCACAACGGCAAATCCAACCGCGCGAACGGTCGAACGAGAAGGGAAGCAGGGGCCGCCCTGACGCCTGAACCCTAGCGACATCACCCGCAGCCAAGCCGCCGCGTGGAGGACTTCCTCCGCGCGGCGGTTTTCTTTTGGGCGCGCTGCCCTCCGATCCTCGCAAATCCCCCGCACCTTCTCTTCCCTCAAGTGCAGCCGGATCGAGGCTGGTGTGGGATGGGCCCTTGGCCCTGAAATCCCACTTCCATGCCTGCGCCATCCGGAATTGTGTATGAAGATCAGTACGCAGTGCCGGGACCGCGGCTCTCCGGACGCGCCTGCGATTTGCCGTGAAGCCGGGCTGCGGCGGCATTCGGGAAGTTTCGATTCGACGGGGCGCGAAGTCCGCGGGCAGGCTGCCGGCATGAACTTGAGATCGTGGATCGGCGTAGTCGCGGTGCTGCTGGCGACCGGCTTGGCGGAGGCCAAGCCGCTGCGGGTGCTGTGTTACAACCTCCGCTACATCACGTCCGGTGACAAAGGCGAGCGCGCCTGGACCGCGCGCCGCGACCAGGCGGCGGAGCTGGTCAAGAACGACGCGGCTGACATCGTGGGCATCCAGGAAGGCCTGCCGCAGATGTTGAACGACCTGCTCGATCGGGTTTCCGGCTATGCGGTGATCGGCGTGGGTCGCGAGGACGGGATCGACCAGGGCGAGTACTCCGCGATCCTGGTGAACACCCAGCGTTTCCGCATTCAGGAGTCCGGGACTTTCTGGCTCTCGGACACGCCCGAGGTGCCGAATTCCCGGACCTGGGGCAACCAGGTGACCCGGATTTGCACTTGGGCAAAACTTTACGACCGCGAGGCGAAGCGGACCCTGCACTTCTACAACACGCACCTGGACCACGAGTCACCAGAAGCGCGGAAGAAGGGGACGGAGCTGATTTTATCACGGATTGCCGCGCGCCAGCCGGCGGGACCGGTAATCCTGATGGGCGACTTGAATGCCCGTGAGGAGGACCCGCTCCACGCCGCGATCAAGGCCGCCGGCCTGGCCGATGTTTGGCGCGCCGTGCATCCGGACGCGACGGCGGAGCAGTCGGAGACCATCCACCAGTTCACCGGGGCGACGACCGGAGCGCGGATCGACTACATCTACGCGTCGCCGGATTTCAAAGCGGTGGATGCCGAGGTGATCCGGAGTTCGAAAAGCGGCAACTATCCCTCCGACCACTATCCGGTGCGGGCGACGCTGAAGCTGTGAGGGCCATTTTTGGTTCTTGATCGGGGGCGGCGGGTCGGGCGCATCCTCGCGGCGTGGCAGTGGAAGTCGGTGCATTCCTCGATGAGTTCGGCGCGCTCGCCGGTGAGCGCGGGTTCGCGCGGCGGGTGTTGTGTGAGACGCCGGCCGGGCCGCTGACGGTGTGGGAGCGAGCGGGCGACGGGCCGGCGGCCTACCTTTCCGCCGGGATGCACGGCGACGAGCCGGCGGGACCGCTGGCGGCGATGGAGCTGCTGCGGGCGGGGCATTTCGACGAGGGCGCGTGGTTGCTGTGCCCGGTGCTGAACCCGACGGGAGTGGCCGCCGGGACGCGCGACAATGCGGAGGGGATCGACCTCAACCGCGACTACTGGAACCGTCGTACTTTCGAGGTCCGCGCCCATGCGGCGTGGCTGGAGTCGCTGCCGGTGCCCCGGATGTTCATCTCGCTGCACGAGGACTGGGAAACGAGCGGCTTCTACTTCTACGAGATCAACCTCGACGACGACCTGCCGGAGCGCGCGGCGGCGATCTTCGCGGCGGTCGCACCGTGGTTCCCGCCGGAACCGTCGGCCCTGATCGACGGCCACGACATCCGCGAGGCCGGCTGGATTTACCACGCGGCGGAGGCCGATCTGCCGGACGATTGGCCGGAGGCGATCTTCCTCGCGAAGCTCGGCTGCCCGCTGTCGTTCACCTACGAGACGCCGAGCGCGATGGCCCTCGAAGCCCGGGTCGCGGCTCACGTGGCAGCGGTGCGGGCGGTGACGGTGTTTCGGGGAAGTCTCTGAGATGGACGGCGGGGCCGGTGCCGCTAGGGTCCGCGTCATGAGATTCCTGCTCCCCTTGTTCAGTTTGGCGGCCGCGGCATTCGGTGCGCCGGCCGATGATTTCATCGCCGCCGCGAAGGCGAAGCACGGGGAGGCGGGGGAGAAGGCGGCGAAGTTTCTAACGGAACACATGCCGGCGAAGGACAAGGAGATGCTGACGGCGGAGTTCCTCGCCACCAACCTCGACCTCGCCTTTGAAGCCCGCGCGGAGTTCCCGTGGGCGAAGTCGGTGCCTGAGGAGATCTTCCTCAACGACGTGCTGCCGTACGCGGTCTTCGACGAGACCCGCGAGGCGTGGCGGGCGGATTTCCTCGCGAAGGCACGGCCGCTGGTGAAGGACGCGAAGACCGCCAGCGAGGCGGCGCAGGCGCTGAACCGCGAGTTCTTCAAAATCGTCAACGTCCACTACAACACCGGCCGCAAGCTGCCGAACCAGAGCCCTTCGGAATCGGCGAAGCTGGGCATGGCGACCTGCACCGGGCTATCGATCATCCTGGTCGATGCCTGCCGCGCGGTCGGCATCCCGGCGCGGGCGGTCGGGACGCCGATGTGGACGAACGACCGCGGCAATCACACCTGGGTCGAGGTCTGGGACGGCGGCTGACATTTCACCGGGGCCGACGAGTTCGACAAGGAAGGGCTCAATCGCGGGTGGTTCGTCAACGATGCCGCGAAAGCGAAAGCGGACGAGCCAAAGTACGCGATCTACGCGACGTCGTGGAAGAAGGAGGGCCTGGCCTTTCCGATGGTCTGGGCACCGGCCAGCCAGGAGGTGGCGGCGGTGAATGTGACCGGCCGCTATGCCAAGGCGGTGCCCGCGGCGGAAGTCGCCAGGCTGGGGGTGAGGCTCTTCGATAAGAAAGGCGGCGGCCGTGTGGTGGCCAAGGTCGCGGTGATCGCGGGTGGCAAGGTTCTCGGCGTGGCGGAAACCAAGGCGGGCACCGCGGATTTGAACTACATGCCGCGCTTCGAACTGAAGCCGGGGACGACCGGCTGGCTTCGCTTCACCGTCGGTGACGAGTCGCGCGAGGTGGCTTTCGCGGCCGTGGAAAAAGGCGAGCCGACGGCGGATGCCGCCTGGGACGAGGCGGTCGCGGTGCCGGCCGAACTTGTCGCGGTCGAGGCCTGGCTGGCAGTGCCGGCGGCGGATCGCAAGGCGGAAGCCCCCGCGCTGCAAGCAGCCCTGACCGAGGAGGTCGCGGCCCGGGTGGCAGGATTGCTTGCGGCGGATCGTGCCGGACTGCTCGCGGTGGAGCGGAAGGATGAGATGGAGAAGAAGTCACTGAAGCTCGGCGACAAAACCCTGCGCTGGCTTGAGAAAACCTTCGGCGAGGCGCCGGCCGACGGCCGCAGCTTGTGGATCTCCATGCATGGCGGCGGCGGTGCCCCGCCGCAGGTGAACGACCAACAATGGCAGAACCAGATCCGCCTCTACGAACCGGCGGAAGGCATCTACATCGCCCCGCGGGCCCCGACCGATACCTGGAACCTGTGGCATGAGGGCCACATCGACCCGATGTTCCAGCGGCTGATCGAGGATCACGTCGCCCTGCGCGGAGTGAATCCCGACAAGATCTACCTGATGGGCTACTCGGCCGGCGGCGATGGCGTGTGGCAGCTCGCCCCTCGGATGGCGGACCGCTTTGCCGCGGCGGCGATGATGGCGGGCCACCCGAACGAGACGCAGCTCCTCGGCCTGCGGAACCTACCCTTTGCGATTTTCATGGGCGGCGCGGACGCGGCTCACAACCGGAACAAGGTCGCGGTGGCGAAGTCTGCGGAATTGGCCGAACTCGAGAAGCAGGATCCCGGTGGCTACGTCCACTTGTCGCGGATCTACGAAGGCCTGCCCCATTGGATGAACCGCAAGGACGCCGAGGGCGTTCCGTGGATGGCGAAGTTCACGCGGAACCCTTGGCCGAAGAAAATCGTGTGGCTGCAAGACGACATCACCCACGACCGCTTTTACTGGCTGAAGATCCCGGACAAGGCCGCGGCGAAAGCCGGGCAGAAGATCGTGGCGACGGTTGACGGGCAGACGATCCGCCTCGAGGGCGATGTCCCGGCGAAAATGGAGCTGCGGCTTTCCGACCGGCTGCTCGACCTCGACCAGGAAGTGAAGGTCATCGTGAACGGCAAGGATGCGGCAGCGGCCAAGGTCACGCGGAATGCCGCGGCAATCCGCCAGAGCCTGGACGAGCGCCTCGACCTGCCGGCCGCGGCCAGCGCGGTGCTGGTTCTGCCCTGAAGGAGTGGACTGCCGCTTTCAGGGCGGATGCTGCCGCCCGGGAATCAGCCGTCGCAGCCGATTGTTTCCGTCGGGCAATTCGCCATCGCCTCGCGCGCCAATTGGAGTTCATCCGCCGAGACCGGCTGCCGCCACACGTGGCTTTGCCCCGAATCGTCGTCCCGGCGGAAAAAGGCCGGGGCGGTCTCGCGGCAGTGATCGCAGTCGATGCAGGAGCTATCGGTGTAAAAAGCACCGGGCGGGGTCAACGGATGTTTTTCGTGGGGATTGGCCATGGCGGGCGGATCCTGCCGCAGGTTTGATGTTGTGTGAAATTCATGGATGGAATCCATTGATCGCAAAACCGCATGAATCCAGGCCCCCTGATCGATCTCCATGGTCTCCACTTGCTGCGTCTGGTGGCGCAGCACCGGGGAATCACCGCCGCGGCCAAGGCGGCCGGGCTTTCCCAGAGCGCGCTGACCCGCCAAATTCAAGGAATCGAGGGCCGTCTGGGCGTGAAGCTTTTCGAGCGGACGACCCGCAGTCTTTCCATCACCGAAGCGGGCGCCATCCTGCTGCGGGAGACGGAGATCTTGCCGGCCGTGCTCGACGGTGCGCTCCGGCGGCTCCGCGAGGAGTTCCTCGGTCAGCCTCGAGAGATCCGCATCGGCTTCTCGCGCAGCGTCTCGCTCGCCCACTTGCCTGGCCTGCTTCACGGGCATCGACGCCGCCATCCGGAGGTCAAAACCACGGTTTCCCACCTCGCCGGCTCCGCCCTGATCGAAGCCATCGCTTCCTGCCAGCTCGATCTCGGCATCCTCTGCCCGCCTGCCCGGCTCCCGGAAAGCGTGGAAACGACCCACCGGATCAGCGACCGCTTCATTATCCTCGCGCCGCGCGATCTGCCGCTGCCGACGGAAATCCGTGAGCCCCAAGCCTGGGCCGCTTGGGTGTCGGCGCAATCGTGGATCGTCCCGCCTGCTAGGACCCGTTCGCGTGCCTGCATTGATGCCTGGTGGGCCAGCCAAGCCCTCGCGCCGGCACCGGCGATGGAGCTGGACAGCTTCGATATGGCCATTCACCTCGTCGCGCTCGGCCTCGGCGTGGCCTGCGTCCCGCGTCGTGCCTTCAGTTCTTTCGCGCGGAAAAGCCGGCTTCAGAGAGTCCCGATGCCGCTCCCCTTGTCCCGCGAATTGGTGGTGATCACTCCGCGGCGAAGCACGACCCCGTTGCACGTTTTGGAGTTTGTGAGGAACATCTTGTTTTAGAACGCAGGGCCTCGCAGGTCTGGACGCGAAAAAACCCGGCGGATTCAGCAAATCCGCCGGGTCTTAAAATCCTATCGTGCTGGAATCCGCGCCGGGTCAGGGCCGGTTCGGCTTGTTAGGCTTATTCGGCTTCTCAGGCTTCTCAGGTTTGGACGGCTTCTCGGGCTTCTCAGGTTTTGTCGGCTTTTCGGGCTTGCTTGGCTTCTCCGGCTTGCCTGGCTTGCCGAGGTTCGATTGAGCCGCGCCGGTGCGCAGCGCCTGAGCTTCCGCGGCATCGATGTCACCGGAACGCAGAAGTCTCTTCACCAGCTTCACCGAGCTGGAGACGACCTGGCCGTGGTTCTTCCAACCGCTGGCTGGCTCGAGCGCGGCGAACAGGTCGGCCAGCGAGCAGCCCTCTTCGTTCACCCGGTTTTCCACGCCGGTGTCGAAGTCACCGAAGACGACCGTCGGCGTCAGGATGGAATCCGGGCAGTGGTCGTCAATGTCCGGCACGCCGTCGCCATCGCTATCGACCAGAACGCTGTAAACATGGACCGCCCCGCCAGCGGCAAGCGGCTCGCCAAGGGCAAATCCGAAGCCCGGGATTACCGTGATCGCAGAACCGAGGCCGCTGCCAGCGGCCGCTGCATCATAGACGTTTGGTTCAGGCGCGAGCGGATCCGGTATGACTTTCACCTGGGCAAGCGGGCTGGCACCCGGATAGCCGACGAGCAACTCGGTCGTTCCGTTCAGATCCACGTCGAGGAACCCGCCAGACACCACTGGCAGCCCCGCTGCCGCCCCAGCCAGCGAAAGGTCGGTGATCAAGGCGAGGTCGGATCCCGACAGAAGGAAGGCACCGCCGCCCGAGCCGGAGCCGACGATCAGGTCGGCGACGCTGTCGGCGTTGCGGTCGTCGACCGCGCCAATCTTGCTTCCCAGCAGGGCTCCGGCCACGCTGCCGGTCGCGGAGAACAACTCGGCACCGTCGTTGCCGGCCATCAATTGGACGCGTCCGAAGCCGCCGTTAAACGCGGGCGCCCCTACTGCCAGATCCGGCAGGGTGTCGCCGCTCAAGTCGCCAGTGGTCGCCACGGCCGCGCCGAATTGAATTCCGGAGACTTCGGGACTGAGGGTTTGGATCAAGCTGCCATCGGCTCCGGACAAGACCAGGACCGCGCCGGTAAGGCCTGCCGCCCCGGGGGCCCCAGCGAATAGATCGTCTTTCCCGTCGGCGTTCTGGTCGCCGGCGTTCGCCAGCGCCTCGCCGAAGCGCGATCCCGCGCCGGGTGAGGCGGCGGTGATGGCCTGAAGCACCGATCCGTCGACTCCGGAGTAGATCCAGACCGCGCCGTTTCCGCCGGAAGCACCGACCGCAAGGTCGGAAATCCCGTCGCCATTGGCATCCAGCGCGGCGAGCGCCTTACCGAAGGCCTGGCCCGCCGCAGGGGTGCCCGAGAGGGTATGGAGCGTGGACCCGTCGGCACCGCTCAGGATGAGCACTTGGCCGGACCCGGCCGCGCCAGAGGCATTGTAGCCGGGGTCGCCCACGGCGAAATCCGCGATGCCATCGGCATCGAGGTCGCCCAAAGTGCTAAGCGAGGCGCCGAGCTGGCCGTTGTCAGGGCCGGCGGCGATCGTGTAGCGGAGTGACGCGGCGGAGGCCGGCAAAGCCAGCGCCGAAGCGCCTGCCAGCCATGCCAGAGTTTTCAAGGGTGTAGGGAACAGTGTTTTCATGTGGGACAGGTGGGTGTTGTGATCCCCCGGGTGGTGGGAGACTGTTAATTTAAAAAGAATTTCAGGAAGTCTGTCAAAACATCACTTTATGGTTAGTTTGTCTTAAATAAAAATTGGCCAGCCTTGGCAAACACCTGAAATCCGGCCTCGCGAATTTCTGTTCTGCGGGGCAGGTTCCTCTGTCACGCCACCCCATGATCATCCTGATCCGCAACATCGACCGCGCCATTACCGAAACTGAAGTGCGCAAGCTGCTCGACACGCACGGCAAGGTGCGGACCTTCGACCTGGTCATGGACAAGGCCACCGGCCAATCCAAGGGCTTCGGTTTCGCCGACATGCCATCACTGGACCAAGCCTTGAAAATGATCGAGGCCCTGGACGGCTTCCAGCTCGGCGGGGCGAAGCTGCGGGTCAAGAAGGCCGCCTCTTCCTCGCTGCTCGGCACCCACGAGCCGCGGCCAAACTCGGTCGCGAAAAAGAACGCTCGCAACGGCAATCCACGCCGACGGGATTAGCTTCGTTTACCAGGGCGGCCCTGCATTCCACGGCCGTCGGGCCATCTTGCGCGGGCGTGTCCGGAAATGAAGACGCTTCTCGCACCCCTTGCTCAAAGCCCGGCAAACCTGGCGTTGCCCGCGACATGAGCCCGGCTCCGCTTGACGATTTTGCGGATCCTCGTCACCGACACTGAATTCTTGCCACACCACGCCGAGCCTCCCAAATTTCGAATACTACTTCCCGCATCCATGCGACTTTTCACTTCTTCACGGCTTCATCGGGCCGGACCCGTTTCGCTGCCATCCTCGAGAAAACGCGTGCTGCTGGTCACCCTCGTCCTCGCCCTCGGCCCGGCCGTAGCGACCGCCCAGCAAGGTAGCGCAGTGCCGATCGGCGGGGAGATGAAGCTCTGGCACAAGCTGACCTTCGACTTCACCGGCCCGCAAACCGACGAGACTGCGACGCCGAATCCCTTCACCGACTACCGCCTCGACGTCACGTTCACCCATGCCGGCAGCGGCAAGACTTTTGTCGTCCCCGGCTACTACGCGGCCGATGGCAATGCCGCCAACACCTCCGCCAGCAGCGGCAACCGCTGGCGTGCCCATTTCGCCCCGGAAGAGGTCGGCACCTGGTCCTACACCGCTTCCTTCCGCACGGGAACGCTGGTCGCAATGAGCGCCGATCCCGCCGCGGGCACGACCGCCGGATTCTTCGACGGCCAGACGGGTACCTTCCAAATCAGTCCGAGCGACAAATCCGGCCGCGACTTCCGCAGCAAGGGTCGCCTGCAGTATGTCGGCAAGCACCACCTGCGATTCGCGGGGACCGGCAAGTATTTCCTGAAGGCCGGCGTGGACTCGCCGGAAAACCTGCTGGCCTACGCGGATATCGACGGCGATTTCAAGACCGACGGCAACAAGGACAACCTGATCAAGACCTGGTCGCCCCACATCGCCGACTGGCAGGAAGGAGATCCGGTCTGGCAAGGCAGCAAGGGCAAGGGCCTGATCGGCGCGCTCAACTATCTCGCCGCCGAAGGCCTCAATGCCGTATCCTTCCTCACCATGAACATCAACGGGGACGACCGGAACGTCTTCCCCTACACGACCTACACCGAGCGCTTCCGCCTCGACGTCTCGCGACTGGACCAGTGGGAGATCGTCTTCGAGCACGGCACCCGGAAAGGGCTCTACCTCCATTTCAAGACCCAAGAAACCGAGAACGAGGGGCTGCTCGACGGGGGTGACCTCGGAAACCAGCGCAAACTCTACTACCGCGAACTCATCGCCCGCTTCAGCCACCACTTGGCGCTGAACTGGAACCTCGGCGAGGAAAGTCGCGCCACCTTGGCGAAGAAAACAGCGTGGGCCCAGTTCTTCCACGACAACGACCCCTACCGCCATCACATCGTCATCCACAATGGCGACCAGCATTTCGACCTGATGGGAAACGCTTCCAAGGTCACCGGAATGTCCAAGCAAATGAACGAGGCGGACTTCGGCGACACCTTCTTCGACATCAAGCGCTGGCTGAACGCATCAAAGGCCGCCGGGAAACCCTGGGTGGTGGCCTGCGATGAGCCGGGCAATTCTTCCGCCAGCCTCCGTCCCGATAGCGATCCGGGCAGCAGCCACCTCGACGGTCGCCGCGACGCGCTCTGGGCCACCATCATGGCCGGCGGCGCCGGCATCGAGTTCTACTTCGGCTCCGCGTATGCCAACTCGGACCTGACCTGCCAGGACTTTCGCAGCCGGGACTCTTTCTGGCCGTATTGCCGCCACGCGGTGTGGCTCTTTGAGAATCATCCCTTTCCCTTCGAACTGCTCTCAAATCACCACGATTTGATCAGTGGCACCGGCACGGAACAGACCAGCAATGCCGGTGAAGGCGGGAACCGATGCCTCGCGAAAATCGGCGATACCTATCTTGTGCACCTCCGCTCCGGCGGCACCCACACCCTCGATCTATCCGGCGGCACCGGCACCTTCACCGTGAAATGGTTCAATCCGCGCAGCGGCGGACCGCTGATCCCGGCGGCGGATGTGACGGGAGGCGGCGTCATCAGCCTGGGCACTCCCCCAGCCTCACCGGCAGAAGATTGGATCGTCCTCGTGGAGTCGATCAACAGCAGCAGCGGCACCAACGCCCCGCCCGTCTGCGATGCCGGTCCGGATCGGTCGGTCTTCCTTGCGGGGCCGTGGGTCAACGTGGTGCTGTCCGGAAACGTCACCGATGACGGGCTGCCGGACGAGTTTTCGCTGGTGCGCAATTGGTCAAAGGTCTCCGGCCCGGGCGAGGTGACCTTTGCGAATCCCGCAGCCTCGGCCACTGGCGCTTCATTTACCGCGACCGGATCTTTCGTGCTCCGCTTATCCGCGACCGATAGCGACCTCAGTTCCGCCGACGAAGTTTCCATCCAGGTCCTGCCGCCCGAAACCACCGGCTACCGCGTCTTTTCTCCGACCCAGGACGCCAGCACCATCGCCGGGCTCAATGACAACGGACCGCTTCTGGTTGCCGGCTCCGCCGACCGGGTGAGCTATCTCCAGTTCGACCTCTCGGGTCTTGATGCCCTTCCGCTGGAAGCATTCCTGCGCCTTACCGAGGCCGAGGGAATGACCTCGGGCTTGATGAACCTCAGCCTTTACGCGGCGGAGTCGAACGACTGGACCGAAGCCGGGATCCAAGGTGACAACGCCCCCGCCAAAGGGGCGCTGATCGCTTTCTTCTCGGGTGCCGTCGAAGCCGGCCAAGCGGTGTCCTTCGACTTGTCCCAGCATCTCCCGGGGCCGGGGATCTACAGCTTCATCCTCGAAAGCAACCCCGCGGACGGGAACGTGGGCTTTGCTTCCAAGGAGCATCCGGTCACCACGTCCCGCCCCCGTCTCGACCTCAACGTTTTGGGGAACTCGGCGCCAGTCTTCAGCGCGCCACCGGCCGCCACGGAAGTAAATCAGCCGCTCAGTCTCGCCTACGCGGAACTTCTCCAGGCCGCATCCGATCTTGACGGTGACCCCGTCACCCTGGTCCTCGCCAGCGGCGGCACAAGCTCTGGCGGCTTCGTCACCATGGGTCCTGAAAGCCTCACCTATACTCCCTCCATCGACTATTTCGGCCCCGATTCCTTTGTGCTCACCGTGCAGGACGGACGCGGGACATTTACGTCGGCGGTGCTGGCCATCGAGGTGATATCGCCCGTTGAAGAGGCTTTCTCACGGATCCCGACCGTCAGCAGGGAGGGCGAAAGCACCGCGCGCATCCGCTTCGAGGGCATCCCGGGATTCGACCACCTGATCCAGCGGTCCATCGATCTCCAGGTTTGGATCACTCTCGCCACCGTCAATGGTGGAACCTCCGGACAAATCGATCACATCGACCCCGCTCCACCCGCGTCCGCAGCCTTCTACCGCATCGCCACTCCCTGAGCAGCGGCGATCTGCTGCCCGCGCACGCTCTTCCAAAGAGCGCTGCATTCGATGATTCGCGGAGTTTTTCGACAAATCACTGAATTGTTAGTATTTTTTACTAGTCGATAATACGGAGAGCTATTACATGGTTACTCCTAACCTGCACACCCTCTGCTTCCGGTAGCTCCTCCCACCGCAAGTCGTGCAAGGTCCAGTCTCGTCGCCCGGGCCGCCTCTGCGCTCCGGTTCAAGCGCACCTGTCGACTTCTCAGAATTATCCGTACAAAGCTCATGTCGCCACTTCGAGCCTTTCTCGCCCTTGTCCTGGCCGCTCCGGCTGCCTTCGCCGTCGTCGGTCCCGATGACGTTTATCAGGAGTCCAACGGCATCCTCGTGATGGAGGCCGAGAGGACAAGCAGCCCGCTCGGCACCGGCACCGACCGCTGGGAAATCCACACGCCGGGTGAAACCAACTACGTCGCCGGCGCGGCCAACGAGGCGCACATCGAGTTCCAAGGCAACGGCTCCAATGGTGGCACTCCGAAGACCCCGCTCACCTACAATTTCAAGATCAACCAGGGCGGTTACTATTATCTCCACCTCCGCTCCCGTGCCCGGCTCGACGGCGCCGAACCTGACAAGAACAACGACTGCTACGTCAAGGTCGGCGGCGACCCCTTCGGTGCCGGACCGAACGCCGGCAACACCCACATGAACGACGCGCCCCTGTCGCTCTTGACCAGCGACACCAAGATGTACGGGGGCTCGCCGACCACCTGGGGCTGGGCGAATCTGCTCGATGCCGGCGGCACCACCAACAAACGCTATCCCGTTTATAACTTCACTTCCGGAGGGGAATACACCCTTACGATCTCGGGCCGCTCCATCAAATTCAACATCGACCGCATCGTCTTCCGCCGCAGCACTGTGGACGAGATCACCGCGAAAGCCGACACCGTGGCAGAATCCTCAACGACCCCGGCTTCCGGGGCCACAAGCGCCAATGCTGGCAGCGACAAGTCGCTCATCTTACCCACATCTTCGGTCGTCTTGAATGGTTCGGGCAGCGCGTCCACCGGCTCGATCACCAGCTACGCGTGGTCGCAGGTCTCCGGCCCTTCCACCGCCACGCTGTCCGGTACTACCACGGTGAATCTCAACGCCTCCGCCTTGATCCAAGGTGCTTACGTTTTCCGTCTCACGGTCACCACCAGCGACGGCCAGACCGCCTCCGACGACGCCATCGTCAACGTCGCCGCCGCCGGAGGCAGCGGCCAATCCGTCGCCACCCTGATGCTGGTCAACGCGGACACCGACAACGACATCGGCCCCATGACCAGTGGCATGACCATCGACCTCGCCGTCACCGGCCCCAATCTCAACATCCGCGCCGACACCTCGCCTACCACCGTCGGCTCGGTCCGCTTCAGCTACGATGCGGTGTCCAACTACATGACCCAGAGCGGCGCGCCCTACACCATCGGCGGCGATGCGCTCACCGACTACTGGGCTTGGACCCCGGCTCTCGGCACCCACACCCTCACCGCCACACCCTACACGCTGTCAAACGGCGGCGGCACCGCGGGCACCCCCCTGACGGTCGTCTTCACGGTCATCAACAGCCAGGTCACCGGAAACCCCGTGGCCAACGCCGGCGCCGACAAGGCAATCACCCTGCCGACCTCCTCGGTCGTTCTCAACGGATCCGGCACCGATACCGGCGGCTCGATTTCCAGCTACGTCTGGAGCCAGGTCTCCGGTCCTTCCACCGCCACGCTGTCCGGATCCGCGAGTGCCAACCTTACCGCGTCGGCGCTCGTTCAAGGCAGCTATATCTTCCGCCTCACCGTCACCGACAACTCCGGCAATATCGCCAGCGACGAAGCCTCGGTTTCCGTCCTCCCCGCTACCAGCGGCCCCGCCATCGTCTCCGGCGAGCTCAAGAAATGGCACAAGGTCACCCTCAGCTTCACCGGGCCCGCCACCAGCGAGTCCGCCACGCCGAACCCCTTCACCGACCTCCGCCTGAACGTCACCTTCACCCACCCGGCCACCGGCAAATCCTACCTCGTCCCCGGCTACTACGCCGCCGATGGCAATGCGGCCAACACCTCCGCCACCTCCGGCAATGTCTGGCGTGTCCATTTCGCCCCTGACGAGACCGGCGATTGGACCTACCTCGCGTCCTTCCGCTCCGGCACCAATATCGCCACCGATACCGCCGCCGGCACCAGCGCCGGGTTCTTCGATGCCTCCGACGGTAACTTCAGCATCGCCGCCACCGACAAATCCGGCATCGACTTCCGTGGCAAGGGCCGCCTCGACTATGTCGGCAAGCACCACCTGCGCTTTGCCGAAACCGGCGAGTATTTCATGAAAGCCGGCGTCGATGCCCCGGAGAACCTGCTCGCCTACCAGGACTTCGACGGCGATTTCAAAACCGACGGCCAGGGCGATACCTACATCAAGGCCTGGACCGCCCACGTCGCCGACTGGCAAAGCGGCGACCCGATCTGGCAAGGCACCAAGGGCAAGGGCCTCATCGGCGCGATCAACTACCTCGCTTCCGAAGGCCTCAACGCCTTCTCCTTCCTCACCATGAACATCGACGGGGACGACAAAAATGTCTTCCCTTACTCCTCATACGGCGAACGCGTCCGCCTGGACGTCTCCAAGCTCGACCAGTGGGAGATGGTCTTCGAGCACGGTACGAAAAAGGGGATGCACCTCCATTTCAAAACCCAGGAGATCGAAAACCAGAACCTCCTCGACGGCGGCGATCTCGGCAACCAGCGCAAGCTCTACTACCGCGAGCTCATGGCCCGCTTCGGCCACCACCCCGCGCTGAACTGGAACCTCGGCGAAGAATGCACCGCCACCACCACCCGCAAAAAGTCGTGGGCCCAGTATTTCCACGACAACGATCCGTACAAGCACCCCATCGTCATCCACAACACCACCAGCGTGCTGCACAAGGAACTCCTCGGCGATGCCTCGAAGCTCACCGGCTTCTCGCTGCAACTGAATGCGTCGGACTTCACCGACATGTTCGCGATGACCAAGGACTACATCGATGACTCCGCCGCCACCGGTCGCCCATGGGTGGTGGCCTGCGATGAGCCGGGCGACTCCCAATACTCGCTCCGCCCCGACAGCGACAGCGGTGCCGCCACCAACCACACCAATGCCCGGAAGAACGCGATCTGGGGCAACATCATGGCCGGCGGCGCGGGTTGCGAATATTACTTCGGCTACGCCTTGGCGCATTCGGACCTCACCTGCCAGGATTTCCGCAGCCGCAACGCCTTCTGGGACTACTGCCGCTACTCCCTGCAGTTCCTGGATGCCGACGACGTTCCCTTCCAGGAAATGAGCAATCAGAACTCCCTGGTCAGCGGCAATGGCAACAACGCCAACCGCTGCCTCGCGAAAACCGGCCAAAGCTACCTCGTCCAACTCCACTCCGGCGGCACCCACACGCTCAATCTCTCCGGCGCCAGCGGCCAGTTCACCGTGAAATGGCTGAACCCCCGCACCGGCGCCACCGTCACCCGTCCCAACGTCACGGGCGGCGCCAGCGTTTCCCTCGGCAGCCCGCCCGACACCACCACCCAGGACTGGATCGTCTTCGTGCAAACGTCGTCCGTGAGCCCCAGCAACACCGCTCCGCTCGTCAATGCCGGCCCCGACAAGTCCGCGATCCTCTCCACCACCTCCGTTCAGGTCGCCCTGACCGGTACCGTCACCGATGACGGCCTGCCCGATGCCCTCGCGCTCAGCCGCAGCTGGTCCTTCGTCTCCGGCCCCGCCGCGGTTACCTTCAGCCCGGCCAATACCGCCGCGACCACCGCCTCCTTCACCGCTCTCGGCACCTACCTCCTGCGCCTCACCTCGTCGGACACCCAGTTCACGGCATCCGATGATGTCCAGGTGACCATTTCCGCGCCAAGCGTCGGCGGGAATGCGCCGCCCGTCTTCTCCGGCTTCTCGACATCGATCGGTACCAACCAGTCGGTTTTCATTTCCCACATTCTGATCCTTAGCGGCTCGTCCGATCCCGACGGCGATCCCGTCTCGCTCGTCATCGGCGATGGCACGTCCACGGGTGGCGGCACCGTCACCATGACCGACGGCCTCCTGGTCTACACCCCGGTCACCGGATTCAATGGCGCCGATTCCTTCCCACTCACCGTCCAGGACGGCCGCGGTGGCTTTTCCACCGCTCCCTTGCGCATCCAGGTCGGCCCATTGGTTTCCGATGGCATCACCGGCAATCCACCGCCAGTCCTTGAAAAGCTCGCGGGTAACCAGATGCGGATCCGCTACACCGGTAGCCCCGGCTTCGGCTACTCCTTCCAGCGCTCCACCAACCTTGTAAACTGGACTACATTACAATCATTGATCTCCGGGACCACTGGAGCCATGGAATACACCGATCCCAATCCACCCGCCGGCAAAGCCTTTTACCGGATCACAAGTCCCTGATCTTGAGTATAATGAATGGCCAAAAATGAAGCCGGGCTAGATGATCGAGTCCCACAAAGACATTGCCGAAATGCGCCTTGCAATTTATCGACACCCAGATAGCGTCGCGGCAACCACGTAGCGGTATTTTATGAATTTCCCCCTCCCCGCGATCCTGACTCTCACCGCCATGACCGGCTTGGCCTCGGCAAGCGTGGTGAATATCGACTTCAACTCGCCTACCAGTGCGACGTATGTCGGCCTGGCGGCAGCGCCCGATCTGGCCGGCGGTGCCACCGCCACGTGGAATCCGCTAACCAGCATCGCCGGATCCGGCACTTCGGCCGGCACCGCTCTGAAAGATTCCACCAACGTTGCCACGGGCATCGGTTTCTCGCTTTCGGGCCTTAACCCCGTTACTGCCACTTCGAGCAGCGCCACCACTGAGGCCGAGCGAGGAGCGGGAGCAGCATATCTCTCCCTGATGAGGGACGGGGTCAACGTCGAGTCGGCAAACAGCAACACGGTCGCCACCGCTGCAGGTTCGTTCACCGGTTTGGTGGTGGGGGCGACTTACGACATTTACTTTTACGGTCAAGGAGTGACCATGAGCACGACTGCGGGCTCAGGCGGATTCCGAGGTCAGAATAGTTATTTCGAGGTCAACGGCGTCGGAAAGCAGACGGGCTGGGACGGGTTCGTCGGCGGCAACGGGCTGTTGGTGGAAGGCATTGAATATGTTAAATTTACCGCAGTTGCTATCGGCGGGGTGATCAATTTCGACTTCGAAAACGTGGTGCCAGGTGGCAACGTGGTAACCGACCAAGCCCCAACCACTTCGGGTGGTGGCGCTCGCCGCGGGGTCCTGAACGCCATCCAATTGGTGCAGGTGGTGCCCGAGCCATCCACCGCACTCCTCAGCGCCCTCGGCATCTTGGGACTCATCGCCCGCCGCCGTCGCTGATCGCCGCTGCGCGAAGCAGATCTTTCCAAAGCCTCCCGGGTCACCCGGGAGGCTTTTTTTATCCCGCCTGCCCACCAGCTTCACCGCCGGTCAGCCCGGCACGGCACGGCACGGCCCGCCACCACCCCGGTAGGGCCGGACCGCTGGGCCCGCCCACTTCACCCCCGAGGGCGAAATGCAAAAGAACCCGCCGAAGCCGCGCCTCCGCCGGCCTACCCGTTAAGCCCAGCCCGGCAGGGCCCCACCACGCCGGTAGGGCCGGACCGCTGGGCCCGCCCACTTCACCCCCGAGGGCGAAATGCAAGAGAACCCGCCTAAGCCGCGCCTCCGCCGTCCTACCCGCCGTTAAGCCCCAGCCCGGCAGGGCCCCACCACGCCGGTAGCCGGACCGCTGGGCCCGCCCACTTCACCCCCGAGGGCGAAATGCAAAAGAACCCGCCGAAGCCGCGCCTCCGCCGGCCTACCCCAATTCCCGGTCCGGATCCGCATCCTTCCCCGTGCGTCGAAGTCCCTGATAACCGGGCAGTTAGAGATTTCCTTAGGGGCCATCAACCGCCTATCCTCAGGAATTTTTACAACCGTAAGCCTCTTGGCATCAGCGATTTGCGCTCTTCTCGAGTTCTCCTGAAATCTAACATCTTAAAAACTTCTCCTCGCCCCGAACCCGCTCCTCCACGCCAAAAAAATTCGGACCCCTAGACTTTTCCCGGCCCATGAGCACCCCATTCCGCCAGTTCCACATCTTTCAAGCTCTTACGGCTCCCGGGACAATTGTCAAGGTTCCACTTGGGCGACGATACCACTACAGGTGGTATTGTGAATAATTTGTGGATACCATATGAGCAGAATCGGCTTGAGGTCTGCTACCGTTTTCCCCACTCTTCCCAACGCTGCTCCCGCGACGCCGGCCCTCCCCGGCAACGATCCTTCCAGACCACCTCTTCTCCAGAAATCACCCCAAAATGTCCGCCACCACCACCGTCTCCCTCGGATCCCGCACCTTCATCCTCGACCGCGAAAAAGCCGAAGCCGCCTACGCCGCCAAGCGCGTGATCAACGGCAAGGAAACGATGTTCTTCAACATCCTCCCTCTCAAGTACCAGTGGGCCTACGACTTGTACAAGACGATGAAGAACAACCACTGGGAGCCGGAGGACGTCACCATGCAGAAGGACGTCGAGCAGTGGCGCTCCGATGAGATCACCGACGTCGAGCGCTGGATCATCAAGATGGGCATCGGCTACTTCTCCGCCGCCGAAGGCATCGTCGGCGACAACGTCCTCCACGTCGTCCGCGAAGTCGTCACCGCCCCCGAACTCAAACTCGTCCTCGGCCGCCACGCCCACGAGGAAAACATCCACGCCGACTCGCTGGTCTACATGATCTCCTCGCTCGGCATCAACCCGCACGAGTGCGAGGCCATGTTCGAGGACGTCCCCTCGATCGCCGCCAAGAACCACTTCGTCGTCTCCAACAGCAAAGCCCTCCGCCGCGATGTCGACCTCACCGTCACCGCCAACAAGCAGGCCCTCGCCAAGAACATCTTCATGTTCGGCCAGGTCATGGAAGGCACCCAGTTCTACGGCCTCTTCGGCATGATCCTCAGCCTCTACCGCCAGAACAAGTTCCCCGGCATCGGCAGCATGTTCCGCTACACCCTGCGCGACGAAAGCAACCACATCGAGGTCTTCCGCAACCTCCTGATGGACCTCATCGACGAGAACCCCGACGTCTGGACCGAGGAGTTCCGCGAGGACCTCCGCGCCACCATGGCCGAGGGCATCCGCCTCGAAAAAGCCTTCATCCGCGACTGCCTCCCCGTCGCCGGCCTCGGCCTCAACTCCGAGGACTTCGAGACCTACATCGACTACATCGCCGACCGCCGCCTCACCTCCTGCGGCCTCGCCCCGCTCAACGAGTCCGTCAACAACCCATTCCCCTGGCTCGCCGAAATGATGGACATCAAAAAGGAGACCAACTTCTTCGAAGGTCGCGTCACCGAGTATCAGAAAGCCTCCGCCCTCAGCACCGTCCACGACGACGAGCTCTAAGGAGTGCCGAGTGATCAGTGATCAGTGGAAAGACCAAAATAAGACGACCATGAGTGACATCGAAACGTTTGAAGATCTCGAAGTTTGGAAGCGGGGCTGCAACCTTGCGGTCGACGTCCACGTGGCGCTGGCGGAGTCGAAAGATTTCGCCCTCCGCAATCAAATGGAGCGCTCCTCGCTCTCGATCCCGTCGAACATCGCCGAAGGCTGCGAACGCGACAGCACTCCCGACTACATCAAGTTCCTCCGCTACAGCAAAGGCTCCTGCGGCGAGCTCCGCACCCAGCTCTACGTCGCCGAACGCGTCCGCCAGCGCCTCGGCGTCCCGCCCCTCGAAGGCTCCCGCTCCATGATCCAGGAGACCCGCGAAATCTCCCGCATGCTCCAAGGCCTCATCAACTCCCTCCTCCGCCGCCTCAAACGCGACTCCTGATCCCAAGTCCTTACGACAATTCTTCCACTGATCACCGCCAGTTCCCGCGCCCCGCAACCACGCCCCCACTCCGCCCCCGCAAACTCTTCCACTGATCACTGATCACTGCTCACTCGGCACTTCCCCCGCCAGTTCACCCGCTCCGCAACCACCTGCACGCCTCGCCTCACCAGTTCTTCCCCTGCTCACTGATCACTGATCACTCGGCACTCCCCCCGCCAGTTCACACGTCCCGCCCCACCAAAAACCACTCCCTCTCCACACCCACCTCCTCAAAAAAATGTTCCGCTCCCTCAACCTCAACGAAGACCTCGCCCTCAAGCAAGTCGTCACCGACCGCTTCTCCCTCACCGACCGCGGCTTCGCCTGGCGCGAAGTCCTCACCACCGAGAAGCGCGCGCCGCTGCCGGAAATCACCATCACCCGCGGCGCCACCGATTCCCACTTCTCCCTCGAAGACGTCGCCGACGCCATCGGCGACTCCCTCGCCGACCTCCTCATCTCCCGCAGCGAGGACCACACCTCCATCTTCTCCGACGTCAACCGCAAGTTCGTCTCCGACGTCGCCCACTCCGTCGCCGCCTTCCTCACCGATTCCCTCAAGGCCGACGGCCGCCTCCGCCTCTCGGAGGGCGACCTCTACCTGCTCATCGAAAAGGCCCTCCTTGAAAACGAGGCCTACGATGTCGCCAAGTCCCTCGCCTTCCGCCGCTCCATGGAAAAGACCGGCGCCGTCGACGTCCACACCGGCCCGCACGCCCTGCCGGTCCGCCTGATCCGCCGCAATGGCAACGTCGTCCCCTGGTCCGAGACCAAGATCGAAATCGCCGTCCGCAAAGCCTTCCTCACCATCAAAGAAAACCCCGAGCCCGCCGTCGAGGTCGCCAAGGGTGTCACCGACCGCATCCGCCGCGGCGATTCCTCCTTCGTCCACATCGAGGACGTCCAGGACATGGTCCAGGAGGAACTCATGCGCCAGGGCCACTTCAAGGCCGCCACCCACTACGTCCGCTACCGCGACGAGCGCGCCCGCATGCGCAAGGAAGAGGAGGACAACGCCGAGGACCCGAACCAGGAGCTGATGGTCACCGTCACCTCCGACGAGGGCATCTCCTCGTTCTGGGACGGCACCGATCTCCGCAAGCGCATCGCCTACGCCTCCATCGGCCTCGAGCTCAACCTCAACGACGTCGAGATCGAGCGCGAACTCCGCCGCTCCGTCGGCAACGAGATCTCCGAAAAGGACCTCAAGAACACCATCATCCTCAACGCCAAGGCCCTCATCGAAAAGGACGCCGACTTCGCGAAATTCGCCGGCCGCATCCTCCTCTCCTACATCTACGAGGAAGTCCTCGACTGGAGCATCCTCAAGGACGGCATCGACAAGCTCAAGGCCGCCCACAAGGCCGCCTTCAAGAGCTACCTCAAGCACGGCATCGCCATCAAGCGCCTCCACCCCGAGCTGCTCGACGTTTACAACCTCGACAAGCTCGCCGACGCCTTCGACCCCTCCGCCGACCTCGACTTCGACTACCTCGGCATCCAGACGATGTATGACCGCTACCTCATCGTCGACAAGACCGGCAACAAGCACCGCCGCATCGAAACGCCCCAGTTCTTCTGGATGCGCGTCTCCATGGGCCTCTTCAAGCGCGAGGAAAAGGACCGCGAGTCCTGGGCCATCCGCCTTTACAACCTCTACAAGGGCCGCCGCTTCTGCTCCTCCACGCCCACCCTCTTCAACAGCGGCACCCTCCACAGCCAGCTCTCCTCCTGCTACCTCTACAAGGTCGACGACTCCATCGAGAGCATCATGATCCGCGGCATCGCGGAAAATGCCTTCCTCTCGAAGTGGGCCGGCGGTCTCGGTGGTTCGTGGACCGCCGTCCGCGGCACCGGCGGCTACATCCAGGGCACCAATGGCGAGAGCCAGGGCATCATCCCCTTCCTCAAGCTTCACAACGACCAGCTCGTCGCCGTCAACCAGGGCGGCAAGCGCCGCGGCTCCGGCTGCGCCTACCTCGAGACCTGGCACAATGACATCGAGGACTTCCTCGAGCTGCGGAAAAACACCGGCGACGAGCGCCGCCGCTGCCACGACATGAACACCGCCAACTGGATCCCCGACCTCTTCATGAAGCGCATGGAGGAACGCGGCACCTGGACCCTCTTCCGCTCGAACGAGGTCCCCGACCTCCACGACCTCTACGGCAAGGCCTTCGAGCAACGCTACACCGAGTACGAAGCCATGGCCGCCGATGGCAAGATCTGGTCGCGCCCCGTCCCCGCCATCGAGCTCTGGAAATCCATGCTCAAGATGGTCTTCGAGACCGGCCACCCCTGGATCACCTTCAAGGACCCCTGCAACGTCCGCTCCCCGCAGGACCACGTCGGCGTCATCCACTCCAGCAACCTCTGCACGGAGATCACCCTCAATACCTCCGAGGAAGAGACCGCCGTCTGCAACCTAGGCTCCGTCATCCTCGACACCCACATCACCCGCGACGGCGCCCTCGACCACGAGATGCTGAAGGAGACCATCACCGTCGCCATCCGCGCGCTGGACAACGTCATCGACATCAACTTCTACCCCACCGCCGCCGCCAAGACCGCCAACACCCGCCACCGCCCCATCGGCCTCGGCGTCATGGGCGTCCAGAATGCCCTCTACAAGCGCAACCTCGCCTTCGCCTCCGACGCCGCCGTGGAGTTCAATGACGAGTTCATGGAAGCCATCGCCTACTACGCCTACAGCGCCTCCAGCGACCTCGCCGCGGAAGTCGGCAGCTACTCCAGCTACAAGGGCTCCAAGTGGGACCGCGGCCTCCTGCCCCAGGACACCGTCGACCTCCTCGAGGAAGAGCGCGGCCGCAAGATCGACGTCCCCCGCGGCGGCAAGATGGACTGGTCCGTCGTCCGCGAAAAGATCGCCAAGCACGGCATGCGGAACTCCAACGTCCTCGCCATCGCCCCCACCGCCACCATCTCGAATATCATGGGCACCACCCCCTGCATCGAGCCGAACTACAAGAACCTCTACGTGAAGAGCAATCTCAGCGGCGACTTCATCGTCCTGAATGCCGAGCTCGTGAAGGACCTCAAGAAGGCCGGCCTCTGGAACCAGGAAATGCTCGACCAGCTCAAGTACTTCGACGGCGAACTCGATGCCATCGACGACATCCCGGAGGCCCTCAAGCACAAGCACAAGACCGTCTTCGGCATCGGCCACGAATTCATCGTCGACGCCGCCGCCCGCCGCCAGAAGTGGATCGACCAGAGCCAGAGCGTGAACCTCTTCCTCGCCACCCCGGACATGAAGACCCTCTCCCACATGTACCGCCGCGCCTGGGACAAGGGCCTCAAGACCACCTACTACCTCCGCACCCTCCAGGCCTCCAACATCGAGAAAGCCACCATCGACGTGAAAAAGGAGCAACGCGGCGTCATGGCCACCGCCACCGCCGCCCGCGAATACAGCGACGCCGAGAAGAACGCCTGCAGCATCGACGCCATGATGAACGGCGGGACGTGCGAGGCGTGCCAGTAAGCCTCAAAAACTATGAGCGGCGGCCAGACAGCCGCCGCTCTTCCTTCCCCCCGCAGGCATATTTTAAATTCCCACAGCCTGTTCCTGTTCCAGCAGTGGCGGGACGGGTGGCAACCTAGTTGGTATTCCAGAGAAGAAATAGCGGTGCCGGACGGACGTTCAGTGACAGCGGTGCCGAATACCCTTGACCGGCCTTTGCCAAAGCACGCAACCTTCACCAACTGAATGGCAAATCTCGATCAGAATGGCATCCCGATCAGTCCATTTTTGAAGTGGGCCGGCGGAAAGCGTTGGTTTGCACAAGAGCATCGAGATTTGTTTGGCATCGAACGCAATCGATATATTGAACCATTCCTTGGTAGCGGAGCTGTGTTTTTTAAAGTCGATCCGAGCCAAGCTATCTTATCCGACATCAATAAGGATCTCATTTTAACATACATCGCTTTGCGCAGCCATCCGCGCGAAATAGAGCGGGCATTGAAAAAACATCATCGAAATCATAGTAAAGATTACTATTACACGATCCGATCTTCAAGCCCCAAAACTGATATTCAGCGAGCTTCACGATTTATCTACCTAAATCGGACCTGTTGGAATGGCCTTTATAGGGTTAATCTCAACGGTGAGTTTAATGTCCCCATCGGCACAAAAACCACCGTTGTTTTGCCTACCGACGACTTCCTGGGAGTGTCGCAAATGCTTCAGAAAGCGGATATCCGATGCTGTGATTTTGAAGCAACTATTGATGACGCTGAAGAAAATGATCTTCTTTTTATCGACCCGCCCTATACAATTCTCCATAACACAAATGGCTTCGTAAAATATAACGAAGCGATATTTTCTTGGAATGATCAACTCAGGCTCCGAGACTCAATTCGCCGAGCGATTGCAAGAGGCGCGAAAGTAATTTTAACCAATGCCAATCACCACAGCATAAAAAACCTTTATGAAGGCATAGGCCAGCACAGGGTTGTCTCAAGACCAAGCCTCATTTCAGGAACTTGTCGAGGAAGAGGAATTTATGAAGAGCTGGTTATCCAATCTCTCTAGCATCGCCCAAACTTGGTTGGCGAGACCCTTAATTTCGTTTAGCCGCTACATGGGAGGCCTCATGATTCGTATTATCTCTAAAATTCCGATACTAAGCGCACTAACCCAATACCGGCCTTTAGTGCATAGAAAAGCTATAATCAAAGCAATCGTGCTCTGGGTGCTAAGTACCTCTCCGGTAATTCTGGCGATTTTATTTTCTAAATTTGGAAGTTCCGAGGACGAAACTCTTCTAAATGCGATGGGCCGAGAATTTCACAACATCCTTCAGAAAGATGGGATCTTTGTTTATGCCGCCTCGTTTCTATCGCCTTTTCTATTTATAGTTGTGGGAAGATTCATAGATGCATACGTAGAAAAAGACAAAGAAGGCAAACTTGTAATCAAGGAAATGTTCCGCGGGTATTGGTTGTGCTTTGTTATTTGCGCACTGCTTCTCCTTGTTACCGGCTTGTCTTACACTTCCAGGATACTTTCGCCATCGGAATATCAAGATCTAATCTTAGGCGTCATGACTAGAGATACTTTAATAGGGTTTTATGTTGTGTCCCTATATTTTTGGTACCTAGCGTTACTCGACGAATATAATTTGGACTCTGGTTATGTGCAGACAATGCGCCGAGCGGAAAGAAAAGCAGTCGACGCCTTCGAGGATCGCATAAATCCAGCTTAATCAAATCTGAGCACATGGAAACACAAAATCTAACGCTGCCGGTTCTCAGGGTCCGCCAAAAAATCGGAGAGTTTTTTGTAGCATCAATAAAAGCACAAGATCTTGTCAGCATATCATATGCCGATGTTCGGCGACTCGCGGAAGATCCCCGGGATATCGAGAGATACCTCGGAATTCAAAGGCCTGTTCAAAAGAAAAGGGTTAAAGATATTCGAAAATATCTGGAAGGAGGGGATGCAACGTTCCCAACTGCGGTGATTATCGCAGTAGATCAGAAATGTGCCGAATTCGATTCGGACCTAAACCAATTGACCCTCCATGCTTTTGTTCCAGATTCAGATGCCGAAGAGGATGAGATCGAATTTAACAAGATTGCGCGCGTGATTGATGGCCAACATCGGATTGCTGCCTTCATGGATGAAAATAATAATTGGGCGTTCGAGGGCCTGAGTGACGGCACTGATTTCGAAATGAATATTGCCATCTTTGTAGGCGCAGATCTCGCAGAGCAGGCGAATATTTTTGCCACTGTGAATTTGGCGCAAACCAAAGTTAATAGGAGTCTCGTTTACGATCTAACGGAATTGGCAACTTACCCAAGTCCACATAAGACTTGTCATAACGTTGCGGTGATGCTCGATGGATCCTCCCGGAGCCCTCTTTATAAAAGGATAAAAAGGCTTGGGGTTGCGACTCCTGGACGCCGATTCGAACCCATTACTCAAGCTGCTTTCGTTGAATCTTTGATCAGATTCATTTCGCCCGACGCTGTCTCTGATCGAAACTTGCTGTTGGCAGGTAAAAAAATAAAAAAAGCGTCCGAGAATGATTTAGCTAAATCCCCCTTCCGAAATCTTTTCATTGAAGGAAGGGAGGTGGACATAGCGGAAATCATTTTCAATTATTTCTCTGCCGTTCGGAACAAGTGGCCGGATTCGTGGGATAATTTGGCTGAGAATAGCAATCTACTGCCGAAATCAAATGCATTCAAGGCACTAATGAAATATCTCAAGGAGCATGTCTATCCGGACGTAACAAATAGAAATTTCGGACTGATTCCATCCATCGACGACTTCGCTCCGTATTTTGACAGCGTTCAGGTTACTGATCAAGATTTCAATCGCCGTAACTTCGCGCCCGGTAGTGGTGGCCAGTCCACTTTCTACAAGCTTCTCAAAGGAGATATTACTCTGCAGGACATGCTGGAATGATGTTAGCGTGGTCTCTGACGTCTTACCGCCGTGGGAAAGCCAGACTGAAAGCCACAGTTTTAATGCCAGGCATTCAGTTGTAGACAGCCCTGCCAGTTTCTGCTCTACTCCCCTCCGTCACGACCCCTCCTCCGATGCAAACCAACGACTTGAAGGAACTCTCCCCGCTTGAGAAAGTCACTCTCCCCACCGCCGCGATGCCGGGGCGGATGGACAGCCTGGGCCGCTCGATGAAGCGTGCGCCGCGGCGGATCCTGGGCCAGTTCGGCGGCGAGAACGCCGGCGGTCAGGCCTACCACGTGATGAGCCGCACGGCGGGCGGGGAGATGGTGTTCGGTGACACGGAGAAAGAGGCCTTCCGGCGCTTGATGTGGCGGATGGCAAAGTTCTCGGGCGTCGAAGTCCTGACCTACGCGGTGATGGGCAACCACTTCCACCTGCTGGCCAAGGTCCCGGAGCGGGCGAAGTTCCTCAAACGCTTCGAGGGCGAAGGCGGCGAGGCGAAGTTGCTGGAACACCTCTCGCTGCTCTACTCGAAGGCCTACATCAACGGGGTGAAGGCGGAACTCGCCCGCGTCCGCGAAGCGGGCCGGGAGGCCGAAGCGGAGGCGATCCTCGAGACGTTCCTGCGGCGATTCTGCGACCTGTCGATCTTCGTCAAGGAGCTCAAGGAGCGCTTTTCCCGCTGGTTCAACAAGCACCACGGCCGCCGCGGGACCTTGTGGATGGACCGCTTCAAAAGCGTGTTGGTGGAAGACGGCGAGGCATTGCGGACGATGGCGCTCTACATCGATCTGAACCCGGTCCGCGCCGGCCTGGTGGATGATCCGAAGGACTACCGCTGGACCGGCTACGGCGAGGCGACCAGCGGCAGCAAGCGGGCTCGGCGAGGCCTGTGCCGGGTGATGGAGGCGCCGATGGATTCGTGGGAGGAGAAGCGCGGCGGCTTAACCCCGGCGGAGGCCTATCGATGCTGGTTGTTCGGCGAGGGAATCGAGGTCGGGTTGGGAGAGGCGGTGAAGAGGGGCGAGCAGGCGAGCCGCCTGTCCCCCTCTTCAAGGAAAGGCTTTTCGAAAGAGCGGGTGGAAGCGGTGCTAAAGCGGGGCGGGAAACTGAGCCGCGCGGAGTTACTGCGTTGCCAAGTCCGCTGGTTCAGCGACGGGGTGGCGATAGGCAGCAAGGGCTTCGTCGATGGCATCTTCACCCGCTGCCGCGAGCATTTCGGTCCCAAGCGCAAAACCGGCGCGCGGCCCGTTCGAGAGGATGCCGGCGGCCTGCACGCGCTGCGGGAAATCCGGCGGCGGGCGGTGACTTGAGGTGGTGGAACTGAAGGAAACGCGAGAATTGCCGAACGGCGGAAACCCTCCACTTCCTCCTTTCAGTGCACCGTAACGCCCGAACCGCCTCCCGCCTCGCCGATTGACAGCCAAGCCGGTGGCGAGCATCCTCCCAACCATGAGAGTAGGGCCTCCATCACCCCAAACCGTCGCGATCAGCAACGCGCTTTCCAGCGCGCCGCCGAAGCGGCTGCCGGTGGAGCAGGTCCGTGCGCAGGTGATTCAGCACCTTTCGGAGTCGAAGTCCGAAATGTTTTCCGAAAATTACAGCCGCTTCACCGAAGACGACCGGTCCTGGGACATCGCCTATTGGCAAAAGCAGGGGCCCGAGGCAATTTTCGAAGCCATGTGGGGCATGATCAAGGATCACCGTTTGCTAACCCAGAACGATGCTACAGAGCCGCGACTTCAAAGAGCTGTTGAGTGTTTTGGAAAGGCATGAGGTGCGCTACCTCGTCATCGGCGGATATGCCGTGATGCTTTACTCGGAGCCGCGCTGGACCAAAGACCTCGATCTTTGGATCGCGATCGATGCCGCGACGCCAATGCCATTTTCAATGCGCTGAAGGAATTCGGAGCTCCACTCACCGACCTCACTGCGGCGGACTTCTCGGAACCCGGATACTTCTACCAAATGGGGAACCCGCCCTTGCGCGTCGATGTCATGATACAGATCCCCGGGGGTGATTTCGATGCGGCGTGGGAAAGACGAAAGACGGTTTCGATGGGCGAGAGCCGAATTCATTTCATCGGCCGGGATGACCTCATCGCCGTTAAACTCGCCGCGGGACGGGATCAAGATCTGAAGGACGTCGAAGCAATCCGGCGGAGCATTGGAATTGGGCCAGGCGCGGGTTAAAGAAGCCGCGAAAGGGGAGATGGCCGCCGTTTACCGCGGGCGGATCCCGCGGGAAAAGGCGCTGGAGGCGCTGGAGGTGCTGGCGAAGGGCGGCAAGCTGTCGCAAGCCGATTACCTGCGCTGCAAGGTCCGCTACTTCAGCGACGGCGCGGTGCTGGGCGGAAAGAATTTCGTCGAAGAAAAAGCCCCGTCCGTTCTAAAGAAATCAGCCAGTCATCCATCGATTCATGCAGCCGCGGAAATCGCCACGACGCTCAATCCGCGGGGCCATGCGTGATTTCCCGTCCCTCTGAAAAAGCGATTGCAAACTGCTGCAAAGCCCCGTTTTTCGCCACCAGACCACTGCCCGCATGATCAAACAGCATACGGATGCGGCCGTTCTGAATGGTGCTTTCACGAAACACCGGACCACTCGCCTCGGCGGCCTTGCGATAGGTTCCCGTCCGTGCGAGACGGGCCAGGCGCTTGCCGACATCGAGCTTGTTCCGCGGATGCACGTCCTTTTCCTTTTCACCGCCGATGTCGAGGGTCACCGCCATGCCGGTGTGGGGAAGTGTTAGGGCCTTCGCTTGCACCTCGCGCACCTCGGCGAGCTGGCCGCCGCCGGATTCTTTTGACGGAGCTTTGTTAGGAGCGAGCTGGACTAAATAGAACGGCAGCTCGGGATTTCCCCACTGTGCCCGCCAATCCTCGATGACCGTCTGTTGGAGATCCGCACAGAGACTGCGGGTGTTCAAGTTAGACTCGCCCTGATACCAGATCACTCCGCGAATGGCGTACGGAAGGACGGGCGCGACCATTCCGTTATGAAGCACAAAGGGGTTGTGCTGGTCTTCGAACGGATCGGGGTTTTTCGGTGCCTTGCCGGTTTTGAATTTCGCGAGCGCGTTGCCGTAGTCGAGGAACTGCTTCAGGTCGTCGCGGAAGACCAGGTACTTCCTGCAAAACACCTCTAGCAGCCCTTTGAACTGTGGATGCGCCGCCAATGCTTCCTCACGGATCCACGACACGATGGTGCTGGCCCCGTAGGCGCAGGTCACCAGCCCTACCGGCACCTTGAGCTTCTCCTGAATCCCCCGGCCGAAATAATACGCCACTGCTGAAAAATCTCCCGCCGTCGCCGGTGAACAGACCACCCATTTGCCACACCCATTTGCCAGGCACGTCGCGTGCCGGGAGCTCGCTCATCGCCCACCTCGCGGTGAACTACGGAGCTGCGGATGATTCGCCGCCGCGACTTCCTTTTCCCAGTCCGTGGCGCCGGAAAACGAACGCTTACCGGTCTTGGCCAGCGTGAAATCCATATTCGATTTTCCGGAGCAGAACCAAACATCGCCAACCAGCACGTCGGTGTAAGTCCTCTTTGCGGCACCCGCTGAAACAACTAACTGAAACGGTCCTCCGGCATCCAGCTTGGGCAACTCGATTTTCCAGCGCCCGTCTTCGCCCGTCTTCGCCACTGCGGATTTTCCTGCGAGGCTCGCAGTCACTTCCGCGCCGGGTGTCTGTCAGGCACGTTGCGCAGGACGATCTCATCATTAGGAAACGCTCCTACTTCGTAACCTTCAATCTCATGAACCGCTTCGCGGTTCCGCTTCCAGCAGCCACAGTGACTTTTACCTGCTGGGTCACGCCGTTGTCGCTGAGCACCGTCGGCGAACTTATCCCACTGGTACTCCAGTCGTTCCCGAGCATGTCACTCCACTCAACCATGTAGTTTGCATCGGTCGCGGTTTTGTTCTTGGTGTAGGTAAACTCCAGCACGTCGACTGTCTTGGTGGCAAAGGCTGGCACGGTGTCAGTAGCCATGGGATTCATCGCGGTGGCGTATTCGATGATGTTGGGGATGCCGTCGTGATCGGGGTCGGCGGATGTGCTTGTGATGGCGGGGACGGTCAGTTCGCTTGCATGGAATTTTCCGATCAACCAGCTATGCCAAGCGGTGTTCGGTGCGAGTGCGGCGATGGCTGTGGCAGTGCCGAGTGTCGAACCGGTGGGGCTGCTGAGTTGTACGGCGAAGGCTTTGGTGTCGATCGGCGCGGTTGTGTTCAGTAAAATGATGGTGATCGTCTTGCTTGTCTCACCTGGGGCGAAGGTCAGCGTGCCGCTCGCGGCGGTGAAGTCGGTGCCTGCGATGGCGGTGCCGTTGACCGTCGTCCAAGCCACGCTCTCGGCTTGAGTGGACGCTGCGGAGAGGGTGACGATGAAGTTCACCGTCTGCCCACCGGTAGTGCTCGCGAGCGATGGGCCCATGCTGGCCTGAATGTAACCGAGCTTGGTTTGATTCACGGTTGTCCAGTCATCGCCCACGATTCCGCCGGTGTCGCCGCTGTTAGGGTTGAAGCACCACATGGTCCAACTGATGCCGCGGTTGCCTGCGGGAAGATCGTTGCTGCCATTGAGATCAAAATCGCCGTCCATGTAGTCGGTGAGTTTATCCAGCCACTGCTGATCGGAGGTGGTGAGCAGCTTGCTGCCGAACTCGCCGACGATGATGGGTGCGGTGTTGTTTTTGAAAACGTAGCCCCAGTAGCTGTCCCACACGCCGCCGAGAGTTTGCGGGTAATTTCCTGTGCTGAACCAAGTCTGCGCGGAGACACTCGCGGGATAGTCGTGGATGGAATAGACGAGCTTGTTGGGCATGTTCAGCGTCACGGGCAGAGTCGCCACACCCATCAAGTTGCCGCCCCACCAATAGGATTGGCCGCCGGACTGCTCGACGCCTTCGACGATGATGAGCCAGTTGGGATTGACGGCTTGGATGGCATTGCCGCAGCGCTCGGCGGCTTTGTTCCAGTCGGTGAGCGGCGTGCTGTTGCCCCAGGTGGCGGTGCGTTTGGGTTCGTTGAAAAGGTCGGCTCCGATGACGGTGGGGTTGCCTGCGTAACGTGTGGCGAGCATCACCCAGTCGTCGATCCAGCGCTGCTCGGTGTAGTAGGCGTCGCCGCCGATGAACCAGACGTTTTCATTGAGGTAGCCGTCGGCGTTGGCGGAGTGGCGGTCGAGGAAGATGCGCAGGCCGATCTGCCCGCAGTAGTCGATGATTTTATCCAGGCATTGCAGCGGTGTGAGTCCCTGCAAATCCGGGTTGAGTGCGAAGTTGATGCTGCTTGTCGCGGCTCCCGCACGCAGCATGGCGTTGGAATACGGGATGCGCAGTGTGTTGAAGCCGAGCGTCTTGATTTGATCGAGCGCTGATTGGTAACCGCGTGCCCACAGGCCGTGGAAGACGTGGTTGCCCGTCTCAAAGCCGAACCAATTGATGCCCGTGATGCGCACCGGATTGCCCGCCGAGTCCACGATTTGATTGCCGCTGGTGGACAAAACACCCGTGACGCTGGTTGACCCCGTGAGCGTCACGGCCACGTCGTTGACCGAGATCGACGGTGGCGTGGTGACCGCGATGGACAACGCCTTGATTGTCGTTTTGACCGGCACGGAACTGTCGCTCAGCATCACCGTGAAGTTTGCCGTGCCCGCGCTGGTTGGCGTGCCGCTCAGTACACCAGCGGCGCTCAGCAGGGTGTTTCCCGGTAAAGTGCCGCCACTCACCGACCACGCATACGGCCCGGTGCCGCCGGTGGCCGCGAGCGTTTGCGAATAAACCGTGCCCACACTGCCGCCAGGCAGTGCGCTCGTGGTGATCGTGGGATTCGATGTGCTTCCGCCCACGGCCACGCCATTGAAAAGATAGTTCGTCGGTGGCTGCGCTTGATTGGCGGGGTCAGCGCTGAAGCCAACGGCCACGCTGGCACCTGCGGCGATGCTCGCATTGTAGCTCACGTTTTGAATGACGTAGTGCGTGCCCACGTGGCTGGTGATCGTGCCATTCCATAGGTTCGTGATCGTGCCGGTGAAGTCGAACTCCAGCGTCCAGCCATTCACCGCAGTGTCGCCATCATTCGTCACCGTGATTTCACCATTGTAGCCTGTGGCCCAAGTGCTCGTGATGGCAAACGAGACCGCCGTGCTCGCAGTGAAGGCCGGGTAGGCATTCTGCACCAACTGCACGAACTGGGACTGAAACCAGCGACCCGAGACGGGCGCATTCGGCAGTGCGCCGCTGAGCTGATTGCCATTGAGGGAATTGCCGGTGTAGGTGGGATCACACATGCGGTCGAACCCTTTGCCATCGGGGTTGTCGGGGCCGGTGGGGATCAGCGAACTGGAGCCATCGGACTCGCCGGGCGGCTTCACCCAGACGAAGGCGTCATAGTTGGGAGACGGATTCGCCATCGGGCGTGCGCCGATTCCCGCGCCGCTTTGGTTGCCCCAGTTTCCTTTGTGGATGCGGCGGTCAAGCGTGGTCGCACGCACGAAGGTGTTACGCACCGTCGATGTGCTCGGGCCGGTCGGGCGGGCAGCACCACCCCAGCCATTGCGCGAAGTGTCGAGCAGCAAGCCGACGCTGGTCGGATACGCATCGGTGCCAGTCGTCACAGCGGTGCGCAGGGCCAGTGCAAAGCTGCGCTCTTCGATGTGGTCGTTCCAGTCATACCAGATCGGTGTCGAGCGCACAGGCTGGCCGCTGATCATTTGATTCGCGGTCATGAACGGCTCGACGAAGACATTGTAGTTCGCCGTGTTGCTGATGAAGCCATCCACCTTGCTGTTGCCACCAGGGATGCCAGTGCCGACTTGCTTCAGCAGCGTGACAAAGGGCGCGAGGTTGCTCGACCAGCCCAACCAACCCGCGTGCGCGACATCGATGTAAGCGTAGGTATTGGTGATCGAGCGCAGCGTGCCGATGGCATACTGCACGCCCTGCACATAAGCGCCGGTCGAGTTAGCCTCCGCGACTTTGGGAAAACTCAGATTCGTGATGAGGTTCGGCAACGAGTCCGGCTCGATAACCATCACGATGCGCAAGCCGCTGTATTTGGCCTGGCTGATGATGCTGTAGATCACATCAATGTATTCCGTCTTGTAGCGATTGAGGCCGTTCTGGGCGATGAGTAGTTCACCATTCGAGGCCAGCGCCGAGCCATCGCGGTTCGGCAGATTGTAAATGACGATCCCGATCGCGTTCGCGCCTTGCAACAGCGCCTGGTCCAAATGCCCGGCCAGTCCACGCGGATACGATCCCGTGCCGTTTACGGCGGCGATGGTATCCAGCCAGACAAAGGTGGGAAAGTTCGCCACCCGCCGCATCTGTTGGCCCACTGCACCGCCTTGGAGATTGGCAGCCGACTTGACTGAGGCGACGTAGTCCACATTGCGGTAAAAAGTCGCGCCGACGAACGGATTGTCTAAATGCACCGGCGTTTGCCCGTCGGCAATTGTGGTGAATGCGAGCGCGGCGATAACAGTCGTGAGGATGGTTGTCTGGATGGATCTCATGGCTCAAAAGGTGGATAGGCATTCCGCACCAGTTCCTCGAACTGCGCCTGGAACCAGCGACCGGCGACTGGTGCATTTGGTAGAGCGCCGGTGCGGGTGTGTCCGTTCAGCGCATTGCCTTTGTAAGTGGGATCGCACATGCGGTCGAAGCCCTTGCCCTCGGGGTTCTCGGGGCCTTTGGGGACTAGCGAACTGGAGCCATCGGATTGACCGGGCGGCTTCACCCAGACAAAGGCATCGTAGTTCGGCGCGGGATTCGCCACGGGACGCGCGCCGATGCCAGCGCCGCTTTGGTTGCCCCAGTTGCCTTTATGTGTCCGTTTGTCGAGGGTGGTCTCGGTCACAAAAGTGCGCAGGTCGGTGGAGGTGCTTGGCCCTGTGGGACGCTTCGGGCCGCCCCAGCCATTGCGCGAGGTATCGAGCAGCAATCCAACGCTGGCCGGATATGCATCGCTGCCGGTGATCAAGGCCGTGCGCAGCGCATTGGCAAAACTTTGCTCTTCGATGTGATCATTCATGTCATACCAGCCGCGCAGCGAGCGCACCTGCCGCGCTTTCACCTTTTGCTCCGCCTTCAGGTAAGGCTCCACGAAGACGTTGTAGTTCGCCGTGTTGCTGATGAATCCGTC
Source organism: Akkermansia sp. (assembly GCA_043729195.1). Classification (GTDB taxonomy): domain Bacteria; phylum Verrucomicrobiota; class Verrucomicrobiia; order Verrucomicrobiales; family Akkermansiaceae; genus Haloferula. The sequence goes on from JAYTLR010000148.1 coordinate 39,572, forward strand.
CACCTTGCTGTTGCCACCAGGGATGCCTGCGCCGACCTTTTTCAGCAGCTCGGCAAAGGGTTTGAGATTGTTCGACCAGCCCAGCCAGCCCGCGTGCGCGACGTCAATGTAGGCATAGGTGTTGTCCAGTGAACGCAGCGTGCCGATGGCATACTGCAAGCCTTGCACATACACCCCCGTCGCATGGGCCTCGGCGACTCGTGGGAAATTCAGGTTCGTGATCAAGTTCGGCAGCGAGTCCGGCTCGATGACCATCACAATGCGCAGGCCGGCATACTTCGATTGGCTCAGCGTTTTGAAAATCGCGTCGATGTATTCCGTCTTGTAGCGATGCAGCCCATTTTGCGCGATCAGCAACTCGCCATTGGAAGCCAACGCCGAGCCATCGCGGTTGGGTAGGTTGTAAATCACGATCCCAATGGCATTCGCTCCTTGCGCGAGCGCTTCATCCAGGTGCCCGGCAAGACTGCGCGGATTGCCGCCAGTTCCGTTCACTGCCGCAATATTATCCATCCATACGAAGGTGGGAAAGGCCGCCACCTGCCGCATCTGCTGGCCCAAAGCACCGCCTTGGAGATCAGCCGCCGCCTTCACCGCAGCGGTGTAATCCACGTTGCGATAAAATGTCGCGCCATCAAAGGGGTTGTCCAAGTGGCTGCTCGCAGATGGCGCGGCGGCCATCACAAACCTGGCTTCATTCGCCCGCATCCTCGCTGCGACTCCACGCACGGGATCAAGCGAAACCGCATCACCGGCGACAAGCTGCACGACGTGCTTCTGCTTCGTTGTCACCTCCACTTTGCCCTCAAAGACATGCACCTCTGCGGAATCGGCTGCTTCCATCGCGACGCCAAATCGAGTGCCGAGATCCACCACGCGCCCCGCTGGCGTCTCCACCGCAAAACCGCGTGCCGCAGGTGGCACGACTGCCGTCACGCGCCCTGACAACAAGCGCACCTGCATCGCATCCAGCAGCTTCATCTCAACGGGTGCCGCGACATCCAGCAACACGCCGGATGACAGGCGCATCTGCACATTACCACGAGCTATTGTCATGTGATCCAACCGCACTTTTCTCCCAACCACCCATTCACCGGAAATGTCACTCGAAGTGTGAACAACCTCCGCTTCAACGCCGCGGTGCGACCCGTAAAACGCAGCCATTCCCAGCACGATGGCTGCCGCCGCGGCCGCGAGCGGACGCCATTGCAGCCAGCCGGAGCGTCGTTTCGTCGCTGGCAACGGTTGCGACGCCCGCTCAAGAGCGATCGCTCGGAGGCCCGCATCCGTTCCCGCCTCGGCAATCAGTTTCCGTCGCAGCGCCGGATCCTTAGCGAGCAGGCGATCAAGTTCCTCGATCTCGGTTCCGGTCGCCACGCCGGTCAGATAGCGTTGAATGCGTTCAGTTGGGTTCATCTCAATGGGCCTCCTGTTGAAGACGGGTTTGAATGCACTCCGCCAGTTTCTCCCGCAAACGCCCGAGCAGCTTGTAGAGTGCGTTTGCCGATTTGCCCGCCTGCTCCGCCAGAACTGTCACGCGGCCTTCACCGGCATAGGGAGCGACCAGCAATTCCTGATGGGCCTGCGAAAAGCCATCCAGGCACGAGCGCATCGCCCGCATCGCCCGCTCCCGCTCTCCCACATCGAAGGCCTCCGCTTCCTCGGCCAGCATCTCCAGCACACCTTCGCTGAAGACCTGACGTTCTCGCCGCAGTTTGCCGATTTGCGACAGGCACTTGAACCGCACGATGACCTTCGCCCACGGCAGGAAGCCCGCTTCCTCTCGCAATTGCGCAAACTTTTCCCAGAGCGTCAGACTCGCCTCCTGGATTACCTCATCGACGGATTGCCAGTCTGGCAGCAGCGCCCGCGAATAAGCACGCAAAGCCGGTTCATGCTTCATGAGCAGCCGAATGAAGTTGCCGTCGCTCGGCGTGTTGTTCGCATGTTCAGGAGAGGACATCTGCCATCTTATTCGCCGATCGTCCTCAACCTGCCGGATTTTTGACAACTTCTTTTCTTTGCCTTTGCGCGTCGGCGGGCTGTTTCGCGAGGGCAGCATCAAAGAACTGCCGGCCGCGCGAGTGGCTGCGGAGGTGCCTCATGACCACAACCTCGTCACAAACGGACTTCCTGCGCTCTGCCTCGCCACCGACCCGATTGACCCGGACGTGATGAAGCGACACCCGCGTCCCCGGTCGGAGCGAATTACCGACCGGAGCTTCCTCAGCACGATGTTCCTCACCGGCTTCCTAACTGCGGGTGTTTCATTCGCGATTTACCTCTACGTGCTGCAAACGGGAACCGTTGACGACTCAATGTGCTAAAGCAGCGCTTTTCCTAATGGTTCAACGGCCAACACGCCCGCCGCGGGACCTTGTGGGAGGACACCGCTACCGCTCGGTGCTGGTGGAAGGCGTCGGCCAGGCGCTGCGGGCGATGGCCGCTTACATCGACCTCAATCCGGTCCGCGCCAAGATCTGCGACGACCCAAAGGACTACCGCTGGTGGGGCTACGCGCAAGCGGTCGCCGGCGACAAGGAAGCCCGTGCCGCGGTGACGTGGCTGACGACCCTCAATCCCCACGGCGGCATGAAGCCGGATGCGGAGGCCGTGAAGCCCAAGGAAGCCCTGCGCCGCTGGCGTTGCCACCTGTTCGGAATCCCGGAAAGCGAGGCGCGGCAGGCGGAGGAGGCGGCCAAGAGGGAAGGGATGACCGAGGTTTTCCGGCAGCAGATCCCGCGGGAAAAGGCGCTGGAAGTGCTGGCGAAGGGCGGGAAGTTATCGGAGGCCGACTACCTGCGCTGCAAGGTCCGCTATTTCAGCGACGGCGCGGTGCTGGGCGGGAAAAACTTCGTCGAAGGGATCTTCCAGGCCTGCCGCGGGCGCTTCGGGCCGAAGCGTAAGGATGGAGCCCGGCCGCTGCGGGGACTCGCCGGCGATTCGCCGGATGACCGGCTCTTCAACCTCCGCCAGCTCCGAAAGAGCGTGTTCGGCTGATTGAGGCACCGGGACGGTTAGCCTCCGCATTTGAAATTTATCGGCGGAACCGCGGGTAGCTGTCCGGATGCTGAAGCTCTCCGGGTTTTTTCTGCTGATCACCCACTTCACTTCCAGCGCGGAGATCCGTTTCGAAGACGTCACCGAAAAGGCGGGGCTCATCGATCCGCTCAAGGGAATCCTGGGGCATGGCGGAGCTTTCGGCGATGTGGACGGCGACGGTCTTCCCGATCTCTACGTCGGCGGCTTTGCGGATCGTCCGGACGGCGAATACGAACCGGCGGACGGCCCGATGCCGAACGTGCTGTTGCGGAACCTCGGCGGGTTGAGGTTCGAGGCCTGGAAACAAGATGCCGTGGAATTCCACTCGCGGACGAGCGGCGCGGTCTTTGCGGATCTCGACAACGACGGAGATGTGGATCTTTACGTCGCAAACAACACCAAGGGCAAATCCGGCAGCAAGGAGGAGCCCCAGCGCAGTGCCCAACTCACCGGCTCGAAACTTTTCCGAAACGACAAAGGCACTCTGGTCGATGTTTCGGAAGAATCGGGTGGCTGTCCCGCGGATCTGTTGACGGCACGCAACATTGGCGTCTTCGATTACGATGGCGACGGGCGTCTTGATCTCCTGGTGATGGAAGACTTTTTCATCAAGGAGCCGCGAAGCACCCTGTTCCGGAATCTCGGCGGGATGAAATTCGAGGACGCGAATGCAAAAGCCGGATTGCCGGATGACATCTTCGGTCTCGGCCTGGCGGTGGGTGATGTGAACGGAGATGGACGATCGGACTTCTTCGCGGGCCATTCGAACCGGCTGTTTTTCTCAACGGGGAAAAGCGGCTACACCGAATCCGCTGAACTGAACAAAACCTTCGCGTGGAAACCCCTCAATCCGGAGGACTGGCCTTGCGGGGCGGCCTTCGGTGATCTCAACCGCGACGGCTTGCCCGATCTGGTCCTGTCGATTCATCACGCCGTGGCGCGCAACCGGATTTTCCTGAACGAAGGGGTTAAAGACGGCGTTCCGCGTTTCCGGGATGTCACGAAAGAAGCCGGGCTGCCGGACTCCGTTGCGGAGAAATCCCCGCATGTCGAGATCCAGGATTTCGACAACGACGGATGGCCCGATCTCTATTTCTCCACCGCATGGATGGACGACCACGGGGCGATCGAGCCGCTGATCTACCGCTGCACCGGGGCAAAGGGAGGCATCCCCGTCTTCACGGCGACCCGCGAGCCAAAGGACGGCGACAAGTTCGTTTACTATCCCGCCGGCCCCACTTGCGACGTGGATGGCGACGGGCGGACGGATATTTTCCTGATCAATTGGTTCCGCGGCAACCACTCGCGCCTCCTGCGCAACGTCAGCGAATCGGGGAACTGGCTGGACATCGAAGTGCAGGGTGAATCCTTCAACCGTCAGGGTATCGGCACAAAAATCAGGCTCATGGCCGGAGGGAAATTGCTGGGGTCGCAGGAAATAGCCACCGGCTACGGCTACGCGAGCGGACAGATCGCACGGTGCCACTTCGGGCTGGGTGACGTGAAGGAGGTCGATGTCGAGATCGTGTTTCCGGATGGCAAAACCCGCCGGATCGAATCGGTAAAGGAAGTGAACCAACGGATGACCGTCAAAGAGTGAAATACCGGCCAACACCCCTATGCGTCGTGATGATCGCGATGCTCCCACCTGCGGGAGCCGCGGGAGAAATCCCCTGGCCGCCGGAACTGCCGGGCGGAAAGCCGAGCGTTGTCATCGAGGGCCAGGAACTGCTGCAACCGAAAGTCGAACTGAAGGAAGGCGTGACCATCGCGAAGACCCCACCGCGTGTTGAGTTCCACTACTACGATTGCCAGACTTACGAGGGAAAGCCGTGGAGCGTCTGGGGCGATGGCCTGGTGGCGAACGGGAAATACTACTCCGCGGTCGGCGACCATCTCAGCCCCGGGGGCAACGCCTATGTCTATGAGTTCAACCCCGAATCTCGGATTCTCCGCAAACTCACCGACCTCCGCTCCGTCCTTGGCCGACCCGATGGTCATTACACTCCCGGCAAGATCCACAGCGCACTCGGCATGGGGCAGGACGGTTGGATCTACTTCTCCACCCACCGTGGCTCCACCAAAGTCGGCCTCGATCCGAAGAATCATTTCGAGGGCGATTGGATCATGAAAGTGAATCCCGCGGACGGGAAGGCAGCCGTCGTGGCCGCCCAACCGCTTGCCATGCAGTGCCTGCCCACTGGCACGCTCGATGCCGAGCGGATGATTTGGTATGGCGGCAGCGCCGACGGTCTCAATGAGAAGGAGCCGGAGTTCCTGGCTTACGACATCAGGAAAGGCGAAATCCTCTACACGGACGGGAAAGGCCCGTATCGCGCCATGATCCAGTCTTCTTCCACCGGAATGATGTATTTCCACGGCGGCTCGGAACCGGAGGGGAAAGGCCGTTCGGCGGTGAGGGAGTTTTACCGTTTCGATCCACGCAAGCCCGGCAAGCCGCAGAAGACCGGCGCAAAAGCCGGGCTCCGCGCCGCCAGCGGCGAAACCCCGCAGGGAATCATCTACACCCTGGATGGCGACGGGCTTTGGGCCTTTGATGTGAAAACAGAGAAAGCCGAATTCCTCGGCGGTACCGTCGTCGCCACCAAGGACTACATCACCAGTCTCGATGCCGACCCGACCGGGCGCTATCTCTACTACATTCCCGGTGCCCACGGCGGTGCGGAAAACGACGGCACGCCGGTCGTCCAGTACGATGTCCGCAGTAAATCGAAGAAGGTCCTCTGCTTCCTCCACCCCGCTTTGGAAAAGGCAACGGGCTACACGCCCATCGGCACCTTCAGCTCCGCCCTCTCCGCCGACGGCAGCACCCTTTTCGTCACCTGGAACGGCGCGCACCGCATCCCTGATAAATCCAAGAAAGCGCCTTTCCAAAGCGTCGCCATGACCGCGATCGGGATTCCCGAGTCCGAACGGTAAACCGAGGACTGAAGCCCGGTGGTTCGTGCGACGATCTGCTAGATCCGAAAGCCTCTCGCTGGTGCGGCGATGCCTTCGGCTCGAAGCGCTAAGACGGTTGCAAGAACGGTGCAAAGATTACCGCCGGTAGGTGAAGACCCCAGGTGGAAAATCTTGATAGGATGACCTGCATGTCGAAGCTCATGCACTGTGAAATCTATAACGATGAATGTTTTCCGAAACTCCGCACTCTGCGCAGCCTGTGTGCTCCTCGCAGCCGGAACCGCGCAGGCAGAACCGGGCAAGAATAAGGATGGGAAGGGCGGCGGCGGCCAAGGCCACTCCGAAAAGCATAAAGACGGCAAGCACGACAACAAGGGCAAGCCGGACAAGGGTGACAAGTCTAACAAGGAGAACGGGAAAGACCGGAAAGACGCCGGGAAGGAGGACAACGGCAATGTTGAATGGCGAAAGAAAGGCTTTCGCGATGATGACCGCACGGGCGTGATCCGCTATTTCTCGGATTTCCGCGACCAAGAGCGCGGGCTGCCCCCCGGGCTCGCCAAGAAACTGCAGCGCGGCAAGCCGCTGCCACCCGGCTGGCAGAAGAAAGTTCAGGGCGGCTACGTGATCGAGGACGATCACCGCGACTATTTCCATCCTTTGGAATATTCCCTTTTTCCCAGCCTTGAGGTCGTGCCAGATACGCGCCTCTACCTTTACGGAAACCGGATCGTCAGGGTGTATGAGCCGCGGCGGGAAGTGATCGACTTGATCGTGGTGCCGACCATCCTCTTCGATTGAACTCATTGCGGTGATATCGCGCGAGATCGTAGTAGAGAGGACCTTCCCATGAAACTCCACATTCCTTTCATCCTTTCTTTGATCGGTGGCATTTGCGGTGCCCCCGGACAGCTTGGACCGCCGGAGAACGAGCCATCGCCGGAGCGAAGGCCCGCGCGGGTCCATGCTTCGTGGACGGTGTTTGTTCATCCAGCTTATCAATACGCGCTCCCGGTGCCGCCGGGAGTAAGGGCGATTGGTCACCCCGAGGATCTTTCCGAGACGAGTTTTCAGTCCGCGGACGGCAGCTTCCTGATGTCAGCCTGGGGCGGGGCTTTTCATCAGGCACCGGCCGCATTGATCGCCGCCCGATGGGAGCTGGCTTTGCGGACGGGCAACCGGAATATCAATTACCAGCGCCGGGGTAGTACGTGGTTCGTTGTCTCAGGGACGGATCAGGAAGGAATCGAGTACTACGAAAAGTTTATCATGCGTGGCCGGCACGCGGCTTTCATGAGCATCCGCTTTCCCAGATCGCAGCTTCGGCAGTTCGAGCAGTGGGTGGAACATATCGAAGACGGATTCCGCCTCGTCAGCTCGCGCGAAGGCGGGCTCGAAATGGCACCGACATTACAGACCGACCCTGCGGTGGTGGGAAGGAATACAAGCCCTGCTGCCGGCAGCCCGCGGGGGGATGCTCCAATCTCAATCGAGGTCCGGAAAAAAGCCCCGCTCCACGACACGCCAGAGAAAGTTCCAGCACCCGGACCCGCAAGGCCCGGTCGATCCGATGACTTGGATACCAGCCCCCAGCGAGATGAATCAAACGTCCCCTCCGGTCCGACTACCAACAAGGCTCTCCCGACCGCGCTCAAGGTTGAAGGGAAACCCGGGTTCGTTTACAGCCCGTACGAACCGTCCCGTCGGCTGGACGTGGTTGGCGTACCTTCCGGGAAAACGATGAAGTGCCCGTATTCCCTGAAACTTTTCAAGGTGCCGTAAGAACCGCTTTCATAACACCCGAAAATGCCGCATTCTCAATACATGAACCGCAAAGTAATGATATGTCTAACCGCCTTGGGTTCCGTGCTCTTGATCGGCTGTACCGGGATTTCCGCTGGAACCAATGGCGCTGCGGGGACCGGCTTGAAGGAAGTCGAGGCGACTGGCACGGAGCAAGCACTGCTAGCAGCTTTGAATGCCGCACGGCGGGCGGCCGGCAAGGCTGAGGTGGCCGTTTCACCCGCTCTGGCCCGGCTGGCCCGCAAGGAAAGCGATGCGGCTGCAGCCACCGGCAAACTCCCGGGTGACACGACGGCGTCGCTGAAATCCCGGTCGGGTTTCGGCTCGGTGGGCAAGCTTCAAGGAGCTCTGAAAGATGGCGGAACGGCAACGGGCAAAGGGTTTGTGGATTACTGGGCGAAGAGTCCGCGCAGAATGCTGTTGGAAGATTGGAGCAAAGTCGGTGTGGGAATTTCCAAGGTATCGGATGGCCGGCTGTTCGCAGTCGTTGTTTTCGGGAATGAAGGGCGCGGCGGCTCTTCGCTGATGGATCCCGCGATGTCGCCAAGCGGTTTTTGACATTCGCATCCAGCCGGAGCGCTGACTTCAGCCGGCCGAAGCTTCCAGACCGCTCCCCTCGCCTTCTCCGCTTGTACCTCCGCTGGTTCAGCAATGGCGTGGCGATTGGCCGCAAGGGCTCCTTTGAGGAAATACTTGCCCGCTGCCGCGAGCGCAACTCGCCACCGCCCGCCACGATGACACTTGGCGCGCAGCCCGGCATGCGGGACATCGCCAATGGGCCGCGTCTGAGATCTTGTCTCGATTTGCTTGGCCGCTAGCAATTTCACCCAACCTTCCGAGTCGGAACGCCGGCCGTCATTGGGGGTTGGGGTAGGTTCCATCATCACGCGATTGCGTAATATCGCCGGGCACCGATTTCTGGAAAGGTTGGACCGTCAGCAAGCAACTTGCTTTCCCCTCCTCACCCCGCGGAGGGTTCCCCCACCCAACACATCCCCCCATGAAACTGATCCCTTCGGGCACCCAGAGTGCTTCGGTCAAGGCCGACGCCGGCCGCCTTGCAGACTTCGTCCTGTTCACCCAGCGCAGCTGTATCCTGAACCTCTCCAAAGAGCTGAACCGCGGCAACCTGTCGTATCCCCAGTTCTTCCTGCTGACCTATCTCTCCAGCGAGGAGTATCTGACGATGACCGACGTCGCCAAGAAGATGGGGCACTCGACCGCCGCCGCAACCGGCCTGGTGGATCGCATCGAAAAGCTGGGCTATGTCGAACGCACCCATGCCTCGGAAGACCGGCGCAAGATCATGGTGCGCATCACGTCGAAGGGCGTGGAGATGGTGGCCCACATGCGAAAAGAGATCGCGAATGATTTGGCGAACATCTTGGCCTCAATGGACGAAGAGTCCGCGGAAACCGTGGAGCACACGAAGCGCGCGATGGCTACACGCCGGATCGCCTGATAAAAGGCCGAAATCCGAGGCAGCTAGCTGATTGCCCAAGCGATTGCTGACCTCGGACTTTAAATTCGTGGACTGCATCCGCCCACGAACCCCGGCCGTCGGGCTGTTTGGTTCCGTTTCACTGCCGCGGACATGGAGATTCCCAGCGTCACTTAATTCCGCTCGAATCCCCGCATTCATGAAGATCCCGCAACTCGCCGCCGCCCTGCTCGGGCTTTTCTCCTCTGCCGACGCCGCGACCACCCGTGGCGTAATCGACATGGCGAAGCTCGTCCGACCGGCGGACGCTGTCAGCCTAGTCGGCCCGCAAGGCCATGACCTGATTCCCGAGGAGCAGGGGAAGGACACCAAATGGGTCTTCGCGGACGGCGTGCTCACCGCCTCCCCGGTTTGGGACAGCCTCGTCACGAAGGAAGCCTACCGGGATTTCCAGCTTCACGTGGAGTTCAACGTGAACAAGGCGGAGAATCCAAAAGACGCGGAGGCGGACGGCAATTCCGGCATTTACATCCAGAAGCGCTACGAGCTGCAAATCCACAACTCGTTCGGGATTCCTGAAAAGGATTTCACGGCGGCCTTCGGCGGTAGCATCTACAAACTGAAGAAACCGGACCGCCTTGCCAACAAGCCGCACGGAGAGTGGCAGGCCTACGATATTGTCTTCCGCTCCGCCCGCTTTGACGGGGAAAAAAAATCCGAGGACGCCCGCATCACGGTCTACCAGAACGGCGTCTTGATCCATGACGATTTCGCCATCCCGCGCAAGACCGGCGCGGGTGCGGCCGAAGGCCCGGAGCCGGGGCCGATCAAATTCCAGGGGCACCACAATCCCGTGAAATTCCGCAACGTCTGGATCCGCAAACTTGATCTCGACGCTCCGGCAAAGCCCGCGGCCAATGCTCCCGCGAAACCTCAAAGGAAGGGCTACGTGCAGGTGATCCCTTTCGAGGACATCCCGCCTGCACCCGCGCTCCCGCCGGCGGAAGCGTTGAAATCTTTCCGCCTTCACGAGGATTTCGAGATCAGCCTCGCGGCTCACGAGCCTGCCGTCCAAACCCCGTTCGCCGCCGCTTTCGATGGCGACGGACGCATGTGGGTCGTCGAACAGCGCGGCTACATGCTCAACATGAACGCCGACGGCGAGGACGGTCCGCACGGGCGCATCTCCATTCTCACCGACACGGATGGCGACGGCTTTTTCGACGGCCACAAGGTATTCATTGACGGCCTCAACCAGCCGCGCTCCATCGCGTTCTATAAAAACGGCCTGCTCTACGCCGGGCACGACGCGCTGGAGTTCATCGAGATCAAGGACGACAAGCCCGGCGCGCGCACCATGATCGATCCGGAATACGCGGGCAAAGGCAACGTCGAGCACCGCGCCAACGGCCTGCTTCGCGCCCTCGACAACTGGATCTATAACGTCAAATCCGACGCCCGCTACCGCGAGGTCGGTGGGAAATGGGTGAAGGAGAAGACCGACTTCCGCGGCCAGTGGGGCATTTCCCAGAACAACCACGGGCGGCTGTTTTACAACGAGAACTGGTTCGGCATGAGAGCGGACCAACTCATGCCCAATCTCCTCAGCCGCAACCCGAATTGCCCGAAACCCGTCGGCAATTCGGTGAACATCTCCTACCGCGACAAGCTCTTCCCGGCCCGCGTCACGCCCGGCGTGAACCGCGGTGGCGAGGGCGATCTCGACGAGAACGGCCACCTCAAGGCCGCGACCGCCGCCTGCGGGCCGGTCGTTTATCGCGGTGACCAGTTTCCGCCGGAATACCGCGACACCGCATTTTTCTGCGAGCCTTCCGCGAACCTGGTCCGGATGCTCCGCGTCACGGAAAGCGACGGCTTGCTCGCCGGGGAGACACCGCTGACCGGGCGCGAGTTCCTGGCCTCCACCGACGAGCGCTTCCGCCCCGTGAACCTTTTCACCGCGCCGGACGGCAGCCTCATCCTCATCGATCTCTACCATGGCATCGTCCAGCACAAGGCCTATCTAACACCTTATCTCAAGGAGCACATCGCCCGCCGCAATTTGGAAAGCGACCCGCAGCTCGGACGCATTTACCGCATCAAGCACCGCGCCGGCCCCTTGGGGCAAACGCCGCGGATGCTCGGCAAAAGCGCGGCGGAACTGGTGCCCTTGCTCGCCCACGCCAACGGCTGGTGGCGCGACACGGCGCAGCAACGAATCATCGACAGCGGCGACCTGAGCGCCGTCCCCGCGCTCGGCGCAATGGCAACAGATGAGACGAAACCTCTCGGCCAAATTCACGCGCTGTGGACGCTGGAAGGTCTCGGCGCGCTGACCGCCGGAGTCATCTCCGGTGCACTGGATTCCGAAGACCCTCATGCCGTGGAAACGGCGATCCGCCTGGCCGAGCTTCTGCCTGCATCCGACGACGCGGCCTTGATGTCGGCGCTGGAGAAGCTCTCCGGCCATCCCCACGCCGCGGTCCGCCGTCAGCTTGCGGCCAGCCTCGGGCGCTTGCCGGGCGATGATGCCCTCTTGCTGCTCAAGCGGATCCTCACTCGCGACATCGGCCAGCCGTTTTTCCGCGAAGCCGCGATCCATGGACTCGCCGGACGCGAGGCGCGTTTCCGGCAAATCATCGGGTCCGACCTCGATGACGCGAAGCTCAACGGCTACCTTGACGAATGCCTGCGGCCCAAAACCACCGCCGCCGCCTACCCCCCGCCGCGCAATAAGGAGCATCTCGCATCCTTCGAACGCGGCGAGGCGCTCTTCGTGAAGAACTGCATGGCCTGCCACGGCGCGGACGGCGGCGGGCTTGAGCTGTTAGGCCCGCCCCTCACCGGATCGGAATGGGTCACCGGCTCCCCCAAGCGCCTTTCCGCGATTTTGCTGCAAGGCATGATGGGACCGATCCGCGTGGCCGGGAAGGATTACAACCCGCCGACCGTGATGCCCGGCCTCAAGCAGAATCCCGACTTCAGCGACAGCGATCTCGCCGACATCGCGACCTTCACCCGTCACGCCTGGGGCAACGGCAAGGACGCGGTGAAAGCCGCCACCATTTCCCAAGTGCGTGCGGAGCTGGCCGACCGCGACACGGTGTTCACTTCCAGCGAACTGGAGAAAGCCTACCCGTAGCCCGACCTACGGCTTCTTGCCGATCCGGTAAACGTGAGACTTGGTTCGCAGATAGAGCGAATCCCCGTCGAACGCGGGCGATGCCATGAACCCGTCGTCCAGCAGATTGGTCGCCACGAGTTCCATTTTCGCGCCGGGGCGGACGACCCTGGCCTCTCCTTCCTCGCTGAGGAAATACAGGTGCCCGTCGGCATGGGCGCCGGACGAGGAATAGCGGCCGCCGAGTGGCAGCGATGCCTCGATCTTACCGCTGGCCGCATCGATGCGGCTGACAATGCCGATTTCGGACACGACGTAGATTTTGCCATCGACGACAAGCGGTGAGGACAGCGTGGGGATCCGCTTGAAGGTATCCCACTCGACATGGCTGCGGGTGACGTCGCCCTTTAACTCGCCATCCAGCCGGACGCCGAGCAGATGCGCCTTGCCGAAGCCGGTATTGATGATGGCCATCTTGTCCTTGAGAAAGACCGGGCTCGCGGCGTTGGAATAGCCATCGTAGGTGATTTTCCACAGCTCCTTGCCGCTGTCGGCATCATAGCCGTAACACGCCTTGGCACCTGGGCTGACCAACTGCACCCGGCCGCCGACGGTGACGAAGCCGGGCGTGGTGTAGGCCTTGCGGAAGTCCCCGTCGCCGCGGATCAAGCCACCGGCCTCGACGTCGCCGAAGTCGGTGGTCCGGTCGGTCTTCCACACGGTCTTTCCGGTCTTGGGATCCAGTGCGACGAGATATTGGACGTCCACGCCATCCATCGTGAGGATCACCGTATCCCGATGGAGCGCCAGCGAGGAGCCCGGTCCGCGGAAGTGGCGGTACGGGAGATCGCGGCGTTGCCAGACGACCTTTCCCGTCGCGCGGTCGAGCGCGGCGGTGCCGTAGCTGCCGAAGTGAACGTAAGCGCGTTCGGCATCGATCGCCGGCGAGCAGGAGCCGTAGCAATTCACAGCGTTGCCCAGCGGCTCGGGAGCCTCGTTTTCAAAGAGCAGCAGGTCGTGAAGCGTGCGTCCGCTGGCCTTGTCGAGGCACACCGCGGACATCTTCTTGCCGTCCGCGCTGGCGTTCGTGAGCCAGACCTGGTCGCCCATCACGACCGGCGTGGACCAGGCTTTTCCGGTCACTGGCGTTTTCCATACGACGTTTTTCGTTTCGCTCCACTCGATGGGAAAGCCATGCGGCGTGCCGTCTTCCCGCGGCGGATAAACGCCATCGGCAGCCGGCCCGCGGAACTGCGGCCAATCCGCGAGGGCGGGGGAAATCGCCGCCATTCCGACCCCGAGGGCGATCCATTGTTTCAGCATCCGTGAAGGCTCTCGTCCCGGCTCTCAGGCAGCAAGACGGAACTTTCCCTCGATCACCGCGGCGAGTTCCTCCTGGATCTTGACGGCTTCAGCGGCGGCGGCTTCCGGGCTTTTGGCGACTTTTTCTTCGAGGGCTCATGGATCACTGCCCTGCCAGAATCCTTTCAATCTGAACGCGGTGGATGCCCATGTGGCCGCCGCTGAGGGCGAGCCAGCCATGCGCATCCATGGGGCCGAACCAGGGATGGGGAAACTATTCCTTCGCGATCAGGATTTAGGTAAGAAGGGGCGGCTCCACTCGATCACGAAAAAAGGCGGCTTGTTGCCAAGCCGCCTTTAATGGGTTCGGTCCGATCCTTGCGGGATCAGGCGAGCTCGAAGCGGTCGAGGTTCATCACTTTGGTCCACGCGGCGATGAAGTCCTTCACGAACTTTTCCTGCGAGTCGGCACAGCCGTAAACTTCGGCCAGGGCGCGGAGGTCGGAATTCGAGCCGAAGATCAGGTCGACGCGGGTGCCGGTCCACTTGAGTTCGCCGGTGACGCGGTCATGGCCTTCGAACAAGTCCTCATGCGTTGTGGTCGCTTTCCAGGTCGTCCGCATGTCGAGCAGGTTGACGAAGAAGTCATTCGTCAGGGCTTCCGGACGGGTGGTGAACACTCCGGTCGCCGAGCGGTCAAAGTTGGCGTTCAGCACGCGCATGCCGCCGACCAGCACGGTCATCTCCGGCGGGGTGAGCGTGAGGAGCTGCGCCTTGTCGACGAGCATCTCTTCCGCGGTGGTGGTGTAGTGCGCCTTCTGGTAATTGCGGAAACCGTCGGCTTGGGGCTCGAGGAACGCGAAGGAAGCGACGTCGGTCTGCTCCTGCGAGGCATCGGTGCGGCCGGGCGTGAAGGGCACGGTCACCTCGTGGCCGGCATTGCGGGCGGCTTGTTCGATGCCGGCGCAGCCGCCGAGCACGATGAGATCAGCCAGCGAGACTTTCTTTTGGCCGGTGATGTTGCGGTTGAAGTCGTCCTGGATGCCTTCGAGCACCTGGAGCGTTTTCGAGAGCGCTGTCGGGTTGTTCGCCTGCCAGAAGATCTGGGGAGCCAGGCGGACGCGGGCCCCGTTGGCACCGCCGCGCTTGTCGGAACCGCGGTAGGTCGAGGCGGAAGCCCAGGTGGCGGACACGAGGTCGGAAACCGTGAGGCCGGAGGCGAGGATCGTGGCTTTCAGCGCGGCGGCGTCCTGTTCATCGATCAGGGAATGCGTGACCGGCGGGATCGGGTCCTGCCAGATCAGCTCTTCGGCCGGCACTTCGGGCCCGAGGTAGCGGACTTTCGGGCCCATGTCGCGGTGGGTGAGCTTGAACCAGGCGCGGGCGAAGGCGTCGGCGAACTGGTCGGGGTTCTCGTGGAAGCGCTTCGAGATCGGCGCGTAGATCGGGTCCACCTTCAAGGCCAGGTCGGAGGTGAACATCATCGGCGCGTGGCGCTTCGCCGGGTCATGAGCGTCCGGCACCGTGCCGGCCCCGGCGTCGCCCTTCGGCTTCCACTGGTGGGCACCCGCGGGGCTCTTGGTGAGCTCCCAATCGTAGCCGAAGAGGTTGTCGAAGTAGTTGTTGTCCCACTGGGTCGGCGTGTTGCTCCAGGCGCCCTCGAGGCCGCTGGTGATGGTGCTGCCCGCATTGCCGGTGCCGAAGCTGTTCTTCCAGCCCAGACTTTGCTGCTCGATCGGGGCGGCGGCCGGCTCCGGGGCGACGTATTTGTTCGGATCCGCCGCGCCATGGGCCTTGCCGAAGGTGTGGCCGCCGGCGATCAGAGCGACGGTTTCCTCGTCGTTCATTGCCATGCGGGCGAAGGTCTCGCGGATGTCGCGGGCGGAGGCGATCGGGTCGGGATTGCCGTTCGGGCCTTCCGGATTGACGTAAATGAGGCCCATCTGCACGGCGGCGAGCGGGTTCTCGAGCTGGCGGTCGCCGGAGTAGCGCTTGTCGGCCAGCCACTCGCCTTCGGAGCCCCAGTAGATGTCTTCTTCCGGTTCCCAGACGTCGGCCCGGCCACCGCCGAAGCCGAAGGTTTTAAAGCCCATGGATTCCAGCGCGCAGTTGCCGGCGAGGATCATCAGGTCGGCCCAGGAAAGCTTGCGGCCGTATTTCTGTTTGACCGGCCACAGCAGCATGCGGGCCTTGTCGAGATTGGCATTGTCCGGCCAGCTATTGAGCGGGGCGAAGCGCAGGGCACCCGCTCCCGCGCCGCCGCGACCGTCGGCCGTGCGGTAGGTGCCGGCGCTGTGCCACGCCATGCGGATCATGAAAGGGCCGTAATGACCGTAGTCCGCAGGCCACCATGCCTGGGAGTCGGTCATCAGCGCGAAGAGATCTTTCTTCACGGCCGCGAGGTCGAGCGACTTGAACTCCGATGTGTAATCGAAGTCCGAGCCCATCGGATCGGAAAGCGACGAGTGCTGGCGCAAAATGCCGAGCTGCAGCGACTTGGGCCACCAATCCTGGTTGCGGGTGCCTCTCCCGGCAGCGCGGGAAGCGGTGGCACCGGTGAAGGGGCACTGGGCCGGGGTTTCGGAATTCGGGTTCGGAGGCGTGTCGGTTTCCATGGTTTCTTTCGATTGAAAAAGGGTGTGGTGTCAGGTCGATTCGGTGGTGGGGACCCGCGTTGCATCTACCCTCCGGGGGTGGTCATAGCACCGCCAAGGAGCGGTGCAAAAATTATTCCGGGCTGCGCACGGCAGGGCAAGCAGTCCGACTCTTTTCCTCTTTCACACCGCGAGACGACGGCAGTCCGACTGGCGAGTTGCGAAGAGGCTGAAAGCAGGGTGCGCCGGTGGTCACTGGAGGGCCGTTGGGCAGTTCCTTCCATCAATTGCGATCAACCGCACGCAGGCCTTTATTTGGCCGGCGGCATCGGGGCTCCGGAACGGTGTCCAAAGTTGAGCGGGATTTTCGGGCTCCAGCGGCTGACTGACGGGACTGACGCGACCGTGGCGAAGCCGGTAATGACTGGATCGGAAT
>JAYTLR010000149.1:0-3144 GCA_043729195.1 Akkermansia sp.
GTTTTCCCCGCGCCATTCGGGCCGACGAGGCCGAAGACTTCGCCGCGCGGGACGGTGAGCGTGAGATCGTCCACCGCGACGAAATCACCGTAGTCCACGCGCAAATACCGCACGTCGATCGCGGGGGTGTCGCTCACCGGAAATCCATGTCGTCGATCATGTCCCACTCCGGCGGGAAGGCCAAACCGACCTCTTCCATTCCTTTCGATGCTTCCTCGCGGCGACGGTTGCGTTCCGCTTCGTAAGCAACGCGCTGATCCGGCGTGAGCACGGAGAGGATCGCGGCGTTCTTATCTCCTGCCGGCACCGCATTGATCTGGCCGGTCGTTCCGTCAAAGGCCATCGCCGGATCGTAGTCGCGCGAATTCCGCGCCATGATGCCGAAGACCTGATCGCGCTGGGTGTCGTCGAGCCCCACGATGCCATCGAGCCGCTGGACCTTCATGTCCGCCTGCTGCTGTACCCGTTCCGCGCGCTCCGCCATCCGCTCGGTCTTGAAGGTCGTCAGCTTTTCGCCGCCGAGCAGGGTGGGCATGAACTCGTCGAGACCATCATCGGGCCGGACCTCATGCGCCATTCTTGCCAGATCCTCCACGGTGGTCCCCTCGCGGCCGACCAACTCGCTCCAAGCCTTTTGCTGCTGCTCGGCCTGAACTTCGAACCACGCCCTGAGAGACTCCTGCTGGCCCGCATTCAGATCATATTTCCGGGCGAGTTCTCCCGTCATCGAGTCGATCCTCCGCGTCTGTTCCTTGAGCCGCATGCGATCAAACAAGGGAGAGAGGTCGCGCATCAGCGGTTGGGTCGCCCGGAAGATGTCGTCGGGCGTCACCGGCCGGCCCGCGCGGAGGTCATCGCCGATTTCGCGGAGCCCGTCGCGGACGGTCCGCTCCGACCCGCGGCCGGTCTTTCCCTCCAGCGCCGCCAGCCGGTTCTCGGCCCGCTTCAGCTCGACCTCCAGCTTCGCCGCCCGTGCTTCCGGCGATCCCTCCGGCCCGGTCAGGCTTTCGGAAAAGAGCTTCACCCCGATACCGCCGACCGCGAGGCCGATGGCGAGGGGAACGATGGTGCGGAGGGAACTTGCAAATGACATGGGTTGCGGGAGGCTGGACCTGCTTGCGTGAAGATGCGATGAAGCGGCAGAGAACTATTCGGGATGCTGGCCGACGCCGATGGGAATCCCAGAGATTTCTTACCCTCGTCGCCAGCGCGCTCCACCACCGCCTGACCTATGATTCCACGCCTTCTCGCCGTCATCCTGCTCGTCGTCACAGCCCGCGCTGAAGAAAAGCGCATCGCCGTCTTCGTCGGGCTTTGCGACAACGCCACCCAGGGCATCGTGAAAGTCGGCGCGAAGATCGGCGACGGCAACAAGCCGGACGACAATCTCTACTGGGGTTGCTCGGATGGTTTGAAATCTTACTTCAAAGCCAGCCGCCGTTGGAAGCTGGAGAAGCGAGAAACCGCCACCGGTGACGAGCGGATTCTCGAACGCCTAACCTTCCGCCACGTCTCCGCCAAGTCGGTGCTCATCGCCGAGGCTTGGCGCGGCTCGAACCTGAAGGACTGCTACCTCGCCAGCGAGAAGGCGATGCTTTCCGGCGAGAACCAGCTCGTCGCCTTCATCGGCCACAACGTGCTCATGGACACCGCGATCGAAGCCCCGGCGAAGAAGGCGGCCGGCAAGACCGATGCGATCGTCCTTTGCTGCATCAGCGACCGCTACTTTCGCGAGCGCCTGGAGCAGGCAGGAGTCCGGCCGGTGCTCCTGACGACGCAGTTGATGTATCCTGGCTCCTTTATCCTGCACGACGCGCTCGAGCCGTGGCTGGCAGGAAAAGATCGCAAGGCACTGCGCACCGCCGCCGGTGCCGCTTACGCTCGCAACCAGAAGATCAAGACGGCAGCAGCGACCGGGGTTTTCGCGGAGTTGGCTCCGTGAATCCCGGTCCCAACGGCATCGCCGGCACTCTCAGGACAACTGCACCCCGTTCGCGAGAACGATCACATACACCACCTTGCATGCGAGGTGTAGGACCTGGTCCGCCACGTAGCCGTAGTAGCCTTCGCCCTTCCCGAGATCGATCAGCCAGTGAAGCAGCAGCTCGATCGCGGCCAGCGTCACGCTCCCGGTCACCAGCCAGACCCCGCCCGCATGGATCAGCGAGTGGGCGGTCAAGGCGATGAACCATTCCGGCATGCTGGTCGCCTTGCTGCGTTGTTTCGTCCGCGCCAGATAGTCCCCTTGCAAAGGGAAGTCCGCCAACGCATGGAAAATCGCAAAGGCAAAGAACAGGGCGAGCGGTCCGCTCTGGAGAAGGATCGTCACGCGTGGGATTTCCAGAAGCTGTGAAGGGCAGATTTCTCCTCGGACTCGGCGAGCTTGGCATTCATCGCGCGGATCCGGTGGCCGGCGAGCCGCAGCAGGCCGGTCATGAAGGACACGCCGGCGACCGGATCCGCCTCAAAGAATCCTCCCAGCTCCGCCGCGGAAATCCGCCAGATCAGGCACTCGCTGCGGGCGATCACCGACGCGCTGGCCGTCGCGGGATCGAAGACGTTCACCTCGCCCAGCGAATCGCCGGAACCCAGCGATGCTACCAGCAAGTCCCTGCCGCCGGCGCCCGCGACCACGTGGAGCAGGCCGGACAGGATCAGGTAGAGGTTTTCCTGCGCCTTCCCCTCCTCGATCAGCACGTCCCCGGTGTGCGGGCGGACGAAGGATCCGAAGGATGCGAGGAAAGCCCGGTGGGACTCGTCCACATCGGCCAGGAAGCCGATCGGGGGGAGTTCTGGGAGAGGAGATGAAGTGCTCATGATAAGAACGGCAGGAGCTTGCCCCTCCGATTTCCCGGCTGCCAGCCGGAAATTTCAGGCTGTCAGAATCCGGCGGGGCCAAGACGCAGGCGGGACACCCTTTCGACCCCGGCCTCGATGCAGGGATCTATTCCCCTTCCCTCTTCAATCCATACACCTTTTCTGCGTTTCCCCGGTAGATCTTGTGACGCACTTCGTCGGGAAGGTCCAGTTCCTCAAGGAAGGTGTAGTGCTGGTTCATTTGCCTCGTACGGTTGCCGAAGGACCACCATCCCTCGTCGGTGGCCCAGAGGATCTTGTCCTGATTGCGGATCAGGAACTCGCGGG
>JAYTLR010000150.1:0-65224 GCA_043729195.1 Akkermansia sp.
CCGGGACGAGGGCGCGAGACGCACCCTCTCCGCCCACTTGACACTTGGCGTCCCGCGAATCGGATGCATCGTCCCCGCATGCTCGACCGCCGCCGCTTCCTCAGCACCTGCGCGGCCGCCGCTTTCGCGCCCGCACCGCTTTTCGCACAGGGCCGCCAGGCATCCACGAAAAAAGGCTGGGCCGGCGGCGATGCCAACCACCACCGCCTCTTCGGCGCGCACTGGTATTACACCTGGTGGACCGGCGGCAACGGTTCTAAGGACGCGAAGTTCGTCCCGATGCTGAAGCGCGCCCAAGACATCGGGAAGCTCGGCGAGATCGAGCGCATGCCAGGCATCGACCACCTGCTCGGCTACAACGAACCCGAGCGCGGCGACCAGGGGAACACCACGCTGGAGAAGGGCCTCGAACTCTGGCCGAAACTCGTCGAACTCGCCGAAAAGAAGAATCTCCGCCTCGGCTCCCCCGCCCCCTCGTCCGACGACAAGGGCATGAAGTGGCTCGACGCCTTCATGAAAGAGGCCAAGCGCAAGAAGCTGCGGGTCGATTTCATCGCCATCCACTGGTACCGCAGCCGCGATCCCGATGCCTTCGAAACCTTCGTCAAGGAACTCGCCAAAAGCTACCGCCTGCCGATCTGGATTACCGAGTTCAACGGCTGGACTGGTCCCGAGCGGGAGAACTACGACTTCCTGAAGAAGAGCCTGCGCTTCCTGGAGCGCAGCAAGGACATCGAGCGCTACGCCTACTTCGAACCCGGCAAGGGCAAGGAGCACAGCCTGTTCCAGAAGGACGGCTCGCTGTCCCGAATGGGCGAGCTTTATCGCGACGCGGGGACCTGAGGCCCGTTCCGGGGTCAGTGCCCCACCCGTCATCTTCATTTTCAGGTTTCAAATTTCACGAACCTCCGACGGGCCCGGCTTGTCACAGACGACCAACAACAGGCAAGGCCCGAGGAATGTGAGAAACCGGCGAATCACGGAGTTACGGTCAAATTGCTAAACTGTGAGGTGTTGAGCGTGGTGTCGCTGCCGCTGCCGACGGCCAGGCCGATATAGCAGGTGGCGGCAAAGGTCGTGTTGGTGGTGCTGCCGACGGTGGTCCAAGTGGTGCCGTTGGTGCTCTTGTAGGCGGTGATGGTGGTGCCAACGCGGACCAGGCGCACCCAAGTATTGGGTAAGGTGCCGCTATTACTGTTGGTGCTGGTGGTGGTGCCACCGGTGGTGGTGCGCCGCACCCAGCGGTAGGCATTGCTGCCGGTCATGCCCATGAAGATCTCCTTCGAGTTGGCGGCCAGCGTGTCGCGGATCATCACGCCGACGCGCGACGAGTTACCGGTGTTTTGCATCGCGCTGATCCTCACCTTGATCTCACCGTCGCCGGTGAGCGTCTGGTAAGTATAGCGCAGCTTGTCGGCGGTGGAGCCAATGATACCCGAGCCAGCTTGGGTGAAGGTGCCCGCGTTGTGGGTGGTGGAACCCCCAAGCATGCCGGTGCCGATATCAGCCGCCACCCAAGGCAATGGCAGGCCCGTCACCGTGATCTCCAAGGTGGCGTCGGCGGTGGCCGAGGCGTTGTCGGTGGCGCGCACGACGAACGAGTTGAGGCCCGCGCTGCCGGTCGGCGGGGTGCCGGACAGCGTGCCGTTAGATGCGACTGAGAGCCAGGCCGGACCGCCGACTTTCGAGTAGGTGATGGAGCTTCCCGCATCCACATCCGTGGCCCGGCCGGCAAGGGTTTGGCCGGTGTAGGCGACGTATTCCGTTGCTCCGGCGGCGACGATGGGGTTGATCGTGAACACCGCCGCGTCATTGACGGCTGTCACGGTGATGGAGACCGTTGCTGGAGCGGAGTCCACCGTGCCGTCGTTGACCTTGAGGGTGAAACTGGCAACTCCGTTGTAATTGGCCGCAGGCGTATAGGTCACGTTGGGCGCGGTGCCGCTGAGTGTGCCACTCGTGGGTTGCGTGACGACGGTGTAGGTGAGGGTGTCGTTTTCGGCGTCGGTGCCAACCAGTGTGATCGGCAGGGCAATGTCTTCGGCGATGTTTATGCTCTGCGCAGTGGCGACCGGGGCATCGTTGACTGACGTGATCGTGATCGAGACTGTGGCTGTTGCCGATTCAAGTGCACCGTCATTGGCCTTAAAGGTAAAACTATCAGCACCGCTGTAATTCGCGGCGGGCGTGTAGATCACGTTCGGCGCCGTGCCGCTCAGCGTGCCACTCGCGGGTTGCGTGACGAGGGTATAGATTAGAGCGCCGCCTTCCGCATCGGTGCCTGTCAGAGTGATCGGCAGCGCGGTGTCTTCGGCGGTGTTCACGCTCTGCGCGGTGGCGACCGGAGCATCGTTGACTGAAGTGATCGTGATCGAGACTGTAGTTGTTGCCGAGTCAAGTGCGCCGTCGTTGACCTTGAAGGTAAAACTTTCAGCACCGCTGTAATTCGCCGCGGGCGTGTAGGTCACGTTCGGCGCCGTGCCGCTGAGCGTGCCGCTCGCGGGTTGAGTGACGACGGCGTAGCTAAGAGTGTTGTTTTCGGCGTCGGTGCCAGCCAGAGTGATTGGCAGGGCAATGTCTTCGGCGGTGCTCACGCTTTGCGGGGTGGCCACGGGTGCGGTGTTGGGAGGCGGCCCTGAAGACGGTGTATATTGGAAGATAGGACCAATCATGACAGGCCAAGCGATGGTCGGCATGGCGCCGCCAGCGTTGCCGTATCGTCCTCCGACTATGGTCATCCCGTTGATGCCCCATCCGCTTAGATTATCCCCTTCCTGCATCCGGTCACCGGCCCCGTCATAATCTGCGGCGATGACGTAGGAGGTGTTGGGTGCAAGAGTGACCGGGGTGATGGATTTGCACCTGAAATTTCCGACCAAAGGATCGGCGGGGGTGACAAGTGCGGTTGCAACCAACGATCCGTTGCTTTTCAGCCAAATGCTGACCTGGTGAGAACTCACTAGCCCATCACCCAAGGTTCCCGTGCCACCGTTCGGGGCGTCGTAGAAGCCCAGGCTGCTGACGAGGAGGTTGGAAGCTGCGGCAGTTGTGAATTCGTAACCGTCGGCCTCGCCTGGATAGACGTTGAGCGGGTTGACGCCATTTCCAGTCAGTGATGTGGTCGGAGCAGACGACGCCGTCACTGTGATGGCAACGGTAGCGGGTGCGGAGTTGAGGGTGCCGTCATTGGCCCTGAAAGTAAAACTAACAGGTCCGGAGTAGTTAAGAGCGGGAGTATAGGTGATATTGGGCGGTGTGCCGTTCAGCGAGCCGTAGGTGGGACCGGAGACGATGGCATACGTCAGCGGGTTGCTTTCCGCATCGGTGGCGGACAGTGTGATGGGTAAAGGCGTGTTTTCGGTGGTGCTGACGCTTTGGGGGGTGGCGACAGGTGCGGTGTTGAAATTTCCGGCAGTCACGGTGCCAGTGCCGGAGAAGTAGGTGTCGTTTTTGTTAGTGGCGGGCGAGGCCGTGGAGCCGTAGGTGCCAGCGGCCTGCGTCACTCCGCCGAGGGACAGCGAGGCGATGGTGCGGGTACCTGCATAGTTTAGAATCGCCTTGGCTCCACCTGCAGTGATGCTTAAAGCACCGCTGCCGAGGGAGGCGGAAGTATCACAGCGCAAGGTGCCGCCGTTGATACTTGTGGGACCGGTGTAGGTATTGTTTCCAGAGATAATCATGGGGCCGCCACTTGTTTTGGTGATGCCACCGGAGCCGCTGATGGTGTTGCTGCAAATGAACTGATAATTCACATTGCAGTTGAAAGTGGCGTTCAGGGTGACGGGGCCGCTCCAAATGTTACCGAATCCGTTTTCGGAGAGGATCGTGCCACCGTTGACGACCAAAGCATTCGACGGGTAGAAACGCCACATGTATAGGGTGCCGCCGTTGAGGGTGACGGGGCCGGTTCCCAGCTTCGCATTGATATCCATGAAGAGGGTGCCGCCATTGATGATGGTTCCGCCAGTGAAGGAGTTGTTCACGTTGACCACATTCAAAGTGCCTGCGCCATTTTTGATCAGTCCGCCCGCGCCTGAGATCAAGCCGTTGAGATAGACGCTGCCACCGCCGGATCCACCAAAGCTGGTCATGGAGGCGAGACTCACTGGAGTATTCAGCGTCACTGGACTGCTGCTATTCTGGTTGAACTGTGGCAGGGAGAAGCCGTTGACGGTGAAGGCGAGGCTGTTGGTTCCGGCGAGCGTGACCGCACCGGCGAAGTTGAGTTGGTTGAGCTGGAAGCCGTTGTTCAGGTTGTGGGTGACGGTGTAGGTGCCTGCCGGGGTGAAATTGAGGACGTAGTTTGCCAATCCGGTTGCGGCTGGCGCGGTTCCGGAAGCCCAATTTCCTGCGAGATTCCAGTTTCCCGATGTGGCATTGAGCCAGTTGAAAGACAGGGGCGGACCAGCCTGGATACCGAGGGAAACGGTGGCGGGGCTGGAATTGCTGGTGCCGTTGTTGACGAGGAAGGTGAAGCTGTCCGAGCCGTTATAATTGGCCGCCGGGGTATAGGTGAGATTGGGCGCGGTGCCGCTGAGCGAGCCATTGGCTGGCGGAGTGACAACGCTGTAGGTCAAGGTGCCGCCGCTGCCTGTGAGAGTGATGGGCAACGGGGTGTTCTGAACGAGGACTGCGGTGTGGGCATGGGCGAAGGGAGTGCGGGTCATGCCCGTGCCGTCATACAACCATTGCGAGCCGATGATGGCACCGTTTACGCCGGCGAAGGACGGGCCGGTCCACTTGAGTTTCGCGACGGCGGAGCCGGTGTTTTCATAATACATCATGTGAATGTCCACCATCTGGCCGGCGGTGAGGCTGACGGACGTGCTGTCTCTCCAATTGGTGGTCTGGTCCGTGTAGTCGTCGATGACGAGTGCTCCGTTCACATACAGCTTCACTCCATCGCTGTTGAGGGTGGAGAAGGTGTAGGTTCCGGTTTCCGGGACTAGCAACAGACCGTCCCAGCGCACGCTGAAGGTGTCCGCGCCGAGCAAGGCGTTCGGCGTGCCGGTGCCCCAGTCGAAGTTCACCTGCTCGTCGGTGCGGGTGAGTTTCAGGTTGGTGAAATCTATGTTGTCGAAGTATTCGGCTTTCAGTCCGGTGCCTGCGGTGCCGACGATGATGCTCACAGTTCCCAGCTCGGAAGTGGTTAGATCATCGACCGTCTGGAAGGTGAAGAAATCAGGCCCGGTGTAGCCGGAGTTTGGAGTGTAAATCAGGTTTGGAGCGGTGCCGGTGAGTGTGCCGTAAGCCGGAATGGTCACGTTGGTGTATGTCACCGAAGTCCGTGGCGAAGTGCCGGTGAGCGTGATGCCTTGGGTGCCGGTGGTCACCACGATCTGGGAGTTGGCAACGGCTTTTCCTGGCACGAGGGCAGGTGCGGTGATGGCGTTTTCAATCGACGCGATGGTGTTGACGAGAGTGGTGTATTCGGAAGACGCCGAATTCCATGTGTTGAGATAACCCCTCAGCGTGGGCAGGGTCCAGCGGGCGGCATCGCCGTAGACCGCAAGCGCATTGAGGGCGGCGGTCAAAAATTCCCCGGAACCCCATTCAAAGCCTTCAGACACCTCGAGCATCTCCAGAGCCAAAGTTATCCCTTCCTTGATCTTGTATTTCGACATGGTGGAAATCCCCGATGCGCGGGGACTTGCGCTCCACATCCGATCCGCCTGACACTCGAACTGGATCACTTCGAAAAAATCCGGGATTAGCGCCTGCACATCGGCCAGAGGCAAGCGGTCGAAACAAAAGTCGGCAGCTCCGGTGCGCGGATAGGAGTCCGGTTGTTTCAACCCGGCCTTGACCGCGGGGTAGAGCAGGTTCTTGGAGGCGTTGATGGTGTAGGAGGCCACGTTGTTGCCGGGACTGCCGTCGGGAACGGCATTGCCAAAGAGCGCGAGGGACAAAGAGCCGTTGGCGATCTGTATGGGATCGGACCAATCGATCGAATTGGGATCGGTGGCGTTGGCGATGAAGGCGTTGAGCATCGCTGTCAACTGGGCGCTGGCGGTGGCGGATGAGTAGGTGCGAATGGCCCCAGCGGCTTTGGCGCGGACCCAGAGATCCGGGTCGGTGAGCCGGCCCGCGATCAAGGGAAGCGCGGTCGCGTTTTGCAGGATGCCGAGGGTTTGGATGGCTCCCATGCGGCTGTTGGCATTAGTGCCTGTTACCATGGGAATTAGGGTATTGGTGATCTCATTCGAGGTCGGCGGTCGACTCGCCAACACGGTGGCGGCGTGGTGACGCACGACCGGATCGTAGTCGCCCAAGTAGCCGATCAACTGCGCGTTGGTGTAACTGACACAGTCCTGTTTGAAAGTAGCGGCGGCAACTGCGGCGGCGATCTTGGTGGAGTCGAGCGTGTTGGCGGGCACGGCGTTTTTCCCGGTGATGTGGAGTCGTTGCAGCGGCAATCCATAGGTGAGGATGTAGCTGGCCGTCGGGTTCAGGCCGTAGTAGCCGCTATCACCCAGATAGGTGCCGCCGGAAGTCGATCCGCCGCCGAATTGCTCGCCGCCGTCATAGGCAAACGAACCGTCCGTCCGGCGCGACAAGTCCAGATGCCAGCGGATGTTTTTCAAATACTCCGCCGTCGCCAAACTACCACCCATGTTGGCACCCATAGCTCCCCATAGATAACTGAAACCCTGGCCGGTGTGTCCATACTCGCGACCGTTGTGTTCAGCGATGGTCATCCGCGTGAAGAATTCCGTTTCCACGGGACGGCCTGTCTGCACGCCGAAAAACACGGCGGACGCCGAGTCCTTGCCGTTTGATGAATGGCTATCAGATCCAGGAGCGTGCTCGCCGTAGGGGATCGATCCCTTGTTCACAAAGTATGCGAGGAAATCCGAGCCGCGCTGGATTGCCGGGTCGATCTTTGAATCGATGGGATGAGCACCTGCGAGCAATGCTTTTTTTCCCATGACGATCGCTAGGTTGGCAGGAGTGCCGGCTGAGTTGACCGGGCCGTATCCAATGCAGGAGAGACGACCGGAGCCATCGGCCCTGAGAGCAGCGGGACTATGGCCAAAGGTGCCCATCATGCTCTGGGACTGGGCGATTTTCACCGTGTATTGGCTGATGCCGGGCAGCACGACGGCATCGCCTGTGCTCAGATAATACTCGGCGAGGAAAATCCCCATGTAGCCCCAGTCCCAGATGGGAAGTCCGTTGTCGACCGCACCAGCCGCCGCTTGAGCGCGGGCAAAGGTTTGCAGGCGGGTTTGAACTGCGGTGTAATTCGGATCGCCCGGCTGCACGCCGCCTAACAATGCCAGCGCATCGACGGCACCGGACCAACCACCGCCCGGGAAATTTGCGTCGGCGAGCATATCGCTGACCAGCCTGTTGCGGGCGTTAGCGAGGATCAGCGCGGACTTCGGGCAAGAGTAGGGAGCGGTCGCTGTGTAATCGCCCATGATCGTCATAGGAATGTTCACATCGGTTGTCGTTCCAGCGCGCCAGCGTTTGATTCGCAAAGTGCCCGCGCCGGTTTTCTCGGCATCTCCGATTGCGGTGCCGAAGGTTTTGCGGGCATCACTGGGAAATGACGGCACGGTTCCACTGTTAGCCGCCATCGCGCCAAGGATTACATCGTCCACCGCCAGTACAGCATTGCCTGGCGAACTCGCCACAGTGACTAGAATCTGACGACTCTCCGCAGTTATGGTGCCGTCCTGGCCATGGGTATTGCCAGCCCCGCGGGTGATATAAATCCAGCCGCGCAGACCGGTGGCTCCAAGATTGTAAGTCTCGCTGCGGTCGATGGTGGCGATCACGCCCGGCCCGGTGAGATCCGGCGGGGCGGCCTGTGCCGGCGATGCCATCAGAAGAAAAATCGAAGCGGCCGCCAGTCGGAGAAGTCTGCGGGTTTGTTTCCCGCGAAGCCGCATGGAAATAGATTGTCCGCAATGGCGATGGCCTCTTGTTTTCATAATTTTCAGTTAATGGCTGTCGATCGACGAAATAGAACAGCCGTGGACGGTCGTTCACGGAGTAGCGGAAATAAGTCAGGCTTGTTATCGCCCACGTCTGAGATCGTCCAGACTATTTGTTGGCTGGTTGATGGGGGATCCCCTATGCTGGCGTGCTAGCGCATATTTGCTCATCCGGCATGGAGTGACAGACCCAGAATAATCGTCACGAGCCAGCACATCACGGAGTCCCGCTGACGTTGCTGAACTGCGAGGTGTTCTGCGCGGTGTCGCTGCCGACGGCCAGGCCGATGTAGCAGGTGGCGGCGAAGGTCGTGGTGGTGGTGCTGCCGGTCATGCCCATGAAGATCTCCTTCGAGTTGGCAGCCAGCGTGTCGCGAATCATCACGCCGACGCGCGACGAGTTACCGGTGTTCTGCAGGGCACTGATCCTCGCGCTGATTTCACCGTCGCCGGTGAGCGTCTGATAGGTATAGCGCAGCTTGTCACTGGTGGAGCCGATGATTCCCGAGCCCGCCTGGGTGAATGTTCCGGCATTGTGCGTGGTGAAGCCCGCCAGCATGCCGGTGCCAATATCAGCCGCAACCAGGTCAGGGGCAGGCCGGTTATGGTGATCAGAAGGGTGGCGTCGGCGGTGGCCGAGGCGTTGTCGGTGGCACCCACCACGAACAAGTTCAGTCCTGCGGTACCGCTGGGAATGGGGAGGCCGGCGAGACGCCAGCGCTCCTTGAAGTAGTGTCCCGTTGAACGGGATTCGGCCGCACGGATTAGCAGTCCGGCATGGGCGGGCTTTATCGCGACGCGGGAACCAGAGGCTCATCGCTCAGAGCTTTGAGAAAGGCGACCAGCGCCTGTTTGTCCTCATCGCTGAGGCTCAGTCCGCCGTGGCTCAGGTGCTTCGCGAGGTTCGGGTCGAGCGCGGCGCTGCTTTTGACGCCGTGGTCGTAGTGGTCGATCACTTCCTCCAGCGTGGCAAAGCGACCGTCGTGCATGTAGGGCGCGGTCCGCGCGACGTTGCGCAGGCTCGGAACGATGAACTTCGCGCGGTCGGTCGGCTTCCCACTGACCCGGGCGAGGCCTTCGTCGGCCAGCGGCGCGTCGCCATCGAGACCGTTGTTAAGAAACTGGTGGTTGGTGAAATGCGCGCCGCCGTGGCAATGAAAGCAATCCCCGCCCTTGATCCCGCGGCCGGGGTCGCTCTCGGTGAAGAAGAGTTCGAAGCCCCGCTGCTCTAGCTCATCGAGCCGCTCACCCGTCGACACCGTGCGATCCATTTTCGAGCTGCCGGCGATCAGAGTGAGAAGATACTGCTCCAAAGCGCGGGCCATCCGCTCGGACGTGATCTCCGGCGTCCCGAACGCCGCCCCGAAGCGCGGCGCGAGGTCGCCGATCCTGCTCACTACGCGGTCCAGGCTTTCGTGCATCTCCAGCGGATCCTCGATCGGCCGCAGCACCTGGTCGCGCAGCGTCGGCGAGCGTCCGTCCCAAAAGAACGCGGGCTTCCACGCGAGGTTCGCCAACGGCATCGCGTTGCGCGTTCCGACCTGGCCTTCCGCACCGAGACTGAAGCGCCGCGGGTCGCTAAAGGCGTGCTCGACTTGATGGCAGCTCGCGCAGGACTGGCTCCCGTTCACCGACAGCCGCACGTCGTGAAAAAACATGCGCCCGAGCTCCACGCCGGCGTCCGTTAAAACATTGTCGGCCGGCCACGCGGCTTCCGGGAAATGCACGGGCACTTTTCCCGCGAGCAAGGCGGGAACCTTGCTGTTAGCCTTCACTCCCTCCGCCGGCTTTGACAAGTCGGACTCCAGCTTCAGCACCGAAAATCCGCGCACCGCATTGTCCGCCAGCCGCGCCGCCAATCCGCCGTCGTCCTTGGAATGCGTGCTGTCCGCCGCGGCGATGTCGATGCGGTGGCTCGCGCCGAAGAGACTCCGCGCATCGAAGGCCAGCGTCAGAACCAGGTCGCCGCGGAGATCGAGCTCCACCGGCACCTCGATCGTCCCGCGGCACGCCTGGCCCGCGAGGTGATACGAATAGCCGCCCGCTTCGCCCGCTGCCCTCGGATAGCGACCCTCGATCGCCAGAAAGACATACCCGCCGCGCCATCCCCAATGCAGGCCGCAGACATCGGGGTGCAGCGGATGCCCGGCAGCGCGTTGGACGGGATCGCTTTTATCGGTCTCCTCATCCAGCCCGAGATCGAAGCGCAGAGCGGTGAACCGTTCCGCCGGAATCCCCGGCAACTCGAACGACAGCCGCCCCTTGCCCGCATCTAACAGCGCCACCCTATCCCGCGCTCCGATCCACGAGCCGTCGGCCCGCTGCAACTCCGCCCGCGACAGCAGCATCGCGAGTCGGCTCACCGACATTCCCTCCTGATTGTCGGTCGCCAGCGAAAGCTCGTCCATCACCAGCGCCCGCTCGCCCCAGCGCGGTTCCACCCGCACGGTAAGCCGCGCGGCGGAAGCGGCCTAGAGCAGCAGGCAAAAGGACGATGAAGACGCGCGTCATGGCTCAGTTCACGGTGAAAGCCCCGGTGATCGTGCGCTGCGGGCCGCCCGCGTTGTTGAAGCGCACGCTGACATTCCGCGCGCCGGGAGACGCCAGCGGATCGATCGCGAAGGTGGCCTGAACCAGCGTCTGGCTCGGCCGGGTGATCGCGCTCGTGGTCACGCCACCACCAGCCACGGTTACAGAGAAGACGGCGACATTTGCGGGCGGCAGGTTCGGGGTCAGCGCCGGATCCAGCTCGATGACCACCGTCACGCTGCTGCCGCGGGCCCCGCTGTTAGGCGTCACGGTATTCGGTCCCCCGCCGGTCACCGGCGAGGCCGACGCCACGGTGCCGGCGAAGCCCGTTCGGTCATACGTTGAGATCCCGCTGCGGCTCGCCCGGTAGAAGCGCTTCGTCGTCGGTGGCTGAGCCACATTGTTCTCCGTCAAAGTGCCCACATCATCGCCGATCGCCACCACGCCGGTCGCGACCGGAGCCCAGCTTGTTAGATTCGCCGATCCCTCCACGGTGTAGATCCCGCCTTCGACCGCCTGCCAGGTGACCGTCACGTCGTCGCCATTCACCGCTGCCCCGCCCGCCTTCTCCGCAATCGCCGGCCCGCCGATGAAACTCGTCGTCACCGGCTCGCTGTCCGCGGTCACCGCCCCGCCGACCGGATCGCCGTAGTAGCTGCGGCCGACCTGATAGGGAAACACCGGCAGACCGTCCGCGCCGATGCACAGGAAGTAGGCCCAGGTCCCGGCGGGAAACTCCGGCGTCACGCAGAAGCGGACGTTGTATTCGTTGAGGTCGAAATCGTTGGCCGCGGCTCCTGAAGCGATCTGATAAGGCTGCCCTGTCCCCGGCTTGATGAGGTCGCCCTTGTAAGCGTTGTCTTCCAGGTAGCGACCCAGCGCGTAGTCGGTGCTCACCGGCGGCCCGCTCTGCGCGGCGGCCACGTTGTAAGCCCGCACCGCCCATTGCGGCAGCGTGCTGCGGCCGGAGTCGGCTCCCGCTTGGCCGTTGCGCGGAAGGAAGCCGCTGATCATCCTTCGCACCCCGCTGTTGGAATTCATCGCCTCGGCATAACCGTAGGGTCCGTAGATCGGCAGGCCGTCGCGGACCCAGCCGAGGATCGGCGAATGCTTCGTCACCGGAGTCGTGCTCTCGGTGTAAAGGTTCGCCGCCTCGTTGTGGCTGACATGGTCGCCCAGCCGGTAGCGCAGCGCGCTAGGATTCGCGTGGTAGTGATGGTTGTTGCCGGCCTGGTGCGCGCCCGCGTTGTCGAAGGTCACCCGCTCGTTCACATAGGCGTCGCGGTTCCAGAAGCCGCTGCCGGCCACGTCCGCCGTGCCGTTCCAGAAGAAGGCGTCGCGGATGTCGAACACCGACACGCCATCGACGAAGTAGCCCACCGTCCCGCCGCCGAACAAGGTCTTCGTGGTCGGGATCACCGGCACCCGCGGAAAGCGAAAGCGCGCCGCGGTGTTGGACGGGTAGTTCGGGAAGAGGTTGTTTTTCTGTGCGTCCAAATACCAGGGCCCCATCACGTGCCCCGGCAACCCGGTGCTGCGGATGTAAACCCACTGGTCGGAGAAATCGATCTGGTGCACCCCGTTGTAGGTCGGCGACGCCTGCACTCCGGCACCCCGGCTCCAGGTGCTCACCGCGTTGCCGCTGTTCATGTCCGCCACCGTCGGGAACAGCCGCGCATACTGGCCGGAGTCGCGGGTGAACCAGCTTGTCAGCAAGGGCTCGTCCGGCGTGTCGGTCCCCCGCACTTCAGCAATCTCCAGTTTCAACGCCGCGTAAGCCGCCTGGTCCGCCGCGCTCAAGGCCACGTTGCCTAACAAGGTGGTCGCCTCGTTGAGATCGGTGCTGGTTTTATAGAACTCCTCGTGCCCGTCGTCGAACTGGATCAACTTGTAACCCGCCGCGTCGACGATCGCCTGACCCGACTGCGCGGTGGTTAGATTGGCCCCGAACTGCTGGACGAACGCGAAGCGCGGCGTGTCCGCGGTGTTCGCCAGCACCGGCATCACGCTGTGCGAATCGATCGCCTGGCCCACCGGCTGGGTCGCCGCCACATTGATCCCCGCCAGCTCCAGGATCGTCGCGTAAAGGTCGACGCTGTGCACCGGCACCGCGCTGCTGCGGTTCGGACTCGCCACCCCCTTGCCGGCGATGATCAAGGGCACCCGCGTCCCGCCTTCATAGAGCGTCCCCTTGCTGTGGGCCGCGGTGTAGGGCGGCTGGATCACGTTCTGCGGCGTTCCGTTGTCGCCGATGAAAATCACCGTGGTCTTCGTGAGATCCACCTCCGCCAAGAGACGGCCGATCTCCGTGTCCATCGCCTCGCACATCGCTTCGTAGAGGTTCCGGTTGGTCGCCGCCGCGGCATCGTAGCCGTGCAAATTCAGCGGCGGCTGGTGCAGCGGCGCGTGCGGCGCGTTCAAGGCCACCCAGGCGAACCACGGCGCGTTGCCCCGCGCGGCGATCCAGTCGATCGCATCGTCCACTGCATCGCTCGTCGCGTAGTCCGTCGTCGCCGCGGCCACCCCGTTGGTCACCTTGGTCCACGACGAATAATCCGGCAGCGCCCCGCTGATCGACCCCGCAAAGTGGGGCCAGCCGCCGATCGTCCGCGGCGTGTCGTTGGTCCCCGCGCCCGCATTCAAGTGCCACTTGCCGAACATCGCCAGCCCGTGCCCCGTCGAAGGGTTCGCCGCGAAGGCTTCCGGCAGGGTGAACTCGGCCGCTTGAAGCTGCGGGCTCGCCGCTCCGGTCAACTGCGCCCCGATCCCCGTCCGGAACGGCTGCCGCCCGGTGAGCATCGCCGCCCGCGACGGCGAACACACCGGATGCCCGTAGGCCCGGGTGAAAAGCACTCCGCTGTTTTTCAGCGTCGCGAGGTTCGGCATCGGAGGAAGGCTCGCCCCGGCTTGGGCGGTCAGCGGAAAGCTGTCGGCACCGAGGTCGTCGGCGATGACCAGCAGGACGTTCCCGGCACGCAGGCCGGTCGC
This sequence comes from Akkermansia sp., assembly GCA_043729195.1. Lineage (GTDB taxonomy): Bacteria > Verrucomicrobiota > Verrucomicrobiia > Verrucomicrobiales > Akkermansiaceae > Haloferula. Next base: position 13,461 of record JAYTLR010000150.1, read on the forward strand.
AAAAAACAGCGAAGCGAAACCGACGAAAATGCACCGGCGCAAGGATCGGGATGGGCTCATGACGCGATAAAGCCAGCTTTTCGCCGCAAGGTCGCGCACCTTGACCGAATCTTAACAATTTCCCCCCAAGCCCCCGGAAGCGCTGCTTACCGTCTGCTTGCCCGGGATCGCGACCCTTCGTTTTGATGTAAATTTCTGCTTGCCCGCCCGATCCCCCCGTGTAGAACCCCGCCACGCGTTTCGCAACGCGGGCGTAGCTCAGTGGTAGAGCGCCACCTTGCCAAGGTGGATGTCGTGAGTTCGAATCTCATCGCCCGCTCCATTCTCCAAAGGCCTTCCGGTGACGGGAGGCCTTTTTTTGGCACTTGGCACTTGCCCCTTGGAACTTAAAACCCTCCGCATGTTCGTCTGGTCGAAACTCTCCGCCTCCAAGTGGCTCGATGCCTGGGAAGACCGCTTCCGCGGCAACCCGAATTTCGTCATGCACGTCATCAAAGGCGGCAAGTCGATCCGCCTCGAGGTCTTCTGCGCGACCCAAAAAGAGGCCGACGCGATCGCCGAGCAATTCGGTGGCAGCATCCGCAAGCTCGCCCGCACCGACTGGGCCAGCGCCGCCCCCGCCGTCCCACCGCCGATCAAGGTCCGTGACAAATTCCTCGTCACCCAGGCCGCCGATCCCAAGGAACTCAAGCGCCTCGAAAAGGCCCACCCCGGCCGCGACCTGCTCAGCCTGCCGCCCGAAATGGCCTTCGGCACCGGCGACCACGCCACCACCTCGACCTGCCTCCGCATCCTCGTCGATATCGCGAAATCCCGCCCCGCCGGCTGGAGCTGCATCGATCTCGGCTGCGGCACCGGCGTCCTGGCCATCGCCGCGAAAAAACTCGGCGCCGGCGAGGTCTTCGCCTGTGACTTCGATCCCTTCGCGGTGAAAGTCGCCGAGCGCAACATGGTCCGCAACCACGTGGAAGGCGTTGAAACCAAGGAACTCGACGTCCTCAAGTGGAAGCCGAAGCGCAAATACGACGTGGTGGTCGCCAATCTCTTTTCGACCGTCCTGATCGAGGCCTTCCCGGTCATCACCAAGCTCATGAAGCCCGGCGCCGAGCTGGTTATTTCCGGTATCCTCGCCGACCAGGCCTGGGGCGTCTTCACCGCCGCCGCCGGCCACGGCCTCGGTTTCCCGCAAGTGATCCGCAAGGGCAAATGGGTCACCGCCCGCGGGGCTTGGATGAACGATTTGACCACCGGCACGCTGTGACCTGCGGGTCGGCACCCCCGGTTGACAGCGGGCATCGAGCCGGGCATCTTCCGCGGTAATGAAGATTACCGCATTGCTGCACGATTGCTTGGCGGATGGCGAAAGCGGGTATGCCGCAACCTGTGTCGAATTCCCCGAAGCCAACGGCCAGGGAGAGACGGTGGAAGAGTGCCTGGACGATCTGCGGGCAGCGGTTCAGGACGTATTGGAATATCGCCGCCAAACGGCGGTTGAATCGTTGGGCAAGGGTGAGAGGCTCGAAATGCTGACGGCATGAAGCGGAGCGAGTTGCTGGCGCACCTTTCCACCCATGGATGCCAACTGGAACGTGAAGGTGCCCGCCACTCCATCTGGATTAACCCGGCGACGGGTGACATTCAGGCGGTCCCACGGCATCGGGAGATCAAAAAGTTCACCGCACGATCCATTTGCCGCAAGTTGGCCGTTCCAGAGCCGCCGGGGGCGTAACGAGTCGCTCATTTTCACCCCCGCCGGCCACGGCCTCAGCTTCCCGCAGGTCGTCCGCAAGGGCAAATGGGTCACCGCCGAAAACACGATCCAAGTCCTGGTTCGCAAACCCGATCAACGCCCGCTGGCGACCCCGTAAATATGAAACCGCCAATCATCAGGAGAATCCTCGCCGCCACGATCCTGGCGCTGCCGTCCGGCCTATTCGCCATCGATACCGACAGCGACGGCTTGGACGATGCCGTCGAGACGAACACCGGAACGTATGTCTCGCTGACCAACACCGGCACCAACCCGAACAACGCCGACAGCGACGGCGATGGCGCGGGCGACTGGTATGAGGTCGTCACCATCGATGTCGCGCCGACCGCCGCCCAGCCGAACTCGCCGAACAGCGCGGCCCTCAAACCGAACATCCCCTATCCGCTGCCCGCCCCCGGCAGCACCCCGCCCGCCACCAACAAGCCGGTCAAGGTGTTCATCATGTCCGGCCAGTCGAACATGGTGGGCCAAGGAGAAATCAGCCCCCAAGGCACGGCGGGCACACTGTCGACGATCACTCGGAACGAATTCAAATTTCCCAACCTCCTCAACGGCGCGAATTGGTCGGTCCGCAACGACGTGAGGTATCGCGGTGTCATCGCCGCGACCGGCGACGCGCCGCTGACGGCAGGGCAAGGTTCCGCCGCGACGACGATCGGCCCGGAATTGGGCTTCGGCCATGTGATGGGCTATCACCACGACGAACCGGTGCTCATCATCAAGAGCTCGGAAGGCGGTCGCGCCCTCGGCTGGGATTTCCTGCCTCCGGGTAGCGTCCAATACACCTCGGGAACCTCGACCTTCGCGGGCTATGGCGATTCCCCGGCATCCTGGACCACAGGAACCACGCCGGTGCCAAATGCATTCTACGCAGGTTATCAATACGACCAGTGCTTCCTCCGCAAGGCCGACTGGGCTCCTGCAGGCGCGGTCAATCCTGCGGTCACCAACGTCGCCACGGTGCTGGACAACTGGCAGAGCGACTATGCCGCGCCCGGCAAGCCGTATGAAGGCATGAGCTTCGAAATCGCGGGCTTCGCGTGGTTCCATGGATGGAACGATGGCCTGAGCGCTTCCGCAGCCCTGGCCAATCGCTACGAGCAAAACATGGCGCAATTCATCCGCCAGCTCCGCGCCTATTACGAGAGCCGCTACCCGGGCAAGGTCAAGTTGAAGGCACCGTTCGTGATCGCCACCGCCGCCTTTGAAGGATGGAACGAAGCCTACCTCAACCAATACCCGACCCGCCGCGCGGTCCTCAACGCCCAGCATGCCATGATGGATGCGGTGAAATACCCGGACTTCGCCGGCAACGTGAGAACCATGGAAGGCCGCGGCTACTGGCGGGACAAAGCCATTTCGCCGATCCCCAGCGGCAGCCAAGGCTATCACTACAACCGGAGCGCCGAAACTTTCATGCTCGTCGGCGACGCCCTCGGCCGCGGCATGGTCGACCTGCTCAACGCCGCCACTCCTGACACCCTGCCGCCCGCGATCACCGGATTGAACCCGTTGGACAACGCCACCGGCGTGGCACCCGGCACCAATCTGGTGCTGACCTTCAACGAAGCCGTCGCTCTTGGTACCGGCAACATCACCCTCAAGAATCTAACGGACTCGACACAGTCCACCATCGCGGTCACCGACAGCAGCCAGGTTTCCATCAATGGTTCGTTCCTGACCATCAACCCGGCGGCGAATCTCGCGGGGGGCAAGAGTTATGCCATCCGCATCGTTGCGGCCGCGCTCAAGGACCTGTCCAACAACGCATTCGCCGGCATTGCCGATGACGCGACGTGGAATTTCACGACGCTCGCACCCGATATCGCCGCACCCGCCGTTTCCAGCTTGAGTCCGCCCGACAACGCCACCGGCGTGGCAGTCGGTGCCAACCTTGTGCTGACCTTCAACGAACCCATCGCCCTCGGCAGCGGAAACATCACGATCCGGAATCTCAGCAACTCGACCCAGACGACCACACCGGTCACCGACGGAACCAAGGTCTCTCTCAGCGGCTCGGTCCTGACGGTCAACCCGTCGGCAAACCTCGCCGGAAACTCGAACCTTGCCATCCGGATCGACGCCGGCGCGGTCAAGGATCCGGCCAACAACCCGTTCGCCGGAATCGCCAATGACACGACTTGGAACTTCACCACCGCCGCGCCGCCGAGCACGGCGGAAATTACCTTGGACAAATTCGTTTCCGCTTACCTCGCCGGCACCCCGAAAACCTTCACCTTCGATGCCAGCACGTCGGACAAGTTGGTCGTGATCGTCTCGGGTGAGCACGGCAACCCTGGCAGCACGGCGGGCAACGTGAAAACCGTGACCTATGACGGCGTTTCCCTGATCAAGGCGGTGGAAAGAAATCCCGTAAGCGCGACGCTGATCACCACCTCCGACCTTTGGTATCTGGACAGTCCCGGTTCGGTTCACTCTGCGGGCCAGATCGTGATTTCCGTCGAGAGCAATGGGAACAACTATGTGCATGCCGCACTCGCCTTGTCGGGGACCGCACCGGGATTTGCCGGCGCATCCGCAATCGCGATCGGCACCGCCATGGTGAACATGAATGTGTCAGCGCCAAGCTCGATGGTGATTGCATGGCTCGCCCTTGGTGGAAACGGAAACACGGCTGGCACGGCGACTACCATTCTGTCAGCTTCGCCCGCCGGTGCGATCAAGTTCGGAGGGGTGGCCACCGGCGGAAATTACGCGGGCCATGTCCTCACCCGGTCGAGTGGGTTGACGCCCGGCACTAACACCTTTTCATTCAACTCCGGTCTCACCGATGTTCTCTGCCTCGCCGCCGAGTTCAAGGTCTCGGGAATCCCACCCAATGCTTATGCAGTCTGGTCCGCACAATATCCCAGTGCAGATCTTACCAATCCGTCCGCGGACACTGACAAGGGTGGCCTGCCCGTCGGCACTGAATGGGTCGTCGGAGGCAATCCGACGGTGGGCGGAGACGACGCCGGACTTGCGCCGACCCTCGCCAGCACTACCGATCCCAATGGCAAGTCCCTCTTCACCTACCGCCGCCGCGACGCCGCCAATACCGATCCCAGCACCACCATCGCGGTGGAATACGGCGGCATCCTCACGGGCTGGACCACCGCCGTCCACCAGGGAACGGGGGCGAACCAGATCACGATCTCCGCAACACCCGGCGATCCCGGTTTTTCCAATGTCACCGTGGCACTCCCAGGCAACCTCGCCGTTTCCGGCAGACTCTTTGTCAGGCTCAAAGCATTGGTTGTGGTGCCATGACATTCCGTGCAGCTTTCACACCAAGATATGAATCCCGCACCCACGCCACTCCGTATCGCGCTCCTGATGCTCGCCTTGACGGGCATCGCGCCCGCGGTGTCCATCGACGCGGTGTATTTCGGTCAGACCCACCTGCACAAAACTGATCATCCGTACTTCGGACTCGTCGGCGGCAGGGACGCTCTCATCAAGGCCCACGTCACCGATCCGGCAACTCCCTCCTCGCCGGTGGTGACCGCGGTCCTCAGCCTCGGTGGCCAAACGCTCAACCTTCCGCTCAACGGGCCCGCCACCCTGCCCGCTTCCATTCCGGATGGCTTGGGCGTGGTGCAGCATTCGTTCGCCGACACCTTCACGGCGACCATCCCGGCCACCTGGATGAAGACGGGATTGCAAGTCACCGTCAACGCCGGCCCCGCCAGCGTGAGTTATGCCGATCTCAAGGTCGGCGCGCCGACGAAGGTGGTCATGACGATGTTCGACGTGAACTACTTCGCCGATACCACGGGCGACTACCCCGCGGGCACCTTTGCAGAGCTGGAAGCGAAGTGGCCGGTGGCCGATTTGGAAATCAGGCGGGTCCCGGACATCGTCTTCCGCGAACTGGTGATCCCGCCGCGCCCTGATGTGGGTGCCCAGGCGGCACGGGTGAGATCGACGGGCGACTACACCACCCAGACCGGCCTCGGATTCGACGGCGAACAGGCGGCCGCCCTCGTCTGGAACTCCGCCCTCAAGCGCGCGTCGGGAAGAAGCGGACGCACCAGCCTTTATTACATCAACATTTACGGTGCGAACGCCGGCGGCCAGGCCGGTGGTTTCGCGGGCGTGGGCAATGGAACCTCCCAGGGCATTCTCCATCACGAGCTCGGTCACGCTTTGTCGCTGCCGCACTGGGGTGACAGCACCGCTTATCCCTACAAGGGCAACATGCATGGCATCCTCGCGCCGGACAATTACAACCTAACCCACGCCGGCCCCGTCTGGGCATATGACCTCCGCACCCAGACTCTCATCCCCCCCACCGCGCAGCCGGGCAACGTCGGCAACAAACCACCGGGCACCTACAAGGTCGATCCCATGCAGGGCGGCGGCACGGGATGGCAGGAACCCGGATTCCTGATGAACCACATGTCGGATTACTCGGTCTTCAATATGCGCCAATACCTCCAAGGCCATGTGCTGGTCTGGAACCCGTCGCTCAGTGCCTACGCGTCCTGGAATCAGACAACCGGCGCCTACACCACCACGGCCTCTAACAACGGCGTGCAATACCCGCTCGAACGCGACGCGCAGGTCATCAGCGTCATGGCGTCGATCTCCGGGGCAAAGCCGGCCGTCAACATGGTCTATCCGCCCATCGGACCCTACACCGCGGGGCTCATCCGCTTGTTCGATCCACGCGTCCCGGCCGATCGCTCCTCCGCCGCGTCCATCTACGCGCCCGCCGGCGGCTGCGATGTCAGCCTGCGTCTCGTCCAAGGCGGCGTGGAAAAAATTTACATGCTCGCAGCCCCGTGGGAACCGACCGTCGATCCACTCACCAGCGGAAGTTTGAAAACCGAAGCCATCAATCTGCCCGCATCGGACGGGGAGGTGACATTGGCGGAGTTGCTGCTCACCCCCGATGCCCAGATCAACGGCCTGCCCGCCAATCCCCAGGTTCTTGCCACCTGGGCCCCGGTCACGCCCGATCCCGCGGGTTTCTCCGTGGCACCCGTCGCCGGAAGCGCCCGCGCCATCAGCATGACGGCGATCGCCGGCCTGAGCGATGAAGGACCGGTCGAGTATCTTTTCACCGAAACCAGCGGCAACCCCGGCGGATCGTCGAGCGGTTGGCAAAGCAGTCCGTTCTACACCGACATCGGACTCCAGCCCTCGACCACCTATTCCTACACCGTGACCCTGCGCGCGGGCGCTTACACCGGCCGCGCCTCGGCACCCGTTTCGGGGTCAACTCTTCCCTCCGGCCTTCCCGGCACCATCACTTTTGATAACTTCGTGTCCGCCTACACCGCGGGCAGCACCAAGAACTTCACGTTCAATGCCAGCGCCTCCGACAAGCTGGTCGTGATCGTCTCGGGCGAGCACAACTTCGGCGGAAACACCTCGGGCAATGTGAAAACCGTGACCTATGACGGTGTCTCCCTGACCAAGGCGGTGGAACAAAATCCGGTGAGTACGACCCTGATCACCACCTCGGATCTTTGGTACATGGACAATCCCGGCGCGGTCCATACCGCGGGCCAGATCGTGATCACGGTCGAGGGCAGCGGAAACAACTACGTGCATGCCGCCTTGGGCCTGTCCGGCACGGCCCCCGGCTTCTTCGGTGCAACCTCGATCGCCACCGGCACACCCACCATGAGCATGAACGTCTCCGCCTCGAACTCGTTGGTGATCTCATGGCTCACCCTGGGGGGAAGCGGCAACACCGCCGGCACGACGACCTCCATCCAGTCCAGCTCCCCGGCAGGGGCGATCAAGTTCGGCGCGGTGGCGACCAGCGGCAACTACGCCGGTCATGTCATCGCGCGGTCGACCGGGCTCCCGGTCGGCATGAATACCTTCTCCTTTAACACCAGCCTCACCGACGTTCTCTGCCTCGCCGCGGAATTCCTCGCTGCCGAGATCCCCGCCGGCGCCTACCAAATCTGGTCTTCGCAGTATCCCGGCGCGAACCTGACCGATCCCTCCGCCGATTTCGACAAGGGCAGCGTGCCCAACGGCATCGAGTGGGTCGTCGGAGGCAATCCGGCCACGGGCAGCGACGATGCCGGGCTTGCGCCGACCCTCAACACCGCCAGCGACCCGGACGGCAAGTTGCGCTTCACCTTCCGCCGCCGCGAGTCCGCCAACCTGGATCCCAACACCACCATCGCCGTGGAATACGGCGGCATCCTCACGGGCTGGACCACCGCCGTCCACCAGGGAACGGGTGCCAACCAGATCACCATCACCGAAGCGCCCGGCAACCCCGGATTCTCCAATGTCACCGTCGCCCTTCCCGGCAACCTTTCCGTTTCCGGCAAACTCTTTGTGAGGCTCAAAGCGACGGTTGTGACTCCCTGAGATCCGGAGTTACCAAGCATTTCACTTGCGCCAAGGGCTGCGGGCGGTCAGAACAGCCGCCCGCTCCCACCGGGGCCGCGGCAACCCGATGTTGCACTGCCCCGGCGGGCGTGAAACACCATCCCGCGCGCTCCCATGGACAGCATCTCATCCCGAATTCAAGAGGTTACCCCTTCGCTCACCCTGGCCGTCACCAACCAGGCCAAAGCCATGCTCGCCCGCGGCGAGGAAGTCTACGGCCTCGCCGGTGGCGAACCGGAGGTCGATACCCCGGAACACATCAAGGCCGCCGCCATCGCCGCGCTTCAGGCCGGCAAGACCAAATACACCCCTTCCGGTGGCATCCCGGAACTTCGCGAGGCCCTTTCCGCCAAGTTCATCGCCGACAACAACCTCGAATACGACGCCAAGCAGATCTGCGTCACCGCCGGTGCCAAGATGGCCTGCTTCAATGCCATCCTCGCCGTGATCGAGGAAGGCGACGAGGTCATCATCCCGACGCCCTACTGGGTCAGCTATCCTGAGATGGTGAAGATCGCCGGCGGCAAGCCGGTGCTGGTCGAAACCAAGGAGTCCACCGGCTGGAAGATGACCGCCGAACAATTCGAGGCCGCCATGACCCCGGCGACCAAGATGGTCATCCTCAACTCCCCCGGCAACCCGACCGGCGCGATCTACACCGAGCAGGAACTCCGCGACATCGGCGAAGTCGCCCTGTCCGAGGACATCGTCATCCTGTCCGACGAAATCTACGAGAAGCTCGTCTACGGCGACAATAAGCACGTCTCGATCGCCTCGCTCAGCGACGAGCTCTACAACCTGACCATCACCGTCAACGGCTTCTCCAAGGCCTACTCGATGACCGGCTGGCGCCTCGGCTACACCGCCGCGCCAAAGGCCCTCGCCGAGGCGATCGACAAGATCCAGAACCACACGGTCTCCAACGCCACCAGTTTCTGCCAGTACGGCGCACTCGCCGCCCTGCAAGGCGACCAGACCTTCATCAGCGACCTGCGCGACGAATACGACGTGAAGCGCCAGTTCGTCCTCGCCCGCCTTCGCGGCATCAACAACCTCCGCGTGGTCGAGCCGAAGGGCGCGTTCTACTTCTTCGTCAACACCCAGGCCCTCGGCCTGAAGTCGATGAACCTCACCGACAAGCTGCTCAGCCGCTACAAGGTCGCCGCCGTTCCCGGCATTGCGTTCGGCTATGACGAAGGTATCCGCCTCAGCTACTGCACCACCCTTGACGTCTTAAACGAAGGCCTCACCCGCTTCGAACAGTTCTGCCGCGAGCATTGATCCGCCGGATGACGAACGATTCACGAAAGCCCGGGACCGCAAGGTTCCGGGCTTTTTCGTGACCTCAGTTCTCGGAAGCCGAGATCCGGTAAAAGCGCGCGCCACCGGTCATCGGAAGGGTTACAAGCTGCCGGACGTAGCCGACGGGAACCCCCGCCTGCTCGGGATCCGCAACGGGGACCGGCGAGGCCACCGTGAGCCAGGATGCGGCTGCCAGCGTGGGACTCTGCTCGACCGTGTAAGTGGCACCGCTGGCCCGCTGCATCCAGCGCAGCACGAAATTGCCCCCGTTCACCGAACTGGACAGCAGCGCCCCGTTGCCGGCGATCGGCGAGGTGCCGAACAGGAATTCGAGTTGATTCGTGAAACCGTCGCCATCGGCATCCTGAGTGCGCCCATCCTGGCCGTTGGTGATCTGGCTTTTCCAGAGGTCGTAGGGATCGGTGACGGGCGTTGTGAGGAAACCCGCGGAGTTGAGGATGAAGGGGCCGCTGGAACCGTTCACCCGGATCAGGGAAAGCTGGGCGGGAAGGAGGCCTCCGGCATCGGTGCCGAAGCGGATGGAGGCTCCGGGAACGAAGGTGCCGTTGATCCTCAGGTTGCCGCCGGTCCAGCTCACCGCGCTGCTGTTGGCAAAGGCGAGGACGGCCCCGGAGCCGAGCTGGATGGTGGAGGAGGTGCTGGTGACATCCAAGGTGCCGGCGGTGTCGGTGAAGGTGGCGGCGTCGAGAGTCGCGTTGCCGATGGTCACGGCGGTGCTGTCCGGGAGAACGTTGGCGGCGGCGATTACCAGTCGGCCGCGCGAAATGCTGGTGGTTCCGGTGTAGGTGTTAGATCCACCGAGGCGAAGGATGGCTCCGAGGCCGTTGCCGTCCACGCTGCTGAGGATGTTCACGTTGGTCGCGTTACCGATGACGCCGCTGATCGTGGCATCGGTTCCGGCGTTATCGACGTTGATGGTGGAGATTCCGGAAATGTCTCCTGCGAGGGTGGCGTTGGTGCCGGTGTTGAGGCTGATCGATGCGCTGCCGTCGCCGGTGATGGTGCCGTTGTGGACCCATGAAACCGTGTTGCGGATGGTGAGGCCGCCGTTGTTGGTGATGTTGGAAGAGGACGGCAGGGTGCCGGTGGCGGTGAGGCGGAGGAACGAGCCGTCGCCGATGGTGGTGGTTCCGCCGTAGGTGTTGTTTCCCGCGAGTTGAAGAACGCCGTTCGTGCCCTGTGCGATGAGATTTCCCCCGGCACCGGTGATCGGGCCGTTGATCGTGTTGCCGTTGTTGTTCGTGGTCGAAGTGAAGGTGGCTCCAGTGATGTCCAAGCTGCCGCCAAGCGTGACACCGGAAGTGCCGCCATCCGCGCTGATCCCGGAATTCCCGGTGGCGGTCACCGGCCCATTCCAGTTCAGCGTGCGGCTGTTGCTGCCGCCGACGCGCAGGATGGCACCGTTGAGGGCGAGTGAATTCGTGAAGGTGAAGTTCGCCGCGGTGGCGTAAATCGTGGCTCCGTTCATCACCACGGGGCCGCTGCCGAATGCGGCGCTGTTTTGCGGGATGATGCTGCCGCTGCCGTTGTTGGTGAAGCCGCCGCTGTGGGTGTTGGCAATGGGTAGGGTGAGGCTTGCGGTGCCGGTCTTGATCAGCGTCAACGGTCCGCCGGAGTTCTGAAGCAGCGTGCTGAGCGTGCCGCCCGTGTTGTTGCTTCCGATCGTGAGCGAGGCGGGGCTGACGGCGGTGTTGTTGATGACGCCGCTGCCGCTGAGGAAGTTGACGGACTGCGAGGTGCCATTGAGGTCGAGGACGCCTTGCAGGGTGGGATTGACGGCGGAAACCCCGCTGGCGAGCACGCCGGAAGCCGTGGTTTTCAGGGTGGAATTCAAGGCGATGGTGAGCGGCGTCGTGGGATCGACGGCAGCACCGAGCGAGGTGGTGCCTGCGCCGGAAATGCCGAGTGCGAACGATCCCGTGATGCCGCCGTTGACGGTTAGGTTTCGCCCTGCCGCGACATTCCATGTCTGCGCGGCGCTGAGGACGGATGGCGCGCTGATGGTGAGGTTCTGGGTGGCGGCGGAGAGGTCGATGCCGCCGGAGCCGAGGGTGAGAATTTGCAATCCGGTGATGGAGACGGGGCCGGATGGATTCTGAATGATAAGGCCGCTGAGGTTGAAGTTGGGGACGAGAGTTGTGGTGAGATTGGCGACGGATTTGTCGTTGAAGGTCACGAGGTCGCCGGTGACGGGTGGGTTGGTGAGGAACCATGCCTCTGGATCGGCCCAACTGCTGCTGCCGATCCCTGTCCAGACGGGCGATGGGGCGGGGACTATGAAACGCCATTGCACGGCATCACTGGTGGTCGTGGAAGCGACCATCGAGTAGCTGGCGGCTGAGGTGCTGTTGATATAAGTGAGTTGGAGACGGCGGCTTGCGGCGGGGGCGGACGGATTTTCGAGATAATACCAGCCATGTTGGGCCTCGGTGAGCGTCCACTCGACATTGGCTCCGGTAGTTCCTGCGGCGGCAAAAACGGGTGCGGCTCCCGCGGCCGAACTCAGCCTGCGTCCATCGCGGGAGGAAATGATGTGATATCTTCCCGCGGTGCCGGTGGGGGCGAGGGTCCATCGGACGGAGTTGTCATCCACCCGGATGGATCTTCCATCCGGCGTGCTGGCGAGGAGGTTGGCGAGGCGTTTGCGGGTGCCTTTGTTATGCACGTGGTAGGTTTTTGCCGTGCGGATCGTGGCGTCGTTGTCCCAAGCCGCGTAGAGTTTTCCGAAAGCGGTGAGATTGCCGTTGATGTCGTAGGAGTTGGATCGCGGGCCGACGGTGCTCCACGGCTGGGCGGGAGCGGGCGAGGGATTCGAGCCACCCTCCGAGAACACGAACAACGCGTATCTGCGCAGCCATGGCAGGCTTTCCGCCCGCCAGAGAAATTCGGCCAGGCAGTTGTAGTTGTCCTCCTCGGTCCAAGTGCCGTTTCCATTCCAGTTGGCAAAGGAGAACTCGGTCAACCACACTGGGCGGTCCCAGTCGTTATAAATCCCTTGGACGAAGTTCACCAAGCCATCGGACGAGCCTCCATTCGGGCTGGGGTAGGTATGGACGGCGGTGTAATCGACGCGATGCCCGAGGTTGGCGGCTTGGCTGAAAAACGAGCTGAGCCAAGTGTTGCTTGTGTTTGCGGGCGACGGACTGACCAGCGGCAGGTCCATGGATTGCAGCCGTGGCCAAAGTCGAATGGCTTCGTTCACGGAGCGGGTGATGCTGAAATCCAGCTCACCCGTGTTTTGCGGATCAAGCGAGTCGCCCGACTGGCTCCACGCGTCCGGTTCATTGAAGCCGAGCAGGTGGATTCCGTCGGCTCTCTTGCGCCAGGTCGGATAGTCCTGCCAAAGCGGGCCCTGATCGCTGTTGATGTCCCAACTGAAGCTGCCCCATTGCATCGGGCAGTAGCTGGTGGTTTGGGGGATCGCGTTTGAATGGGTCCGGCCCCAGTTGTAGGCCCAGTCCGGGTTAGTGGCCAATGCGAACGAGGTGCCGCCGATGCCCTTCTTGGGATAGCCGACGGAGTTGGAAAAGCGCCAGCGCTGGGTGAGCGAGGAGCTGCTGACGGTGTTCTGGACGAGCGCTGTGCCAGCGGCGGTGGCGGAGCTTTGGGTGTCGATGGCGAGCCCGCTCCATGAGTTGATGAACTGAAAATTTCCGCCTCCGAGGGGAGAGAGAATCCAGTCTTGATGGGGCAGGGCGGAGTAGGGTGCGTCGGCGAGGGGCTGGCCGGGAGTTTTCGAGAGCTGGGCGCCGGAAAGGCAGTTGCCGGTGGCGCGGTTACGGAGCCGGTAGGTGCCGTTGGAGAGATTGAGGAGGACTTGATACTGGCCTTGTTCGGTGGTGAGCCCGGCTTGATCGAGCGACGGTTGGATGCCGGCGATGGCGATGAAGCGGCCGGAGTCGGGATGGGTCAGTTGATAAAATGCGTCGTTGTAGGTATCGGAACTTCCGAAGGCTCCCGAATCGATCATGCTGGTGTTGATCGGGTAGCCAGTGTTCCCGGTGTTCGCCGGGAAAATGCCGAGTTCACGGATCGATGTCGTGCCGGGATTGGTGAATTCGAGGCGGACCTGGGAGGTGGTGACGGGCGTGAATGACACGACGAGGTCCGAAGTCGTGTTCCCGGTGACAGAGCCGCCGGCGATGTTCTGCCACGTGGTGCCATTCCAGTATTTCAGCACGAAGTCGCCGAGCGCAGGGACACCGGGCGATCCCGAATAAAGGTGGGCGCTGCCGATTTTGGTACTGACCCGCAGATCGACATCCAGCGTGTTGACGCCGGCGGTGACGGGCTGCCACATGGAACCCACATGCGCCCGTCCATCCACGGCGTTCAGGGCGAAGTTGCCTGCGGTGTTGGACGAGGCGACGGTCGGACGTTGATAGGCGAGGTTGAGGGTCAGATCGGTGCCGAGCGGGAAACCGGCCGGACCGTTGGGCGGATAGAGGGCCAGCTCGCGGATACGGAGATTGGCGTCCTGGCCGAGAATCCTGAAAGACGAGGCGGTGATGGGATTAGAAAAAACGACGTTCCGCTCCACATTGGAATTCCCGAACACAGAACCACCGGGGATCGTGACCCAGGCAGTGCCGTTGAAATGCTGCAGGTAAAAAGTGTTCACTGCCAAAGCGTCGTCCACGCCCATGAAGACCTGGGCACTGCCGACTTCCACGGGAAAGGGAAAGTCAACCTGCGCGGCTTGCCATTGGCTTCCCGATCCCTGCCAGCGGTTGTCGTTTCCGGTGACGCCGTCGGTTAGGTAGGAGGCGCGATGTTGACCGGCTGTGGAAGTGGCGGTGGCGGTTTGAAACTTCGCAAGATTGAGACGCTGCGGGTTGATCCGGGGCGAGGAAACTCCCGCAACGCTGAGCTTGGCACCGCTGGAGGTCTCGTAGGCGAGGGCTCCGCTCTTGAGCTTCAAAGAGCCGTTCCCGGCGGTGTTGGACGGGGCGAGCCGGATGCGGAACCGGGTGCCGGTGATGTCGAGTTCCGCCGTCAGCGGCGTGTCAAAAGCGAGCACGTATTCCGCGTCGGGATTCGATTCCGGCGGCGTGAAAACAAAGCTCCCCGTGGCGGTTCCGACCACGACGTCATCACCGCCGTCGATCACTTCATCCTGGCCGAGATAGGTAATGGTGACGGCCACCGAGGTGGCGTCGTTGGCGGCGGCAGCGGTATGGGTGGCGAAACCGAAACCGGTGAGCGTGACCCGGGTCGGTCCCTGGTTGCGAATCAGTCGGCCGTTGAAATGGCGATCGAAGTTGTAAGGGCCGGTCGTGTCCTGGTGGATATCGGTGTCAGAACCGCCATTCGCCGCATCGTCCACGAAGAAGGTCGGGCCGAGTGCGGTGGTGACGTTTCCAGCCTGCATCGTTGCCGCTTCGATAGATCCAGCGGCGGCAAACGCCAGCAGCTGAATTCCCGGTGCTAGGATCAAGCGGCGGTGCAAGAATCGGTTCAGGGAAGCTAAGGTGAGCATCTGTCGATTGATTGGTCTGTTTCAGATAGGTCGCACAGCGGGTCGATTCAGGCGAGAGCTGTCTGGTATTGGTGAAACTCGCGATGGGCTCTTCCAAATCAACCGGTCCTGCGAGATCTAAGCCAAAAAGAAGATCATCGCACGCAGCAATTCAAAAGAATTGCGTCTTTCCGCGAATACCCAGTCGGGAATCAAACTCCTCGAACGCCGTGCGCCCCAGGGATCCCGGCCGGAGAAGCACAATCCTCGGCCGATGGCCCCGGGGGCAATTCTCATCGCGTCGCCGCGCTTTCCGCCCAGCGCTTCGTCGCCACCTTCTTCCTCGACCTCCCCACCGGCTTCTGGCTCCGCGGAAAACCGCTTCGCAAGCCGCTCCTGATCAGCTCGAACCTCTTTCCGCTAACCGCCCTCGTCTCGCTCGAAACCGTGCGTCTCGGCATGATGGACGCTGCCTCGTGGTGCTTCCTCGCCATGGTCTTCTCCGGCTTGCTGCTGAATGTCGCCAACCTGCCGATGGTCATGCGGCTTGCCCCGCCGAAACAGTCGAGCGTAAATCCATTGGTACGGGAAAATCCATTCGTACGTGAGACCCGCGGCTGGGTTGAGATGCCTTACGTCGGCCGCGACCACAGCCCCGGCACCTACACGCTGTGGATCGCCGGCGGCGGAGTGAAGCGCGGGTTTTCCTATGGCGAGACGGATCAGATCGGCCACGAGGCGGCGATCGACAAGGTCATCGCCTGAAAACAAGAATGCCCCGCCCGCGCGATGGCGGACGGGGCTGCTCATGACGGCGGGATGCCGCCTCGTGGATTAGTTTTCGTTGCCCTTGACGCGGACGAAGTTGCGACCGCCGGTCACCGGGATCAGGGCCGTCATCCGGACGTAGTTGGCGGGGACGCCAGACTGGTCGCCAGACACCGTGGGAACTACCGGGCCGGGGGTCCAAGCGCCGGCTAGGGTGCTATTTTCCTCCAGCACGTAGGTGGTACCGGTGGAACGCTGAAGCCAGACGAGCGTCAGCCCGCTAGGGCCGGAAGTCGCCGTAACCGCTTGCTCGCTGCCGCTGGCCGGGGAAGTGCCGAAGACGAACTCCTCTTCGTTGGTCGCGCCATCGCCATCCGGATCTCCGCCGCGGCTGGTGTTGGAGAGACCAGGATAGTTCAGGATCCAGGCGTCGAAGCCGGCGGGTGGCGCGATGTTGCTGTAATAAACGACAGGCAGAACCTGCTGCACTCCGTTCGGCCCGAGGTTGAAGTTTCGGTCTCCGCCTTGCTCGTAGCCGCCGTTCGGGCCGCCATCGATGAAGAACTTGTAGCCGCCGAAGGCCACGCCCGCGAAGCCGTTCGCGGTGAAGCTGCCGGTGTAAATGCCATCCGCGTTCGGGTCGGCCAGCACCACGCCGCCTGCGATGTTCCATCCGTTGAACTGGCCGATCACGCGGACGATGCTGGTTCCCGGAGTGAAATAACTCTGGCTGGTCGCCACCGTCATATCCACTTGGAAGATGACCTCACGCGATTCCGGCGCTGTCACCAGCGGTTCGGGATCGACGTTGTCGTTCAGGTTGTCGCCGTCGGAGTCGATGTTGTAGGGATCGGTGTTCCCGGCGAATTCGGCCTCGTTGTTCAAGCCATCGCCGTCAGCGTCCACGCCGGCGGCCAGTCCATAGGCGGCGAGGTAGGCGGTGGCATCGGCGAATGACGGGCGCGTGAAGGTGTATGCAAGGGTTCCGGAATTGAAGGTGACCCGGTGGATGCCGCTGGCAGCGATGATCCGGTTGATGTCTCCGCCGTTGGGGACCGCGACTCCGGCGACCGGGCCGGCGCCCCAGTTGGTGCTCCAGGAACCGGCCGTGAACTTGTGCGTAATCGCCGCTTTCGGCACCGCGAAGCGATAGTCGAGCGACCACTGGTATTGGCCGGTCAGGCTGGTGCCACCGGAAGTCATCTCATTGGTCGGCGCGCTCACGCCCGTCGGATCCCAAGGGGATGGCGTGTTGAAGGTGCCGGGGACCACGATCCTGCCGTGGTTGAAAATATTCGGATTCTGGACGTAGCCGGAACCCGTACCGTTGACTTCGTCGCCGTCATTAAAGGCGTCGCCGTCGGTGTTGAAAATGACGGGACTGGAGCCGGTGTCCAAGGGACTGTCATAGATCCCGTCAAGCGTTTCCACGCCGTCTTTGAGGGAGTCGCCGTCGGTGTCCGGCAGGGTGGGGTCGAGCCCGATGTCGAGGTCGAATTCCTGCTGGTTCGTCAGCCCGTCGGTGTCGTAGTCGGTGGTCGCCAGCGCGTCGTTCCCGGTCAGACCGAAGCCCGCGATCCAGGTCGCGTAGTCCGCCGAGCCGGGCATGGTGAAGGTCAACGCAGGGTTGGGGGTCCCGCCGACGACGTTGGTCGTGAAGGGCCCGCCCCAGCCGGCGATCGAAGACGCGGAAGCCGAAAGGGAATCCACCGCGCTATCGCCGCCGCCGCCGCCGCTCGAGTAGAGGTCGAAGGAGAATACCTCGCCCGGTGAGAGGCCGAGCGCCGCGGCGGTGGTCACGATGGTGACTCCGGTCGCGTCCCGGGTGACCGTTGGCGAATCGACCTGGTTCCACGCGTTGGTGTAGCTCCAAAGCTGGCCGCCCGCTCCGGACGGGCCGCCGTCATCAACCCAGCTTGCGACCCAGCGGGTCATGCCGCCGGCCATGTTGATCGGGCGTCCCCATCCGTTGCCGGTCACGGCACCGCCCGGGTTCGAGCGGATGCCGATCATGTATTTACCCCAATTCGTCGCGATTGGGCTGCCGGCGAGATTAAGCCGGAACGTGACGCCTGTGCCGGGGGCATCGACCGTGACTGCCGCCGACGTGAAGTCGAGATGCGGATGATTGCCGACCCCCGGTGCGATTTCGCCTGTGGAGTCGGGGTAGTTCTGCGTGGTTTGTGCGAGCGCCGCAGCGGACGTCAGGCACAACACGGCGAGGAGCCTGTGTGTTTTCATGGGTTCGGAGGTAGGTTTCCTAAAAAGGATGGTCGGATAATAACGATCTCACAAGGAAGCCCGGGATTGCAGGAGATCAAATGTGTTGCGTAGATCCCGCGGTTTAAAAAAACGGCCTTGGCGGTAAGCCGAAGGTCGTGCCGGCGACCCCCTACCATGGCGAGATACGGCATGTCGGGCTCTACTTCCCCCTGCTTTGCAGGCAAATGTGACCGCCCGCGGCTTTGCCGAACTCTTTCCACTCGGCGAACTTCGTCTTCGCGACCTTCCCGTTCCAATCCGCCGAGCCGATCTCGTAGGGGCCCGACAACGAGGGCGGGTTTGGTCATTCATACTTCAATGGCACCTTGAAATTGCCAAAACAGGGGCAAATGTTGAGCTTCTTCCCAAACAGACAAAAATCATGGGTGATCGCGGATTTCCGGGCAGCCGCCCTGGTCATCCAGCCACCCGGAAAGTTTCCTGCGTGACCCGCGTATCGATCGGGCCAAGCCTTTCCCGGATTCCATGAATCCTCGGGATCCCGCCCGCCGCCATGACTCCTCGATCCGCCCGGTTCTTGCTCTGCACGCTGCTGCCCCTCGCCGGGGCCGCGGCGGAGGAGCCGCCGGACCTCGCGCCGCTGATGGACGAGTTCTGCATCGACTGCCACGACCGCGCGGCGAAAAAGGGCGGGCTGAACCTTGAGGCGACCCTCGAGGACGGACTTTCCGCCCATCCGGAGATCTGGGAAAAAATCATCCTCCGCCTGGCCTCGCGCCAGATGCCGCCGCCGGACGAGCCGCGCCCGGATTCGCAAGCCTACGACGACGCGGTCGCCCGCCTCAGCGCCTGGTTCGACGCGAAGGCCGCGGCAGCTCCCGATCCCGGCCACAGCGACAGCATCCGGCGGCTCACCCGTTTCGAATACCGCAACGCCGTCCGCGACCTGCTCGGCGTTGAGGTCGATGTCAAAGAACTCCTGCCGCCGGACGAATCGAGCCAGGGCTTCGACAACATCACGCTGGGCACGATCCCCCCGACGCTGTTGAACCGCTACGTCCAGGCGGCACAAAAGATCAGCCGCCTCGCCGCGGGGATCGCGCCGCCGTCGCCGGCCGGGCGGATCGTCCGGGTGGCGCCGGACCTCAGTCAGGAGACGCAGGTCGAAGGCCTGCCCGAGGGCACCCGCGGCGGCGTGTTGGTCGCCCACCATTTTCCCGTGGCGGGCGAGTATGAAGTGGAGCTGCGTCTCAGCCGCGACCGCAACGAGGAGGTGGAAGGACTGCACGGATCCCACGAGCTGGAGATCCTGCTGAATGACGCGCCGCTCCAGCGCTTCACCGTGAAACCGCCGCCTGGACGCCGGGATTTTAGCCAGGTCGATGCCCATCTCAAGACCCGCATCCAGGCACCCGCCGGCGCCGCGGCGATCGGCGCGACCTTCATCGCGAAGCCGCGGACGCTCGAGGAAACCAAGCGCCAGCCGTACGACGCGAACTACAACCTGCACCGCCACCCCCGGCGCTCGCCGGCGATCTATCAGGTCTCGATCACCGGCCCCTTCGGCGCGGAAGCTGACGCGCCGCCCACGAGCAGCGGCGCGGTGTTCCACCGCCTGCCAAAGGACGCGGCAGACGAGGAAACCTGCGCGCGGGAAATTTTCACCCGGCTGATCCGCCGCGCCTACCGCCGGCCCGCGACTGACGACGATCTAGCCGGCCCGATGGCGTTCTTCCGCGACGGGCGCGGCGAGGGCAGCTTCGCCCGCGGCATCGAGGCCGGGCTCTCCGTCATCCTCGTCAGCCCGCGCTTCCTGCTGCGGGTCGAGGGCGATCCGACGGGGCTACCGCCCGGCAGCGTCTATCCGCTGGACAGCCACGCGCTCGCCACGCGGCTGTCGTTTTTCCTGTGGAGCAGCCTGCCCGACGACGAGTTGCTCGACCTGGCGGACGGCGGCGAACTGGTGAAGCCGGAGGTTCTCGAAGCCCAGGCGCGCCGCCTGCTTGCCGACCCGCGCTCGCAGGCCTTCGTGACGAATTTCGCCGGCCAGTGGCTGCACCTGCGGAACCTCGACTCCTTCCACCCCGACCTGCGGCTGTTCCCGGACTTCGACGACAACCTGCGCCAGTCGATGCGGCGCGAGACCGAGCTGTTCTTCGCAAGCATCGTCCGCGAGGACCGCGGCGCGCTCGATCTGCTGCGGGCGGACCACACCTATCTCGACGAGCGGCTGGCCCGCCACTACGGCATCCCGGGCGTCCGCGGCAGCCATTTCCGCCGCGTGACGCTGGCCCCGGAATCCCACCGTGGCGGACTGCTGCGCCACGCCAGCATCCTGTCGGTCACCTCCTATGCCCATCGTACTTCGCCGGTGGTCCGCGGGAACTGGATCCTCGGCACCATCCTCGGCACCCCCACCCCGCCGCCGCCGCCGGACGTGCCCTCGCTTGGCGACGATCCCGTGGCCGCCGGCCTGCCGATGCGCGAACGGCTGGCCGCCCACCGCGCCGACAAGGCCTGCGCCGCCTGCCACGACCTGATGGACCCGGTCGGCTTCACGCTGGAGAACTTTGACGCCACCGGCCGCTGGCGGCTGCTCGATGAGGAACGCCCGGTCGATGCCAGCGGGGGCTTGCCGGACGGCAGCGCCTTCAGCGGCCCGGACGAACTCGAACGCGCCCTGCTCGGCCACTCGCCGCTTTTCATCCGCGCGCTTTGTGCCAAGATGATAACCTATTCCCTGGGGCGCGTCCTCGGCCCCCACGACCAACCCGCGCTCCGCAAGATCGTCCGCGACAGCGCGGCCTCCGACCACCGCTTTTCAGACCTCGTCTCCGGCATCGTCCGCAGCATGCCCTTCACTCTCCGAAAAACCTCGCCATGATCCTTTCGAGAAAATCCCTGCCGCGCCGCACCTTCCTTCGCGGGATGGGTGCCACCATCGCGCTGCCCTTGCTGGACGCGATGATCCCGGCCGCCACCGCGGCGTCCCGCACCCTCGCCAAGCCGGTGCGGCGGCTCGGCTACGTTTTCATCCCGATGGGTTCCGACATCCACCGCTGGACTCCCGAAGGCAGCGGCGCGCTCGGCAAGCTCTCGCCCATCCTGGAACCGCTGGAAGCGCACAAGGACCGGCTGACCGTGGTCACCAACCTCGAACTCCAGCCCGCCTATCCCGGCACCCACGCGACGTCCAATGCCTCCTTCCTCTCGGCCGCCCGCGCCAAGCGCACCGAAAGCTCCGACTACGAACTCGGCATCACCGCCGACCAGATCGCCGCCCGCCACCTCGGCGCGGGCACCCAACTGCCCTCGCTGGAACTGGCGATGGACCTGATGGAAACCGTCGGCCAGTGCGACAACGGCTACGCCTGCGTCTATCAGAACAACCTTTCCTGGTCCTCCCCGACCACGCCCTTGCCCGCCGAGGCGCATCCGCGGCTGGTCTTCGAGATGCTTTTCGGCGAAGGCGGCACGCCGGAGGAACGGCAGGCCTCCCTGCGCCGGCGGGCCTCTCTGCTGGACTCGGTGCGCGGCGACCTCGCCAGCCTCAAGCGCGAGCTCGGCGCGGCGGACCGGGCGAAGATGGACGAGTTCCTCGAATCCCTCCGCGACGTCGAGCGGCGGATCCAGCGGGCCGAACGGACGGCGCAAGACAGCCCGCGCGACGTCGAGCGGCCGATCGGGGTGCCCGCCTCCTACGCCGACCACGCGCGGCTGATGTTCGACCTGCAAGTGCTGGCTTTCCGCGGCGACATCACGCGGGTCACCAGCTTCCAGCTCGCCCGCGAGACCAGCAACCGGACCTACCCCGAGATCGGCGTGTCCGACCCGCACCACCCGCTGTCCCACCACGGCAACGACCCGGAAAAGGTCGAACGCATGTCGAAGATCAACCGCTTCCACGTCACGCTGTTCGCCGAGTTCCTCGCCAAGCTGCGCGCCGTGCCGGAAGGGGACGGCACCTTGCTCGACCACTCGCTGCTGCTCTATGGCAGCGGCATGGGCAACCCGAACCTGCACGACCACACCAACCTGCCGATCCTCGTCGCCGGCGGCGCAGGCGGCATGCAAGGCGGCCGCCACCTGCGCTACGACAAGCCCACTCCGCTGGCCAACCTCCACCACGCGCTGCTGGAGAAGGCCGGCGTCGACCTCGAGGCCTTCGGCGACAGCACGGGACCGCTGAAGGAGCTGTTCGAGCCGCTCGGCATCTGATGAAGGCACTCGTTTCCGCCGCCGCGCTCCTGCTGTTTCCGCTCCACGCCGCCGATTTGCTCGACGCGGTGCGGAGCGACGACCTCGCCGCCGCGCGCCGCCTGATCGACGGCGGGGCCGATGCCTCCCGGGCGAATCCCTACGGGGCGACCCCGCTCGGCCTCGCCTGCCGCAACGGCAGCGCGGAGATGACCCGGCTCCTGTTAGAAGCGGGAGCCAAGCCCGACCCCTCGGCTGGCGAGCCGCTGCTGGTCATCGCCGCCCGCACCGGTGACGCGGCTTGCGTGAGCTTATTGTTAGAGAAAGGAACCGACCCGGACGCGGCCGGCGGCGGCAAGCAGACGGCCTTGATGTGGGCCGCGGCGGAAGGCCACGCGGAAACCGTCGCCCAGCTCCTCGCCGCCGGGGCCGATCCGCGGACGCGGCTCGACTCCGGCTTCGACGCCCTGTTTTTCGCCGTCCGAGCCGGCCACCGCGAGGTCGTCCGCCAGCTGCTGGCCGCGGGCCTCGACGTGAACGACGCGCGCACCCCGGCGCGACCGGGCGGCAAGTCGATGCTCCCCGGCACGGCGGCGCTGTTGCTCGCGGTGGAGAACGGCCACTTCGAGCTCGGGCTCGACCTTGTCGCCGCCGGCGCCGACCCGAACGACCAGCGATCCGGCTTCACGCCGCTGCACGCCGTGACCTGGGTGCGCAAGACCGCCCGCGGCGACGGTCCCGATGGCATCCCGATCCCGCGCGGTTCCGGCAACGTGGTCAGCCTGGATTTCGTCCGCCGCCTGATCGATGCCGGGGCCGAAGTGAATGTCCGCCTCGAGCGCGGCCGGGGCCCGGCCAACATCATGAACCCGAAAGGCGCCACCCCCTTTCTCTTCGCCTGCCAGACCGCCGACCTGCCGCTGAT
Source organism: Akkermansia sp. (assembly GCA_043729195.1). Classification (GTDB taxonomy): domain Bacteria; phylum Verrucomicrobiota; class Verrucomicrobiia; order Verrucomicrobiales; family Akkermansiaceae; genus Haloferula. Next base: position 36,489 of record JAYTLR010000150.1, read on the forward strand.
GAAGCTCTTGTTAGAACTTGGCGCCGACCCGAAGCTGGCGAACGACGACCACTGCACCCCCCTGCTCGCCGCCTGCGGCATGGGCGTCCAGGCCCCGGGCGAGGAACCGGCGAGCGAGGCCGATTCCATCGCCGCCGCGAAACTGCTGTTAGAACTCGATGCGGACATCCACCACGCCGACCGCCATGGCGAAACCGTCATGCACTGCGCCGCCTACAAGGGCGCGCCGGAGCTGATCCGCTTCCTCGATGCGAACGGTGCGGACATTTCCCGCTGGAACCGCAAGAACAAGCACGGCTGGACCCCGCTGCTGATCGCCCAAGGCTTCCGCCCGGGGAACTTCCGGCCCTTCCAATACGTGGTGGACGCGATGTCGGAGATCATGCGGAAACACGGCATCGAGCCGCCGCCCTCGCCGCCGCCACCTTGATACTCGAAAATTTTCCCGATTGCCGCGCCCTCCGCGCTGCTCTCAACATCCGCCCCGGATGTCGCGCTTGCCCGCATGGCTGGAAAACTACCGCTTGCTGCCCAGGCCCGTCCTCCTGTTCGCCGCCGGGCAGTTCCTGATCAGCCTGATCACCTCCGCGCAGTTCCTCCTGCTGAACCTGTTCCTCAAGGACAAGGGCCTCGATGACCCGGAAATCGCCGCCCTGTCCGCCCAGCGCTTCGTCGCCACCTTCTTCCTCGCCCTGCCCGCCGGCCTCTGGCTCCGCGGGAAGCCGCTGCGCAAGCCGCTGCTGATCGGCTCGATCCTCTTTCCGCTGACCGCCCTCGCCTCGCTCGAAACCGTGCGCCTCGGCATGATGGACGCCGCCTCGTGGTGCTTCCTCGCGATGGGCTTCTCCGGCCTGCTGCTGAATGTCGCCAACCTGCCAATGGCCATGCGGCTCGCCCCGCCCAAGCAGTCAAGCGAGGCCCTCAGCCTGCTCTTCGCCACCTGGGCCGCGGCCAGCATCTGCGGTGGCGTGCTTTCAAGCGTGCTGCAAGGCATCGGCCGCCTCGACATCGGCGGACTCCATCTGGTCTTTGACGAATACACGACCCTCCTGATCCTGACTCTCGCCGCCTTCGCCTCTCCCTTCTTCTACGCCCGCCTGCCCGATCCGGTCCCGGAGAACTCCTTCACCAAACACTGGCTGCACATCCATCGCGAAGACTGGCCGGTGCTCGCGCGGGCCTTGGTGCCGACCGTCTGCATCGCCACCGGCGCGGGCCTCAGCATCCAGTTCCTCAACCTCTTCTTCAGCCACGTCCACCAGCTCAGCTCCACCGCCTACTCCGCCTACGGCTCGATCAGCAACGTGCTGGTGCTGATCGCGGGCCTGATCGTGCCCGAGGTCAAACGCCGGCTCGGCTGGCGCGGCGCGATCCTCGGCGTGCAAAGCATCGCCGTGTTTCTGTTAGTCGTCATGGGCCTGACTGAATTGTGGAAAGCCGCTTCCTGGGCGCTCCCCTTCGCCATCGGTTGCTTCATCGTCCGCCAGCCGCTGATGAGCATGGCCGGTCCCGCGACCAGCGAACTGACCATGAGTTACGTCGGCGAGCGCAACCGCGAGCTGATCAGCGCGTGCAGCGGCGCGATCTGGAGCGGCGCCTGGTGGCTCGCCGCCCGCACCTTCGAGCTGCTGCGCGCGAATCACCTCCCCTACTGGCAGGTCTTCGTCACCACCGGCATCCTCTATCTCATTGGCACCTTTTCCTACGTGTTCCTGATCCGCGCCGTGGAGCAACGTGAATCCACCGAATCCGATCCCGCCCCGGACCCGGACCCGGAGCCGGAGCCGCGGCAGGCGTGAACCTCGCCGAAGAGGGTGGAACAACGAAATCGACGAAAATCCGCGAAATTTCAGAACCGAAGTCCGAAATTTTCATGACCTGCGCCTCCCGGGATTCTCTCCACTTTCGTCTATTTCGTCCCTTTCGTTGTTCCAATCATCGCCTTGGAAAGCGACCGGCTGGCCTCTCAGATCTCCGCCGTATCCACCCACCAGTCATGCCCGCTTTCGAGACCGTGGCCATAAATGCAGGCCTCCGCCTCGGTAAATTCCAGACCTTCTAGCAACGGCCTCATCGCTTCCATTTGCCGCAAGGGCAGCGCTACAAAAAACGGACCGCTCGCCCGCACCACCGCGGCCGCAACAAGATCCGCACCCGCCTCCGGCGTCTCATAGGCAAACCCCGACAAATGGGCGGACACCATCTCGCCGCCGGACTCAAGAAACAAGCGCTTGCCCCGCCGCGTGTCCTCCAGCATGCCGCAGGCATCGCCGCCCGGCGTGACCAAGGGCAGCGGTGCCATCCACGACCGATAGTCGCTTTCACCGCCGGTCGCCGTGTAGCCGCCCCGCGCCAGCCGTCCGCGGACCGTCGCGAAATCCTTGAACGAGATCACCCGGCATCTTCTCACCAGGGATCCTCCCGGCGAAATCCGCAGGATCGCGATTTCGCCCACCTTCTCGAAGCGAGGCACTCCCAGCCGTCCGGTATAGTCGGTCGGCAAGCGCCCGGTTCTCTCCATCACCACGCAGTAGCAGGCCCGGCTGTCACTCGCCTCGATCCCCCGCTTCGTCTCGTCGATCAGCCGCGCCAGCACCGAGGTCCCCCGCGCCGACGTCGCGACTTTCAGATCGCAGAGGTAATTCGCCGCCGATGCCTCCGCCACCGCGCCGGTCTCACGTCGCAACTCCAAGTGCCGCCGCACCCGCGCGATCCCGCCGAGAATCCTGTCAGCATCTTCCATCGCAAGCAGCACCGGTTCCCCGATCGCCCGGAAGAACGGCAGGTAGTCCTCGCCATGCGAAATCCGGAAGCGCTCGGCCGTTCCCAGCGGATAGGAAAACTCCCGCTCGAACTCCGCCAGCGCGCGACCGATCGCAGGCGGCAGCTCATCGGTGAAACAATGCAGCTTCATATCCGGCTCCCGACATGGATGCGGGGATAAAAGTAGCTGCGATCCCGGGCCTCCATCGCCTTCCCGAGTTCCACGTCCCACGCGATTCCCGCGTCGATTTCCCCGATCTCCAGCGTCGAGTTGAGCTGGCGCACGATCACCTGCCCGCCCGGTTTCAACACACGCCGGGCGCTGCGCAAGATTGCCACCGCCTCGCCCGGCGAGAGCCAGTCGAGGACGTTCGAAAGATGCACCAGGTCCGCGCTTTCCGCCGCCATCGAGTCGAGCACCGCATCCATCTTCCCCTGTCGCCACTCCACCTCCGCGATGACCGGCCGATCATCCTCCAGCCAGTCGTAGCGGCACCCCGGCGAAAAGCAGCCCGCGAGAATCTGCCACAAAAACGGATTTGTTAGAGGCGGCATCCGCCCGATCACCTCCCGCGTCCGCGCCGCGAAATGATCGCTGAAACTACGCCGCGGGTTTTGCGTCGCTTCTTGCCCGAAGAGGCAGACCAGATTGTCCAACGACATCACCTCGGCGAATGCTTCGTCAAGCCACGCGCCGCCGAAATCCGGCACCGCTTTCACCGATGTCAGCATCGCTTCCAACTCCCCGCGCCACGGCTCCAGCCGCGCCCTCAGCTCCGCGAAACACACCTCGTAACGCCCGCCGTGATCCACCCCGCGCTCCGCGATCCACTCCGGCGGGCCGAACACATCTTCCTCCAGCCCGAGTTCATCCAACCGCTTCTTCATCATCCGCTCCCGCTCCGCGACCGGCATCCGCAGATGCCCTAACAGCGCCGCGGCCTCATTCGCCGGCACTTTTCCCGCCAGTTTCCACTTCACCCGCGCCAGGGCGAGCTGCGCCGGATTCATGTCCACTCCCACCAGCCGCAGCGGCAAGCGCCCGAGGCATGCCGCGGTCTCGCCACCGGACGCGATCATCACCACCGTGCCGCCCGGCGGCACCCGCCGCGCCAGTTCCAGATCGAGCCGCGGATCCTCCCGGACCTGCGCGAAGGCCAGCGGCAGCGAAGCCGCCCGCAGCGCCCAAGCATCCGGGCCCGCGCTCATTTCGATGCCCGACGCCATCCGAGCGGGCTGCGTTTCAAGCTGCCGAGGGTGAACTCCCGCACGAAAGAGGCGTAGGATGGAATGTAGGGCGCGCCCCGTTCCCGCAGTTCCCCCGCCAGCGTCTTGTGCACCTCCGGCAGGTGATGCCACGGCACGCCCGGATACAGGTGGTGCTCCAGATGGTAGTTCTCGTTGCACATGAAATAGCGGACCAGCGGCACCGTCAGGATGCTGCGGGTGCCGCGGATCTCGTCGTCGGCTTCCTCTAACAGCGTGTGCTGGCTCATCCCGCGGATGTTCACCATCGTGTTGATGAAGAGCATCGGGATCACCCAGCCGTGCCACAGCCACGCCGCGGGCACCGGTGAAAGCCAGACCGCCGCGATCAAGGCGGCCGCGGCGGCGACTTCCGCCACGATGCCGGCCCGCGCCGCCCAGGTGCCATGCTTGAAACCGAGGATCGGAATCGCGACGATGTAGACAGGATATCCCACCAACAGCCGCGCCCAGTTCATCGTGAAAACCAGCCAGCTCCAGCGGGTGTAGTTTGCATAGTGGTCCGGATCGCCCTCCTCGCCGAGATGCGCGTGATGCCTCAGATGCAGCACCCGGTAGGCCGAGCAATTCTGCAAAACCGGGATCGCGCAGGCCGCGCCTAACAGATCGTTCAGCACCCGGTTCCGCGACAGCGTACCGTGCACCGCCTCGTGCGCGAACAGGCTGATCCCGTGCAAAGACGCAGCCGCCAGCAGATAGACCGGGGCCAGCAGCCCATACTGCCACCATGCGCTCAAATGCTCCGCCGCCATCACCGCGACCACTGCCGCCACCGCGTAGAGCACGATGAAGCTCACCAGCCGCGCGCCGTGTCGCCACGCCTGCCGCCCGTGGCAGTCGCGCAGCAGTTCCGGCGCGAGCCGGGGCATCGTTTCAGAGTCCATCGTCGGGTGCCGTGTGAAGGTCTTCGTACAAGCGGTTGAAAAGATGCAGTCCGAGCACGATCCCGTCCTCCACCGCCGCCCGCGCCGCCGCGTCCCGGCTCCACGCCCCGTCCACCACCTTGAAAAAATCCGCCGCGTGCCGCTTGTCGATTTGCGCGTGCAGCTTGTAGTGCACCAGTTCGTCCGGCGCGATCCAGTCGCGCTCAACGACCTTGCGGCCGATCAGCTCGCAGATGTCGGCGAAGGCATACTCGATGACCCCCAGGCAGCCGAAGGCCAGCTCGACCCGCTCCATCATGCAGGCCCCGATCAATCCGGTGTTAAAGGCGCGCACTTCAGGACCCTCGCGCTCACTCGCCAACTCCGCGCTGCTGATGCCCAGCGTCCGCAGGAAGGCGATAAAGGTCAGGTCATGCGCCAGTGCCGGATCGAAACCGGTCACCGCGCCTTCGTCATCGAATCCATGCTCTTCGGACAAGTTGTGGATCAGCCCCTGCCTCGACGCCGAGTCCGGCATCCGCGCCATCAACGCCGCCATTGGTCGCGAGAAATAGCGGACCGCGAAGAAGAACTGCTTCTGCGACCGCACGAAGCGCTCGCGGCTCATCGAGTCGTCCTTGAGCGCCGAAAAGTAGCCGTTGTCCAGAATCGGACGGCGGGCTGTCCAGCTCCCGACACAGTCCATCAGCGACGATGTTTTGCAGGTTTCCTCCTTACTTTTCATGGAAGTTGCTTTGGTGACCGGAAGTGCTTTGCCGCGGCCGTCGTCCGGTGGCGATCTTCCGGTGACCTGTGCACTGTCCCTATCATGGACCGGACGCCGACATCTGATCAATCGAAACCTTTTAAGCGATCATTGATCAGATCGATGATAAGCCGCCCCCGCCCCGCCTAACAAACATCCCGCCCGGTAGAACCCCAGCAGCGCCAGGGCCTGGATCAGATGAAACACGTCGTTGTGATTGAAGCCCGGCGACAAGCCCCAGCCCGACTGCTGGACCCACCCCGCCACCGCCGACAGTCCGACCCCTGACAGCATCCAACCGCTCCACCTCCGGCGCAGCATCAGCGCAGCCGCCACCCATGCCAGCATCACCAGCCCGTAGTCGGCCATCGCCACCCGGAAGTCCGGCCACACGACCACCGCGGCGACAGCCAGCAAAAACTTCCCCACCACCACGCGCCACCACCCACGCCAGCCCGGCGCGAACTCGTGGATCAAGCTCACCGCCATCGTCAGTCCCATCACGCAGATCATCGCCAGCACCAACCGCCACCAGATCCCGTCGACCATCCCGTGAAAATTCGGTGCGAACCCGTGATACAGCCCGCCGACCAGCGCCGACAGCGCCATCGCGAGCAAGGCCCCGCACCACCAAATCGCGGCGCTGTTGTTAGAAGTCACCCTCTTCCGCAAACGCCACGCCAGACAACCGCCAAGCAAAGCCAGCAGCAAGTCGGTCACCAAGGTCGACGGTTCATGGATCGTCACGGCAATTGAAAAAGTTCGCGGTAATGCCGCCACCACTCGCTCTGGAATCGCCAGTCCGGATCGTGCGCCTCTTTCGACCGCAAGAACTCGGCGAACTGCGGATAGGCCCGCTCGATCTGGTCGCGACGCGCCCAGCGGTGATAAGTCAGGAAGAAACTCCCGCCGAACGAGAGCGCCAGATCGATCAGCGCGCGGAACGTCTCCGCCGCCGTCGCGATCCCCGCCTCGCTGTGCTCCGTGTGCAGGTTGAAGATCACACAGGCAAAGTCCTCGCGCGCCCAGGCGAGAAAGCATTCCGCATCCCTCCGGATCAAGCGCACCGTCCCATAGATCACAGGCACCGCGCCGTCCCGCAGTTGCTCCGCCGCCGCCGCCATGAACTCGACGAGGCGGTCCCGCGGGACGTACAGCTCGCTGATCATTTCACTGGCCGGCACGTCCGCCCCGCACTCGTGGTCGAGCTGGGTGTGATAGTCATCGAGATAAACACTCAGTTGATGCGTATCCGACCAGTAGAGCGCGCCGTGCGTCCGCAGATAGAACGCCGAATACACCTCGAACACCTTCGCCCGGTCTTCGTGCGCCAGCCGGATCAGCTCCTCCCAATGATGCCGTTCCAGTTCCTCCCGCCCTTCCGGCATCTCGCGATCTCTTGCGACCGGCCGGTAGCTCGACAAAACCCCGCGGCACAGGAAATCCGGCGAGCGTTCGTCGATGGAAAACTGGAAGTCGGCGAACAGACAACCGTCCGCCATCCTCCGCTCGAGCGAAGGCAGCAGGCGGTCGATCGTCGTCACTTCCACCAAGCGCTCCAGTTTGATCCGCGGAGCCAGCCTCAAGCACACCGAGGTGATCACGCCGAAGCACCCGTAGCCGCCGATCGCCAGCCGGAACAGCTCCGCGTTCACCTCCCGGCTGCAGCGCCGCACTTCGCCCGCGGCATCGACCAGCGTGAAAGCCTCCACGTCGCCGATGATCGGGCACAGGTCCAGCCCGCGGCCATGGATGTTCGCCGCCAACGAGCCGCCCAGGGTCAGGTCGTCCGCACCCGTCTGCTTCTGGCGGATGCTCCAGACGACCTCCTCATCCGACTGCCGGGCGTGGAGTCCCTCGATCAGTTCAGGCCATTTGATTCCCGCGCCCGCCTCAATGGTGCCGTGTTCGCGATCCAACTCACCAAGACTGGTTAGACCGCATAGGTCTAACAGCAGCGTCCCCTCGCCAAACTGTTGGCCGCCCATCGCATGCCGCGCGCCACAGACCGACACCGCCATCCCCTCACGCGCCGCTTCTTTCAATGCCGCCACCACCTCCGCTTCGGAAGCCGGGCGAAGCACCCGCGCGACCCGGGTTGGGTTCAGCTTCGAGTGAATGTCATTGCACAGGATTCCGGTCATTTCGCGATGGGCGAACAAAGGCAGATGCACTCGCCGCGTGCGAGCCGGATTTCGCCGAGCCCGCGCGGGGCCAGGATCTCTTCGCGCAGCCGGACTTCGTCGATCACCTCTACATTCCCGAGGTCGCACGATGCCAGAAACGCCGGCAACCGGTCGCGGCGGATCCCCCAGAGGAACGGCTCGCTCCGCAGCTTCAGCCACGCGGCGACGAACGGATTCTGGCCGCGAAAACCGATTGAGCCCGAGTCGTCCTCCTCCATGAACGTGAAAACCACCCACCCCGCCGGTCCCGCAAGCGAGGCAAGGTCCCGCAGCAACGCCGCGACCCGCTCTTCCCGAAGATACATCGTCAACCCTTCAGCCACAAAGACCGTGTTCACTCCTGCATTCAACCCCGGACTGTCCGCCAGCGACCCCACCGCGAGGTCCACTTGCCCGTAGGAAAAGTTCACCGCGTCGCCCAACGCCCGCCGTTTTACGCGCTGCGTCGCCGGATGATCCAACTCCAAAAACTCCACCTCCGGAAACTCCCCGTGCAACCGCCACGCCAGCGTATCGAAGCCCGCGCCCAGGACCACCACACGCGCCGCCCCGCCGGCCAGCGCCTCCCGCACCGCGATCTCGATCCACCGCTTACGGGCCAGGTAGTGCGGGACGATCCCCGGCACCATGAGGTTCATCACCTTGAAGAAAAGCCGCCGCGCCCAGGCCCGCCGCCGCGCCAGTCCGAACCAGCAACGAACCTCGCCCAAGATCCGCCGCAAAGTCTCCGCCTCGCCCTCCGCCCCCAGTTTCCTCAGCCCGTCATCGTCCGCCGCCAAGACAATGCTCCGCGCCACCAGGGTAGCCGTGTCGCTGGGCGTGTCATCTCGCATGCGATCTAGAGATACCGTTCACGGGTTGACTTCCACCTTCACAAAGAGCCGCGGAACGCCGGTGGTCGATCCCGGGGCGAGCGAAACGGTGACGATCTCATAAGCAGGATCCGTCCCCGAGACCGCGACGGATTCCTCGATGACAGAAGCCACCGCCCAGTCCATCAGGTTGCCGCTACTACGATACACGTAGTCGAGTCCCGCCGTCGCGTGCATGCGGAGCCGGCGATGGGTGAAGCGGAACACGCCGGATTCCGGAGTGACGACCCCCAGTTGCGGAGTCGCGCGAAAGTCATCCATTCGCACGGGATCGGTACCGAAGACCCATTCTCCGAAGTTGTCGAGCCGGTCGCCTTCCGGGTTCTGCCCCGGCTGGCCTTGCGGAGAGGTGGCGTTGCCGAACTTCGCAGTACGCCATTCCTCGTAGGTCGAGTAAGGGTGGACCTCCTCGCGGATCCACGCGGTGACCAGTTCCTCGGCTTCGAGGTCGGGCACGGCGGTGCCGAGCGGCGGCATGCGGGTATAGCCGTTCGCTCCGGCGAGGCGGTTGTAGAGGATGGAATGCGGGACATTCCCGGCGACGACCAGCCGGTGGGCGGGATCGAGCGGCGCCTCCACGGGTGTACCATTCAGCAGGCCGGTCGCCAGCAGCGGGAGGTGGGAGCGGCCGTCCCAGTTGCCGCCCCCGGTGCCGCCGGACTGATGGCAATAGGCGCAGTTCACATCGAGGTAAGAGCGGACGCGGGCTTCGAGTGACTGCGCGCTTTCATCCGGCCGGAAATGGCGCGGCAAGGTGGCAGGGGCGGCATCCAGGCCGGCGAGGTAGCCGGTCTGGCTCAGGACGCCGAGCAGGTTGCCGGAAACTCCTGCGATGCTGCCGGCCAGGTTGAGCTGGCGCGTATTGAACGACAGCGCGTGACCGGCTTCCGGCGTGTGGCAAGTGATGCAGGCCGCCCGCGAAGGAATATCCCAAGTCAGGTTCGAGGGGGTGCCGTCGAGCGTGATGGCCAGCGGCACGCTTTCGCCATCGTCATCGACCAGCAGCGCATCGCTTCCGGTCGAGTTCCAACGGTAAGTCAGGCCGTAGCTGCCGGTCCCGCTCTTCACCAAAAAGCGGGTCTCCAGGCGGCGGCGCGGTGAGCCGGCGACCGGCCGGCGGTCGGTGCGTGGCTGGCCGTCGATGCTGCGGGTGAAGCTTTCCCATTGGGTCGGGTAGTCGAAATGCTTCACCCAGATCATGCCGGCCGGATAGGTCCACGGGGCGTCCTTCGAGAAAACTACGGTATCCGTCGTAGTTGGGATCAGGAACCAGCGCTTCTTCTCCGCGTGGTCGGACCAGAAGCGGAGGTTCGGCTGGTAAAAGTGAGCGCCGGGGTTCGGCGACAGGTCGGCGAGATCGGCGAAGAAGTTGGTGGCGGCAAGGGTCGGCGGGAAGCTGCTGTCGTCGGTACCGACCGTGAGCCGCTTGATGCTGCCGGCGCCGGGGTTGACGCCGTTATTGCCGCGGTCGAGCAGCAGGATGTCGCCGCTCGCGGGATCGGGCAGCAGGCCGACGACAGCGGCCTCACCGGCGAGTCGATCCACCACCGGGGCTCCCGCGGTGCGCTGGACGCTCCAGACATTACCCGAGACGTAGTCGGTGCAGATGTACTTGCCTGTTAGACCGGGAAGCGACGTTCCGCGGTAAACGAAGCCCCCGGTGATCGACTGGCCCTGATAGGCACCTCCGCCGTGGGGGTATTCCCACAAAGGCGCGGTGAGCGTCGCGGCGGACTCGGGCGCGCCATTAAGCAGGTTGCCCGTGCGCTGGCCGACCTGGGTCCCTTCGCGCCAGCCCCAGCCGCCGTTGCCGCCGGGCAGGAAGATGGAGACTTCTTCGCGGGCGCTGCGGCCGACATCGGCGACCCACAGTTCGTCCACGCTGCCGTTCCCGTCGGAGTCTTCGGCGGAAAACTGCCACGGATTGCGCAGGCCGGTGAGGAAGATCTCGGTCCGGATCTGACCGGGGGAGAGCGAGACGCCGTTGAACGTGGTGGCACCGACCAACGGGTTGTCGGGTGGGATGGCATAGCGGGCGACTCCGGCGGGACGCGGGATCACGAGATCGGCATCGTTGCCCGCGGGATCGGCGTCCGGGCCGGGATCGGCATTGGGTTCCAAACTGCCGGGACGCTTGTCGACGTCGATCCGGATGATGGACGACCAGAAGTTGCGATCAACGTGCTGCGAGTTGTTGTAGCCGTCCGCCTGCGTGCCTTCGTCGCCATAACCCACGTAGAGGTAGCCGTCCGGGCCGAACTCGCAGGTTCCGATGTTGTGGAAAAGGTCGTCGCTGTCCTGCTCGATGAGGATTTCCTCCGGTCCCGCGGTGTAGGGCGGGCTGGTCTGGCAGGTGAAGCGCGAGAGGCGGACCGTGCCGGCGGCCGAGTTGTAGGTGACGTAGATCCGGCCGTTGTTCGCCCAGTCGGGATGCGCGGCAATGCCCTTCATCGCGAGCTCGTTGTTGTCGTGCTGGACCGCAGCGCTGTGGTCGAGCACAAGCACCTTGGTCGGAGCATTGACGTTCGGAATGAGAAACACCCGGCCACCCCCTTCCGCGACGAAGAGCTTCGCGGCATCGCCCGGCACCGCGCAGAAGCCGTGCGGCGCATTGAAGGTGATGCCAGGAAATGCGTCCTCGATCCGCAGCGCACCGACCGGAGGCGAGGCGGGCATGGCGACGAAGGCGGAGTCGAAGCGCGGGGCGGCGGTAAAGTTGAGCGTGACGGTGGCGGTATCGCTGAGCGTGCTCCCTGCTTCTTGGATCCGGTAGGTGAAGGAGTCCGATGCCGGACTGCCGGTGACATGCTGATAGAGGATGGTGCCGTCGGGCTTCGCTGTAGCCGTGCCGTGAGTCGGCGGCGTCACGATGGCCAGCGATGAAGGCGCGAGCAGGCCGGTGTCATTTGCCAGCACCTTGAAGCGGGCCTTGGCAAGGTGATGCAGGGTGGCGCTGTCGTCGTTCGCCACCGGAGGGGCGTCCTTGAGGTCGCTCCACGAATGGGCAACGCGGACATTGTCCCACTGCACCGCACCGGTGCCGCCGGAAGCGAGGCGGATGGCCGTGGACCAATTGTCGCTGGTGTGCGGGTAGGTCGCGACCGGAGTGTTGGCCCCTTCGCCCGTGTCGAGGTCGGGATTCAGATAAAGCGCGGCGACGTCGGCATCGAAATCGAGTTTGGCGACCAGCGAGTATTTGACGCCCGGAACCGGAACGATGCCGGAGTAGGACCACTGGTCGGCGTTGAGATCGTGGATGGCGAATTCCCGCACGCCCGAGACCGGGTTGGCGGCTCCGGGAACCCCGAAAAGATAGCGTTCCGTTACGAAGTCGAACGAACTCGCGCCGCTCCACGTGGCGTTCGCCGTGCGCGTCATCTCGAACTTGTAATAGACCGCGTGCGAGCTGAAAGCGGGGTCGCCATTGACTGCGCCGAAACGTTCGTCGGATGTAACTCCCGCGCCCTCGACAGGACCGTTGTATTCGCGCTTCGCCCCGCTGCCCTGGGTGACCAGCACGCCGGATACCACCTGCGGCACGCCCGATTCGGCATCCCAATCCGCGGTGGTGCCGGTGTGGCCGGTGAAGGGATCGTTCCCGGTGGAATTGTCGAGGTCCCAGTAAAGCCCGCCGGTTTTGCCGGCGACGGGACCGTCAGGGTAGTCGAAGCGGTCGCCACCGACGAGGGCGGGCGGATGAACCGCGCCGGGGTAGCTGGACGGGTTGAGCGGGTGGGTCCCGGCGGCATCTTCATCGCCATCGGAAAAGCCATCGCCGTCGCTGTCCCATTCCTGCGGGTCTGTACCCGCGAGGTATTCGTCGAGGTTGGAAAGGTCGTCGTTGTCGGCGTCGAGCAGTGAGTCGTTACTGCCGACCACCAGCTCGTTGGCGGTTTCCCAAGCGTCGGGCATGCCGTCGTCGTCGGTGTCGGGATCGATGAACGCGAAGTCGCTCCACGAGGTGGCGACGATGAGATTGTCCCATTCGCAAGCGGCTCCCGAGCCGAGCCGGACGGCGGTGGACCAGCTATTGTCCGTGTAGGAGCCACCGGCATCGCACGAATTGGCACCGGTCGCGGCGGTGTAGAAATCATCGTGGTCCGGATCGACCCACAGGCCGATAAAGTCGCGGTCGAAATCGAGCACCGTGATGATGTTCCTCGTCGTGGAGTTCGCCGGGATGCCGCTGAAATAGCGAATCCCCGTGCCGCTGACCTCGCAGCCGTATTCGAGGTTGCCGGAGAGCGGATTGGCCGCGCTGGGGACCCCGAAGAAGACCCGCTCCGTGCCGAAGAAGTAGGAGCTGGCGCCGCTCCAAGCGTCGCCGCCGCTGCGGGTCAGGTCGAAGCGGTAGAAAACCCGGCCCGTGCCGCGGACGGCCCCGCTGCGCTCGTGGTTGTCCTGGCCGTCGTTGATTGCGTTTCCCGTTCCCTCGATGTTGCCGTTGTATTCCCGTTTGGCAGCGGAATTATTGGTCGAGAGCTTGCCGGCCGTCACGACCGGGGTTCCGAAGACCGCATCCCAGTCGGAAGTCGTCGTGGTGACCACCTGATCGAAGTTGTCGTAGTTGAACCCGCTCCCCCCGTTCCGCCCGGCGATGTTGCCGTTGCTATAAACGAAATCCTCCGTGCCGAAGATGACGGCCTGCACGGGCAGCGTCAGGAAAAGGGACAACAGGAAGCTTCGCACGCTCATGGGACGCTGGGTTTTTCGATTCGGGATATGGAGCGACTTGCATCGAGCAACGCGAGTCCTGAAGAGGCTCGCCGGAGCCGGCGAGCGAAGTGACTCCGACCCTTTCCCGACGCTAAGAAAGATGTTCAAAACCACTTCTGGGTTTAGATTTAAGGAAAGCTACGATCGGCTTTGCAGCCAGGCTATGGAAATTTGAACTCTGGAGAATCCCACAGCTCGAGAATTTTCCCACCATCAGCCGTCAGACTGAAAAGGAGAAACCGTCCATGGAGGACGCGGCACGGAAGCGGTTGAACCAGGATTCCGACCAAGCCCCGCCCGGCGGACCGTTGGCACCGAACAATCCCAATAGTGCCCGCGCCAAACAGCTTCAGGACGCCCGCAACCAACTGGGCAAGTGAACCAGGTTACGGCCCCTCACCCGTCCAAAAAGTTCTTCAGCCCCCCGAAGAAGTTGCCCAGCTCTTCCTCGTCCGCCTCGGCGCCCATGATCTCGTCATAGGTCGTGTGGATCAGATGCTCGTCGTCGAGTTCCAGGATGAAGCTGCTCGGCTGGCAGGACACTTCCTGGCCCCACTTCATGCGGACCGTGCAGTAGGTCATCGCCAGCCGTTGCTGGGCGCGGGTGATGCCGACGTAAAGCAAGCGCCGCTCCTCGTCCTTGGTGCCCTCCACCACGCTCCGCTGGTGCGGCAGCACGCCTTCTTCCAGGCCGACCAGGAACACGCTGGGAAATTCCAAGCCCTTCGAGGCGTGCAGCGTGATCAAGGTCGCGCCGGACTTCTTCTCCAGGTCGTCGTCCTCGCGGTCGGAGGCCAGCGCGCTGTCGTCGAGGAACTTCCGCAAGCTCTTCCCGCGCTGCAAGGCCTTCGACAGTTCGGTGAGCACTTCGCCGATCCCTTCCTGCCGCTGCTGCTTCTCGTTGTCCGTTTTGCAACCACGCTCCAGCCACGGGAGATACTCGATCTCGTCGAGAAACTCCTTCAACACGTGGTTCGCCGGCATGACCTTGGCATCGACTTTCATCTTCGCCGTGAGGATCTGGGTGGTGAAGGACTCGATCGAGTTGCGGACCTTCGTGGAGACCTGCGACAGGAAGCCCTCGTCACACAGCGCCCGCCAAACACTCGCTCCGATCTCGCGGCTGTAGTCGGTGGCCAGCATCGCGGTCGACTGCCCGATCCCGCGCGGCGGGGCGTTCAGCACGCGCAGCAGCGGGACGTCGGCTTCCGGGTCGTCGAACAGGGCGATGTAGGCGAGGGAGTCCTTCACTTCCTTGCGGTCGTAGAAGCTCTGCGCGCCCACCATCCGGTACGGGATCTTTCTTTCGCGCAGCGCTTCCTCGATCTTGCGGCTCTGCTTGTTGGTCCGGAAGAGCACCGCGAAATGCTCCCACGGCAGGTTACCGCGCGCCTTGTCGGCCAGGATTTCCTCGGCGATGAACACCGCTTCTTCCTCGTCGCCCGGCATGCCGACCAGCCGCACCGGCTCGCCGCCGAGGATCGTCGACTTGAGCGACTTCTCGCGCCGGCCAAGATTGCGGCGGATCAGGCTGTTCGCGGTGTGCAGGATGGCGTGGGTCGAGCGGTAGTTTTCTTCTAACAGGATGATCTTCGGGCTCGGGAAGAAGCGCTCGAACTCCAGGATGTTCGCGCTTTCCGCACCGCGAAAGCCGTAGATCGACTGGTCATCGTCGCCCACCACGCAGACGTGATACGGCGGGCCTACGAGTTGCTGGAGCAGCCGCATCTGGAGGCCGTTGGTGTCTTGGAACTCATCGACGGTGACGCGCTTGTAAACCTCGCGGAAGTAGTCGCGGACATCGGCGTGCTCGCGCAGAAGCTGCTCCGCCAGCACCAGCAGGTCGTCGAAATCCACCGCGTTCTGGGCGCGCAGTTCGTTCTGATAGGCGACGGCCAGCGACGAAAAGAAATCGTCCTCGATGTCCTTCAGCTCGACCCCGCGGTTCTTCGCTTTCGAGACCTCCGCCAGCACCGCCTCGGCTTTCACTTTCTCGTCCGCACCGCCCATCCGGACCACGAGCTGCTTCATGATCCCGACCTGGTCGCTGCCGCTGCAGATCGAGAAGTTCTTTTTATATCCCAGCTTGTGGATGCCGCCGCGCAGCAGCCGGACGCAGAGCGAGTGGAAGGTGCAGACGGTCATCGCCTCCGCCTTTTTCTTCGACACCATGCCGCCGATGCGTTCGCGCATTTCCGACGCGGCCTTGTTGGTGAAGGTCACCGCCAGGATGTTCTCCGGCGGGATCCCGCGCTCCAGCATGTTCGAGATGCGGCAGGTGACCGTGCGCGTCTTGCCCGTGCCGGCCCCGGCCAAAATCAGGACCGGGCCGTCGAGCGAGGCCACGGCGTCCCGTTGGGCCTTGTTGAGAGAATCGAATGAAAAGCCACCTGCCATGCGCGGGCGGATGGAAGACCGGGGGAATGGTCTTGGCAATGCGCGGGACGGCAAGGCACGGAAATGGCATGGACTTTGCCATTTTTTAGGCCATTTTTGGTGGCATGAAAGCGACACTGACCGTGGACAAGGCGGGCCGGATCATCCTGCCAAAGCGCTTGCGGGACTCGATGCACCTGAGCGCCGGCTCCAAGCTTGAAGCCGAGTTGATTGGCGGGCGTTTGCAGATCAGCCCGGAGGAGGAGGAGGATCCGCCTTTTAAAATGGTCGATGGCATCATGGTCATTCTGGGTGGAGGCCCTACCTCCGGAGGAATCGCTAAGGCGGTCCGGGATGAACGCGATGCGATGGCGGACCGGAGCAAACGCACCCGATGATCTACTTCGACACCTCCGTCCTGCTCGAAGCGGTCCGCAAGGATGAGACTCATCATTCGGCCTGCCTGGCGGCCGTCAAAGCGGGCGGATGTACTTCCACTCATGCGATGCTGGAGGCGTTTTCCATCCTGACCGGCGGTCGATCCAGCCCAAGATACCCGCCCGCGTTCGCGGCGAAGCTTCTTAGCGTTTCATTTGAGGATCGACTCCAGCCCTTCTCTCTGACGTGGAAGGAGTGCCACGCCATGATTGCTGAAACTCAAGACCGGGGCATCCGCGGTGGCGCGATCTACGACTACCAGCACCTCGTTTGCGCTCGCAAAGCAGGTGCGGACATCCTTCTTACCCTAAACAAGAGCGACTTTCTCGCCTTCGCCCGCCCCGGCGATCCCGAGATCCGATCACCCGACTGATCGCCCCGGAAGACCGGTGACAGGCAGACCGTTCACTCCCGACGACCCATCAGCATCGAGATCAAGTAGAGCATCTGCGCCACCGCACCGATCGCGCCGGCAACGTAGGTCATGGCCGCCCAGAACAGGGCATTCTTGGCCTTGTCGTGCTCCATCTGGTTGGCGATCCCGCTGCGCTCCAACCATGCCATCGCGCGGTTGCTGGCATCGAACTCGACCGGCAGGGTCACCACCGCAAACAGCGTCGTGACCGCGAAAACCATCACCCAGATCCACAGCATCATCGGGCTGTGGAAGAGACCCACCCCCACCATGGCACCCATCATCAGGTACTGCTGGATGGTGCTGGCGAACTGCACCGCGGGCACCATTTTCGAGCGGAAGGCCAGCCAGGCGTAGGCCTGCTGGTGTTGCAAGGCGTGACCGCACTCGTGGGCCGCGACCGCTGCCGCCGCGACGGAGTTGGCGTGATAGACCGGCTCGCTGAGATTCACCGTCTTGCGGATCGGATCGTAGTGGTCCGTCAGGTGACCCGGGGTGTGAATGACCTGCACGTCATGGATGCCGTTCTGACGTAGCATCGCCTCCGCCACCTGCGCTCCGGTCATCCGCAATGGAATCTGCGAATACTGGTTGAACCGGGATTTCAGCATCCCGCTAACCGCCATGCTCACCAGCATGGTGGCGCCGATGATGATGAAGTAGCCGATGCCGATACCGCCTCCCTGCTGGGCTTGGCCTTGCACCGCGAGAATCATGCTTTCGAAGATCATGCGCGGAAAATACCCGGATCTCCTCTTTCTGCAACTTCGGTCCAATTGGAAATCGTGCCTGTAATTCCATACCAGCCGCATTAACCTGCCATCATGAAGCACGTCCTCATCACCGGCTGCACCCGCGGCCTCGGCCTCGCAATGGCCCGGTCTTTCGCCGTGCGAGGCTGGGTCGTCTCCGGCTGCGGAACAAACGCCACGGCAGTCGCGGCCCTCGCCCAAGAACTCGGCGACAAACACCGCATCCTCCGCTGCGACGTCACTTCGCCGGATGCCGTCACCGCTTTTGCCGATGACATTCTGGCCGGCCCCGGCGCGCCGGATCTGCTGCTCAACAACGCCGCCACCATCAACCGCAACGCCCCGCTGTGGGAAGTGACACCGGAGGATTTCTCCCGCGTGATCGACGTGAACCTGAAAGGCATCCACCTCGTCTGCCGCGGATTTCTGCCGGCGATGATCGCCCGCGGTACCGGGGTCGTGGTGAATTTCTCCTCCGGCTGGGGCCGCTCCACCTCGCCCGAAGTCGCGCCCTACTGCTGCACGAAATGGGGCGTCGAAGGCTTGACCCAGGCGCTCTCGCAGGAACTCCCGGCCGGCCTGGCAGCAGTCGCGCTGAACCCGGGGGTCATCGACACCGACATGCTCCGCAGCACCTTCGGCCCCGATGCCTCGGAATACCCCGATCCCGCGAACTGGGCGGTGAAAGCGGTCCCCTTCCTCGAAAAGATCGGACCCTCCGACAACGGCAGCGCGCTCACCGTGCCGCAGTGAAAAAGGTGGCCTGTTAGTCCGGCAAGGCCACCTGTCCGGGGTGCATCAGGTAAGCGATCAGGTCCCGCACTTCCGCCGCCTTGAGACCGAGTAGCAATCCCTCGGGCATCATCGAACCCGCCGCGACCTCTTGCTTTGCGATCTCCGACCGTTCGACGTTGAATTCCTGCCCGGGCAGCCGCAAGGAAAGCGTCCGCTCTGTTTGTCCGGCAAGGATTCCGGAGATCAAGCGCCCGTCTTTCAGCGTCACCGTATGAAGCCGATAGCCGGCGCTGATCACGGCTCCGGGATCGAGGATGTTCTCTAACAAATAGTCCAGGTTCCCCCGCCCCGAGCCGGTGAGATCCGGGCCGATGTTTCCACCTTTGCCGTGGAGTTGGTGGCACGAGGCGCAGGCGGCCTCGTAAAGCACCCGACCCCGGCCGAGGTCGGCTTTGGCCATTTCGCCAGGCGTCAGCCGGGACTTGAAACCCGCAATCAACTTCGCCTTGTCGCCGTCCCCCTCGCGCAGATCGCCCCACACCTCCGCGAGCTGCTTCGAAAGAGCCGCGTCACCCAGCGCGCGAATCTGCCGGGCGTGAAAGGCGGTGATCTCCTCGCGAGCGATGCGTCCAGCCGCGACTTCCTCTAACAAAATCTTCGCGAACGATCCCCGCGAAACCAAAGAGCCGACAACCGCATCCTTCTCGGTGCCCGCCAACCTCTGCAAACTCCGAACCAGCAACTCCCCCACGGCAGAATCGTCGAACAAGGCCAGTCCACGAGCCGCCGTCGCGGTGAGTCCGCGCACTTCCAGCAGAGACTCGCAAATCGAACGGAGATCTCCGGGCTGGTGCTCGATCAAGGTCATCAACGCGGCATCGCGGCGGGCCATCGGAACCGCTGCATCCCGTGCAATCGCTTTCAGCTCTTCCAAGGCACGTTCATTTCCAAAGACCGCACCGATCTCGCGCACCCGGTCCCGGTCCGCTGGATCGTCGAAGGTCGCGGCGAAGGCATCCCATCCTTCTGGCTCCGAAGCCTTCCGCCATCCCTTCAACGCTTCCCCCACCCCATGGAGCACGGCCGTGCGCTGCGGACCGTTGACCGCGGCCAGCAATGCAGACAGCGGATTCCCATCGCTGCCAATCCGACCCGCAAGATCTCGCGCGATCCACCGCTGCGTGTCGGGCCACTGGCAGGCCTTGGCGATGCGAACCAAGGCCCCCGGATCCGACTGACCAAGCGGGATAATGCCATACCACACCATCGACGGCAGCGCCGCGTCGCCCGCATCCCTGGCATGGGCCAGCAGCGCGATCGCCAAGCCTTCCCGCTCCCGCGGCGCGATCCGTTGGAGCGACGAGGCGAGCGCCAGGCGGACGGGAGCGCTGTCGTCACGCCGCGCCCGTTCGACCAAGGCTGCGATCAGCACGGGATCGGCGCACTGCTCGAAATGCGGCAATGGCCCCGTGATCGTATCGAGCGGGAAACCATCTAACAGGTAGCGGATCGAAGCCGCCCGCACATGAGGATCCGGGTCCGTCAGGGTTTCTAACAGACGCTCCCGTGGCAGTTGGCCGCGGGTGTAAAGCAGCGACATCCGACGCAGGCGATCCCGGGTGGAAGTCGACGCTGAAGAAATCCGACCCACGACTTCGTCCGCAATTTCCAACTTCTGCAACTGCCGGGAATACCACGCGTTCGGGTGATCTAACAGCCGCCCGATGTCATCCTCGCTCAACCGGCCGAGATCCCCGAGGTCGGGCTTCGCCGCCTCGCCGTGGCTGACCTTGAAGATCCGCCCGCTGCTCCGATGGATGCCGGTCGATTCGTGGCATTCACCGGTGTCGCTGTAGTCGAGGATGAACGCGCTGCCATCGGGACCGGCGGTGATTTCGATGCCCCGAAAGAACGGATCCTGCGACAAGAACACGTCGGGCTGATGCCGTCCGACATACCCGCTGCCCTTCCGCTCCAGCTTCTCCACGTTCGCCCGCCGACCGTGAAAGTTCAGGGTGAAAAGCTTGTCGCGATATTCCTCCGGCCACTGATCCGCCTGATAGATCATCGCCCCGACATGCGCATGACCGCCGCCGAAGGCATCGGCCGCAGCGGCAATCGACTTCTTCCAACCGCTCCCCCGGTCGAAGTGCCAGTGATCGGCGATGGTGTCCATCCGCTGATACACCGAGCGGTTGGGCGAAGGATTCGAGTCCACGAGATGCGCACCGGGAATCAGATGCCAGAGATGCCCCGTGACCGTGTTGACGAAGAAGCCCTCGCCGTACCGGTCCCAATCGAAGCCCCACGGATTAGTGGTCCCGTGGGTGAGAACTTCGACCGTCTTGCGCTCCGGATGAAATCGCCAGATGCCGCCATGAATCGGGATCCGCCTTTCATCGGGCGTCCCGGGAACGCCGAGCCTGCCCGGGCAAGAATGACCGCAGCGGCCGTAAAGCCAACCATCGGGTCCCCACTTCAAGCCGTTGGCGAGGTTGTGATAACCGCCGTCGGCGACGGTGAAGCCGTCGAGCATCACCTGCGGAGCGCCGTCGGGGACATCGTCGCCATCGGCATCAGGCACGAAGAGCAATTGCGGCGGGCACATCAGCCACACCCCGCCGCGGCCGATTTCGACGCTGGTCAGCCGCTGCGCCGTATCGATGAACACGCGAGGCTTTTCCGCACGGCCGTCGTGGTCGGCATCCTCCAGGATCACCACCCGGTCCCGCAGCGCGAGATCGAATCGCTTCGGACGCTCGGCATAGGTGAAATTCTCCACCACCCAAAGCCGCCCCCGAGGGTCCCAAGCACAGGCGATCGGATTGCGAAGCTCCGGTTCCGCGGCGAAGACCGTCGCCGTGAAACCCGGCGGCAACTTCATCGTCCGCGCCGCTTCCTCCGCCGGCATCGGCGAGCCTGCCACCCGCTCGCTGTCGTAGGGCTCCGGAAAATCCTGCGCATGAACGGCAGCAGCCGCGAGAAGGGTCCACCAAAATCGCATGCCCACCAGCCTAGGCAATGCCGACCCGCCGTAAAGCATCCGCTATGGCTCCCGTGCCCGTGCCCGTGCCCGCAGGGCCGCTGCTGTCGTAGGTGCCCGCCGGGTCGGCGCCGACGGCACTGATGCTAAAACCGTTGCTGCTGGTGCTGATCGAGCCGATCGAGCCAATTGCGGAGTGGTAGGATTCCGTATGCGGAAGGTATCCGCTTTGCGATTCCACACCGTGTTTTTTCATCAGAGAAATCGCCTTTGACAAGCCGGTTGTGAGACATATTATGGATCACATGAAAACAGCAACAGTCAGAGAACTTCGCAACGAATTCCCACGCATCGAAGCGTGGATCCACGAGGGAGAGGTAATCAACATCAGCAAGCGAGGGAAGGTAATTGCCACGCTTGTCCCGGCACTGGGAGCTACAGAATTCCGCCAACGTCCTCCCAAAGTGGACATCATGGCCAGATTACGGGAAACTTGGGGCGCGCGTGTTTTCACCATGGAGCAAGTGGCAGCCATGCGTGCGGATGAACTTGCTGAGGATCCGGGCTAATGAAGGCTTATCCAGATACCTCGTTTCTTTGTGCCTTGTATCGGCTTCAGGACAACTCCCCTGAGGCCGCGGCTTATTTTGCAGCCATGCCGGAGCCACTGGAGGTCACCACGTTGCTGCTCTACGAGTTCAGGCAAGCGGTGCGGTTCCAGATCAGACTGCACCGCCATGAGCCGTCGAAAGGATACTCACGGGCAGAAGGAACCAAAATGCTGGCAGACTTGAAATCAGATTTGATCAGTGGCGACGTCATTACCATTCCGGCCCCTTGGCCACAGATTCATCTTGCTGCCGAGCGTCTCAGCGAACTCTACACGGATGCCGGCGGCCATCGTTCCATGGACATCCTTCATGTGGCCACAGCGATCGAGTTGGGGGTGAAGGAATTCCTCACCTTTGACGGAAACCAGAAGAAACTTGCGGAGGCGGAAGGACTCGTGGTGCCAGTATGAACTGCTCCGGCTGATGGAGGAGATCGGCAACGGGACGCCTGGAGAGTCGAACCCGAACAAGGGCGAAAAGATGTCTCCCAGCGACGCCGGCTCACCTCCGACCGGATGAAGGGCGGCGAGACGACGGAGATCAACGTCCGCGGGCGGTAGCCAGCAGTGCTTGCACCAGCGGCGCGTGCAGCGGTTGGCCGCGCTTTTCCATCTCCTTCGCGTATTGGGTATAGGGGGGATGGGTTTCCTCGGCCTTGAACTGCGCCATGACATGGCCGTGGAGATCGAGCACGGGGACATCGTGTTTCGCCATCACGCGGGCGGCGATGGCGTTGTATTCCTGCTCCGCATTCGCATCGAAAAGGTTGCCCTGATAGCTTGAGAAAAAATTCACTGTGACCATCGGCGTGGTGCTGCCCCAGACCAGTTTGGCTTTGCTGGCTTTGAGCCGTTGCACCAGTGAATCGAGCTTTTTTTCATATTGTTCGGGCGTGGAAACGCGCACTCCACCGCCGTCTTTGGCCATGATGCGAATTTCGCGGGTCGAGGGGTCTTTGTAAAACAATTCGCCGATGCCGAAGTTGAAGTAGATGATATCCCATCGGGTTTCTCCGAGCAGTTGATCGATCTGTGCGAGAGCGGTGCCGCTATCATTGACGCCGCCGCCCTGCGGGTAATTGATGCGGACCTGGTCGCCGAGTTCTTTGGCCGCGGCCTGGACGATCGTGCGATGCACTTGATCGCCGAGGAAGAGCACCTGCGGCGGGGCTTTCTCCTGGGCAACGGCGAGCGGGGAAAGCAGCAGGCAGGCCGAGACCAGGCCCATCATTCGCTCGGGAACTCGGAAGTGAGTCAGGGTCACGGGCTTAGGCGAGGATTTCGGTGAGTTCGCCGGTGCTGTCGGCGAATTTTTCGACCGGGGCATCGACGGCGTTGAGGATGGATACAAACAGGTTGGACAAGGGCTTTTTGCGGTCGCCCTCGAAGTTGTGGAGGTGGCCGTGTTTGAAGCCGAGCTTGTTCCCGCCGGCGATCTGGATCGGGTAGTCCTTGGTGCTGTGGGATCCGTGCGGATGGGCGGAGCCCCACAGGACGACGGTGGTGTCGAGCATGTTGCCATCTCCCTCCGGAGTGTCGCGGAGCCGCTTGAGGAAGTAGGCGTGCTGCTCGGCGCGCCATTTCTCCCATTCGCCCGAGGCTCCCTCCGGGCGCTTGTGCGCGATGTCGTGGGTGTTTCCGGTGTAGCCGAAGAGCTTGTTGGCGAAATTGCCGACGAGGTTGCCGGTGGAGTGCTCGCTTTCGGTCATGAAGGTGGCGAAGCGGGTCGAATCGGTCTGGAACGCGAGATAGATCAAATCATACATGCAGCGCAGGTATTCGCCCGGCTGGTGGTAGCTGGCTTCGAGGTTGAGGCCCTTGGTGTCGATCTTCGGCAGCTCCTCGTGGGTCCACTTGCTGGTGCGTTCGACGCGTTGTTCGATGGCGCGGACGGAATCGAGATATTCCTCCATTTTCCGGCGGTCCTCGGCGCCGAGTTTACCGTGCAGGGACTGGTAGTTTTCCATCATCAGGTCGAGCACGCTCGCCTCGCGTTTCAAGCGGCCGCGGACATCTTCAACGCTGTGGTTCGCATAGGGACGGAACAGGCGGTTGAAGATTTCCTGCGGTTTTTCGAGGGCGGGGATGGGCTGGCCCGGGCCGTAGTGGGACAGGGTTTTGGACATGCCATACGAGCCGGTCCCGCCTTCGCTGCCGAGCACGAGGGACGGATAGCGGGTGTGGTGGCCATTCAGTTTGGCGGCGAGTTGGTCGATGGAGATGTTGTTGGATTTCTGCGCGCCGGACATGTCGGCCCCGGTGCCGAAAACATCGCCGCTGCTGTGCCCGCCGAGACCGTATCCGCCCGGGTGGTCGAGGCCGCGGAGGTAGGTGAGGGAGTCTTTGACCGGTTCGAAGGGTGCGGAGGCCTTGTTCAGGGTCAGCGGGCCGGAGTCGTGGCGCGGATACCAGCTCCATTCGTGGGATGTCCCGTCGGGTGTGTTCGGATCATAGACCCCGTAGGCGATGTAGCTGATCAACATGCGCTTCGGCTGCTGCTTCCCCGCGGCGAGACCGGCCGCCCGGCTCATGCTGTTGAGAAACGGCAGGGCCAGGGCGATGCCGCCGCCACGCAGGACATCGCGGCGGTTCATGGAGTGGGATTTCATGGTCAGTTTTTCGCGGAGGCGATCGGGGTTCGGAAAAGCTCGCTGCGGCAGATGGTGAGGATCATGTCCTGGAAGCGGTGGTCGTTTTGCCTGGATTGCTTGAGGAGAGCTTCGACGGCGTAGCGGTCGTGATAGGTGAGCGTGCGGCCCATGCCGTAGGTGAGCAGGCGGCGGATGACATTCTCGGCGACGTCCTCGCCGCGGTCCTTGAGGAGGTAGTCCTTGAGGTCCCTCATTCCGGCGACTTGCGGGCCGTTGGGAACACGGGCGGCGGCATCGACCGGCAGGGTGTTGACGGTTCTGAGATATTCACGATAGCCCTCAAGCGTGCCATCGACCTCCGGTTGGAAGCCGCGCACGGTGGCTCCGTTTTTCGGGATGCGGGGTTGGAACTGGCCGATCGCGTTGTATTCCTCGAAGGGAATTCCCCAGGGATCTAGGCGCACGTGGCAGTCGTTGCAGGACTCCACGTTGCGGTGGATGCGCAGGAGGTCCTTGATGGTGGTGGCGTTCGCGACTTCCTCGCCCGCGGTGTCGGAAAGGGCCGGCACCTCGGCGGGCGGCGGCGCCACCTCGTCGCCAAGGATCGCCTCGCGCAGCCAGACGGCGCGGTAAATCGGGTGCGGAGCGGAGCCGGTGCCATTGCCGACGAGCACGGCACCCTGCGTGGGCAAGCCTCCGAGCGGAGTGCCGGGCGCGATGGGGACGGCGCGGAAATCCAGACCCTGCACGCCATCCACCCCGTAGTGCGCGGCCAGCGGTTCGTTGAGCCATGCGAAGTCGGAATCGACGATGTTGCGCACAGGGGCGTTGCGACGGATCAGTTCGCCGATGAAGCCGACCGTTTCATCGATCATGTGGTCGCGGATGGTCGGGCGGAACAGCACCTCCTGGCCGGTCCGCTCGCCATTCGGAACGAGGAAGAGAAAGCGCGGAAAGAGTTTCCGGTTGATGTTGACCGCCTTCGTCTTCTCGATGCTGAGCCATTGCTTCGTGAAATTTCCAACAAAGTCCCGGGCGCGCCCGTCGGCGAGCATGCGGCGCGCCTGCGCTTCGATCACCGCGGGATCATCGAGTTTTTCTTCGGCAGCCAGCGAGAGAAGCTCCTGATCCGGGAGGCTGCCCCAGAGGAAATAAGAAAGCCGCGAGGCCAGCTCGTAGCCGGGCGTGGTGAGCCCGTCGGCCGCCACCGTGTGGTAGAGGAACTGCGGTGAAACGAGCACCATGGAGAGCGTCTCGCGCATCGTCGCTTCGAGCGAATCAAACTCCGGCTCAAGCATCTTGTAGATTTTGAAGAAGCGTTCCCGTTCCTCATGGCTCGCCGGGCGGCGGTAGGCGCGGGTGATGAACCGTCCCAGAACCTCGCGAATGTATTCATCGGGATCGGCGAAGCGCAGCGACGATGCGGGCAGGATGCGGGTGTGGTGATCCGGCGGCCAGACGTCGATGACGGGCGCCTCGAACTCGATCGAACGCACCACCGCCCTCGGCACCGATAACTCCCATGCGGTATCGAAGTGGTTGCGGTGCTTGTCGTTGAGCTGGCCGTTGTCGAAAAGGTTCTGCGGATAGATGAGGCGGGTGGACGGCTCCTGGCCTTTTTGGTTCACCTGTCCCACTTGGATCGGGTGGTTCTCGATGCGACCGCGAAACTCGAACTCCTGCAGGTGCTCGACGTCGTTGGTCAGATGCACCGTCCCGACCGGGGTGTAATCGCCCGTGCCCGAATCGCTCTTCAACGCGCTGCCCATGACGATCCGCAGCGGCACTTCCTGGTAGCCCGGCGGCAGGATGGCACCGGCTTTCACGCGGATCCGATATTCGCCCGTCTCCGGCCACGAACTCACGCCCACGCCCTTGGATTCCGTGTAAACGCCGATTTCATCGGGCTGCATGTCGGCGAAAGGCGGCCCCGTGGGTTCGAAGGACCAGGTTTGCCGGTGGACTTTGGGCGTCCCGGGATCGACGATGGCACTGGCCAGGGCGCGACGGGCGGTTTTGAGGTAGCGGTCGAGCTGCTCCGGCCCGAGCAGCATGAATTCCGCGGTGTTGTTGAAGTGGTAGGGCTTTTCGGGATCCTGCGGGAGGTCTTTGATGAGCGCGAGGTCGATGCCCAGCAGATCGCGCATCGTGTTCTGGTATTCGAAGTTCGTCAGCCGCCGTGCCAGCGGGGCGACTTTCACCGTGCTGGCCTGGGCCACATGATCCCGAATTCCCTGATCGATCCATGCCTTCAAGGCCTCGCGCTCGGCAGCGCCCGGCTGCTTCTCGTCCTCCGGGGGCATTTCTCCGAGTTCCAGAACCTCGAGAATGTTCTCCCAGCGTTCCATTTCTCCGCCCGCACCGGCAGCGAGATCGCCGTCCAGCGTGTGCAGGGTGAGCTTGCCTTTGCTCTTCTCCGGGCCGTGACATTGGATGCAATAGGTATCGAAGAAGGGTTTCACCTTGTCCTTGAAACCTTCCGCTCCCGGGGAAATCCCGGCAAAGGCCGTGACGACACCCATCCACAGGGAAAGAGTGGCGGGCAGTGAATTTCGGCGATTGGAAAGCATAAGCAGGGAAGAAACCGGGGCGATACGTGAAGCGGGATCCATTCCATTCATTCTCTCGTCAGCAGGCGTTGCATCGAGATGGATGGCTGCTAGGAAATGAAGGTGTTAGATCGAGAGGATCGGCACCTCGGTCGGTCCGTCGCCATAGACCGCGAGCACCTTGCATTTGGCATCAAAAACCACCGTCCGCACTTTTTCAAAGTGCATCCCCTCGGTGGCGGTGGCGGCGAAGTTCTGCATAAAGACAAGCTTGAGCGTGACGACATGCACGTCGGCAAACTTCCTGCCGTCCTGCTCGAATTCGAGATGGGATGCCACCGAAGCGTGGTAATCGACACGGCTGGAGGGTTCGCTATAACGTCTGAATTCCTGCTTGCGGTAATCCCCGACCAGTTTTGAGAAGTATTCGACCACTTGGTCCGTGACCGCGAAAGGGATGCGGATGCCGAGTTCCTCGCGATACCACCACTGGGACGCGTCTTTGGGTTCGGGACCCTCGCCAATCGCCTTGCGCAGGGCCTCAGCGTCCGGTTGGGCCGTCTCGGCGGTGGCGATCATCTTCTTCTGTGCGGCGTCTGCCGCTTCGCGGCGGATGGTGATCTGGTGCTTCTCCGGGTTGGCCGGCCAGGTCTTCTCCTTGGCATCCGGCGTCATGGCAGCGGGACTCGGAACGCAAAGTGCCATGCCGAGAAAGAACGTGGAAAACAAACGGCGGGTGATGGTGGAAGCGTGTGATTTCGTCTTCATTGCTTGGAGAATGACACGGACGGGACCGCTTCAGGGCTGCGTCACATTCACGCGGACGAAGAGTTTGCGGGTGGCCGTTCCGGTGACCGTGGCGGTGACGGTGGTGATGCCGGGCGAAGGGGTGTTCAGTTGGGTGGTGAAGTTCACGGTGGTCCCGGCATTTGTCGCTCCGCCGAGGTGAAAGGTGGTGAGATCGGTGGACCAGCGGTAGCTCGCGCTGAGGTCGGTGGCGGGACTGGCGTTCTGCGGGTGGGTGAAGGTGAACGCATTGCCGCTCTTGCTGCCGGCGGCGAGTCCCCGCGTGAAGGTGCCGGGGTTGGTGCCGAAGAAGTTTTCCGCGCCGTTGTCGATGCCGTCGCCGTCGGGATCGTCGGCGAGATCCTGGTCGGCGGGAGCGAGCCCGAAGACGGGGTTGGAGATCCAATTTTCGAAGATGTTAAGGGGGGTGCCGGCGGTGGTGAGGTTCCATGCGCTGGGGCTGGAAATGCCTGCGAAGGCATTGCCGCCGGAGGTATCGACGATCGCGGTGGAGTCGATCAGGAGATGGTAAGCCACTCCCGGACCGAGGTCGTTGGTCGGATTGATGGTCAGGGTCTGTCCGCTGAAGACGAGTCTCGGCGAGGAAGCCACGTTGAAGCTCTCGACCGTGCTGTTGTTGGAGGTTCTCTTGAGGGTGATGGTGCCGGTTCCCTTGACGACCGGTTCGCTGAAGTTTGCGACGAGGTTGGCAGCGACGAGCACACCGGTCGCATTGTCCGCCGGGCTGGTCGTGATGATTACCGGGGCGGCAACCGCCGGCACGAAGGCTGCGAGAGCGTGGCTGTCTTCCAAAGGGGCACTGACCGTCCAAGTGTAAGTGGCGAGACCCGCCGTTGGCACAGTCTGGTAGCCTGCGTTACCGACACATGAGCCCGAATCGCCGTTATACAGGATGCTGGCGAAGGGGCCGGTGATCGTGGGTGAGTTGTTGGAGGTGTAAACGCCTGCGACGAAGCTCCAATCCACCGGGAGGTTCAGGCTGCCGGATCTGCCGGAGGAGGTCGCGGTTCTCGCCACGCCAGGCGCGACGCCCACCAGGCTCAGCACT
>JAYTLR010000151.1:0-18197 GCA_043729195.1 Akkermansia sp.
CTAGTCGAATAACTAGACTTTGGTCCAGTAAAATCAGGAGAAGCGGACAACCGAGGCTTCCAGCCAACCTGTTTATCTAGTCAGGGGCCAAAGTTCAGACGGGCGCTTTCCAAGCGCCCGGTCGAGGCGATGCGGTGCGAGCGGCAAAATGCCGCCCGACCATCGTCATGTCGCCTTCAAGGCGACACTCCAATCCTCACCGCACCCAAAGAAAAACCCGCTGGCACCGTTGGGGGGAACGAGGGCAGCGGGTTTTCCCGTGGGGTCGGGGGGATGTTTTCGGTCCGGGGGGAGACCTTGCAAACTCGGCTGCGGGGGGGCGGCGTTGCTTACGGACGAAGAATGCCCGATTTTCTGTGTTTTGCAAGTACGCCATCGCGTGGCGGCCGTGAGCCCTTAACGGGAAAAAGAAAAACCCGCTGGCACCGTTGGGGGGAACGAAGGCAGCGGGTTTTCCCGTGGGGTCGGGGGGATGTTTTTCGGTCCGGGGGGAGACCTTGTAAACTCTGCCGTGGGGGGGTCGGCGTTGCTTACGAACGAACCATGCCCGATTTTCTGTGTTTCCGCTATTACGTCATGACGTGGGCGCGATCACGCGTCCGCGAAAACCACCGGCCCGAACTTGTCCGGCTGGTGAAAATCGGGCTCGCCGCCATCGAGATCGACCGCACTCAGAAACCGCTGCTCCGGCGAGCCGAGGATGAAATTCACGTTCAGCCGGCTGTTCGCCCCGAAATCCAGCCGCGCCTCCAGCAGGTCCCGCGGGATCGCCATCGCCGCCACCCAGCCGCCGTTCGGCGCCAGTTCGGCGAAGGTCGCCACCTCGGGGAAGACGATCTCGACCTCCTCCGCCCGGACCCGCGGCGCGGTGAATTCGCAGCTCCACCACGCGCCATTCGGAGAAAGATTGAACTCAAAATAACGCCCGCTTTTCGGATCGGTTAGAAAAAGTTCGGCGACATCGTGTTTCCAAAGCTCCGGCGTGAATCGGCCGGGCCGGGCGGCAGGGTGAAGCCGGGCCGGCTGACCATGCGAGGCGACGAACCAAATCATGAGGGGATCTACGGCAACGCAAAATGCCGCTTGTGGCTCGACCGAGTTTCCATACCAATCCCGTCCGAGGCCAAACAAAGGCACGTCCAACTCGCCCCAAGCCAGGGGTTTCGCACTGCGGATGACCGTCATGGCGAAATGGGTAAGGGCAGGCTGGCCTAGGGTCGAGAACAGGAACTTTCGAAAAATATGCCGCGGCCTGAGAAATTATGTCGCGTGCCCGTCGCAAATTTGTTTTACTTTTCCTAATAGAACCATGGCAAAACGCCGTCCCAGCCAACATCTAGGCACCATCGAATACATCGGACCCCGTCCTCAGGCGAAGCCTGTGCGGAAGCCGGCCAACTTCCTCGGCGGCTGGGTGGTGCTCCTGATCGCCGCCGGAGCGGTCTGGTTTTTCGGCAAGCCGCTGGTCCCCCTGCTCCGCGCGCAGCAGTCGGTCGCCACGATCGAAAGTGCTGACGTTCTGATCGGCGAACTGGCACCTTCTCCGAATTTCGGCGACCGCCTCGCCTCCGCCGCCCTTCAGCGGACCAAGATGCCGAGCGTCCACGACACTGCCTACTACGAGATTTCCTACCCCGGCGGCGACATTCCGCCAACCGCCGACGGCAAGTGGAAGGGCAAGGCGGAGGACCTGATCATCCGCAGCTACCGCAACCTCGGCATCGACCTCCAGGAGCTGGTCCACGAGGACATGGCCGCCAATTTCTCAGTCTACCCGCAGCTCTGGTCGCTCCGTGAGCCGGATCGCAACATCGACCACCGCCGGATTCAGAATCTCCAGCGCTTCTTCAAGCACCAGGGTTCTGAACTCAAGTTGGCAGCCGTTCGGAACGTCGCCGACTACAAGCCCGGCGACGTGGTCGTCTGGATGCTGGCCCAGGGCGAACTTCATTGCGGCATCGTGGTCCCCGGACCTGGCGAGCGCCGCGGCGAGGCTTGGATCGTCCACGACATCGGCTCCGGCCCGAAATGGGAGAACGTGCTGACCGACTACCAGATTCACGGCCACTACCGCTTTTCCGGCCCGCAGGGCGAGGTCTTCGAGAAGTAACTCGCAGGTGCGGATTCCGACGCCATGAGCGGGCTCCTTCGACTCCTCCGCCGCTGCTTACGCGATTCTTTTTGGCAGTCGCAAGGATGATCCCCCTGCGACCTTCATCGAAAGCCAAGCTCTCACCGGAGGGAACAAGGGACGCCTCGCAAGTTCCTGAACGCCGGAGTCCCGGGATCAAGACCCACGGAGCGGCGGACTCCGATCCGCCCGCGACCCTGAGAAGCGAATGGCCGGCAGGCTGATCCACAGGGTTCGGCGGATCGGAACCCCACCGTAACTCAGACGGCCGGAGGCAATCCGCAGCCTGCGTAGAACCTTTCCTCCTCTTCCTCCCGCCGTCATCTCTCCAGCGTGCCAGCCGTTCATCTCCGCGAAACCGCGGGCCTTGGGGGGCGTGAGCTTATCCGAACCGCACCCCTTCGAGGAGCTCCCGCCACCATGAATCCTTCCCCAAGAAAGCGTCTGTTCCGGCGCATTGGCATCGGGGCGCTGGTCCTGCTGTTCATCTGGTGGGTCCCGATGCGACGGGTCTATTTCGAGGACGGGATGCGGGTTTCGTTGAAAGGAATCGGGGTCGATGGCGCGGTGACCTTTGTTGTCAAAGGGTCCAGCGGCGCGCCGGTCTCCGGAGTCGATGTCATTGTCGAAACCACTTCGGGCATCGACGGGAGTGGTATCACCGATGAGCATGGAATGGTCGTATACCCGGTGGCCGAGACCGAGATTGTATCAGTCTGGATCGACGGCACGGACTGCGAGTTCTGGAGAATTCCCGTTATCGACGAGCTTTTCCTTCCGGATTGCGCATCCGGATTGACGGTTGAGGCGAAGCTAAAACGGCATCCGTGAGGGCAAGCGGTGGGTGTATTTCACGCCCATCGACTCACCTCCAGGAAGAGAGGCCAACCGCAGATGAACGGGATGGACGCAGATCAAAGGCTGAAAGCCCCATCCTATCGCCGTTTGCAGTGAGCCGGTCCATTTTCAGACCCATCTCCATCCGTCCATCTGCGTTCATCCCGTTCATCTGCGGTTGAATTCTTCTCATCCGGCCGCCTCCCCGGGTGGGGAGAGGCCCGGCCGCTCCCGCCCCACTCCAAGGCTTTACTCCCGAAAGCCTTTCACCCACCTTCGCCGCCCTTTCCGCCTCAACGACCCATGACCGCAGCCGAGATCCGCAACAGCTTCCTCGATTTCTTCCGCGAAAAGCAGCACACCATCGTGCCCTCCGCCTCGCTGCTGCCGCAGTCGCCCGGCCTGCTGTTCACGAATGCCGGGATGAACCCCTTTGTCCCGTATTTCCTCGGCGTCGAGAAGGCCCCCTACGATCCGCCGCGGGCCGCCGACACCCAGAAATGCATCCGCGCCGGCGGCAAGCACAACGACCTCGAGGACGTCGGCTACGACACCTACCATCACACCTTCTTCGAGATGCTGGGGAACTGGTCCTTCGGCAACTACTTCAAGAAGGAAGCGATCCAGTGGGCCTGGGAACTCGTCGTCGAACGCTGGGGCCTGCCGGCCCACCGCCTCCACGCTTCCGTTTACGCGCCGAAGCCCGGCGACCCGGGTGAGTTCGACCAGGAAGCCTACGACATCTGGGCGGCGCTCTACCGCTCGAAGGGCTGCGATCCCGCCGTGCAGATCGTCAACGGCAACGTGAAGGACAACTTCTGGATGATGGGCGAAACCGGGCCCTGCGGCCCTTGCTCGGAACTCCACGTCAACCTCACGCCCGAAGGCGATCCGGCGACCGGCCGCCTGCTGGTCAACAACGACTCCGACCTCTGCATCGAGATCTGGAACCTCGTCTTCATCCAGTACAACGCCGAGGCCGACGGCTCCTTCCGCGAGCTGCCCGCCAAACACGTCGACACCGGCATGGGCTTCGAGCGCGCCTGCTCGATCATCCAGGGCACGAATCGCTTCACCGACTTTTCTAACAAGCCGTCCAACTACGCGACCGACGTCTTCCAGCCGATCGTCCGCAAGCTGGAAGAACTAAGCGGCAAGAGCTACGTCAACATCTACCCCGCCCTCGGCGCCGACCGCTCGGCCTTCACCGAGGAAATGAAGGACGCCATCGCCTTCCGCGTGATCGCCGACCACCTGCGCACGCTGAGCTTCTCCATCGCCGACGGCATCATGCCCGGCAACAACGGCCGGAACTACGTCCTGCGCCGTATCCTGCGCCGCGCTGTTAGATACGGCCGCCAGCTCGGCTTCTCCGGCGACAAGCCTTTCTTCGGCGCGCTGGTGGAAACGCTGGTGAAGGAGATGGGAGGGGTGTTTCCCGAGCTCAAAAACCGCGAAGATACGGTGCGTGCGACTCTGGAGCAGGAAGAGGCGAGCTTCAATCAGACGCTAGACCGGGGGCTTGAGAAGTTTGAGAGCTACCATGGCAGCGTGCAGAGCGCCTTGGCCGACTTGGGGTCGATTGAGAAGCGACCAAAACTGGGGCATGTTCACGCAGGTCTGGCCGACTTTACGTTGGAGCAGAAGCAGTCCATGGATGCAGTGGTTGAGTCGTTCTCCGGTCTCGGTGCAACGATCCGGGAGTCGTCCAAAAAGCTAACGGAACAGCTCGCTCCGTTTCGAG
The DNA here is from genome assembly GCA_043729195.1 of Akkermansia sp. Lineage (GTDB taxonomy): Bacteria > Verrucomicrobiota > Verrucomicrobiia > Verrucomicrobiales > Akkermansiaceae > Haloferula. Next base: position 4,713 of record JAYTLR010000151.1, read on the forward strand.
CCGCCGCAACTCAGCTTGCGACCACCTTCACGGGCATCTCTGCGCAAATGGAGAGCTATTGGAAAGCAACGAAAACTAAGTTTGAAGATGCTGGCTTCTCCCTGGAATCAGATGAGAATTTGAAGTTCGTTTCAGAAGTAGAGGAGCAGCTTGATAAGCTCGCTGGCACAGTTCCCGGCGAACTGGCTTTTCAGCTCTACGACACCTACGGTTTCCCGATCGACCTTACCGAACTGCTGTGCTCCGAGCGTGGTCTAAAAGTGGACAAGATTCGGTTTGATGAGTTGATGGAAGAGCAACAGGAGCGTTCTAGGGCTTCACATAAGAAGCAGATCGTCCGGGCAAGCGACATCAAGTTCGCTCCTTCAGAAGATTTCCCGACTGAGTTTGTTGGCTTCGAACAAGATCAGGTGAAGGCTCGAATCAGATGGGCATCCAACGCTTCCGGCCGTGAACTTGTCGCGATTGAGCCTTGCCCCTTCTTCCCTGAGATGGGTGGGCAAGCTTGTGATACAGGCTGGATTGAAATCAATGACCAAGCGATTGAGGTAAAATCGGTGTCGCGCGCGGAATCCGTAATCATCCTCGAACTCGGCTCGTCGTATAACGGACCTCTGATGAACGCCGAGATCATCGCGCGGGTCGACATTTCACGCCGCCGCCCGATCGAAGCGCACCACACCGCCACCCACCTGCTTCACTGGGCTTTGCACGAGGTCGTCTCGAAGGACGCCGCGCAGCAGGGTTCGTCGGTCGATGAAAACCGCCTGCGCTTCGACTTCAACAGCGCCGCCGTCACGCCGGAGCAGATCGCCGCGATGGAGGAGAAGGTGAACGCCGCGATCCAGGCCAACGACGCGGTGTCGTGGAAGGAAGTCCAGCACGCCTCCATCAAGGGCCGGCCGGACATCATGCAGTTCTTCGGCGACAAGTACGGCGACCTCGTCCGCGTCGTGCAGATCGGCGGCGGCCGCGGCGACTTGACCGGCTACTCGATGGAACTTTGCGGCGGCACCCACGTCCGCAACACCGGCGAGATCGGGCTTTTCAAGATCAAGAGCGAGGGTGCGATCGCGTCCGGCGTCCGGCGCATCGAGGCCGCCTGCGGCGAGGCCGCGTGGGCCTACCTGAACGAAGCGGTCGAGAAATGGGACGCCGATCTCCAGGCCGCGACCGAGAAGCTCAAGGCCGCCAACGACAAGCTCGCGGCGATCGGCGAAGCGCCGGTGACCGTGAACGAGTTCCCGCACATCATGGGCGCGATGCTGGTCGAGCGGGCCGACATTTCGCAGCTCAACGCGACCTTCGCCCACGGCCTGCGGACTTTGGAAGAGACCAAGGAAGCCGCGGTCGAGGCCGAGAAGCGCTTCAAGAAGCTGCAAGCCGGTGCCGCCGCCAAGCAGGCCGATGCCGCGCTGGCGGAACTCATCGCCGCCGGCGGACCGATCGTCGCGACCTTCGAGGCCGACGCCTCGCTGCTCCAGGAACTGCTCAACGGCATGAAGAAGCAGGGCTTCACCGGCGCTGGATTTGTGATCGTCGATGATGGCGACAAGCTGCACCTCGGGGCTTACTGCGGGGATGCTGCGCAGGCCGCGGGCTTCAAGGCCGGCGACCTCCTCCGCGATCTGGCCGCCCTCGCCGGTGGCAAGGGCGGCGGCAAGCCGGACCAGGCGCGGGGTGCCGCGCCGGAGCGCGGCAAGCTCGCGGAGTTGGAAGCCGCGGCGAAGGCGAAACTGGGGTAGCGAAACGCTGGTTGGTGCGCGGGTCGGGCCTTCAAGGGAGCCCTGGTCTGCGTCCCAACGGGACGACTCATAAAAGCCCGGCACACAGTGCCGGGTAGATGGCATCGATGGTCCGGCGTCCTGTCGGGACGCATCATCCGTGAGCGGCTCGGCGGCGGTGCCGGGTCCGCAAGGATGACGACGGCTTCTCCCCGCATGAGCCGTCCCTGTAGGACGGCGAATGGCCTTGGCAGCCACCCGGCACTGCGTGCCGGGCTTTTATGAATGGTCCCGTTGGGACCGATTCCTCCATCGTCGAGTTGGCCCCGCCCCAGAACGAGGTTGCGCTTCAAAAAAAGGGCGGCACCTCTTGCGAAGGGCCGGCCTTGGAAACTGGATCCGAATCGCCTGTTAGAAATCGAACTGGTCGATGTTCTCCTTGGTGAATGCGAAGGGCGTGCCGAGCAGGATGTTGTCGCCTTCGATCTTCATCGTGCCGAGCTTGCCGGCCTTGAACTCGGTCGCGTCGGGCTTCAGCTCGCCCTTCGCAAGCGCGGCGGCGGCTTGGATGGTGAGGTAGCCGAGGTCTTCGACTTTCCACAGGATGACCGCCTGGGTGACGCCTTCTTTGACGTAGGCCTTGTTCTCGCTGGGCAAGCCGAGACCGACCACCTTGACCGCGCCGGTCTTGCCGGCCTGCTTGACGGCCTCGGCCGCGCCGGGAACGCCGGGCGAGCAGACCGAAATCACCGCCTTGAGATTCGGGTAAGCGCTGAGCAAGTTGGTGGTCTCCTGCTGGGCCTTGTCCTTCTGGTCGTCACAAGGCTTGATGTCGACGAGCTTCATGTTCGGATATTTTTCCGCCTGGCGGGCCTTGATCGCGGCAATCCACGCGTTCTGGTTCGCGGCGGTGAGGTTGGCGGTGATGATGGCAAACTCGCCCTCCTCGCCGACCAGGGACGCGGCGTTGTCGAGCAACGCGTCGCCGATGCCTTTCTCGGTGGCCTGGTTGACGAAGAAGCTCCGGGCGTCGGGTTGGGCGTCGGCATCGTAGGTGATCACCTTGATGCCCGCGGCCTGGGCCTTGCGCAGGGCGGTGGAGAGGCCGTCCTTGTTCTCGCAGGCGGCGGCGATGACGTCGACGCCGAGGGAGATCCAGTTCTCGACGATCTCGTTCTGCTTCGCGGGATCGGAGTTGGTCGGGCCGTCGAAGAGGAGTTCGGCACCAAGTTCGGTGGCGGCGGCGCGGGCGCCTTTCTCACAGGTGACGAAGTACTGGTTGCCCTTGCTTTTCGGCAGGAAGGCGATGGTGAGCTGGTCGTCTCCGCCGGCCGCTCCGCCGGATTTCTTGCAAGCGGAGAGGAAGGGGACGGTGCAGAGGGCGAGAGTGCAGAGGATGCGTTTCATGGGTTGGAAGAGGATGGGAAGAAGAGAACCACGGAAGGCGGGGAATACACGGAAGAAATTCGGGAACCGGAGCGCGGAGGGTTTGCTCCTTAGAGGCGAGGGGACGGCTTTGTTGATGGTTGCGGACTTGGATGAGGTGGCGATTCGTTGGGGACTGTTCTGCGGGCCGGAGGCTCCGCGCACCCGGTGGCGCACCCAGTAGTTAGGTTTTCGAGCGGCGGGCGGCGAGGGCTTTGGTGATGGGGATCACGGCAAGGGCGAGCAGCAGGAGCAGGCCGGTGAGCATACCGGACATCTCGTTGGAGACGCTGGAGATGGTCTTTCCGAAGACCTCGAAGTCGGTGATCCGCTTGAGGCCGTTGTTGAGGATGGCGACGGCGAGGTAGCCGAGGAGGGTGCCGGCGACGGTGCCGGACCCGCCGAAGATGCTGGTGCCGCCGAGCACCACGGCGGTGATGGCGAGCAGTTCGTAGCCCATGCCGGCATTCGCGCGGGCCTCGCCGAGACGGGCGACGAAGATCACGGCGGCGAGGCCGGCGATGGCCCCGGCGAGGACGTAGGCGAGGCCGAGATTCCGGCGGACCGGGATGCCGGCGTACAGCGAGCCTTCGGGCGAGTAGCCGATGGCGCGGAACGAGCGGCCGAGGGTCGTGCGGTGGACCAGCAGCCAGATGCCGAGCGCGACCAACAGGAAGATCCACATCTGCGCGGGGATTCCGGCGATGTCGGAATTGCCGAGGGCGAGGAAGGAATCGGGGAAGCCGGAGTAGGATTTCGCGCCCTCGGTGAGCGCCTCGGCGAGCCCGCGGAACAGCGAGAAGGTGCCGAGGGTGACGATCAGCGGCGGCAGCTTGAAGCGGGCGATCAGCAGGGCATTCAAGCCGCCGCCAAGGGCTCCGATGCCGACCGACGAGAGGCCAGCGACGAGCGGCGACATTTCGGCCTCGTTGACGAAGATCCCGAAGCAAACGGCACAGAGGCCCATCATCGAGCCAACCGATAGGTCGATCCCGCCGGTGAGGATGACCGGGGTCATGGCTAGGGCGAGCAGGCCGATCTCCACCGAGTGGCGGAAGATGTTAGAGACGTTCGTGCCGTCGAGGAAGCGGCGGCCGAGCGCGCTGAAGAGGACGACTTCGAGCGCGATGACCAGCAGCAGCACGACCTCGTGCCGGGCGAGCAGGCTTTTCAGGGATGGTTTCGCGGTGGTCATGGGGTGGCTTTCTTCGAACGCTTCAGGCCGTCGGCGACGACTGCGAGGAGGATGACGAGGCCTTGGATGGCGCGCTCCCAGTACGGCGGCTGGTGGAAATGGGTGAGCGCGGGGTTGACGTTGGCGAGCAGCAGCAGGCCTAACAAAACGCCCCACAGGTTGCCGCGGCCGCCGGTGATGGCGACGCCGCCGACCACCGCGGCGGCGATGACTTTCAGCTCGAGGCCGTCCCCGGCGTTCGGCTGGACTTGCGGCGACTGGACCATGTTCAGCACCGCGGCGAGGCCGGCGAGGCCGCCCATCAGGACGAAAACGCCGAAGGTCACGCGCTTGGGATCGATGCCGGCGAGGCGGGCCGCTTCGGCATCGGTGCCGGTGGCATAGACATGGCGGCCGGCGGCGAGGTTCTTCATCGCCCAGGCGGCGGCGAGCAGCAGAACCACGGCGACGGCGACGACCACACTCTGGCCGGCGGCTTGACCTGAGATCTTCGCAAGATTCTCATCGCCGACCGATACGGTGAATTGGCTGAAACCGAACCACTGGATGCCATCGGGCAGCGGCAGCAGCCGGCCTTGTTGCCAGAGGCGCAGCATTTCATTCCAGGTCACCATGGTGGCGAGGGTGACCACGATGCTCGGCAGCCCGAGCCAGGCGACCAGGATGCCGTTGAAAGCCCCCATCACGATGCCGGTGCCGACCGCGGCGAGGACCGCGACGCCGAGCGGCATGCCGGCGGCGGCGACCAGGCCGGCGACCACCGCGCACATGCTGAACTGCGCGCCGATCGAGATGTCGATCTGGCGGGTGATGACGACCAGCGTGATGCCGATTGCCGCGACCAGTGCGGGCATCTGCGAGGTGAAGCGCGAGAGCAACGGCTGGAGCTCGAAGAAATTCGGCGCGAAAATGGCCAGTGCCACCAGCAGCAGGCCGAGGGCAGCGGCGACGGTGATCTCACGCGAGTATTTGCCGTTCATGCGACCTCCTTTCCGGACTGGCCGAGCGCGGCGGCCATCACGTCATGGGCATCGGCGTCGCCCAGAAGTACGGCGGTCACCGTACCTTCGCGCATCACCGCGATGCGGTCGCTCATCCCGAGCACTTCGGGCAGGTCGCTGGAAATCATGAGAACGGCGAGGCCTTCCTTGGCGAGGTTGCGGATGATCTTGTGGATCTCGCTTTTGGCACCGACATCGACGCCCTGGGTCGGCTCGTCGAGGATCAGCAGCTTCGGCTTGGTGGCCAGCCAGCGGGAAACGCTGACCTTCTGCTGGTTGCCGCCGGACAGGCTGCCGCCGGGCGCGTCGGGGCCGTAGGCCTTGATGCCGAGGTCGCGGATGAAGTCTTTCGCGAGGTCGGTCTCCGCCTTGAAGCGCAGCCAGGTGCCGGGGAAGAGGACCCGGTGGACGGCCATCGTGATGTTGTGGGCGATCGGCATTTCAAGGATCACCCCGTGACGGCGACGGTCCTCGGGGACGTAGGCGATGCCGTGGGAAATCGCCTCGCGCGGCGAGGAAAGGGTGAGCGGCTTGCCGTTGAGCGTGATCTGTCCGGAGTCGGCCGGCGTGATGCCGAAAAGGATGCGGGCGAGCTCCGTGCGGCCGGCACCGACCAGGCCGGCCATGCCGACGATCTCGCCGGCGCGGACTTCCAGGTCGATCCCGCGGACGCCGCTGGCGGAGCAGCCGAGGTTCTTGATCGAAAGCACAACCGCGCCGGGTTCGCTTTCGGCGGGCGGGTAAAGCGCGGCGACCTCGCGACCGACCATGAGCTGGATCATCGCGGCTTCTGTTAGGTCAGCGACCGGATGAGTGCCAACGCTTTCGCCGTCGCGCAGGACGGTCACGCGGTCGGCGAGGGCGAAGATTTCCTCGAGGCGATGGGAGATGTAAACGACGCCGACGCCGTTCGCACGGAGGTCGCGGACCACGCCGAAGAGCAGATGCTGCTCCTTCTGGGTGAGAGAGGCGGTCGGCTCGTCCATGATGACGATCTTCGCACCGGAGCCGAGGGCGCAGGCGATTTCGACGAGTTGCTGCTCGGGCATCGAGAGCTCGCGGACCTCGGCATCGGGCGAAATTTCGGCGCCGACACGCTTGAGGAGATCGAGCGCCAGCGCGCGCTGCTCGGCGTGCTTCACCTTCGCGAAGGCGGAGGTTTTCTTCAGGCGCAGGCCGATGTTTTCCGCGACGCTGAGATCCGGGAAAAGCGCGGGCTGCTGGTAGATGCAGGCGATGCCGAGCTCGCGGGCGTGGGAAGGTGTTAGAGAGCGCAGGGATTCACCGTCGACGGTCAGGGTGCCATCGTCGGGTGAGTGGGCACCGGTGATGACCTTGATCAGCGTCGACTTGCCCGCGCCGTTCTCGCCGAGCAGCGCGTGGACCTCTCCGGGTTTGAGGTCGAACGACACGCCCTTCAGCGCGCGGACCGCGCCGAAGGATTTGCGGATGTCGGAGAGTTGGAGGAGAGGGTTCAAGAAGTCCTCACGCGTAGCTGTGCTCCGTCGCGATGCCAAGATCCTGCCGGCGCTTGGCGCGCTCCGCGGCGGCCTTGTCGGCGTAGCCGCTGGCGCGGTGGGCGAGCAGCGGGTCGGCATCGAGCCCCTTTGCGGCGCGCCAGGCGGCGATGGCTTCGGTGACGTCGGTGTTGAAGGCTTTCTTGAGGCAGAGCTCGGCGTCGACGATGTTGCCCTTTTTCTGCGCGGCGAGCAGCGCGTCGTGATCGACGAGGGCGGCCTTGGCGTAGAGTTCTTGGGCGGTGCAGACGGTCTGGATCATCGCCTCGATCTTCGGCTTCAGGTTGTGCGACTGATCGATCATGTACTCGATCTCCGGATACACGCCGCCGCGTTCCCAGGCGAAGAGGTGGATCTCGTGGAAGATGCGGAAGATCTGGTAGGGATCGATCGAGCCGAGGGTGAGGTCGTCGTCTGCGTAGCGGCGATCGTTGAAGTGGAAGCCGCCGAGCATGTCCTCGTCGAGCAGCCACGCGACGATCTGCTCGATGTTCTGGGAAAGGTAGTGGTGGCCGGTGTCGACCAGCACCTTGGCCTGCGGGCCGGCCTTCTTCGCGGTGAGGAAGGACATGCCCCAGTCGGCGAGGTCGGTTTGATAGAATGAGGGCTCGAAGGGCTTGTATTCGACCAGCATGACCTGCTCCGGCGAAAGGTGGCCGTGGGCTTCCTTCAGAGCGGCTTCGAAGCGGTGCTTGCGGGCGCGGATGCTGTCCTGGCCGGGGTAGTTGGTGCCGTCGGCGAACCACAGCGAGACGGCCTTGCTGCCGGTCTGCTGGCCGAGCTTGATGCAGTCGATGATGTGGGCGAGCGCCTGGTCGCGGGCGGTTTCGAAGGGGCTGCCGACCGAGCCGAGCTTGTAGAGCTGGTCCTGGAAGACGTTCGGATTGATCGAGCCCATGCGGATCCCCAACGAGCCGGCCTTGCGGGCGACGGTGGCAGGATCGGTGCCGGCGGCGAAGTCCCACAGAACGTGCGTCGCGATGGTCGGGCAGCAGGCGGTGAGCCGGTGGACGTGGGCGGCATCGGCGAGCTTGTCGTCGATATCGATCGCCGCGGCGGGCTGGTGAAACTTGCCGAATCGGGTGCCCGTGTCCGCGTAGCCCCAGGACGGGGTTTCAATGCGGAAGGAATCGAGGGCGCGGTGGATGGTTTCCGGAGAGGACATGGCAGGAGACAGCAGGAAGGCTGCGGGAGGCCGGATTAAAGGAACGATTCTTATAAACGCGCAAGTCTAGACTTCGGCGAAGCACCCTCCATTGGGGTGATCAGGGCTCCTCCGGGTTCTTGGTTTCCACAGCCTTTTTCCGCGCCTCCTGGAAGCGGGACCGCATTTCCTCGGCCGTGCCGATGGTAAGGTGGATGGTGTAGTCGTGGACGAAGCCGGGCTTGATCTGCATGGTGCGGACGGGCGCGAAGTACGAGCAGCCACCGCCTTTGGGGCCCGGTTCGCCTTTGTAGCGGTAGGTCGTGAGGTGGGTGGAGCCGGGGAAATGAACCCCGATGCCGCGGCCATCAGACCCGACGTAGCCAGCCCACTCCTCGGGGGCGTTGCGCCCTTCGTTCGGCCAGCCGGGCTTCTCCTTCGCGAGCGGGGCGCCGGTCCACGGCTTGTCGCCTTTGTAGAAAACCATGTCTTCCAGGGCGTAATCGACGAACACCGCGGGAAGTTCCTGATGGGTCGGCGGATGCTCGTCGGTGCCCGAGTAGGTGAAGCGGAAGCGGATCTTCGCGACCTTGCCGTGGAGCGAGATCCACTCTTCCATGCGGCATTCCTCGATGTCCTGGCCTCCGGCCCAGTTGACGGGCACGCTCTTTACGTAGAGGCCGTTCTTCACCTCGCGGGTCTCCAGCACGCGGGCCGGCTTGCCCTTGTAATCGCCGCCCTGCACCGGATTCCAGCGCCAGGGTTTCTCCACCCATTTCGAGCCATCGGGCTTGCCGTAATACGACTGCTGGATGAAGCGGCCGCGGTCGTGGTGGTTGAGCAGATTGCGGTCGGCAGGGAGTTCGGAGAACCAGAAGATCGAGCCGCCGGAGCTGAGATCGACGCCGATCTTCACCTCGCCGTTGCTAAGGAATTTTTCTTTCTCCTTTGCGGCAGGTTCGGCCGCGGCGAGTGGCAGGAGGGAAAGGGCGAGAAGCAGGGATTTCATCGGACCCCGGGAACGGGTGGAAGCGGGGAGTCCTATCGTTCTGGCGGGGAATCCCGTGAATCCGGGAGGGCTGGCGGTGCCCGCGAAGCGCCAACTTGCCGTGGAGGAAGGGCTTTGCTAGCGTCCTCCCGTGAGTCAACCCGTCAAAGACCGCTCGCATTGGACGATCCGAAAGTTCCATTCGCATGAAGAGCTGCGTTGCCAGCAGATCAAGGACTGGCAGGCTCTCAGCGGCGCGAAGCGGCGCGAAGCGGCATGGGAGCTTGTCGTGGATTACTGGGTTGGAATGAAAGGCATGCACCCCGATGAACTCCGACTTCAGAGATCTGTTACGAAGCTTACACGAGTGTGAGGTGCGCTACCTTGTGGCGGGCGGCTATGCGGTGATTCACCATTCACAGCCCCGCTACACCAAGGACATCGACATCTGGCTGGAGCCCTGTGCGGAAAACGCCCGCAAGCTGATGCGTGCCTTTCTCCAGTTTGGAATCCCAATGATCGGGGTCACCGAAGCCGACTTCGCCCAACCCGGAACCCAGTTCAATCTCGGCGTTCCTCCCTGCGCGGTCGATCTTCTAACAACGATCCCCGGGGTGGAGTTTGAAGCGGCCTGGGCCAACAGGGTGATTTCGGACGAAAACGATTTCCCGATCTACTACCTCGGAAAAGCCGATTTGATGACCGCGAAGAAGACCGCCGGTAGGCCGCAAGATCTCGCGGACCTGGATGAACTCGGGCGGGCGGGTTCGTAAGATCCAAGCGTGTCTTCTCAGGACCCGGCTTCGCCAGTGATCTTCATCCGCTCTTTCAGCACGTGCTGGTTCGTCAACCCGCCGCCCATGCAGAGCGCGCCGAGCAAGATGTAGAGCCAGCGCAGGTTGCTGCGGTCCAGGTTGCCCACCCAGTGGTCGACGATGGTGACGCAGACCGCGCCGAGGGAGAAGAAAAGGACGGAGATGCCCCAGGCCCGGGTCATCCGGTAGTAGGCTTGATCGGGGAAATCAAAACCGCCGAACAGGGCGAAGGCGCCGAGCAAGGCCACGAGAATCCCGATCCGCAGGGGCGTGAAGGTGAATTCCATGGCTCAGGAAGATGCCCGGAGCCTGCCTTTGATCGAGCTGAATTCCACGTGGCCGGTGCGAATCAGCGCCGCCAGCGCCACGCCGTGATGCTGGAACGGTTCGACAGACACCCATTGGTTTCGCGATTTCAATTCCCGCAGCAGGACAAGCATCCGCTGTTCGAGATCGGTCCCGACCGGAAGGCAGGAGCGCCACAGGTCGACGGCTTGGAGGATCCGCAGCGGCCCGGCGAGGAAGAGTTGGCTCAGCATCCAGGCGGTGGATGAGACCTGGTTGATGCGGACTTGGGCGACGAAGGCACCCGGCATGTCGATATCGCCTCTCCACATCACGGCATCGGACAGATCCGCCTCTTCGTTGCGGCGGTGCCGGATCCATCCGCTGATGGTGATGATCGCCATGACGGACGATGAAACCGCCCATTCGAACCACCCCGGGAGTCCCGGCGGCAGCATCGATGCGGCACGGTTGGCGACGAAGTAGAAGAACCCGAATGCCAGGAAATAGGCGACGAGCCCGATGAACACCGACACGACGGCGCGGATCCGCTGGCGGCGATTGAATTCACGGATCACGGGACGAAGAGGATCTTGCCGTTCCGCGCACTGCCTCCGACCTGTTCCAGCGCTGCCTTGAAATCCCGCAGCGGATAAGTGGCGGCCACCGGCACCGAAAGCGCTCCGGAAACTATCAGCCCGGCGAGCTTGCCGTAGACCGCGTCGAGTTCCTCCCGCGGCGCACTTTCGATCCACCGGGTAACCCACAGCCCGCGGAACTGGAGATCTTTGAAGATGAGCTGACCGTTCGGCACGGTCAGTGGCCGGCGGGACATCGCGCCGTAGGTGACGTGGATGCCTGCGGGTGCCAGCAGGTTCATCAGCCGCAGCGCGCTTTCGCCACCGACGCAATTGAAGGCGAGCGACGGGCGATCGTTGCCGAGCGCGGACTTGGCGGTTTCGACCGCGGAGTCATCGTCGACCACCACCGCTTCAGCTCCTAGCGCGAGTAGCTCGTCCCGCAATTCAGCGCGACGTACGAGGTTCATCGTACGAATGCCGAGCGTCCGCGCGAGAACGATCACGCAGCGGCCGACCGCGGAATTCGCCGCGTTCTGGACGATCCATGATCCGGGCGACGGCGTGCCGAAGCCGGTCAGCAGCCGCCATGCGGTCGCCGGGTTCACTTTCAGCATGGCGGCCTGCAACGGATCGATTCCCGCCGGCAGTTTGAACAAATGCTCCGCGGGCAAGCTCACCTCGCTCGCCCAAGTTCCGGCGCGGCGCAGCAGGATCGCACGGTCGCCCGGCTGGAAACCCGGCGAGCGGCTTTCGACGACCTCGCCGCAGCCTTCGATCCCCGGCACTGCGGGCAGCTCCGGCTTCACGCCATAGGTGCCCTCGATGAAATTCAAGTCCGCCGGATTGACGGGAGCAGCGAGGATTCTCAGCCGGACCTCGCCGTCTAACAGATCGGTCGGTGCCAGTTCTTCCAGCCGCAGGACATCGGCCGGTTTGCCGCATTGGTGGAAGCGGAGAGCTTGCATTCAGGGATCGATCACCGCGGGAAAGTCCGGGCACAGGGTGGAACTAGCTAGCGGACCGCCGGGGCCATGGAACTCCATGGTGCCATCTTCGCAACAGAGCCAGACCTCGCTGGCACCGGCATCGAAATACAGCGCCCGCTTTTCCTCCATCTCGGCAAGGGTGTTGGATCGCGAAAGCACTTCGACGCAGATCTCCGGCGCTTCGAGAAAGCAGCGGGGATCGAAGGAGGCCGAGTAGCGAAGTTCAGAAAACCAGGCGACATCGATCCCCTTCACACCGTCCGAAGTGGTGAGCGGGCATTCAACGAGCGCCCTTCCGCCGAGCAAACGGTCGAGCAGCAACATGATGCGGCTTTGCCGGGAACTGTGAAAAGAGCCGGGAGGAGGAGTCATGATGATGTGCCCATGGCGGTTGGTTTCGATGTGGCCATCGATCTTTGCCAATGCCGGATCCGCAAGCACGCGCTCCCAGACGCGGAGGTTGAATTCCACCTGGTCTTCGCGCGGTGGAAGCTGAATCGCGAGGCTCATGGCGGAGATGCTAGCGGCAAATCGGGGTGGTCGCAAGTCACGGGAACATCCCGCGCTGGGACTTCGCGTCGGCGACGGTCTTGATGGCGAGGGCCTGGGCAGCCATGCGGTGCGAGAGCTGGTGACGCTCGGCGAAGGCCAAGACGCGGGCGAAAGCCCCCTCAAGCATGGTGTCGAGCTTGGTCAGCACTTCACGTTCGGTCCATTGGAAGCGCTGGAGATTCTGCACCCACTCGAAGTACGAGACAGTCACGCCGCCCGCGTTGCACAGCACGTCCGGGATGACGAAGATGTCGCCGCGGGCATTGATGATGGCGTCGGCTTCCGGCGTGGTCGGGCCGTTCGCGCCTTCAGCGAGGACCTTGCATTTCAAATGCGGCGCGTTTTCGGCGGTGATCACCATGTCGGTGGCGGCGGGCACGAGAATGTCACAGGGCTGGCAAAGCATTACCGCGGGATCGATCGGCTCCGCGCCGGGGAAGGCCTGGATGCTGCCGTGCGTCGCGAGGTGGTCGCGTAGCTTGCGGGTATCGATGCCGCCGGCGTTCCAGATCGCGCCGCTGACGTCGGAAATGCCGGTGACCTTCACGCCGGAATTCGAGAGGTCATAAGCCGCATGCGAGCCGACATTGCCGAAGCCCTGGATCACCGCAGTGGCGGAGGTCAGGGTGATGCCGAGCTTGTTGAGGGCGCGGCAGGCGAGGAAGGCGACGCCGTGGCCGGTGGCCTGGGTGCGGCCGGCGGAGCCTTGGAGAATGAGCGGCTTGCCGGTGACAATGCCCGGCACCAGCCGGCCGGCATGGGTCGAGTAGGTGTCCACCATCCACGCCATCGTCTGCTCGTTGGTCCCCATGTCGGGTGCCATCACGTCGATGTCCGGGCCGATGAATGGGATCATCTCCATCGTGTAGCGGCGGGTCATCCGCTCCAGCTCGCCTTGACTCATCGTCCGCGGATCGCAGGCGATGCCGCCCTTGCCGCCGCCGTAGGGCAGGTCCATCAGCGCGCACTTCCAGTTCATCCACATCGCCAGCGCGGCGACCTCGCCGAGATCGACGCGCGGGTGGTAACGCAGGCCGCCTTTCACCGGGCCGCGGGTCAGGTGGTGTTGGACGCGGTGGCCGAAGTAAACATGCGTGGAACCGTCGTCGTGGCGGATCGGGACCGTGACGGTGATCAGCCGCTTGGGCCACTTGCAGCGCTCGCGGAGGGAATCGTCGAGGCCGAGGAAATCCGCCACGCCATCGAACTGGGTGGCTGCCATGGCAAAGACCGGGTTTCGCAAAAGCTCGTCGCGCATGGGTTCTTTCTAAG
>JAYTLR010000152.1:0-13235 GCA_043729195.1 Akkermansia sp.
GCCCGGGATCGACCACCGGCGACTCCAGCTCGGCGTGCGCCAGACTCCCATCGCCCTCGGTTTTCACCAACTTGCCATCCACCAGAATCTCCACCCTACATCCTACCAGCTGATCCTTCCTCCTACCCCCGGGTTCCACCAGCTTTCGCTCCACATACGTCTTCCCGTCAGGCCCCCGCACCGACTCGTCCTTGAACAAGGGTTCAAGCTTCCCGCTCACGATATCCACCGGTTCAGTCGTCTGCGAAACCGTCGCGCCCGGCGGAATCGTCTTGTAAACCAGCGTTGCTGATTTTTCCTCCGTCTTCCGGTCCGGCTTCACATAACCCTGAACCGCGTAGTAGAGCGTATATTTCACCGTGAGGTTCTCAATCGCCGTCTTCGCCCGGTTGCTCAGCGTGATCGTATAGCCGCTCGGATAGACCCGGTCGCTGATCCGGTCCTTCTCCACCTTCTTCGGACTCCCCTGAAAGGATTTCAGGATCACCTTGAGGTCATTCCCCACCGCCAATCGATTGGCGTTCTCAAGAACATACGCCTGATCCTCCTCACTCAGCACATCGATCGAAAAGTTCTGAATCCGCCCGTTGTCCAGACGGACGCTCACCCGCTTCGCCTTCGCATCATACGCCGTCAACTCAGCGGTAAAACTCTTCGTCTTGTCGGAATTCCTAAACAACCGCGTCTCGGCCCTGATCACCGTCGACACCCCGAAAATCAACACCGAAGCCAGTAACATCGTGCGCATCACCGGGCAGAGCATGCTCGCATTCACCCACCATTACAAGGTCTAGCTCAAACTGCAGCTCCCGCCAGACTCGCAACTTCCCAGCCCCCCCTTCCATTCCCACCCACCGGTCCGGCCCAGCGGCTGTTTCAGGAGCTTCCCGCCAAAAGCAAATTCTTGGCAACAAGGGCGGCGGGCCGGACTAGCTGGAAACAGGAGGCACTGTTGAAGTGCGCGTCCTGGTCGCCAAGGGGTCGGAATCCTACAGAATTCCATGGTGGACGAAGCGCCGGGCACCGCCTATTTCCGGTCATCCCATGTCTCACTTCCCCGAAATCCCCAAGATCGTTTACGAGGGTCCGAAATCCAGGAACCCGCTCTCCTTCAAGCACTACAACCCCGACGAACTGGTTGAGGGCAAGTCGATGCGCGACCACATGCGCTTCGGTGCCGCCTACTGGCACGTGATGCGCAACAGCTTGTCCGACCCCTTCGGCGGCGGCACCGCGGTCACCCCGTGGGACGACCATTCCGACTCGGTCGACAACGCGAAGAAGCGCGCCGACGTGTTCTTCGAGTTCCTCGACAAGATCGACATCGATTACTACTGCTTCCACGACCGCGACATCGCGCCGGAGCTCAATGATTTCTCGAAGTCGACCGATGCACTCAACGCCGTGGTCGATCACCTCGACGGCCTCCAGAAGGCCACCGGCAAGAAGCTGCTGTGGGGCACCGCCTGCCTGTTCTCCCACCCGCGCTACTCGCAGGGTGCCGGCACTTCGCCGGACGCCCGGGTCTTCGCTTATGCCGCGGCACAGGTGAAAGCCGCGATGGATGCCACCCACAAGCTGGGCGGCGAAGGCTACACCTTCTGGGGCGGCCGCGAAGGCTACGCGACGCTGCTCAACACCGACATGGGCCGCGAGCTCGATCACCTCGCCGCGCTGCTCCACATGGCCGTGGCCTACGCCCGCAAGATCGGCTACACCGGTCAGTTCTACATCGAGCCGAAGCCGCGCGAACCCTCCACCCACCAGTACGACTCGGACTCGGCCGCCTGCTTGAACTTCCTCCGCCAGTATAACCTGCTGGACCACTTCAAGCTGAACATCGAGACCAACCACGCCACGCTGGCCGGCCACACGATGGAGCACGAGCTCACCGTCGCCCTCGCCGCCAACGCGCTCGGCTCGATCGATGCCAACCAGGGCGACACCCTGCTCGGCTGGGACACCGACCAGTTCCCGACCGACCTCTACGGCACCACCAAGGTGATGCTGAAGGTGCTCGAGATGGGCGGCTTCACCACCGGCGGCCTGAACTTCGACGCCAAGCGCCGCCGCGAGTCGCACGAACCGATCGACCTCTTCCACGCCCACATCGGCGGCATGGACGCCTTCGCCCGCGGCCTCAAGACCGCGGCCGCGATCCGCGCCGACGGCCGGATCGAGGACTTCGTCAAAGCCCGTTACGCGAGCTGGGACAGCGGCATCGGCCAGCGGATCGAAAGCGGCAGCAGCAACTTCGACGACCTGACCGAGTGGGTGAAGCAGAACCCCGAGCCGGTCATCGCCTCCGGCCGCCAGGAGCTGATGGAAAACATCCTCAACGAACTGCTGTGACCCCACGCGGGGCAACCCGCCAACTCGTCACCATCCAACGGATTCCAAACGGCCCGGGGCGCGAGCTCCGGGCCGATTACTGTTGCTGACAGGCAGATGCGAGCATGGCGGTTGACGTTGCCGGACCCCGCCTTTTGGAATAGGACTGCGGCATGAAGGTGCATCCGCCAATTCTTCCTTTCCGGCACCACCCCGAAAGCGGGTGGCGCTTCAGCCCAGTCAGCCGCGGCATTGAACGCACCGCGCGGCTCAGACCAGCGTTGGCCGCGACCTTGCTTGCCCTCGGCCTGCCGGCCTACGGGCAGTCTTCTCCGCAGATCACCTCGTTTCTCCCGAATGGAGAACTGACCTGCATCCATCTGGAGCCAGGCAGCAAGGCAACCGTTGAATGGTCGTCCACCATGAAGACGGGCGATTGGGAAGATTGCACCTCACTGCTGGCGGACACGAACGGGGTCATTCAAGTAACCGTACCGGTTTCCGGCACGCGGGGATTCTACCGGGTACGGGGAGTTCCGATGCCTTCCATCGTGCTTACCGCCACGAACCTCGATGTGCCCGAATCGGGCAGTGGAAATTTCGGCGTTCGCCTGGGCTTCCAACCCGTGGCGACCACCACCATGACGATCGGCAGTTCCGACACCTCGGCCGCCACCACATCGCCGCCATCGTTGACCTTTACCCCCGCCAATTGGAACACGCTCCAGACCCTGACGGTCAGCGGGGTCAGCGATGCCGATACGGCGAATGAGAGCGTGACAGTGACCGTGTCGTCGGCAGGGCTTACCAGCCGGACTGTCAACGTAACGGTGACTGATGACGACGTGCTCGGAATCGAAACTTCAACCGCCACCCTATCCACCGGCGAAGGCGGTAGCAACACCTTGGGCGTGCGATTGACGGCGCAACCGGCAGCGAACACGACCGTGTCGATCGGCAGTTCCGACACCTCGGCGGCTACTGCGTCGCCGCCATCGCTGACCTTCACAACCGCGAATTGGAATACGCTCCAGACCGTGACGGTTAGCGGGGTGGCAGACGGGGACCTCGCCCACGAATCGGTCACCTTCACATTCTCATCAGCCGGACTCGGGAATCAGACCGTCGCCGTAACGGTCATCGACGATGACATCCAAGGCGTGGTCACGTCCCCTACCTCGCTCACCATCGGAGAAGCGGGCTCTGGAACCTCCGGGGTGCGCCTGGCCTTCCAGCCGTCTGGAAACATCACCGTCAGTGTCGGAAGTTCCGACACCACGGCGGCTACCGTGTCCCCGATAGTTCTAAGCTTTACTCCCGCGAACTATGCCACACCCCAGACGATCACGGTGAGCGGCACGGCGGATGTCGATCTGGCCAACGAGTCGGTCATCATTACAGCATCGGCGGCGGGGGCCACCAGCGGCACCGTCAGCGTGACGGTCAACGACGACGACGCCCAGAGCGTGGTCACGTCGCCTAACTCGCTCACCATCGGAGAAGCGAGTTCTGGAACTTCCGGAGTGCGTTTGGCCTTTCAGCCGTCCGGAAATGTCACCGTCAGTGTCGGAAGTTCCGACACCTCGGCGGCTACCGTGTCCCCGACACTTCTCAGCTTCACTCCCGCGAACTATGCCACACCCCAGACGATCACGGTGAGCGGCACGGCGGATGCCGATCTGGCCAACGAGTCGGTCACCATCACGGCATCGGCGGCGGGGGCCACTAGCGGCACCGTCAGCGTGACGGTCAACGACGACGACTAGCATCGGGCCATCGTAAAATCTCACTCCATCGGCTCTTCCACCGCCGGCACCCGGTTCTTCTCGTGCCGGATGTCCCGCGCGGAATCGAGGAACACGGCGTCCTCGCCGATGTTCACCGCCAGGTCCCCGATCCGTTCCAGCGAACGGGCGACGAAGATCAGGTGCAGGAAATCCTCCGTCCCCGCCCCACCCTCTTCCAGACGGGCACTGAAGGTGGCGATCAGGCGCTTGTGCATCTTGTCGAGCTCCTTGTCCCGGAGCTGCAGCGACTGGCCGAGCTCGGAATTGCGATCCGTGTAAGCGGAAAGGGCATCGCGCACCTGCTGGTCGGCCAGCGCGTAAAGCGGCTCAATGAACGGCACTTCCGGACACTCCGGCCGCGACAGCATCTTGCGCGCGCGCTTGGCGATGTTCACCGCGTGATCTGAGATTCGCTCAAGGTTGGCGGCCACCTTCATCGAAGTAATGACCTGCCGCAGGTCGCTCGCGACCGGATGGAAACGCACCAGCGTCTCCATCCCGATGCGGTCGATCCGCAACTCCGCGTCGTCCACCTCGTCGTCATCGGCCACCACGGCCTTGCACTTCTCGAGGTCACGCTCGAGCAAGCCCTGAATGGCGCGCTCCAGATTGAGCCGTGCCTGACCGGCCATGGTGATGACCTCGTTGCGCAGGGACGCGAATGCCTTGTCGAACTCGCGGAGAATATGGGGTGTGTCCGAGTGCATGGGAGCTGGGGTCAGCCGAAGCGGCCGCTGATGTAGTCCAAGGTACGCTTCTGGGCGGGGTTGTCGAAGATCTTCCGGGTCGTGTCGTATTCCACGACCTCGCCGAGATAAAAGAAAGCCGTGCGGTCGGAAACCCGGGTCGCTTGCTGCATGTTGTGGGTCACGATGACGATCGTGTAGAGTTCGCGCAGACTCAAGATGAGTTCTTCCACCCGGGCGGTGGCGATCGGGTCGAGCGCCGAGCAAGGCTCGTCCATCAGGATGATCTCCGGATCCACCGCCATGGTCCGGGCGATGCACAGCCGCTGCTGCTGCCCCCCGGAAAGGCCGGTCGCCACCTCGTGCAGCCGGTCCTTGACCTCGTCCCACAGCGCGGCGCGGCGCAGCGAGCGCTCGACCACCTCGTCGAGCGCGGATTTCCGCTTCTCGCCGAGGGTCCGCGGCCCGTAGGCGACGTTGTCGTAGATGCTGCGGGGGAACGGGTTGTATTTCTGGAAGACCATCCCGACATGCCGCCGCAGTTGGACCGGATCGATCGCCCGGTCGGCGATGTTCGCGCCTTCGATGATGATCGAGCCCTTGGTCACCCGGGCCCCGGGGACCAGGTCGTTCATCCGGTTGAAGCAGCGAAGCAGGGTCGTTTTGCCGCAGCCGGAGGGGCCGATGAAAGCGGTCACCTGGTTCGGCGGAACGTCGAGCGTAACGTTCTTCAGCACCATCTTGTCACCGTAGCAAAAATCCACCCCGTTCACTTGGATGGCCGGCATACTGGGCGAGGCAGTGGTCGGAGATGCGGACGTGGAGGGATTCTGGGGCGTCATCTGCTGGATTTCGGGCCGATTCCGCGGCGTGGTTTCGATTAGCAGTGGCATGGTGCTTTGTAAAGTTCACCTCCGCCCCGGCGGCGAAGTGGCGAGGGTGTCAGCCGAAAGCCCCGGAGACGTAGGACTCGGTCTGTTGCACGTCGGGATTCGAGAAAATCTTCACGGTCGGCCCGTGCTCGATCAGCTTGCCGAGGTAGAAAAACGCCGTTTTGTCGGCGCAGCGGTTCGCCTGCGCAAGGTTGTGGGTGACGATGACGATGGTGTAGTCGTCCTTCAACTCCAGCAGCAGCTCCTCGATCTTCAGCGTCGAAAGCGGATCGAGCGCCGAACAGGGCTCGTCCATCAGGATGATGTCCGGCTTGGTCGCGATGGTCCGGGCGATGCACAGCCGCTGCTGCTGGCCGCCGGAAAGACCGAAAGCACTCGCCTTCAGCCGGTCCTTCACGTCGTCCCATAACGCAACGCGGCGGAGGCAGTATTCGACCCGCTCGCTGATCACTTTGGTGTTCTTCTCACCGTGAACCCGCAGACCGTAGGCGACGTTGTCAAAGATCGACTTCGGAAACGGATTCCACTTCTGGAAAACCATGCCGACCCGGCGGCGCAGCACCTGAAGGTCGAGATCGGGCCGGGCGATGTCGATGCCTGCGATCCGGATCGCGCCGCCGGTCACCTTGGCACCGGGAATCCGGTCGTTGATCCGGTTGAAGCAGCGCAACAGTGTCGATTTCCCGCAGCCGGAAGGGCCGATGAACGCGGTGATCTCACGCGACGGGATGTCGAGCGTCACCTCGTGCAGCACCTGCTTCGGCCCGTAGCTGAAGCAGAGCTGGTCGATGGCGATCGCGGGGACGGCCGGGGCTGTGGAATCGCTTACCATTTGAGCTTCGAGCGGACGCGGTTGCGCAGGGTGATCGAGACGGCGGAGAACAGGAAAATCATCAGCAGGAAAACAAAGACCGATCCATACTGGGCGCGCTGGGTGTATTCGGAGGTCGGGATTCGCGCCGCCAGCGTGTAAATGTGGTAGGGCAATGCCTGAACCTGGCTCTGGAGCATGCCCAGCGGACCGGTCGTGCCCTGCCACGGGAAGTCATCCTTCGCCGCGACCGCCACGGTGAACATGATCGGGGCGGTTTCACCGGCGGCGCGGGCCAGCGAGAGGATCGACGAGGTCAGGATACCCGGCAGAGCGAAAGGCAGAACGCACTTGCGGATGGTGTGCCAGCGGGTGGCGCCGAGCGCCAGCGAGGCCTCGCGGAAGCCCTGCGGCACCGCTTTAAGCGACTCTTCCGAGGCGGTGATGATGACCGGAAGGATCATGCACGCGAGTGTGGCGGAACCGGCGATCAGCGACGAGTTCCAGCCTTGGAAGCTCAGCCAGGTGAAGCCCAGCGGGAGCGCGAACAGCGTGCGGTCCGAAGGGAGGTCGGTGAAGACCGGCGCGGCGAGTACGAACACCGCGAAGCCGAAGAGACCGAAGACGATCGACGGCACCCCCGCGAGGTTGAGGATGGCGAGGCGGACCAGGCGGATGAAGCGGCCGTCTTTGGCATACTCGCTCAGATAGATCGCCGCGGAGACCCCGAAGAACAGCGCCAGCACGATGCTCAAGAGGGTCAGCAGCGCGGTCCCGACGATGGGCCCGGCGATGCCGCCACCCGAATAGGAGTAGGTCGTCTCGTTGAAGACCGCCTCGGCACCGTTCTTCTCCGCCCACTCGTGATACTGTGAAGCGGGCAGGCTGTGGCGGGTGCCGGAAGCATCGTCGAACACGTGCAGCGTCTCGGTCTTCTCGGTCAGGAAGCTGGTATCGACGAAGGGAAAATCCGGCTTCAGCAGCACCGGCGCGCCATCCCAGAAGATCCGGCCGAAGATCAGCAACGCCACCACCACCACGCCCCAGGCCATCCCTCCGAGCACGGCTTTCACCGCACCCTGCTTCAGTCCATCGTGGTGGACGCCCTTGCGAATCAGTTGTTCGGGATTTTCCATTACTCGTGGCCGATGCGGAATTTGTGAAGCATGCGCTGCGCGGTCCAGTTGATCGCCAGCACGATGGCAAAAAGCAGCATCCCGACGACGAACAGCGCGCGGTAGTGGACGCTTCCGAAGGGCACCTCGCCGAGCTCCTGCGCGATGATCCCGGTCAGTGTGTGCGCCGGCTGGAAGAAGACGCCGAGGCCTTCGGTGAAGTCGGGGATCTCGATCCGGTTGCCGGCCACCAGCAGCACGACCATCGTCTCGCCGATCACGCGACCCAGGCCTAACAGCACGGCGGCGAGGATGCCGGAAATGGCGGCGGGCAGCACGACGCGGAAGATTGTCTGGAGCTTCGAGGCGCCGAGCGCGTCGGAAGCCTCGGCGAAGGCTGACGGGACGTTGTTCAGCGCGTCCTCGGACAGCGTGAAGATCGTCGGGATCGCCATCAACCCCAGCAGGCAGCCGGCGGTGAACATGTTGAGCCGCTGCTGGATCGGGAAGCCCGGCACCCAGGAGAAGGCATCCTTCATCGAGGTCTCCTGGAGGATGGTTCCGAGCACCGCGATCCCGAGGAAGCCGAGCACCACCGACGGGATGGCCTGCAGGAACTCGATGGTCGGCTTGATGAACTTCTGCTCGCGTTGGCCGGCGAGCTGGTTGGTGTAAATCGCCGCGCCGACGCCGAGCGGGATGGCGAGGCTGAGGGCGATCACCGCGATCAGCAGCGAGCCGGTGAAGAGCGGGACGATGCCGTAGAAGTCCTGCCACTCGCCGCCGGTGATCCAGTCTCGGCCTGTAATGAAGCCCATGATGGTCGCGCCAAGTCCGACCGGCACGTCGTTCTTCCAAGCCGCCATCGCGGGGACCGTATCGGCAAGTTCCTCAGAGAACTCGCCGGCCGCCTTGCGGAAAGCAGCGAGGTAGCGGTCGGCCTTGGCGTCGGCGAGCGAGTCAGGCAAATTGGGTTGGACCTCCGAGACCGCGGCGGTCAGCGCCGCGTTGGCTTCCTTGAACTCCGTCATGCGGTCAAGAACCGGCTGCAGCGCGGTATTGAAATCGACCGGCTCGGTGGTGACTGCTTCGCGGGCTTCGACCTCGAACTGGGCCTTCGCATCCGCCGATTTTGCCGATGCCGCGGCCTCTAACAGCGTCGCCCGCTTGGCAACCTCGATCTGGTGCAAAGTCGCCGCTTCCTTGGTCGCCTTCACCGTGTCGCCGGTCTCGGCAATCAAGGTATCGAGATTAACGGATGCATCCGCGAAGGCATCGATCGCCGCGCGGAAATCGGCCAGCGGCGCGGACGCGACCTCCTGCTTTGCCATCAACTGCTCCTGCAAGGTGGCGACCAGCAGTGGGTCGTCGGTCGAAAGCGGGTCGCGGGCCTCCAGCGCCGCCAACAACTCACGCCGTTCTTCGGGACTCAGGTGCGGTGTCGGCGGCAGTCCTTCGCCCGGCTTGCCCGCCAGCGCGTCGGCCAGAAGGGCCTTGTATTTGGCGGAAAGGGAGTCCTGGAGGTCCTTCGGCACGCCATCCTCCCCTGCCCGCTCGAGCACCCGCTGCAAGGCGCTCTGGGCCGGCGTCACCGCCTCGGAAATGTAGCTGACCACGGCCGCCGCCTCCTGGCTGCGCTGGAACTCGGTGCGGCAGGTGGAGTTGACCTCGGCGTAGTAGGCCCGGTTGAGCAGCGAGCTCATCTGCTCGTGCGCGGTCAGGTCCTTGCGGGAAAGATCGACGAACTCGAGGCCGGACCGGCGGTAGAGTTCAAGCTCCTTCCGGTAGTCCGGGAAGAAGCCCGCGCCCTCCCGCACCAGGAAGACGATGATCAGCACCAGGATGACGACGGTCAGGCCGGCATTGCCCGCGAAGAACGCCTTGAACAGGCCGTCGGTACCGCGGCCTTTCCGGCGAAACGGATGGCCGGCGGGCACGGGAGAAGAAGTCGTTGGATCCGGCATGCGGGGCAAGACGGGCGAACTTGAGGGACTGTCCCGGAAATGGCAATCCCGGCGGGGGATTTCCTCGCCGGGATTGCGTGTCGAAATCGTCAGATCGGAGGATCAGTTCGGCACGAAGCCGAGACGCTGGGCGATCTTCTGGCCTTCGCTGCCGGTCGCGAAGTCGATGAATGCCTTCGCGGTGGCGTCGGCATTCTCCGGGATGTAGTAGTAGCAAGCGCGGCTGTAGGCATACTTTTTGGCATTGGCGGCGACCGGCTGGACACCGTCGACGGTCACGTCGTGAATGCCCGAGGACTTGGCGTAGGCCAGGCCGACGTAGCCGATGCCGTTCTTGTTCTTCGCCACTTCCTGGGCGATCTGCTCGTTGCCGGCCAGCTTCTGGGACCCGGAAGCATAGTTGCGGCCCTTCATGGCGAGGGTCTGCCAATCCTTGTAAGTGCCGGAGGACGTGTTGCGAGTGTAGATCGAGATCGGGCCCGGGGCACCGCCGACTTCGCTCCAATCCTTCACCTGGCCGGTGAAGATCTTGGCAACCTGATCCTTCGTCAGCGCCTTGAGCGAGTTGCCCTTGTTGACGATGACCACGATCATGTCGTGGCAGGCTTCAACTTCCTTGAGTTTGATGCCCTTGGCGCGGGCGGCGGTGATTTCTTCCGCCTTGGCCTTGCGGGACGACATGCCAATCTGGGCGGTTCCGTTGGCGAGTGCCGGGAAGGCGGTCGAGGAACCTTCCGCGGCAATCTCGAACTTCACGCCGCTGTTCTTCGACTTGAAGCTCTCGGCGAGCTGGGGCACGAGCTTGGCTCCGAGGGTATCGGAACCCTTGATGCTGATGGACTGCGCGCCGGCGGTGGCGGCGAGGAGGGCTCCAGCGAAGAGGCTGGCGGCGGTGGATCGGATGGTGTTGCGCATGGTATGTGGATGGATTTGCGCGCCGCACGCGACGCTCAAGGGCATGGATGCCAAACTTGTCACAAAGGTCCAACGGCTCTCTGTGACAGGTTTGTCACCAAAACCCGCCCCCTAGCGCCCGCCCAAGCACCTCAATCCTTTGCCGCCTAGGGCATTACGCCACACCATGCCAATTGTGACAGGAATGTCACCGAATCACGCTGTCACACGATCGTCACATTCGCTCGATTCGCCGCGGCTTCGGCGGGCATCCAAGAATCCCGTCAGGCTTCGCCTCACCAAACATCCATGAAACAGCAATCCATCCGATTGAAGACCGCCGCGGTTGCCTGCGGACTGTCCGGCCTCGCCTTCGCCGGCGAACCCCTCGTCGCTCCCGAACCCGCAGCCGCTGAGTCCGGCTCGATGTTCGCAGACTTCGACTTCTGCGACTGGCTGTCGAGTAAGCCGGGCACCGTCAAACTGCCTGACAACCCGTGGGTCCAAAGCCTGGTCTTCGAAGGCCGATATCACTGGCAAGCCGCCTACATCGATGGCGAAGGCACCAACGGTCAGGACTTCAGCGAGAATTATACGGACGCGCGCCGCTTCCGACTCGGGGCGAAGATCGGCTTTTTAAACTATTTCACCTACAAGGGCACCGTGAACCTGGTCGACGACCAGCGATTCAACGGCGGCGGGCTCGATTACGACTACCAGGACTTCGACGAGTCGTATTTCACCTTCGATATCCTCAAGGCATTCAACTTCGGGGGTCTCGACGTTTTGACTGCCAACTACGGCCGCATTAAGTGGCACGGCGGCCTGGAAGCCCGCACCTCGTCAAATGCACTGCTCACCGTCGAACGCTCGGCAATTTCCAACAAGCTCTACAACAGCTATCGGCCGACCGGACTTTTCGTGAACGCCGTTAAGGGCAAGTTCAACACGATCCTCGGCATCTATAGCAGTGACGAAGGAACCGATGACCTGGGTGTCGACGACGGCAGCGTCGAAGGCTGGGGCGGCTGGAACGACGGCCTGATATACAACGCCGAAGTGATCTACTCCGCGACCGACGATCTGCGTCTCGGCTGGGAACTCCTTTACAACGACGCCGAGGAGATCGGCTCGAACGAGGACTCGCTGCTCGACTACAAGTGGGCGACCACCTTTTCCGCCGAACTCGCGATCGGCAACGGCGGCGTCAACTTGGAAGGCTTCTACGGCGACAACGGCGGCAGCGAGATGCACTCGGCCCGCAATGCCGCCCGCCGCGGGAACTTCTGGGGCTTCGTCGCGACGCCGTACTATTGGATCATCCCCGCCAAGCTTCAGGCCGTGGTCCAGTATGCCTATGCCGGCTCCGAAGAAGACCAGGGCATCCGCACCAACAGCCGCTACGTCCGCGCCACCAACTACGGCGGCGGCGGCAACCCAAACATCACCAACAACGGCCGCGGCAACGAGCTGCACACCGTTTACGCCGGACTCAACTACCTGATCTGCGGCGACAACCTAAAAGTCCAGGCCGGCGCGGAATACGCCTCGCTCAACACCCCAGGCCGGGGTGACGGCGATGTCGATGCCCTGACCTGGCTGTTCGGGTTCCGCTCGTCGTTCTAACACGCCTTCCCGTTTTGCATCATTGGTATGGCACCGGTCCACAAGGGCCGGTGCCTTTTTCACATCAACGCCGCCAAACTCGCCGCCGCCACCGCCTGGCCGTGGCGCTTGGTCTTTTCGTCCGGCACCACCAGCTTGATCCGCAGTTCCGGGAAATCAGTCGCCAGCACCTTCTCCGCTTCCGCGATGATCACGTCACCACCTTCCCCCGAGGTCACCCGGCCGAGGATCAGCAAGCTGCGGATCTCGTAGAAATCGGCGTAGTGCGCGATCGCATAACCAAAGCAGGTGCCGATCGTCTCGTAGATCTTCCGCGCCCGATCATCGCCGGCTTTCATCGCGGTCTGGACCTCAATGAGCTGCTCGGGGAAAGGCATCGAGCCGATCTCGAAACCCGCCGCCTTGGCCAAGCGCGCGACGCCCTGTTGCGAGAAAAACTGCACGCCGCAGCCTTCGTCGCCGCTCCATTCGTCCTTCGGACCGTCCTCTCGGTAGTCCACCGGCGCGAAGGCCAGCTCGTTCAGCCATGGACGGATCGAGCCGTTGGGATCAACGTAGCCGGCCGCTTCGCTGGTGCCCATCGCCACCCCGAGCACGGCGTTCTCGTTGAGCGACATCGAGCCCGCCAGCGCCGTCACCTCGCCGTCGTTCACCACCTCGAAAGGAATGCCGCTCCAGCGCTCCTTCAGTTCGAAAAACATCCGCTTGATCCGAGATTCGAAATCCGCCTCCGAGACCCCGCGGAACAGCGAGGCCGCGCGGACCTCGTTGTTGACGTAAACTCCGGCCGAACTGCCGCCGATGGCATCGACCCGCGGCAAATGGGCCGCCGCGCGCATCAGGGAATCCTGCACGCCTTCGATATGGTAATGCGGGTCGCTCTGGAAATAGGGGTCCCAGACGATCTCCTCCGAAAACACCACCTCGCCATCAATCACCGCCGCGCACTTGCGGTCGGAGCCGCCGAGGTCGAAACCGATCCGGCAGCCGTCGAGATGACGGCCGAGCGCCATCGCGTCGCCGGCTTCCGCGGGCAAGCCGGCGTGGCTGACCGCCTCGAAGCTCAAAGGCTCGCCGAAGATCTTCTCGCCGATGAAATGTCCGTCGAACTCGCGCGCCCCGCCCGCC
>JAYTLR010000153.1:0-2054 GCA_043729195.1 Akkermansia sp.
CACCGGTAGGGCGGGGTTTGGTGGCGGCGGGAGTGGGTTCAGAGGCGGGTTCGGGATGCCATTCTTTGGCGACGGGGATGGGTTCGGGGGCTTCCTGAACTGGGGTAGGGGTAAGTTGCGCTTTCACCGGCGCGGGTGCTGCTGCTTGAGTCTCGCCGGCTGAAGCCAGCGCTCCGGTGGGGATGAAGTCGGCACCGCGGGTGAGGACTTTGATCACGTCGGTGATGCGGACTTCGCCGAGCGACTGGATGGCTTTGATGACGCCGAGCTCGAAATGCAGGCGTTTGTTAGTCGCCCATTTCATCCGGCCTTCGGTCTCGGCGAAGACGTCGATGGCGGCGAGGATGCGGTCGGGCGCGTATTCGTCGGCAGCGGCTAACAGGGCGGTCCACAGCGGCGCGGGGATGCCCTCGCCATCGGCGGACGGGTCGAGTTTCGCGACTAACAGGGCACGCAGGCAGCCGATGAGTTCGCCGAGCAGTTGGGAAAGCTCGCGGCCGCTTTCTGCTTCGACTTGGATGAGCGAGAGGGCGGCGGGGTTGTTGCGGGCGAGCAGGGCTTGGGTGAGGGCGGCGACTTTTTCCCGCGAGGTGAACCCGAAGACGTCGAGGACGTTGGCCTCGTTGATGGTGTCGCCGCAGAAGGAAACGAGCTGGTCGAGCATCGACTGGGCGTCGCGCATCCCGCCGTCGGCACCTTTGGCGATGGCCCAGGCGGCGGTTTCGTCGAGGGCGATGCCTTCTTCCTTCGCAATGTGGAGCAGGTGCGCGGCGATGGTTTCCGTGGGGATCGGCCGCAGGTCGAAGCGTTGGCAGCGGGAGAGGATGGTGGGTAAAATTTTGTTAGCCTCGGTGGTGGCGAAGATGAATTTCACATGCGGCGGTGGTTCTTCGAGCGTCTTGAGCAGCGCGTTGAAGGCCGCGTTCGAGAGCATGTGGACCTCGTCGATGTAGAAAATTTTGAACTGCCCGCGGGTCGGGGCGAAGCGGACGGACTCGCGGAGGTCGCGGACTTGTTCGACGCCGTTGTTCGAGGCACCGTCGATTTCGAGCACATCAAGCGAGCGGCCCTCGGCGATTTCGATGCAGACATCCTCGTCGGGATCGAAGTCGATTTTCGGGCCGTCGGTGCAGTTGAGCGCCTTCGCAAGGATGCGGGCGGTGGAGGTTTTGCCGGTGCCACGGGGGCCGACGAAGAGATAGGCATGGGCCAGCCGCTTTTGGGCGATGGCATTGCGAAGGGTCCTAACGACGTGGTCCTGTCCGAGGACGTCGTCGAAGGTTTTGGGGCGATATTTCCGGGCGAAGACCTGATAGCTCACGGCGCGGACTGTAGGGATGGCGGCGGGTTTGTCATGGCCGAGTTTTCAGGAAATAGACGAAAGTTTGTCGGACGGGGATTGATGGGCGGCAGGAAATCGGTAGGGTCCAGCCAATGGAAGGGCCACGAGACTCAGCAAACCGCCGGAAGCAGGGGAACAAGTGGTTCGGGTGGAGGGATGTTTTCTACTTGGCGCTGATGGCTGGCGGGCTGGTGGCGAGCGGAAGTTTGAGCAAGGTGAAGCACGGCCTGAAGGAGGTTTTCTCGCCCCGCCCGGTGGTGGCCTCGTCTGGCGAGAGTGAAATTTCCCGCCGCGCGGAGGAGCAGGTCCGCGCCGCCATGGAGGAGGAACACCGCCGCGAAATCGCCGTGCTCCAGCAGAAACTCGCGGCTGCCACGCAGCAAAGCACCCCGCCGCCGCCTCCAGACGCCGAGCTTGGCCCCGTGACTGATGTCCGGAAACTGCGCTCTGGCATCCCTTTCAAGACCGAAGTGAAAGTCGAAAAAGGCGGCATCGCTTCCCGCGAACGCATCGACGAGAAGAGCTACACCGCCAGCTATCAGTTAGCACTGCGGATTCCCACACCTGCGAAAACTCTAGCGGAACTCGAGTCCTCCAGCCCTGAGCTTTCGAAAATCCTTCCCGGCCTCCCGCCGCTCGTCGAGAAGGCGACCGTCTCCGCCTGGTTCGGCAAGCTCTACGACGACAAGACCACCCGCGTCCGCCGCGATGC
>JAYTLR010000154.1:0-41573 GCA_043729195.1 Akkermansia sp.
CCCTGACCGGTGCCCCGGCCACTTTCGCTAGAGTTTGGCGAGCGCCCGGTTGTTGCTGATCTTTCCTTAGGCTGTCCAGAAGTCGGCCGGGCGCTGGGCTTCGGCTGCGTCGAAGGACGAGTCACGGCCGGAGCCGGCAGATCCGGAACCTCGGGCAGTGGCTCCATTTCCGCCAATTCAGGAAGCTCGGGCATCTCCGGCATCTCAGGAAGCTCGGGTAATGCTTCCGGCTGGGCGACCGATTCCTCCGCAATGGATTCTTCAACCGCCTCCGCCGGCGGGGCCGATCCCATGGCCTGCGGCGTGATGAAAAGCTCCGCGTCCTCGCCCGCCCCGTCATTCAGCGCAGGCAGCCGGTCCACCACATGAACCACGCAGGCCACCGTGCTCGCACCGGCCACCGTCAGCCAAGTGGCCAAGGTGCCGATGTTCAGCGCGTAAAGAATGGAACTCATGGGATGGACTTTGCCGGGCTTGCCCGGCCTTGATGAGATCAAGTCTCAAGAGGAGCTTTAGTCCTCCCGGCCGACCTGTCAAATCCCAAGGCGATGCTTTCTCGTAACCTCCCGCTCTTGATCCGACCCAGAAAATCCCGAAGCTCTCCCCGTGGCGCGCGAATACACTCTGAACCGCCGGACAACCGGTCCGACCTCCGGCATCGACTACCGCGCGGAGCTCAATGACGAGCAATTCGCCGCCGTGACCGCCCCGCCCGGCCCCACGCTGGTCATTGCCGGTGCCGGCTCGGGCAAGACCCGCACCCTGACCTACCGCGTTGCGTGGCTGCTCGACCAGGAAATCGACGCCCGCCACATCCTGCTGCTGACCTTCACCAACAAGGCCGCCCGCGAAATGACCGAACGCGTCCGCGCCCTCGTCCCCCACGACGTCTCGGCGCTGTGGAGCGGCACTTTCCACTCGATCGGCAACCGCATCCTGCGCCGCCACGCCGAGGTCCTCGGCCTGACCAAATCGTTCTCGATTCTCGACCGCGACGACCAGAAATCGCTGCTCGCCGGAGTGGTCGCCGCGCTCGACATCGATACCAAGCAGCGCCGCTTCCCGAAGGCCGATGTCCTCGCGTCGATCTTCAGTCTGGTCGAGAACACCGGCGTCCCGCTCGCCGACGTCATCACCCACCGCTACCCCTATTTCGAGGACTGGTCGGCGGAAATCGCCACCGCGCACGCCAACTACACCCAGCGCAAGCTCGACACCAACTCGGTCGACTTCGACGACCTCCTCGTCCTCACCCTCAAGCTCCTCCAGCAGGACGAAGAGCTGTTAGGCCTCTACCGCAAGCGTTTCCGCCACATCCTCGTCGACGAGTATCAGGACACGAACTCCGTCCAGAGCGATCTCATCGACCTGCTCGCCGGTGGCGGTGCCAGCGTGATGGCGGTCGGCGACGACGCCCAGTCGATCTACTCCTGGCGCGGTGCGGACATGGGCAACATCCTGTCCTTCCCGAAGCGCCACGACGGCTGCCGCGTCTTCAAGATCGAGACCAACTACCGCAGCGTCCCGGAAATCCTCGACCTCTCCAACGCCGCCATCCGCGCCAATTCCGCGCGCTTTGAAAAGGACCTCCGCTCCTCCCGCACCGCCACCGGCACCAAGCCGGCGCTTGTTCCGTTAGAGGACCCGTCCAGCCAGGCCGCCTTCGTCGCCCAGCGGATGTTAGAGCTGCGCGACGATGAAGGCATCCCGCTTGAGGAAATGGCCGTCCTTTACCGCGCCCACTTCCAGTCGCTGGAAATCCAGATGGAGCTCACCAGCCGCGGCATCCCCTTCGCCATCACCAGCGGCCTGCGCTTCTTCGAACAGGCGCACATCAAGGACGTCTCCGCTTTCATGCGCTTCGTCACCAACTGCAAGGACGAGGTTTCCTTCAAGCGGCTGGTCCTGCTGCTGCCCGGCATCGGCGCCGCGGGGGCCGACAAGTTGTGGCGCGACTTTCTAAGAAGCGGTGCCGCGGACAGCGAGACCATCCCGGAATGGTCGGCCGTCCTCTCCACTCTCAAGCCGCCGAAGAAAGCCGCCAAGCACTGGGAGCAACTCGGCTACGTGCTCGACGAACTGACTCCCGGCGGCGAGTTCGTCAAGCCGGGCGACATGGTTTACAGCATCCTGGAAGGCCTCTACGCCGAGTTCCTCCAGGCCGCCTATGACAACTACGAGAACCGCCGTGGCGACATCGAACAACTCATGGCCTACGCCGGGAATTTCGACGACGTCCTCGAGTTCCTCTCCCAGCTCTCCCTACTCGGCTCCGCCGATGGCGAGCCCACCGGCGACACCGCGGAAAAGGACGACGAAAAGGTCACCCTTTCCTCGATCCATCAAGCCAAGGGCCTCGAGTGGCAGGTCGTCTTCCTGATCTGGCTTGCCGACGGCCAGTTCCCGAACGGCCGCATCCTCGAGTCCGACGACCCCGCGCAGTTGGAAGAAGAGCGCCGCCTGTTCTACGTCGCCATCACCCGCGCCAAGGACGAGCTCTACCTCACCTATCCCTTCATCAATCCGAAGTCCTACAGCGGCGACATCATCCAGCGCCCCTCGCGCTTCCTCGACGACTTCCCGCGGGATCTCGTCGAGGAATGGAAAGTCGGCCCGTCCTGGGGCTCAGCAGACGATCCGTTTTAAGCCGGAGTTCACCACTCCGTCCCCAGACCATGCCGGCCGGCCAGCTCTAACAAGTCATCGCGCATCGGCCACTCGTCCGGACGCTCGCTGACCTCGTGCCGCTTGCTCGCGCCTTTCAAAGCCATGCAGCCGGTGTTGTCGCCGATCTGGCGGACCTGCTCGACTTCCTCCGCGCTCAGGCGGAAATCCGGCAGCGCGGCGAAGTCGCGGATCCGGTCCTCAATCGAACGGACGCCTTCGCCCGCTTCCTGGATGAAGGTCGGCACCACGCTCTCGACCGCCGGCTGGCTCAAGTTCCAGATCGCGGCGAACTGCACCAGGGTCAGCCCGTGCTTCTCGGCGATCGGCTTCATCTTCTCGATCTTCTCCAGCCCGTGCTCCACCCAACCGTCAGCCCGGTAAGCACGGTGATCGCCCGGCTTGAACTGGTGGCCTGCCTTCATGTCGCCGTGGAAAAGCCCGCCGTAGTCAGCGACGCGGGTCAGCACCTTCACGCCGTGCTTTTCACACACCGGCAGCGCCAGCCCGACCGGCCAAGGCTCGAGCGGATTGAGGATCAGCATTGCCCAGTCGATGTCCGCGCCGAAGCGCTCGATGCAGTTGATGATGTCCAGCGTGAAGCCGTTCGCCGGTCCCGGCGCGATGCCCAACCGCTCGGCCAAGCCTTCGGTCTTCAGCGCGCGCAAGCCGTCCCAGACCGCGTCGCTGGTGTAGCCGGTTTCGTCGGGATTGTGCAGCATCAGCAGGTCGAAGCGGTCGGTCCGGCAGCGCTCCAGCGACTTCTCCGTGGCTTTCCGGATATAGTCGCGGTAGTGCGACGGCTGGTGCAGCTCGGGATCGGTGAAGCGCGGGTAGCCGCGGGCACCCTGCCGCTGACCTTTGTAGAAATCGTGGCCGATCATCCCGACGAGGCAGTATTCGTCGCGCGGCAATCCTTCCAAGGCCAGCCCGAGCAGCTCGTCCGCCTTGCCGTTGCCGTAAACGTCAGCCGTTACAAAGGTCCGCATTCCTGCGTCCCAAGCGGTGCGGATGCAGGAAATGAAGCGCTCTTCCGGGAGAGTTTCGCCGAAGTGCATGAAGCGGCCGCCGCTCCAGGTGCCATATGCCGTGGTGGTGAGATCCATGCGGGATTCCTAGATCGGCAGGCCGCCGCGGTCAACCGGAGCGCAAAATCTGCGTGAAAAGGGTAAGGATATGCCCACTCCGCGCCCCGGGACCGCGGGTCTTCAGACCGGCCCCCGGGACCGCTGGTCTTCAGACCGGCTCGAACGGCTCCCAGCCCCCCCCGTAGCCAGCCGATGCTTGCCAATGCCCCCGGATCTGGCCGATCCTCCAGCCACCATGGACAATCCCTACCAGGCCAGCAGCCATTCCGCGTATCCTACTTCCAGCGGCTCCGTCACTCCCGCCACCCTGCAAGCGCTCGCCGGCACCAAGCCTTGGGTGCGCCTGTGCTCGGTCATGGGCTTTATCGGCGCCGGTTTCATGATCCTCGCCGGACTCCTGATGATGACCACCGGTGCGATGGTCGGGATGAGCTCCCGAGACGCTGCCGGGCTCGCCGGATTGCCCGTGGTCATGGGCATTACCTACATCGTCCTCTCCATCATCTACCTTTTCCCTTCCCTCAAACTCTGGAAATACGGCAGCGCGATCGTCCGCCTGATGTCCTCAGGTTCGACGGCCGACCTCGAAGCCGCCCTCGACCAGCAACGCGGCTTCTGGAAATTCGTCGGCATCCTGATGATCATCATGATCGCCTTCATGCTCCTCGCCATGGTCGGCGGCGTCGTCGCCGGCATCGCCGGGGCGAGCAGGATGTCGCAATAGTGCGGCCGGACGCTTGAAACCATGGACTGCTGCGGCACGACGCAGCTTTAGCTTGGGGCGAGGGCACTTTGCTCTACTGGCCCCGGATCGCCTTGCCGGCCGATTCGCGGTCGAGGGGGTGGGGCTGAGTTCACCCCAAGCCATAGCGACGTCGTGCCGTCGCACTCCATAGGGACGCCACCACAACGACGGCTTCCGGGGGAAAACAACCCGGCACTGGCAATTCTCTCTTTGCGTCCTTGGCGTCTTGGCGGTTCATCTCCCCGCGCCATGCCCGCCACCTCCCTCCAGCCCTTCTTCCGACAGCGCGGCTGGAAGCCTTTCCCCTTCCAACAGGAAACGTGGAAGGCCTACGCCTCCGGCAAGTCCGGCCTGCTCCACGCCCCCACCGGTCTCGGCAAGACCCTCGCCGTCTGGGGTGGCCCGCTCATTGAGTGCCTTTCCGACCGGAAATCCAAAATCAAAAATCCTCAATCAACAATCGTCAATCCGGCCTCCTGCTCCGTCCTCTGGCTCACCCCCCTCCGCGCCCTCGCCCAGGACACCCTCCGCGCTCTCCGCGAACCGCTTGAACTCCTCTCCCCCGGCCTCCAAGTCGAGGCCCGCACCGGCGACACCTCCGCCACTATGCGCGCCAAGCTCCGCAAACAGCTCCCCTTCGGCCTGGTCACCACGCCGGAAAGCCTGTCGCTGATGCTCACCCACGCCGACAGCCGCGAAAAGCTCGCCGGGCTGAAGGCGGTGATCGTCGACGAATGGCACGAACTCCTCGGCACCAAGCGCGGCGTCCAGACCGAACTCTGCCTCGCCCGTCTCCGCGCCTGGCTCCCCAACCTCAAGATCTGGGGCCTTTCGGCCACCCTCGGCAACCTCGACGAAGCCCGCGACGTCTTGCTCGGTGACCGCTCCCCCGGCGCGGTCACCGTTTCCGCCGACCTGAAAAAGGACATCCGCATCGAGACCCTCATCCCCAAGGAAATCGACCGCTTCCCCTGGTCCGGCCACCTCGGCACCCGCCTCGCCCCGCAAGTCGTCCGCGAGATCGAAAAGGCGAACACCACGCTGCTCTTCACCAACACCCGCTCGCAGACCGAAATCTGGCACCAGGAACTGCTCGCCCTCCGCCCGGATTGGAAGGACGTCCTCGCCCTCCACCACGGCTCGCTCGACCGCGCCGAACGCGAAAAAGTCGAAAACGGCCTCCGCGACGGCTCACTGCGCTGCGTCGTCTGCACCTCGTCGCTCGATCTCGGCGTGGATTTCTCGCCGGTCGACCAGGTCATCCAGGTCGGCTCGCCAAAAGGCATCGCCCGTCTCCTCCAGCGCGCCGGCCGCTCCGGCCACCAGCCGGGAAAAACCTCGCGCGTCCTTGGCGTGCCGACCCACGCGATGGAACTCGTCGAATTCGCCGCCGTCCGCGACGCAGCTCTGGCCCGTCATATCGAGTCCCGCCGCCCCCTGCTCAAGCCGCTCGATGTTCTCGTCCAGCACCTCGTCACCTGTGCCATCGGCGAGCCCTTCGAGCCCGCCGAAATGCGCCGCGAAATCCAATCGACCCACGCCTTCCGCGACCTCACCGACGCCGAGTGGGACTGGTGCCTCGCCTTCATCTCCACCGGCGGCAAGGCCCTCGCCGCCTACCCGCGCTACCAGAAAGCCCACCTTGAAAACGGCCGCTTCACCGTCGACGACAAGCGCCTGATCCAGCAGCACCGGCTCTCCATCGGCACCATTTCCTCCGACCCCCACGTCAGCGTCCGCTTCGCCAGCGGCCGCACCCTCGGCACCGTGGAGGAAGGTTTCATCAGCCGCCTCAAGCCCGGCAGCCTCCTGGTATTCGCCGGCCGGAAGCTCGAACTCGTCCGCTTCCACCAGAAAATCGCCACCGTCCGCGTGGCCACCCGCGACGCCAAGGGCCACGTCGCGATCTGGGGTGGCAGCAAAATGCCACTCTCCACCGAACTCGCCCATGCCATGGCCGCCCGCCTCCGCGGCGAGGGAAAGCCCGCCCCGGAAATGAAGGCGGTCGCCCCCATCCTCGCCATCCAGCGCCGCTGGTCGGAGCTGCCCGACGACCGCATCCTGCTGGTCGAGCACACCCTCTCCCGGGAAGGCGAACACTTGTTTGTTTACCCGATGGCCGGCCGACTGGTTCACGAAGGACTCGGCGCCCTGATGGCCTATCGGCTGCGCCTGAAAGAGGACGTCACCGTCACCCAGAACGACTACGGCTTCTGCCTCACCGCCCGCCGCGGCCTCCACATGAGCGAAGAAATCATTCGTTTGAATCTTTCGTTGGAAAATCTCCTGGAAGACCTTGTCGACTGCCTCAACACCGCCGAACTCGCCCGCCGCCAGTTCCGCGAAGTCGCCCGCGTCGCTGGCCTGATCCTCCAGCAACTCCCCGGCCGTCAACACCGTGGCCAACGCGAGCTTCAATCGAGCTCGCGCCTGCTCTTCGAGGTGCTCGAACGCTACGATCCCGGCAATCTGCTCCTTCTTCAGTCCCAGCGGGAAATTCTCGAGAAGCAACTGGAGTTCAGCCGACTAAGAGATTCCCTGATCGACCTCCAACAAAGACCCATTCATTTGATTGAAACCGAGCGACTCACCCCGATGGCCTTCCCCCTCTGGGCCGACCGACTCTCCGCTACCTTACCCGCCGGCGACGCTGCCAGCCGCCTCGAACAGATGCTTGAAGAGCTCAATCGCGCCGCCACTTTGTGAATATCTCAATCCTCAATCAAACGATTGCTCTGCTTCCGGACAAGGCGGTTCTCCTCCCCGACGGCTCCCTGATCGTCGCCGATCTCCACCTCGGCAAGGCCACGGCGTTTCAAGCGAAGGGCTTGGCCATCCCCGAAGGCGACAGCGAAGCGGACCTCAAACGCTTGGGAACAATCTGTGAACAAGTCGGAGCCACCCGAATCCTCATCAACGGCGACCTTTTTCATTCTCCTGCGGGCCTCACACCTGAAATCGAACGTTTGCTGGAAACATGGTTATTCACAATTCCGGTTCCGGTCCAATTCATCATCGGCAACCACGACGCCAAGCTCCGCCGACTCCCCGCAGCCCTGAATCCGGTCCCGTTCACCGAGGCCGCCGGATTCCACATCGTCCACGATCCCGCCGACGCCCCGCCCGGCCAACCCGCCATCTGCGCCCACTGGCACCCGGTCGCCCGCATCGCCGATGGCAAGCGCACCTCGCTCCGCCTCCCCTGCTTCCTCCTCCGCGGCTCCATCCTCGTCGCCCCGTCCTTCGGCACCTTCACCGGCGGCGCGATCATCGACCGCCACAAAGGCGACCGTGTCTTCGTCGCCCCCGGCGACCGGGTGATCGAGGTGCCGGAGGAGCTGCTAAAGCGCTGACCGGTTTCAAGGCCGGCCATGGACTGCGGCAGCCTGCTCTGCCCGTTACCCATAAGTGGTAGTTTCGTTCCGGCGCTTTCGCGTCGATGCCCAAGGAGTGGCGGACTCCGATCCGCCATGCCCATGAGCCGCCAATGATCTGAGGGAACCGCTTTTCAGTGGCTTACCATGGGCATGACGGATCGGAACCGCAGCGCAGCGGAGATAGCCGGAGGCAATCCGCCACTCCTTGATTTTCCGCCCTCGACTTGTTGATAACGGGCAGAGCCTGCTGCCGCTCTGTTGCCACAGCCTGCTGTGGAGTGAGCCCCGACTCGCCAGCAGGCTGGCGGTCGAAAGCGGCAGCAGGCTGCCAGCAGTCCAAGGGCTCCGCCCGCCCCCCTTCACTCCGGCACGATCCGGTAGTAACTCTCCAGAATCATCAGGCACAGGCAGTTCCGGTAGTGGACATTGCTGATGAAGGCCGCCGCCACCGCGTTCGGCTTCTTCCCGCCGCCCGGGGCCTTCCAAGAGCCATCCGGCTGCTGGTTCTCGACCAACTGCGGCATCACCCGCGCCTGGTGCAACTTCCAAAACTCGCCGCCACGCTGCCGCAGCGCCAGGGACTCGTAATACTGGCCGTAAAGGTCGCAGTCCTCGCCGTTGAAATGGAAGCGCGACTTCTTCTCCAGATACTTGAACGCACTCTTCACCGCCGGCTCGCTACCCCGCCCCCCTTCCTGAAGGCAAAGCATGCCCGCTCCTGTCAGCGTGTGGTAGCCGTTCGGTGAATGGGCAACGCCACGCCCTGAATAGCCGAACCCGCCGTCCGAACCCTGCATTTTTCCCACATAATCCAGCGCCTTCTTCATGCAGAGCGTCAGATTTCTCAATGGCACACCCGATTTCTGACAGGCGGCAAGAGCCCCGATCTGCCACGACGTCACCGACAGATCCCCGCCCCTCGCGCCCGTCTCGCTGTACCCGTAGTCCCAGCCGCCCGACTCATGCTGGTTGCTGATGATGAACTGCCCTGCCTTAAAAACCGCGTCGCGCAGACCCGGCACCGCCAGACTCTCGTTCTCACAAAAAATCAGCGCCTCTGCCAACGCCTGGGTCGCGATGGCGTGCTCGTAAGGAAGATGGTTCTTCTCGCCCGAGGACGAGAGAACCCCGCCCTTCGCCTCTCCCCGCTTCACCAGGAACTGGATCGCCTTCAAGCAGGTCTCCCCGAACTCCGCCGAACTCGGCGACTCGCCATGCCCGAGCAAGGCCAGCAGCGCGAAACCGGTCATCGCGCATTGGTTCGATCCCGTCCAACTTCCGTCCTCGTTCTGCGTCTCCTTCAACCAGCGCAGCCCCTGCAGCACTGCTTGCTCCGAATCCACCGAGCCACCCGCCTCCTGGATCATCCGCTCCCGGTCCTCGGTTTTCCGGCGAAGTCTCATCGCAGCCGGCATTTCAAGGTAGCCCATCGCCACCTCCATCCGGGCCGCCGAACCCTTCTCCACCGCTTCCTTAACGGCCGCGACCGCTTTCGCATCCTGGAACATCCCCGCGTTCTCCAAATTCACCCCGAGGGCCACCAAAGCAGCGATCTGATCTTCCCGCACTTTCTTCAGCGCCGGCTCCGCCGCTTCCGTCAGCTTCCTACTCTCCACCGCATGGATCTTGGCCAAGCTACCCACCCCGGGATGCTCGATCTTCCCCGGAGCCAAAGTCCCCGCCTCCAGATCATTCAAAGCGCGGAGCGCCGCCAGTTCCCCCGCCACATCTTCAGTCGCCCGAGCATTCTCCCCGAGCATCTTCAAGGCCGCCTTGAACTGCTCCTCCAACTTCGTCCGCGGCTCCAACAGCGCCTTGGTCCGCTCCTGCGCCGCGGTCTCAATCCCCGCCACCTCCGCCGCCGTGTCAATCGGTGCCGCCAGCACTCCGGGCGCGGCGACGATCATGACCAGTGCGGAGGGCCAGAGAAACGACGGGGAAGTTCTCATGAATCCCTAGTGCCCTATCTTGCCCCCGTGCATCGGTCAAAGTCATTCATCCCTGCGACCGTTCCCACCCCGGATTTCCCCTTGCCGCCCCTCCCCGGCTTTCCTAGCCTTCTCGCCCCATGAGCCGGAATCCCTTCCGTTCGACCGGTCGCACCGGACTGCTTGCCTGTGCCTTGAGCGCGGCACTTTGGTCCGGACCTGTCACGGGTCAGCAGCCCGGCCCATTGACGCCGACCAAGGACGCACCGGCGAATTTCGACCCCTCGGACGTCTATTTCCAAGGCTGGCTGCTTTCCCGCGATGCCGAGAAACTCCAGGCGGAGAAAAAATTCGAGGAGGCTCTCGATAAGTTCAGCCGCGCCCGCCAGCTTTTCGATAGCATCGCGACTTACTTCCCGCTGTGGAAACCGGAAATGGTCACCGGCCGCCGCGCTCAGACCGCCGACTTCATCGCCGCCGTCGGACCGGAAGCCTTGAAGCAGCGGAGAGAGAAATCCACCGCCGTCGCGGAACTCGAAGGCGGCGTCCGGACCGGGGTCGTCCAAGGCGAGGCACCGATGCCGCTGGCACCGCTCCCGGGAATCCGCAATGTCGAAACCCTGGAGACCCGCCGCATCGCCGAGTTGGAAGCCCGGGTGAAGGAACTGGAGGGCGATCTTTCCAAAAACCCGGACGCCATCAGCGCCGACCGCAATGCCTCGCGCGTGCAGGACCTCGCCCGACAGCGCGATCTCGCCAAAGCCGAACACAAGCGCGCCACCGACGAACTCACCAAACTCCGCTCGCGCTTCAGCGCCGAGCCGATGCAGGAGGAAATGCGCAAGCTCGAGTCCCAACTCCAGGCCAAGGAACGCGAACGCGCCGCGATGAGCCAGGCGCTCGGCCAGAGCGAGGAGAAGACCCGCAAGGCCGGGGAACAGATCGCCGCGCTCCAGGCCGAACGCACCCGGCTTGCCCAGAAAGCGGCCGATCTCGAGAAGAACCTCGAAGTCGAGCGCAAGGCGCAGAACGAGGTCATCGCCGGCCAGCAAAAACAACTCCGCGAACTCCGCGACCAACTCCGCGGCAAGAACGACGAGCTCGCCACGGCCAACCAAAAGATCGCCTCGCTCGAGAACCAGCTCCACGAAGTGCGCTCGTCCTTCGACGAACTCCGCGAGGAACGCGACACCCTGCTCCGCGAAAAGGAGCAAATGGCTTCGCTGCTGAAGCTCAGCGAAGGCAGCCGGATTCAGGAGGTCATCGACCAGAACCTCGGTCTCGCCAAGGACCTGCGATTGGCGGAGGAGAAAATCAAAACCCTGAGCGACCAGAACAACGCGAATCTCGACGAGCTGACCACTGCCTACCGCGATCTCGCGATCGCCAAGAACAACATCAACGACTTCAAGCGCGAGAAAATCGCCCAGGACCAGCGCATCGCCGACATGGAGCGGCGGCTCCGGACCGAAGCCGCCGGGCTCGCCGCCAGCGGTGCCGACCCGGCCGAGGCCGACATGCTGCGCGCCCTGATCCAGAAGCAACTCCGCATCCAGGACCGCCGCCGCAAGGCCAGCGAGATCCTGCTGGATGCCGTCCGCGACAAAGCGAAGAACGACGAGAAGATCGGCGAAGCCCTCGCCCAGTATGAGAAATCCGAACTCCCGCTGAGCCCGCAGGAAATGGACCTCGTGAAAAGCCGCGGTGTGGATGATGAGTTCGTCTCGCCTTTCAGCCGTCCTCAAGGCGAGGTCAATGCCAGCGTCGCCCGCCTCGAAACGGAAAACCTTCCCTACAACGACGCCGCCACCCGAGCCTACCTCAACGGCCGCTTCCAGTCCTGCCGCGAACTTTTCGAACTGGTGATCGAGCGCCATCCCGGCGATGCCGACACGATGTGCCGCCTCGGCAATGTCCATCTGCGGCTCGACGATTCCGTGGCCGCCGCCGACATCTTCCGCCGCGCCACCGAGCTCAGCAGCAGCAACCCGTATGCCCACCGCATGCTCGGCTACTCGCTGATGCAGACTGACGCGCTCGGGGAAGCCCTGGAGTCGCTGAAGAAAAGCGTCGAACTCGCCCCGACCAATGCCTACGGCCGCGTGGTGCTCGGCAAATTGTTCTTCGACCTCGGCCAGGAAGAGGAAGCCGAGGAGCAGCTCAAGTCGGCCATCGTGTACGACGACGCGATGTGGCAGCCCCACTTCAACCTCGCCTACCTTTACGCCAAGCAGGGTAAGAAGAAGCAGGGGCTCGAATACTACCGCAACGCCATCGAACGCGGGGCCGCCCCCGACTTGAAGCTGGAGAAGCAGCTCGGAAGCTGACTGCCGACCGTCCTTTTCCCGTCGCTTCCCTGCGCTTTCCGGCCTTTTTTTGTTTTTGACAAAAGGGAGCCAAGACCGCAATTCGCGGCCATGACCGAGTCAGCCCCCGCCCGCATTTTCGCCGACCCGGCGGCAGCTTGCCGCACCCTCGCCGCGGACCTGGTCGAACTCTTTTCCACCATCAACGCCAGCGGCCGACCCGCCGTGCTCGGCCTCGCCACCGGCCGCACCCCGCTCCCCTTCTACGCCGAGCTGATCCGCCTGCACCGCGCCGGCACGCTGTCCTTCGACAAGGTCATCACCTTCAATCTCGACGAATATCTCGGCCTGCCCGCCGCCCACCCGGAAAGCTACCACTCGTTCATGCGCCGGGAACTGTTCGACCACGTGGATATCCGCGTGGAGAACGTCCACCTCCCCGATGGCATGATCACCCCGGAAAACCTCGCCGCCCACTGCGCCGCCTACGAAGACGCGATCCGCGCCGCCGGCGGCATCGATTTCCAGCTTCTCGGCATCGGCCGCACCGGCCACATCGGCTTCAACGAACCCGGCTCGCCACGCGACAGCCGGACCCGCCGGATCGAGCTCGATCCGATCACCCGCCAAGACGCCGCCCCGTCATTCGGCGGGCTCGACCAGGTTCCCACCCACGCCATTTCCATGGGCTGCGGCACCATCCTCGAAGCCCGCAAGATCGCTCTCATCGCCTGGGGCAGCGGCAAGGCGGCGATCGTGAAGGAAGCCCTCACCGGCCCGATCAGCGACCGCGTCAGCGCCTCGTTCCTCCAAGAACACGGCGACGCCACCTTCTACCTCGACGCCGAGGCTGGCTCCGGGCTTTGAGCACGCGGGTGACTCCGCCTCGCAGCGGCAATTCCACCCGCGCCGCTGCTCCAAAACCTTTCCGCCGTGCCGCTTGCACCCCGCGCATTCCGGGTGTATGCCGTCACCCCGGTCCGCCCAAGGGACCCTACCTCCTTCTCACATGATCAAGTGGATCCTTCAGAAAATCGTCGGCTCGAAGAACCAGCGCGAACTGCGCCGGATCCGCCCGACCGTCGAGCGCATCAAGGAAATCGAAGAAGCCCTGCAACGGGAGCCTGAGCAGAAGCTGCGTGAAATGACCGCCAAGTGGCAGGAACACCTGTCGCGCTACCACGAGCTCCAGGTCGCCGCCAAGCCGCAGCTCGAGCGCATGGACGCCGACGGCCTCGCCGAAGCCGCCGCCTACATGAACGGCCGCCTCAATCTGCTGCGCGAAGAGTTCCCGACCCTGCCGCCCAAGGTC
The DNA here is from genome assembly GCA_043729195.1 of Akkermansia sp. Taxonomy (GTDB): domain Bacteria; phylum Verrucomicrobiota; class Verrucomicrobiia; order Verrucomicrobiales; family Akkermansiaceae; genus Haloferula. The sequence continues at coordinate 13,421 of JAYTLR010000154.1, forward strand.
GAAGCCACCGCCGCTTCCGTCGAAGCCGCCAAGGCCGCCTTCCACGAGATCGAGAGCGGCTTCATCGCCTCCCGCGCCAAGTATCTCGACCAGATCCTGCCGGAAGCCTACGCCGTCGTGAAAAACGCCGCGCGCCGGATGTGCGGCACGACCATCGACGTCTGCGACCAGCCGCTCGCCTGGGAAATGGTCCACTTCGACACCCAGCTCGTCGGCGGCATCGCCCTCCACCGCGGGATGATCGCCGAAATGATGACCGGCGAAGGCAAGACCCTCGTCGCCACCCTGCCGGTCTATCTCAACGCCCTCACCGGCCTCGGCGTCCACGTCATCACGGTCAACGACTACCTTGCCCGACGCGACTCGGAGTGGATGGGTTCGCTCTTCAAGTATCTCGGCCTGACCATCGGCTGCATCCAGAACCAGATGCCGCCTTGGGACCGTCGCCAGCACTACGCCTGCGACGTCACCTACGGCACCAACTCGGAGTTCGGCTTCGACTATCTCCGTGACAACGGCATGGCCTCGACCCGCGACGAGCAGGTCCAGCGCGGCCACTACTTCGCGATCATCGACGAGGTCGACTCCATCCTCATCGACGAAGCGCGCACGCCGCTGATCATTTCCGGCCCGTCCTCCGTCTCCAGCCACCAGTTCGACAAGTACAAGCCGCTGGTCGAACAGATTGTTCGCCAGCAGACCAGCCTCTGCAACGAACTGGTCACCGAAGCCAAGAAGGCCCAAGAAGAAGGCGATCTGGAGACCTGCGGCCGCGCGCTTTTCAAGGTCAAGCTCGGCCAACCACGCAACCGCCAGCTCATGCGCATGATGGAGGAGCCGGAAATCCGCCGCCTCCTCGAAAAGACCGAACTTTCCTTCTATCAGGACGCCCAGAAGAAGGAACTTTTCGCCATCAAGGAAGAGCTCTTCTTCACCATTGACGAGAAGAGCCATGACTCCGACCTGATGGAGAAGGGCCGCGAATTCCTCGCCCCCGGCGACCCGGAAGCCTTCGTGCTGCCCGATATCGGAACTCTCTTCGCCGACATCGAGGCCGACGGCGCGCTCGCCGACGAACAACGCGTGATTCGCAAGGAACAGCTCCAAGTGAAGCTCGATTCCCAAGCGGAGAAGATGCACAACATCTCCCAGCTTCTGAAGGCTTACTGCGTCTATGAAAAGGACGTCCAGTATGTGGTGAAGGAAGATAAGGTGATCATCGTCGATGAGAACACCGGTCGCGAAATGCCCGGTCGCCGTTGGTCCGACGGCCTCCACCAGGCGGTCGAAGCCAAGGAAGGCGTCTCCATCGAGAAGGAGACCCAGACCTTTGCCACCATCACCATCCAGAACTACTTCCGCCTCTATGAAAAGCTCGCCGGCATGACCGGCACCGCCGAAACCGAAGCGGCGGAGTTTTCCGACATCTACAAACTCGACGTGCTGCCGATCCCCGCCAACCGGCCGAACCAGCGCACCGACCACAACGACCAGGTCTTCAAGACCCGCCGCGAGAAATACAACGCGGTCATCAAGAAGATCGAAGAAGCCCACGCCAAGGGCCAGCCGGTCCTCGTCGGCACGGCATCGGTCGATGCCTCGGAAACGGTCTCGCGCATGCTCAAGCGCAGCAAGATCCCGCATACCGTGCTCAACGCGAAGTATCACCGCCAGGAAGCCGAGATCATCTCCAAGGCCGGCCAACGCGGCGGCGTCACCGTTTCCACCAACATGGCCGGCCGCGGCACCGACATCAAGCTGGGCGAAGGCGTTGCCGACGTCGGCGGCCTCTTCGTCATGGGCACGGAGCGCTACGAATCCCGCCGCGTCGACCGCCAGCTCCGCGGCCGCTGCGCGCGCCAAGGCGACCCCGGCATGAGCCAGTTCTTCATCTCGTTCGAAGACGACCTGATGCGTAACTTCGCCGCCGCCGACCGCATGACTTCGATGATGGAACGCTTTGGCATGCAGGAAGGCGAAGCCCTCGAGCACTCCTGGCTGAACAAGTCGGTGGAAACGGCCCAGAAGCGCGTCGAACAGCGCAACTACACCTGGCGCAAGCGGGTGCTCGAGTTCGACGACGTGATGAACAAGCAGCGCGAGGTCGTCTATGGCTACCGTAACGAGGTGCTCTCCACCGAGACCCCACGCGACCTCGTCAACGAGATCATCGAAAAGGTCATCCCGCAGAAGGTCACCGAATTCCTCGCCGACCGCGACGAGGCGAATCCTGATTACAACGAACTCGTCCACTGGGTGAATGCCACCCTGCCGATCCGCTTCGCGATCGAGGATCTCGACAACATCGCGAAGAACGCCGAGGACATCGCCAACCTCCTCGTCCAGCGCGTCGCGGAAGCCTATCAGGCCCGCGTCGATGGCCTCCCGCCGGAGATCCTCGACATGGAAGAGCGCCGCATGATGCTCGCCGCGATCGACCGCCAGTGGCAGGCCCACCTTTACAACATGGATGCGCTCCGCGAAGGCGTCCACCTCCGCGCCCAGGGCCAGAAGGATCCGCTGATCGAATACAAGAACGAGGCCTACGAGCTGTTCTCCCAATTGATGAACAACATCGAAGGCGAGGCGCTGCAGAACCTCTTCCGCTCCGCCGGCAACCTCGAGTCGATCCTCCGCCAGCTCCACCACGCGCCTCAACAGCTCCAAGGTGGCGAGCAGCCGATCACTCAAGCGAACGTCGCCTCCACCGGCAGCTCCAGCAACGTTCTCGTCGAGGACTCAGGATCCGGCACCATCAAGCTGAACCTTCCCAAGCGCCGCCCGCCGAGCTTCGACATCGACCAGCTCGGCCGCAACGCCCCCTGCCCCTGCGGCTCGGGTAAGAAATACAAGCAGTGCTGCGGAAGAGAGGGCTGATTGATAGCCATGAAATCCGCTTTCGCGCCACGGTGCTTGCGCTAAGCTCCGCCGTCATGCCCGTCCGTCGCCGCTTCCTTTTCCTCGGTGCCCTCTCCCTCGCCGCCACCGCGTGCAGCGAGAAATCCACATCCTCCGCCACCGGCTCGCCGTTGCGGATCGGCATGGACCTCAGCTACCCGCCCTTTGAAATGCAGGACACCGCCGGCAAGCCCGACGGAGTCGGCGTGAAGATCGCCGAGGCCCTCGCTGCGAAATTGAACCGGCCGCTGCAGATCGTGCCGATGGAATTCTCCGGCCTGATTCCCGCGCTTCAGACGGGCAACGTCGACCTCGTCCTGTCCTCGCTGACCGCCACCGACGAGCGCCGCAAGACCATCGATTTCTCCGACCCCTATGCCTTCACCGGCCTTGCCGTGCTGGTGAGAATGGAATCCGACATCCAGTCGATCGACGACCTCAAGAACCCCGGCCGCCGCCTAACCGCAAAGACCGCCACCACCGCCCAGACATGGATCACCGGGAATCTCCCGGAAGCCAAGCTGGTGGTGTTCGAAGACCAGACCGCCTGCGTCCAGGAAGTCGTCCAAGGCCGGGCCGATGCATTCATCTACGATCAACTTAGTATTTACCAATATGCCCGCCAGAATCCGGGCACGACCCGTGGCCTACTCAAACCTTTTGTCGAGGAGTCCTGGGCGCTAGGCATCGGGAAAGGCAACGACGCCCTCCGCCAGCAGGTGAACGAATTCATCGCCGCCTTCCGCGCGGAGAAAGGCTTCGAGAAGCTCGGCGATCAGTATCTGAAGGAAGAGAAGAAGTTCCTCGAAAGCCAAGGCATCCCTTTCATCATCCGCTGAGTTCCGGATGAGCCGCCGCCAGCACATCGCCAACATCGGGGTCGCCGTCGCGCTGGCGGGCGCCGTCGGCTGGCTCTGCACTCTGGTCTTCGGTCAACTCGGCAGGCAGACCGATTGGTCCAAGGCCTGGGAGTATCGGGAAGCGCTTTGGAACGGTTGGTTGATGACGCTCGGCATCTCGTTCGCCGCGCTGGCGGGCAGCATTGTCTTCGGTCTGCTCTTCCTACTCGGCCAGCGCTCCCCGCTACCGGTCGTCCGCTGGACCTGCCGGGCCTTCCTCGAGTTCGTCCGCGATACTCCCCTGCTGGTCCACCTGTTGTTCGGCTACTTCGTGATCTTCGCCCCGCTGATCTCGCGCCCGCTGGCCGACGCCGGCTTCCAAGACAAGGTCGTCATCGGCATCCTGCTGCTCTCCGTTTTTCAAGGCGCCTACCTCGGCGAAATCCTCCGCGGCGGGGTCGAAAGCATCCCGAAGACCCAGTGGGATTCGGCCCGATCAGTCGGCTTCAGCCCGGTCCAGGTTTACCGCTACGTCATCTTCCCCCAGGCCCTGCGCCGCGTGCTGCCAGCCGTCGCCGGACTCTTCGTCTCGCTGATCAAAGATTCCTCCCTGCTCAGTGTGATCGGCGTCTCCGAATACTTCTACAACACCAAGAATTTCATCTCCCGCTCCTACGCCGGGCTCGAAGGCTACATCCCGCTCGCCCTCGGCTACCTCGCCCTCACCTTGCCGGTCGCGTGGCTCGCGCACTGGCTGGAGAAACGCTTCCGCCATGAAACTTGAAGTCCAAGGCGCGACCCGGATCTATGGCGCCACCCGTGCGCTCGACGGCCTGACGCTGTCCTTGCCCGATGCTCGGATCCTCGTCCTGATCGGCCCCTCAGGGGGAGGGAAAAGCACCCTGCTCCGCGTGCTCGGCGGACTCGAAACCGTGGATAATGGCACGATCCAGGTGAATACTCACCATCTCCTCGCCGACCCCGCCGCCCTCCAGGCCTACCGCCGGAAAAACGGTTTCCTGTTCCAGCAGTTCAACCTTTTCCCCCACCTCAGCGCGCGGAAGAACATCACGCTGCCCTTGGAAAAGGTCCAGCGCCACGACCCCGCGAAAGCCCGCTCGATGGCCGACGAGGCGCTCGACCGCTTCGACTTGTTAAAGCACGCCGACAAGCTCCCTGCCCAGCTCTCCGGAGGCCAGCAGCAGCGCGTCGGCATCGCCCGCGCCGTCGCCTTTTCGCCGGAGATCCTGTTCCTCGACGAACCTACCTCCGCCCTCGATCCCGAGATGACTGCCGAGGTGCTGGAACTCATCCAGGAACTCGCCGAAGCAGGCCAAGACATCATCCTCAGCACTCACGAGATGGGCTTCGCCCGGGCCGTCGCTGACCATGTCGCCTTCATCGCCAGCGGCCAAATCGAGGAATGCGGCCCGCCCGCCTCTGTCTTCGGTTCACCCGCCTCGCCGCTCTGCCAGCGCTTCCTATCGCGGGTCATGCGATACTAATGCCGCTGCTCTCGGAATGATATCTCTGGGATGTTCCCGAAAGCCTGATCCAGCGGCGGGCGTTAAACAAAAATCGGGGCGAAGGCAGCGCCTCCACCCCGATTCGTAAAAAGCTCAGTACCGCTATTTATGCCTTAGTCCCGGTGATCGCGAGGAGACGATCAAGGGTCATGGTCACCAAAACCTGCGAACCAGTGCTGGTAACATAAGTCGTAGCGTCGTTGGCCCGCGTTCCAAGGCCACCGAAGTCGAGATTCAGCTTCTCGATCTTAGGGTCGATCTTGTCTTCGAGGATCTCACCCGTGATCATGTTCATCGATCGGACGATCTTGAAACCCTTGCCCGAGAGCGACTTCAAGACAGCGTCCTTGCTGATCCCGCCGGTCTTCGCCTTCTTCGAGCTGCCACCCGAAGCCTTCTTCCAGTTGGAGAGCGTAAGAGGGCTGATGCCGAACTTCTTCGCTGCCCGGGTCGCGCCGCCGCGTCCCTGTCCTGCAATGAAGTTCAAGATCTCTGCCTTCTCCACATCGGAGTAACGTTTGCCCTTTTTGTTTGCTGCTTTCTTGGCTGCCATACCGATGAGTTAAGAAAGCGCCGCAGACGACTCAAGCAATTTCTGAAAGATAATCACCAAAGCGGCGCCGACCATACTTTGACGCACTTCCCTTTTCAAAGGTGAACTCGATAGCAAATCCCCAGATTTCACTGGAAATATCGAAGTGTTAATCGGCCACCGGCTCAAAGTATAATTGGTAAAATGCCCTTGGACCTGGCCCGGTGTCATTGACGCTATATGCCGCCCGCTGTGTGGGCGACATTGCCTCAATCGCCGAACGACTGATCGTCGCGATCCGGTTCATCGGGCTCGCGAGTCCCGCCAAATCGGTTCCGCGGTGCAGATGATAGTTTCCGAGCGGCTTGAGCGGCGGCAGCTTGACCAAACATCCACCCGGCACCATTTCGCAAAGCAGTCGGAATGTCGCGTCATCGGCAGCGTCGTTCGGGTCGAGCTGGAGTTCGTATTCGGCGAGATTGTCGAGCCCGCCAAAGTCGGAGTCCACCGCAGTCATTCCCGTCAGTCCGCGCGCCGCGAGCCACTGTTCGAAGGTCGGCGGAACCACCGGCGGCAGAACTTGGAACACCTCGATTCCGGAGATCGTCGGATTGCTGGCCACCTTTGGGAAACTGAGGTTCAATTGCCCGTCGCTCACGACCACCGGGAACTCCACCACGCACGCGGTGAGGCTGCCGACACGGGCGAAGATATCGAGGTTATCCACCCGCAGGATGTCCTCGGCGACCACATCAAACACCCGGCTGCCCGGGCCGAAGGTGGTGAGAGTTTCCACGAAATGCAGCACCACCCGGTAGTTGCCGTTCGCCAGCTCAAAGTCATAGAAAAGCGGCACCGAGCTACTGACCGTCCGGCGCGACTGGTAGAGCAGAGGGTTGCCGGTGCCCGCGATCGTGTTTGTGTAGCTGGAGGCTGTCCCTGCGTTGAATCCGAAATCCGCCGACCATGCATTCCCCTGCGGATCCACAAATGCCCCTCCACTGCCTGCATTCACCCTCAGCACCGCCGCTCCTGCCACCCCGCCTTCCTCCGGTGTCACCGTGACACTGGTAGCCGGGGACTCGTTGCCCGCAGCGTCGATGGCGGTCACCGCGTAAAGATAAGCAGTCCCGTTGACCAAACCGCTATCGCTGAAGCCCGGCGTCGCGACGGTGGTTCGCAAAACGTTTGCTCGGTAAACGCGATAGCCAGTCACCGCGACATTGTCGGTGGAACTCGCCCAGGAGAGCGCCACCGAACCATCGCCCGGCAAGCCTGAGGCCGCGCCGGGTATCGTCGGTGCTTGCGTGTCGGCAAGCGTGGTAACCGCCAACTCGCAAGGATCCGAAACATTACCGGCGGCATCATAAGCCTCGACGGCGTAGTTGTAAGCGGTCAATGGCGTCCTGCCGCCATCGGTGAAGCTGAGTTGCGAGGTCGTCCCCACCGGCGTCCCGTTTCTTTTAACCCGGTAACCGGTAACTGCCACGTTATCGGTCGCGGGCGACCAACCCAGCGTCACGCTTGCCGCGCTGATCGCGGTGGCCACCAGGTCAAGCGGTTCGGTGGGCTTCACTCCATCCGTCGAGCTACCACCACTGGGATTGTAGTCGACGACCAGAATGTCGGACGACGAACTCCGCCGGCTTCCATTCAGCAATACCGCCGCCACAAAATGAATGCCACCCGTCGTGGCGCTCCTTTCCAGGGAAAGCGGCACATCCGTAAAGCCGCTGGCACCGATCGTTACATCGGAGAATTCGTAGGCGATGACCTTGTTCACCTCGTAGGGATCGATGTCATAGCCCCCGCCCGGCACACCGGCGAGGTAGAGCGCTGCGGTAAATACCCACACCTTACCCGCGGCACCCGCAGGCCCGCTGACCCGCACCGTCGGCTGGGTCGACGTCGTGAAAGGCGATGACTTGCCCGGCACCGAGATCTCCGGGGTGGCCAGATTGTCCGATGCCAGCAGCGCCATCGACGTCTTGTTGGTGTTCGACGTTCCCGTGACCCCCGCGGTCCGGACCGTGCGCACCGTGCCGTCGCTGAAGGTCACCTTCACCGTGGCCCCGATCATCTCCAGCCCCGAGATGCTCGCCGAGTGCTCGGGCCCCGGGCCGGGCGCACCTTTCACGCTGGTCGGATCAATGTCGGCCGAGAAAGTCATCGTGTCGCCCGGACCGAAATCCACGGATGGTCCGCAGGTCACCCGCAGCACCTCGTAGCCGTCCTCGCTGCCAATGCCGTCATGAGGCGACTCGAAGCTATGGACCGGGGTGCCGCTGCCGTTGAAGGAATCCAACTCGAACGCCTTGCCGTCCGGGTCGCCCGCGGTCCCGGCGGGGTCGAACACGATGTCCGGGAGCATCGCGGTGCCGGTATCAATCGTCAGCGAAGTGATTTTGACTCCTCCGCTGGACAGGTTCTCCACTCGGAAAGCTCCGCCCGTATTTGTGCTGGAACTGCCCAGCGTCCCGGAATTGCTATTGATCGTGACCCTCGCCGCTGCCGCCGCTCGCAAGGCCCCGGTGGTCCCCAGAGTGATGGCGAAGAACGCAAGCATCACGCCGACTAACCGCCTGCGGAAAAAGATCAAAGCTCTGCCATCCAACGGGGATGGCGGAAAGAAGTTTCGGACTACAACGATCATGGCTTCGGGGGGGAAACGAAGTGGGGAGGCAAGAAAGCTTAGAAAGCCCAGAAAGTCCACGGAATTACGTATCCACTGGCTCTCATCGAACCGCCCCGGGCGCCGTTCATCCGTTCAAAAGAGCAGCCCCCCTAGGACTCGAACCTAGAAAGACGGAATCAGAATCCGTAGTGTTACCATTACACCAAGGGGCTCTTTTGCGTCGCGAGCGCGGAAGCTAGGCTGAACTTCAAAATTTGGCAACAGGAAGGTCGCCGTCAATTTCGGGGCCCCGGCAAACGCGGGCCGCTACAAAGGTTCACCCCGAAACGCCTGCCTTCAACCCTCGGTCGCCTTCGGTAGCTTGGCCAGCAAGCGCTGGTGTTCGTGAGGCTTCAGTCGGGATGCATCGCGGATTTCCCAGCCCGTCGCTTGGCAATAGGCGCATTCCGTTGAACCAGTCCGCCCCAAGCCCGAACATGACGGACAGGGAAAGGCAATGCGGATATCGGTCAAGGTGCGGGGCTTTTCCATGAGCGCTCGCGGGAGTTTCAGCCGGACCAGCGGTGGAGTGCAATAGAAGCCTTTGGAAAGCTCGTGGATATTGCGGCCGGGTCCTACTTCCGGATCGTCCGCAAGTCATCCAACTGCCACGTGTTTCTCCAAGTGATCGCGGGCTTGCCTTCCCCGTCGAACTCCAGCGGCAGCCAGATGTAGCCCGAGTTCACGGGGTCCTTCGGGTTGTTGATGTCGAACATGGCGATCCACGTGTCCCGCCGGCCCGGGACCGGAAAGACGAATGTGCTTTGACCCCCAAAGGTTTTCTCGGGGCCTAGGCGATTGTGAGGATTCTTCCCGCGGCAGGGATTGCCAAGCGACCGGTAGGGACCGGTCAGGCGGTCGGCCACCAGCATTCGCGCGGGATTCGGAGCCCAGCCGGTGCTGGCCGATCCCAGCAAGTAATACTTCCCGTCGCACCGGAACAAGGCAGGCGCTTCCGTCGCATTCTCCACACCCTCCATCACCACATACGGCCCGGCGGGCTTCCAACCGTCCGCAGACAAGCGCCCGCAAACCAGCGGCTTGTCGGCCCGCTCCTGGTCCGGCTTGCGCACCGCGATGTGGTAGGCGGCACCGTCTTCATCCTGGAAGATCGCGAAGTCCCCCGACCCGGTATCACTGTCCCCGCCGAGAAATCGCCCCTGATACTCGAACGGCCCGGTGGGCGTCGCCGCCGTGGCCGCTCCGACATAGGCGAAATCCTTGCCGGTCTTGCCCCCCTGTTCCTTGGGTGGGTACAGCTTGAAATACAGCACGAATTTCTTGGTCGCGGCTTGGTAGATCACCTTGGGACGATCCAGGATATAGGCGTCCCGCACCTCGGCGGGCATGCCCGGAGCAGCCACATCGAGCACCATCCCGGCATTCCGCCAATTCAGCAGATCCGTGCTGGCATAGCACCGCACTCCCGCCTCGTTTTTTTCTTCCTCGGTCTTACCCGGGATCTTGTGCGCCCCATACCAATAGTAGGTGCCTTCATGATGGAGGATGCAGAATCCGTGGGCATTGATGGGCTCGCCGCCGGTATCCAGCCAAGGCCGGCCCGGACGGATCTCGGTGTTGGTGGCCGCCGTGCCAAGCCCGGGACTGGCGAGGAGCATGGCGGCGAGTAAAAGCGTGCGTTTCATAGGAGGGAATAAGATCGACCGTTATTTGGAATCCGCCGCGGTGTTGGCCCGAAGGCATCGAATTGTCGAGAATGGTCTCACCTCACTGCATCACCGTCGCCGGCGGTCCCAGACCGCCGCTTCACTTCAATAATCCCTCCGGCAGAACATCCAAGCCGCCAGGCTCAGCACCACCGCTTCGAAGATCGCTGAGGTGCCGAAGACATACCAGAACGAGTGCCGCTCATCGTTGCGCTTCATGGCCGCGCTCATTTTCGGATCAGGCAGACTGCCGGAAAGCAGCATGTCGAAGGTTACGCCCGCCAGCATCGAATCCCGCTTCTTCATCTTGATGAGCCGCTTGAGATAGGTCGTACAGTCCCTTGTCTTCGGCAGTGGCGTGACCACCGCTTTGGCGGTGTTGTGGAAATTGATGGCCGTGGAGTTCTTCTCGACCTCGTCCTTTTCGATCTGCTCACCGGTCCGGTAATCAAATTCGATTCCCGATTCTGGAATCAAATGGGCAGCCTGATAGAAAAAACTTTCCGTCCATTGACCCAGCAGCGCGACACCCCACATCAGGAACGCGCCGAGCAGCGCGAACAAGGTCGATTTCGTCCACACCCCGATCCACACCGCCACCGCATAGAGCAGGCTGAAAACAAAAGTCACCACCGGCACCGCCCAGAACACCGTCAGGTTCCACTCTCCGGTCCGCCAGCCCAGCGCGAGGAAAACGATCACCGTGAAAACGGCGACCTGCAGTGCCACGAACAACAGCCCGCCGAAATACTTCAGCAGGAACAAGCGCAGTCGCCCGACCGGCTTCGACAGCGAGATCCCGATCGATCCCTCCGCGATGAAGTCCGGGAAAATACTCGCGGTCGACAGCAGCGCCAGCGCCACCGCGATCCACGCCAACCAGAACTTCAGGATCACGTCGGTGAACAGCAGCACATAAAAGGCCGCCGCTTCCGGCCGACCCTCCTGCAACAGCGGGTTCTCGAACTCCTTCCAGCCGAAGAACACCGTCACCCCCTGCGAGTTGAAACCGATCGAGGCGTAGAACAGCGCCACCAGCATCGAGATCCCCAGCGCGATCCAGAAAAGCTTCTTCGCCTGCAACAGCCGGAACGAATCCCACAAAATCGTCATCGCCGCTCTCATGGCTGACCTCCTTCCTGGCGCGCGCCCTGCACCGCCGAGAGGAACAATTCCTCCAGCGTCTGCCGGCTTTCTTTCAGCTCCCGGATGACCGTGCCCGCCGCGCGCAGGGCATCGATCACCGCCTGAACCTCGCCCGCATCCTTCGCCGGCACCCCCACCTTGTCACCCGCCACCTGCAAGCCCGCGGCCTCCAATTTCTCCCGCAAGGCCGGCGGCACCGGATCCAGCGTGCGGATCTCGAAATGCTTCCCGGTCCCGGTGAGCTCCGCGACGCTGCCGGCGCGGATCACCTTGCCATGGGAAAGGATCGCCACCTGGTCGGCCACCTGCTCGACCTCGCCTAACAGATGGCTGTTGACGAACACCGTCCGCCCTTCCGCCTTCATGCCCTCGATCATCTTGCGGATGTCAATCCGGCCCTCGGGATCGACTCCGTCGGTCGGCTCGTCGAGGAACACGATCTCCGGCTCATTGACCAGCGCCTGCGCCAGCCCGATCCGCTGCCGCATCCCTTTTGAATAGGTGCCCAGCTTCTTCCCGCCCCAAGCCTTCATCCCCACCGTCTCCAGCAACCGGTCCACCCGCCCGCGCGTCTCCCGCACCGGCACCCCGGTCATCCCCGCCGAATAAGCGATCACCTCGCGGCCCGTCAGATACTCCGCAAACCTCGCGTGTTCCGGCAAGTAGCCGACTTTCCCCAACGTCGCACGGTCGCCGATCGGCTTGCCGAGCATCCGCCCGCGGCACTCGGTCGGGCGGATGATGGTCAACAACGACTTGATCATCGTGCTCTTCCCCGCCCCGTTCGGGCCCAGCAGCCCGAACACCGACCCGCGCGGCACGCTCAGCGAAACGCCCGCCAGTGCCTCGAAGCTGCCATAGCGCTTCCTCAAATACTCGATCTCGACCGCCGGCCCATTCATAGGCCGATCACTCCATCCGCCCGCGCCCGCATTGCCAAGTGGGAATTCCCCGCGCTTTCGCAGCCGACCTCATCATGCTTCATTGGATCACTCTCCGAAACATCAAGGGTTCCGGAACGTATCCGCTGTCGTCCATGCCGCGCTTTTCCATCCACCTCTTCCTCGGCCTCGGCCTGACAGGCATCCTGCCCGCCCAGGAAGCGCCGGCGAGCGGTGAGGCGATCTACGCCCAACACTGCGCCTCCTGCCACGGCAAGCACGGCGAAGGCGATCCCGATGAAGTCGATGAGCCGCTCCACGGCGAACGCGCGCTGCCGTCGCTCTCCCGCTACATCGACCGCAAGATGCCGGAGGACGATCCCGACCTGCTCAACGCCGAGGAATCCCAGCGCGTCGCCGAATACATCTACGGCGCGTTCTACTCCGCCGAGGCCCGCGCGAAAACCACCCCCACACCGAAGCCCGCCTTCGCCCGCCTGACCAACCGCCAGTTCCGCGAGTCGGTGGCCGACCTGATCGGCAGCTTCGGCAAGTTCACCCCGCCCGGCGAAGGCAAGGGGCTGAAGGCGCAGTACTTCGACTCCGACGGCATGAACAAGAAGGCCCGCAAAGCCCTCGAACGCGAGGACCGCGTGCTCGCCTTCGACTTCGGCGAAGGCGCGCCCGCCGAAGGCATGAAGACCGACCAGTTCTCGATCGCCTGGGACGGGTCGCTGGTCGCGCCGGCCACCGGTTGGTATGAATTCAAAACCGTCACCCCGAACGGCGTCCGCCTCTACCTCAACGGCCAGGCGCAGGGCGGCGATGGCAACCAGCGCGACGACAGCGGCGCGAAACGCCAGGTCGCGCTGATCGACGACTGGGTCAGCTCCGGCGCCGAGGTCCGCGAGGCCAAGGCGCGTGTCTTCCTGCTCGGCGGCCGCGCCTACCCGTTCCGGCTCGATTACTTCAAGTTCAAGGAGAAGCTCGGTGCCGTCCGACTCGAATGGAAACCGCCCCACGGCGAATGGGAAGTACTAGCCGCGCCGTACATTTCTCCCCAGTGGGCCACCCAGATCGCCATCATCTCCACCGCCTTTCCCGCCGACGATGCCAGCGAGGGCTACGAGCGCGGCACCGGCATTTCCAAGGACTGGCACGAGGCGACCACCACCGCGGCGATCGAGGTCGCGAACCAGGTTCTTGCAGTCCTGCCCGATCTCAGCGGCGTGAAGGACGACGATCCCGACCGCTTGAACAAGCTGAAGGGCTTCATCGCCACCTTCGCCGAGCGCGCCTTCCGCCGCCCGCTCAGCGACGAGCAACGTCAGCTTTACGTCGAGCGACCCTTCGCCGACGGCACCGCGCCGGAGCAGGCGGTGAAGCGCGCCGTCATCCTCATCGTCAAGTCGCCGCGCTTCCTCTACCCCGAACTCGGCACCGAAAAGGACGACTTCACCGTGGCGGCCCGGCTCGCCCTCGGTGCCTGGGATTCGCTGCCCGACCAACCCCTGTTAGACGCCGCCAAAGCCGGCCAGCTCCGCACTCCGGAGCAAGTGAAAGCCCAGGCCCTGCGGCTGGTCGCCAACCCGCGGGCCAAGGCGAAGCTCAACGACTTCTTCCAGCTCTGGCTGAAGCTCGATGCCGAAAGCGACCTGCTGCGCAAGGACGCCGCGCGCTTCCCCGGTTTCGACGCCGCCATCGTCGCCGACCTCCGCCGCTCGCTGGAGCGCTTCGTCGAGCAGGTCGTGTGGAGTGACAAGTCCGATTACCGGCAGCTGTTGGAAGCCGACTACCTCCTTCTCAACGATCGCCTCGCCCGGTTCTACGGCGTCCCCGTCCCCGAAGGCGGCGGTTTCCAGCCGGTGAAGTTCGACCCCGCCCAGCGCGCCGGCGTGCTCACCCACCCCTACCTGCTTGCCCGCCTCGCCCACCCCGACAGCACCTCACCGATCCACCGCGGCGTCTTTATCACCCGCAACGTCCTCGGCGGGATCCTCAAGCCACCGCCGGAAGCGATCGCCTTCGAAAACCACAAGTTCGACCCGAAACTCACGATGCGCGAGAAGGTCGCCGAAATGACCCGTGACGCGAACTGCATGACCTGCCACGAGACCATCAACCCGCTCGGCTTCTCGCTGGAGAACTTCGATGCCGTCGGCCGCTTCCGCATCACCGAGGACGACAAACCGATCAACCCGGAAGCCGACTACAATTCCCTCGAAGGCGAGCTCGTCCACCTCCGCGGCCCGCGCGACCTCGCCAGCCACGCGGTCGCCTCCGCCGGCGCGCGCCGCGGCTTCATCCGCCAGCTCCTTCAATACGCGATCAAGCAGAACCCCGTCGTTTACGGCCACGATTCACTCGTGAAACTCGAATCCTCCTTCACCGCCTCCGGCCACCACGTCCGCCAGCTCTTCGTCGACATCACCACCCTCACCGCCCTCCAAGGCCTCCCCGCCCCCGACCAGGCCAGCCGCTAGTAATTCCCACCAGCAGATCGCGCATGATCGAAAGCCCCTTTGATTGACGATTGATGATTGACGATTTTTGATTGTTGATGTGACGGAAAGGTTCCTCAACATCAAATCACCCATTCAAAAACCAACAAGCGGCAATCATCAATCGAATCTCTTGAAATGTCTTCTGTCAGGGCGGACTTCGCCAGATAGACAAACTCGCCATGAACCTCACCACACGCCGCTCCTTCCTCCGCCAGCTCGGCCTTTCCGCCGCCGCGCTGCCCTTCCTGCCCGCCCTCCCCTCGCTCGCCCAGGACGCCCCCGGCGCGAAAACCCGGCGGATCATCTTCCTCTTCACCCCGAACGGCACCATCCAGCCCGAATTCTGGCCCGACCAGACCGGTCCCGATTTCAAGCTCAAGCGCATCCTCGCCCCGCTCGAACCCTTCAAGAACCGCCTGATGACCCTCAAGGGCATCTGCAACAAGGTCGGCGGCGACGGCGACAACCACATGCGCGGCATGAGCTGCCTGCTCACCGCCAACCAACTGCTCCCCGGCAACATCCAGGGCGGCGGCGGCATGCCCGCCGGCTGGGCCCGCAACATCTCGATCGACCAGGAGATCAAGAATTTCCTCCAGGCCCGCCCGGAAACCGCCACCCGCTTCGGCTCGCTCGAACTCGGCGTGGCCGTCCCCAACCGAGCCGACCCGTGGACCCGCGAAAACTACGCCGGCCCCAACCAGCCGCTCGCCCCGGCCAGCGATCCTTACGCGCTTTTTGAAAAGCTCTATGGCAGCATGAAGGACCGCGAGAACGTCGGCAGCGTGCTCGATGAAGTGCGCGATGACCTCCGCACCATCGCCGCCCACGTCGATCCCGCCGAGAAGGAGTTGTTAGACCAGCACGCCACCTTCGTCCGCGAAATGGAGAAGGACCTCCAAAGCCCCGGCACCGCCAACCTGCTCTTCCCGCCGCCCGCCCTCGAGCCCGGCGTCGCCCTCGACAACGACGGCATCCCGAAGATCAGCCACATGCAGGCCGACCTCCTCGTCAACGCGATGGCCAACGGCATGGCCCGCGTTGCCTCGCTGCAATACACCAACAGCGTCGGCCAGGCCCGCATGCGCTGGCTCGACATCCACGAGGACCATCACCACCTCTCCCACGAGCCCGACAACAACGCCGACGCCCAGGAGAAGCTGGTGAAGATCAATATCTGGCTCTGCGAGCAGCTCGCCTATCTCGCGAAGAAACTCGACAGCATCCCCGAGCCCGGCGGCCAGGGCACCATGCTCGACCACACCACCATCGTCTGGACCAACGAGCTCGGCAAAGGCAACAGCCACACCCTCGACAACATCCCCTTCGTCCTCCTCGGCGGTGGACTCGGCTTCAAGACCGGCCAGGCGATGCAGTTCGACAACGTCCCCCACAACCGCACTGGCTCTCCATCGCCCACGCCTTCGGCCACCACATCCCCGTCTTCGGCCAGCAGGACTTCTGCAACGGCGGCCCGCTCGCCCTCTCGTAGGGCCAAGAGGCCCGATGGCAGATGGCAGATGGCAGATGGCAGGCGTCTATCGATCTTGCCAAGAAGGGCCTGAAGGACGCTCCGTGTACTGGACCGCGGATCTTTAGTCCGCTTGGACGGTCGGGTGCGAAAGGGAAGTAAGTAAATCGGAGTTGGCACCCGCCTTCACCTCCGAAATCCCCTCTTCTCCCCGAATCCCTCAATCTCCCAATCTCCCAATCTCCCAATCTCCCAATCTCCCAATCTCCAATTTCCCCGATCCCCAACCACCGCTCACGCCCTCCCCGCCCTCCCCGCCCTCCCCGCTCTCTCCGCGACCTCTGCGACTCCGCGGTTCGTTCCTCATCATTCCCCTTGGCGTCTCGTCTCTCTTCGCCGATCCTCCCCACCACGAACATGGCGGACGAATCCTCAAGCCCCATTGGCTGGCTCCTCGGCCTCGCCCTCCTGATCGCCGCCGTCTACTTCTGGCGCATCTCGCTGGCCTTCGTCGGCGTGATCGCCCTAGCCAGCCTCCTCGCCTGGGCCGGCTACCGCATGCTTTCCAAATCCGGCCAAGCCCAGACCGCGATGGACGAAAACAACTACGCCGCCGCCCTCCAGCTCCTCCAGGAAAGCGGCGACCACGACCAGTTGATCAGCACGCTCCGCTTCAAGGTCCCCTTCCCCGGCGATGACCTCAAACCCCGCATGCTCGATGCCGTCCGCGAGCTGCTCGCCCTCCAGGAAGCCGCCGCCGATCCCGCGAACCCGCACCTCCCTTCCGAACTCCGCGCCGAACTCGCCCGCCGCACCGACGAGTCGCTCTCTTCCCTCTGGCCGCTCTGCCACAAGCTCACCCTGCTCGCCCGTTCGAAGGTAAAGCCGGAAGCCCTCCGCGAACGCATCTCCGGCGTGACCACCCAGTTGGAAGAACTCGCGCGCAATGCCGAAGCCACCCGCAACCAGCTCGCCCTCATCACCCTCGGTGCCTCCGAACTCGAGATCCACGTCGCCACCGAACAGGTCGGCGCGATGAAATGGCAGGTCACCGAGATGCAGCGGATCGACGCGATGCTCGATGATTGACGCAAAAAATTGTATCTTCCGCGACCGCCCCCACCGTGGTTTCATCGTCGCATGCTGAAGCGCGTCCTCCTCTCCTCCCTCGCCATGGCCTCGCTGTCCCACGGCGCGGAGACCCGCAAGATCCCGGCGAAGCGCGTCGTCCTCGTCCACGGCATCTTCCAGACCCAGTGGCGTTGCTTCGGCTTCCTCCGCAAGGACCTCGAACAGCGCGGGATCGAATGCCTCACGCCCTCGCTCAAGCCCGCCGACGGCCGCGACGGACTCCCCGTCATGGCCGCGCAGCTCAAGCGCGAGATCGACGCCCGCTTCGGCCCGGACGAACGGCTGGTGGTCATCGGCTTCAGCATGGGCGGCCTGATCAGCCGCCACTACCTGCAGGAGCTCGGCGGGGCGAAGCGCTGCGATGCCTTCTTCACCATCTCCTCCCCGCACCACGGCACCGAAACCGCCCAGCTCTGCTACGGCGAAGGCGCACGCCAGATGCGCCCCGGCAGCGACTTCCTCCAGCAGCTCGCCAAAACCGAAAACCGCCTCGGCGACATCCCCATCGTCTCCTACCGCACCCCGGCCGACCTGATCATCCTGCCGTCCACCAGTTCGCAGTGGGACCGCGCGGAAAACCTCAGCATCCCATGCCCGCTCCACCCGCTGATGACCTTCTCGCCGCGGGTGAGGAAAGACATCCTTGGTCGCCTGGCACCGGTGGCAATGTCCCCCACCACAAGCGACTCCAAACCCGGTGGTACGTAGTCCCGGCTTCAGCCGGACGCAGCACGGGCGACGCGGGCTTTCAGGGTTCGGCGGATCCGAAGGAACTACTCATCCGGCTGAAGCCGGGACTACGTACCACCCTCCTCTTGAGGCTCAGTCATCCCAGCCTTTCCCGTAATCGAGAACCGGGTAGCGACGCCAGATCTCGAGCGCGCCTTCACGACCCATCTCGGCGAGAAAATCAGGCGCACTCGAAAACGGCCAGTCCTCCCATTTCGAGACATACCCGTGCTTCACCGGGTTGTGGTGGATATAGTTTACCGTCGCCCAGAAGTGATCGGGGTTTCGCATCCCCCGATCCGAGACGGAATGCCAGACTTGCCGGCCCCGGGTTCCCTCTTCGCCATTCCAATCATAGGAAAGCCGGCCATGAAATCGGCCCAATGACTTTGTAGTCGCCTTGAGATCGCGGCACCTCACCAAGACGTGATAGTGATTGGGAAGCACGCACCAAGCGGCAGGGGGACCATCGAACGCGGCAATCAGACTTTCGCAGAAGGATGCGAGCCGCGAGTCCGAGTGACCGATGTGAGACCGATGCTCGAAGCAAGCGCCCGTCAGATGATAAAAGATGGCACCTTGGTCGAAATGCGGAGGTCAATGCCAAGGGCGCTTGAGCAGCTTGCGATAAGCAAGCCAAGCCTCCCGGCGCTCCGGGGTCAATTTTCTCCAGAGATACGGCATGAATGTTGGTATCTGGCTATGATCTCCGGTTCAAGCTACAAGTGGTAATGTCCCCAACCACGAGCGACTCCAAACCCAGTGGTATGTAGTCCCGGCTTCAGCCGGACGAAGCACGGGCGGTGCGGACTTTGAGGGTGCAGCGGAACTGGAGGAACCACTCGTCCGGCTAAAGCCGGGACTACTTGCCTCAGTGCACAGCTCCCTTGTAAGCTCGGCGGCATTTCGCCCTATCGAGTCATCCCCCCTCACCGGAACGACACCTCATACCCCCGCTCCTTCCGGAACCTCCGCGCAAATCTCGGCAACCACGTCGGCTTCCGCAACCTCCGGTGAATCCTCCGCGTGGCGGTGAACCAATCCGCCAACCCCGCGAACAAACCCAGCCGCCCGCCCCGTGCGATCCCGTCCGGCAGCTCGTAGCCGAGTTCCTTCATCTTCATCGCCCGCTCGCCCGAGACATAACTCCTCGCCCAGGCCCTCCGATACCAATTCGACAACTCCGTCTTCCACGCGTCGCGGCTGGCCGGCGAGATCTTCGAGTAGCGCTTCACCCCGGTCGGATCGCCCAAAGTCCCGCCGGTGGAAGTCACCAACTCCTGCTCCAGCACGGCGGGCAGGTTTTCCCAGCCGAGGTAATCCCCCAGCCGCCCCAGCTCGCCGGCCGGGTCGGTCACCAGGTCCTCGTACTTGACCTGGAACACCCGCTCGCCATGCCGCCGGCAAAACTCCTGCAAGCGCGCCTGCCCTTCATACAGGTCGATCCCGAATTCGTCCGGACACCAGCGCCCCTTGCGGAAGGTCGACGACACCGAAGCCGCCACCGCCAGCGGATGCCGCCACAGCACGATGAACTTCGCGTCGGGAAAGGTCGCCAGAATCTCTTCGGCGATCAACGTGTAGCGCGGCGTCTTGTCGATAAACCACTCCTTGCCGTCCGCCAGCCCGTCGTAAATCCCCTGCATCAAATTCCGCACGCCTTTCCGGTAGGCCTCGTCGTAGCCGCCCCACGCCTTGCGCATGTCGGCGGTCGCGGTCTCGACCAGCGATTCCCAATACGTCGCCTTCCGCGTCATCGCCGGCCCCTCGCCGAGGAAGCGGAGCAGCAAACTCGGCTCGCCCAGCGTCGCGCATTTCCCGCTCATCAGCAGCAACCGCTGGAGCAGCGTCGAGCCGGCGCGCGGCAGGGACAGCAGGAACACCGGGCGCGTCATGGCCGTTGGTAGCCGAAGTAGTCGATCTCGTCGGCGAAGGTCTCCGCGATGAATTCGCTCAGCTTGTCATCGTAGTACTGCGCCGCGCTGCCCCGCTCCGAGCGGTTCCTCACCGGCAGCTCCACCGGCGGGATCCCGAGCTTCTCGCAGACCGTGCGGAAGTCGTCGTTCAGGTGCTCGTAGCGGATGATGAAATCGACATTGCCGAAGGGCGGCTGGCCGGCGTCGGTCGGCAGCGCGAAATACTCGCGCAGCGGCCGGACTTCCTTCTCGACGAACTTGCGGAACTTCTTCGGGTCCCACTTCGTCTCGCGGCGGTGCGGCGAGAACCAGAACGAGATCATCCGGTCCCACGGGTTGCGGACGCAGGCGAACTTGAACAGCCCGTCGGCGGTCACCGGCCCCAGCTCGCGATAGTATTCGGCCAGCGTCGAGTGCTTCACCAGCTCCCGCCCGTCCGACCGCACCTCGAAGCGCTCCACCCCGTCCTGCCCGCCGCTGGCGACGATCCGGTCCTCGGAATAGTCCCGCAGGATGTTCTGGATCGAGTTGCCCGCGGTCTTCGGGATGTGGACGAAGAGGAAGCGTTTTTGAAGGGAGATCATGAAATAAGGCGTCGCCACCCTCCCCGATGGCGGCGGCCCCGGTCAAGGACGGTTCCTGAGGGCGGGGCGGGAGGAAATAACGAACCGCGGAGGCGCGGAGGTCGCAGAGAGGGACGCGAAGTGGAGCATTCTTGGAGAAATAGCCCGATATACTTCCTGGGAAACTCCCAATGCCCCCTAAGATCGTGAAAACTCCCTCTCGCATAGACAAGCTCTCCCCTACCCGGGCCTCCGCGTTCGCCTCCGCGACCTCCGCGTCTCCGCGGTTCGTTCCATCCCCACCGAGTGGAAGACATTTGACACCCTCGCGAGGCATGGCGCATACCCCGTCCATGTCTGCCTCCCGGGGATACACCATCGGCTTGGTATCCGTGGTCGCGGTGGCCTGCGGGGTCGCGCTGGCGGTCAATACCACCGTGAACCCGTGGCGGGTGACCCCGATGCCGTGGTCGTCGCAAAAACTCGACCCTTACCGCGACATCTCGTCCCAGATCCGCACCGGCAAGGCCGGCATCGTCCGCGCCAACAAGACGATCGACGCCGCCCTGATCGGATCGTCCCGCGTCGCCAACGGCCTCGACCCCGAATACTCCGGCTGGCAAGGCAAGACGGTCGTCAACCTCGGCTGCAGCGGCGGCTTCATCTACGAAAGCTCCGCCCTCGCCCGCTACCTGCTCGCCGAGCGGAAGGTCGACACCATCCTGTTCGGCGTCGATCCCGGCGACCTCAGCTCGCTCACCGACACCCGGCCGCTCGGTGATTTCGCCTCCTCGCCGCTGGCCGGCAAGCAGGACCGCTTCAACCGCGAACTGCGCTACCTGATCGGCGTCTCGACCTTCGAGGCCTCCGCCCAGACCCTGAAACGCTACGCCAGCCAGGAGCCGACCCAGTACACCCCGAAAGGCCTGCGCGCCCGGCCAAAGAAGAAGGGCCAGCGCAGCCAGCTCGATTTCATCCAGGCGCGGATCCAGGGCGAGGCGGAGTTCGATGTCCCCGACACCTCGCGCCCCGCGATCACCCCGGCCAAGGCCAAGCTGCTCGAAGACCTGATGCGCGAAGCGCGGGCGAAGAACACCCGCTTCATCGCCTTCATCCATCCCACCCACGCGATGATGAACGCCCGCGCCGCCGATGCCGCGGACCCGCCGGTTGTCTTCGAAGCCGAACGCCGCGCGGTGCTGGAAACCGCCACCCGGGTCAATGCCGAAACCCACCCCGGTCCGCCGATCGAAGTCTGGGACTTCTGCGATTACCACCCGCTCAACTGCGACCCACTGCCCCGGGACAGCGAGTCCTCGATGCTCCATTGGGGCGACCTCGGCCACTACTCGATCGAAGTCGGCAACCTGATCCAGAGCCGCATCATGGGCTGGCCGCTGCCGATCGAAGGCGGTGAAAACTACGGCACGCGGCTGACTCCGGAAACCCTCGATCCCTGGTTCGAGCACGTCAGGCAGGGCTACCGCGACTACCTGAGCGGCCCCGGGTCGGCCGACGTCGCCCGCAAGGAGGAGTGGATCACGGAAGCCGAGGCCAAGAAGTGACATGCTGTTCAATTCCTACTTCTACCTGCTGGTCTTCCTGCCGATCGCCCTGCTCGGCTACCACCTGCTGAGCCGCGCCCCCTTCCGCCTCGCCCTCGGCTGGCTGGTCCTCGTCTCGCTCTACTTCTACGGCATCTGGAATCCGGACCCGAACCACCCCTGGAGCCCGCAGTATCTCCTGCTGATCATCGGCTCCTGCGTCTTCAACTACTACCTCGGCCGCCGGCTTTCCCCCCTCAAGCACTCGCGTCCCGGCAAGCTCCTCCTCACCGCCGGCGTCACCGCCAACCTCGTCCTGCTGGGTTACTTCAAGTACGCCGGCTTCCTCGCCGGGATCTCGACCTCCCTCACCGGCTGGCCCGGTCCCATCGAACCGATCATCCTCCCACTCGCGATCTCCTTCTTCACCTTCCTCCAGATCGCCTACCTGGTCGATGCCTGGAAGGGCAAGACCGAGGAGTATCACTTCACCGACTACCTCCTCTTCGTCACCTTCTTCCCCCACCTGATCGCCGGCCCGCTGATCCACCATCGCGAGATGATGCCGCAGTTCGAGCGGAACAAGGACCGCGGGCTGCGCTCGAAGGACCTGTCGGTCGGCTTCACCATGCTGGCGATGGGCCTTTTCAAAAAGGTCGTGCTCGCCGACTACCTCGCTCGCACCGCCAGCCCGATCTTCGCGCTGGCCGCCGCCGAAGGCCGCGACCCGACGATGGCCGAAGCCTGGGCCGGCGCGACCGCCTACACCCTCCAGCTCTACTTCGACTTCTCGGGCTACTCCGACATGGCGCTCGGCTCGGCCCGCCTGTTCGGAATCCGCTTCCCGCTCAACTTCCACTCGCCCTACAAGGCGGTCTCGGTCGTCGACTTCTGGCGGCGCTGGCACATGACCCTGTCGCGCTTCCTCCGCGACTACCTTTACATCCCTCTCGGCGGCAACCGCAAGGGGCCCAAACGCCGCTACGTGAACCTCTTCACCACGATGCTGTTAGGCGGCATCTGGCACGGCGCCGGCTTCACCTTCATCATCTGGGGCGCCCTCCACGGACTCTACCTCTGCCTCAACCACGTCTGGTTCGGCGTGCGCAAAAAGCTCGCGCTGCCCCCGATGCCGAAGCCGCTCGCGATCGGCCTGACCTTTCTCGCGGTGATGGTCGGCTGGGTCTTCTTCAAGGCCCATGACGTCGCCAGCGCGAACCGCATGCTCGCCTCGATGGCCGGCCTCAACGGCTTCGACGGCTGGCCGCCGGATGCCGTGGTCGTGGTTAAACTGAAGCGCGCGATGGTGCCGATCGCCCTCGGCCTGTTCGTCGTCTGGGCGCTGCCCAACACCCAGGAATTCCTCCGCCGCTACCGCCCTGCCCTCGACATCGCCGAAGCCACCGGCACCCCCGCCGGCCCGCGCCGCTGGTGGCACTGGCGCCCGACTTGGCAATGGCTGTTCTTCACCCTCGTCGTCCTCTACGCCGTCGGCCGCGATTTCGACCAACTGAGCGAGTTCATTTACTTCCAGTTCTGACAGAAGGAACGAACCGCCGAGGCGCGGAGGTCGCCAAGGGGGCGCCAAGTCTCCGATATCACCGTTCCTGCTCCGCGTTCACCTCCGCGACCTCCGCGCCTCCGCGGTTCGTTCCATCAAATTCCAAGGTTCGTTCCCCCACCTTCCGGGGTTGCCCGCCCTCCGCCGCCCCGCTAGACAAGCCCGTCGCCCGGCCGCACCCGACCGATGATTTTCAATTCCTACACCTTCCTCCTCGCCTTCCTGCCCATCGCGCTGGCGGTGTTCGCGCTGATCCGGCGCTTCGCCCCGCGGGCCGCCTTCGGCTGGCTGGTCCTCGCCTCGCTGGCCTTCTACGGGGTCTGGAATCCCCACCCGGCCGAGCCTTGGACCCCGAAATACATCTTGCTCGTCATCGGTTCTTGCGCCGCCAACTACTACATCGGCCGCTACCTTTCGGGCCACAAGGCGACCCGCCACGGCAAGACCGCGCTGGTCGCCGGCATCACCGCCAACCTGCTGCTGCTCGGCTACTACAAATACGCCGGCTTCCTCGCCGCCATCGCCACCGCCGCTACCGGCTGGCCCGGCGCGATCCCCCCGATCATCCTGCCGCTCGCGATCTCGTTTTTCACCTTCCTCCAGATCGCCTACCTGGTGGACGCCTGGCGCGGCGAGACCAAGGAATACAAGTTCACCGACTACCTGCTCTTCGTCACCTTCTTCCCCCACCTGATCGCCGGCCCGCTGGTGCATCACCGCGAGATGATGCCGCAGTTCGACCGCGTCCCCGGCCCGACCCGGCGCTGGGTCCATTTCTCGGTCGGCCTCGCACTGCTGGTCCTCGGCCTCTTCAAGAAAGTCGTCATCGCCGACAACCTCTCGCCGATCGCCAACAACATCTTCGACCTCGCCGCCAGCGGCGAGCGCCCGCTGACCATCGCCGAAGCATGGGTCGGCTCGATCTCCTACTCGCTCCAGCTCTACTTCGACTTCTCCGGCTACTCCGACATGGCCCTCGGTGCCGCCCGCCTGTTCGGCATCCGCTTCCCGCTCAATTTCCACTCGCCCTACAAGGCGGACTCGGTCGTGGACTTCTGGCGGCGCTGGCACATGACGCTGTCGCGCTTCCTCCGCGACTACCTCTACATCCCGCTCGGCGGCAATCGCAAGGGACCCAAGCGCCGCTACGTGAACCTGTTCCTCACCATGCTGTTAGGCGGCCTGTGGCACGGTGCCGGCTTCACCTTCGTCATCTGGGGCGCCCTCCACGGCCTCTACCTCTGCGCCAACAACGCCTGGTTCGCCCTGCGTAAAAAGATGGGCTGGCGACCTCTGCCGAAGCCGCTGGCCATCGGCCTGACCTTCCTCGCGGTGATCATTTCCTGGGTCCCCTTCCGCGCCGGCAACTACGAGCTGATGCCCGGCGGCGGCCCGAAAGCCCTCGCCGCCACCGGCGAGATCCTCGGCGCGATGTTCGGCATGAACGGCTTCCAAGGCTGGCCCGATTCCAGCGCCTTCGTCGTCAAGGCAAGCCACGCCCAGCGCGCCTGCCTGATCCTGCTGGTCGTCTGGTTCCTGCCCAACACCCAGGAATTCCTCCGCCGCTACCAACCAGCGCTCGATCCCTCGCGCGTCCTCGATTCGCGCTCGGGCCAACCGTTTCTTTGGAGATGGCGGCCGGTCATTGGCATACTGATCTCGGCGCTAGTCATTACCTTACTGAAGGACGCGGTCCCCGAGAAGCTCGTCCCTTCATGGATTTGGGATGCGCTCATGATTGCCCCTGCCATTGCCCTTCTTCGTGTGGTCAGCACCCTGCAATGGCGGCCGACCCCCGCGTGGGCTGCTTTCACCGTCCTGCTGTTCGCCGTCGTGCTCTACGAATTCGACAAGCTCAGCGAGTTCATCTACTTCCAGTTCTAACAGGGAATCCGCATGCGACTGCCCCGCAAATCCTTCCGCAACTTCACCCTCGTCGTCCTCATCGCGGCCGGCGGTCTCGTCGCGCTGTTCATCGGCATCAACACCTGGGTCAACCCGCTGTGGGTCAGCAAGGCCCCGTGGACCGACGACAGCTTCGCCGAATACCGCCCGATCTACCGCTACCAGCGCACCGGCAAGGCCGGCATCGCCGCCGCGAGGCCGTGGGAAGCCGGCTTCTTCGGTTCCTCGCGCATCGACATCGCGCTCGATCCCGCCGTACCGCAGTGGGGCGACACGCCGGCCGTCAACCTCGCCGTCAGCGCCGGCACCTTGCCGGAAACCGCGCCGATCCTCCGCTACACGCTCGAACACGCGCCGCTCAAGACCGCCATCGTCGGCATCGACATCGGCGACCTGATCGGCGCGAACTCCGGCTACCGGACCACCGGCTTCATGGAGTCGCCCTTCAATCCGAAGGGCAACCACGTCGAGCAGACTTTCCGCTACTACGCCGGCATCTCGACCTTCCAGTCGGCGGTGCAGACCATCATCAACCGCAACAAGGGCGAGCTGCCGGAATACACGCCGCAGGGCCATCGCCTGCGCCATCAGGAAACCACCGACGTCGCCAAGGTCATCCAGCGCGACGCGATTTCCCACGCCCTCCGCGTCATCCGCCGCCGCAAGGCGAACCCGCCGGCCCAGGGCAACGACTGGAAGATCTCGCAGCTCCAGCAGATCCTCGATGACACCAAGGCCGCCAAGTGCCGCCTGATCCTGATGATCCCGCCGAGTCACGCGACTTACCTCGGCGTGTTCTATCAGCAGGGCGATCCCGACCCGACCTTCAGCCTCGATCGCGGCCTGATGGCCAAGCTCGTCGCCGCTTCTAACAAAGCGCACCCCGATGCCCCCGCCGCCACCATCTGGGACTTCAACGACTTCCATCCGCTCAACGCCGAGAACGTCCCGATGGACCACACCAAGATGCACTGGTGGCTCGACGGCACCCACGCCCGCAAGGCCCTCGGCGACGTCATGCTCGCCCGCATGATGGGCTGGTCGATCGAAGGCCCCGGCGCGGACTTCGGCTTCGAACTCACCGAAGCCAACGCCGCCGCCCGCACCGAAGATCTCAAAGCCGGTTACCAGCGTTTCCAAACCGAGCAAGCCGAGCTCTGGAAGTGGATGGAACAAGGCATCCTGAAATACCAGGACACCGCCACGAAAAGCAGCGCGAAGGACGAAGCCGCGCCGGGCTTCTGACCGTTTGGTAACAACGAAATTAGCAAAACTCCGCGAAAATCAAGGCACTGTAATCGGCCCGAAGACACGCAAGGTTGGTCTCACCATGTTCCCACCAGTCTCAATCTCGTCAATCTCGTCAATATCGTCAATTTCGTCCCTTTCGTTGTTCTCATACCGGCGTTTAGGCGCGTGCATTCGCCCCAAACCTTTAGATCACCGGCCACCCTCTGCCCCGCCCTCACCGGCCGGCGGAGCCCCCGGGGCCACCGCCGCCGGACCTCCCTCCGGCACCACCGGCGCCGGATCCGGCAAGAGATTCTCCCAGCGGTGAAGCTCCACGCCTTCCCCCAGCCCGCCACACTCTTTCAATAGCTCCTCACAGCGCGTCCGCCATTTTTCATAATCCGGCGGCCCCTTCGTCTCCTCCCGCGATCCCGGGAACACGACATAGGTCACCACCAGGTCCGACTCCGGCCGGCTGTAGGACGATGCCTTCGGATTGATCTGCTTCGCCATCCGCAGCGACGCCTCGCCCACCTTGAAGGTCGGCCCGCCGTCCCCCACGATCGCCGGGTAAAGCTTGTCGCCATGGGCCACCACCGCGTAGTCGCCCACCTTCGGCGCGAAGGGATCGTTGGCGGTGAGAAGGTTCACCGGGATCACAATGAAGGGATCGTAGTCCGCGATCAGGAAACTGCGGCCCTTCATGTCGTCGATCCCCCGCTGCAAGTACTGGATCCGGTCCCGCAGCCAGACCTTGCGATCCGCCGTCGTGCCGGACGCCGCCAGTTCCACCTTCGCCCCGGCCAGCCGCTTCTCCCACCCCGCCACCATCGGGTTCGGCGTCTTGGTCTTCTTCGGCCAGCCGTAGCTGGTGAAGGGCTGGTAGTGCGTGGAGTTGACGATCTCGTCCGGCATCGTCGCCAAGCGGTCGCCGTCCGACCCGTCCGACACCACGTCCATCTCCGCCTGCAGCAGGAAAACCTTCCGCCCCGACTGCGGGTGCTTGAGGTTCAGGATCGTCTCACAGTCGTAGAAATTGTGCTTGGTCAGCAGCTCGTTGAGCCGCGTCGCGTCCTGCTTCAGCCGGCCCGTCTTGTCCTCGTAAAGCGCGTAAAACCAGCGCGAGACTTCCGGTTTCTCGAGCATCGCCGGCAGCCCCGGCAGCAGCTTGGAAAGCCGCGGGTTCACCGTGTGGAGCTCCGCCAGGGTCTTCGACGGCTCCGGCACGCGGACCGTCAGTTTGTATTCTGCCGTGTAGGATTCCCCGGCCTGCCGCTCCTTCGACGCGCTCCCGCCCTTCTCCACCTTGACCTCCGTCTTGAAAGGAATCCCCGAACGCAAGGTCCGGACATCGCCGCCGCTGGCCGCCGTGTGGCTGGAGATCGGCGGCAAGGGCGCGGGCTCGGCCGGCGTCTCCGCCTTACGCTTCGCCTCCG